>DCAE01000002.1:278-3503 GCA_002311385.1 Dehalococcoidia bacterium UBA1141 | reverse complement strand
TTGTGCGTACCAACACCTTTAACTTGTCAAGCTCACCGGCTATATCTGTGCCTTGCGGATTTGGAGGGGAAGAATTGCCCACTGGGCTCCACCTCGGTGGACGCTGGGGCCGCAGGACATTGGGGCGTATATAATCAACCATGCAGAAGTTTGGTGATGGGCTGGATGGATTTCGACCGATTCACAAGATATGGGGTAGGGGCAATGGCTAAAAAGAAAGGCACCGCATTGTTGGTTGTGTTCACCGACGTCGACTCCGAGCAGGACTCGGATTTTAACGCCTGGTACAACCAAGAACATCTCCCCGAACGGCTCAGTGCGCCGGGATTTCTGGACGGCGCTCGGTACGAGGCAGTCAAGGGTGGCCCACGCTACCTAGCTGTCTATGAGCTGGAGTCGCCGGAGGCGCTCCAATCCTCCGAATATCTACGCCAGAGCCAAAACCCTACCGAGTGGACCAAGCGGGTTTCACCGACCGCTATAGGGCGGGGTAGTGTGCGCAACGTCTACACCCAGATATTTCCCATCGAGAACGACCCTCACACCGTAGGACGTGGTATGGCCCCTGCCCTACAGATAGGCCGGATGGACGTGCCAGCAGATATTGACGCCAAGTACAACGAGTACTACGACACCATTCGTACGCCAGCCAATCTGGAGATTCCGGGCTGTTTGTTCGTCCGCCGTTATCATGCTGTAGAGGGCGACCCCAAATATCTGACCATGTACGAGTTCGAACATGAGAAGGTACCTGAGACCTTGGCCTGGGAAGCGCAGCGAGAGCGGGACGCCATGGGACAATACATCGGTGGTAGTTACGGCCACGCTCCCGGCTCCCCTGGTGTTTACAGGAGGGTATTCCCACCAAGGGCCTTTTGATAACAGCACCGGCGCAAAGCCTTTGGGCCTATGAGCGTACCAATTGGTTGTTCTAGCTCCATATCGTGGGACCGATCATGGGGGTAAAGATACCGAGAAAGACATTATTAGATATCAAACGGAACTACCGCCGGTGAGGTAAAATCGAGAAAGTCTAGGCCGAATCTCATCAGGAGCGATTATTACCATGCTTGATCAAGGGAAACAGCTAGCCCGCAGGCTAGACGCGCTGTACCAGCATATGAAGGAGGCCCGGGTAGACGCATATCTGGTGCTCTCTTCCGATGCTCATCTGAATGAATATGTCCCGGAATACAGCCGCCGGCGCACGGCCATAACCGGATTCAGGGGATCGGCCGGGGACGCGATAATCTGTCCAGATGGCAACCATCTATTCGTGGATTCCCGTTACTACCTGCAGGCCGATGAGGAGGTGGATCTGAACAAGTTCCGTATCCACAAACTCGGCTTGACCGGGGAGTATACTCTGAGCCAATGGCTGACGGAAATGGAGAGAGAACGAGGAAGCATCCGTGTCGGCTTCGACCCGTTCGTGGTGTCGATGCAAGCCCATGCGGCCTACTCGTCAGCGCTGCATTCGACCGATTCTGAGATGGTGCCCATAGATGCTAATCTGGTGGATGCTGTCTGGGAAGATCAACCTGCGCCGCCATCCAATGCTATCTACGCCTTGCATGAGAGCGTAACAGGCGCGAGCGTGGCTGATAAGCTCTCAAGCGTACGTAAGGAGATGCTTGAGGAGGGTGCCAACCAGTTGGTGTTAACCAAATTGGATGAGATCGCTTGGGTCACCAACCTCCGGGGCAGCGATATCTCGTTCAACCCGGTGTTCGAGTCCTACTTGGTCATCGACATGGAACGAGCGAAGTGCTTCACCCGCACCACTCCGCCAGCCGCGTTACGGGACGCCCTGGAGTCTTTGGTGGACTTCCAGCCCTACGAGGCCTACGTCGAATCTATGAAACTAGCCGGGGCCGAGGCGTCGGGTACCGTATGGCTGGATCCCAATGGGACAACTATGGCTACCCGTCTTCTTCTAAGCGAGGAGCAGACAATAAGTGAAAAAGCCAATCCGGTGGTAATGCTCAAGGCAATCAAGAACGACGCTGAGATCGCTGCCAGCCGGGAGGCTCACCGTCACGCGGCCGCCGCCAAAATTCGCAGTTTCAAGAGCCTGGAAGACAAGATCAGTTCTGGCCAAACGGTAAGTGAGCTCGACTACAGCCAGTTGCTGCATGAGGAATACGCCAGTGAGGATGGGTTCTATGATCTCAGCTTCACCACCATCGCAGCGGCGGGCTCCAACGGTGCAATAGTCCACTACAGCGATGCGGACCCTGACGTTCCGCTAAGGGATGGGGAGATGTTCCTTGTGGACTCGGGCGTTCAGATGCTTGGCGGTACTACTGACGATACCCGCACCGTGATCGTTGGCACCCCCACCGAGCGGCAAAAGCAGGTTTACACCAAGGTCTTGCGAGGCCATATAAACCTGGCCATGCAGAAGTTCCCTGAAGGCACAGGCGGCATTGCTCTGGACGCTCTGGCCCGAACCCATCTATGGAACTCGGGGCTGGATTACGGGCACGGCACCGGTCATGGCGTCGGCGCGTTCCTAAACGTGCATGAAGGGCCCCAGCGCATCGCGCCCAGGGGTGTGGACGAGCCTATGAAAGTCGGGATGATCGTCTCTAACGAACCGGGGTATTACGAAGCGGATTGGGGCGGAGTGCGGCTGGAAAATCTATACGTGGTAGCGACTGACGATGAAATGCCGGATCATCCGGACGGCAAACGCTGGCTGCGCTTGGACCCCTTGACCTTGATTCCCTTCGACACGTCATTGATCGACTGGGGCCAGATGTCTGAACCGGAGAAGGCCTGGCTTGGCGGATATCACCAGGAGGTGTGGGATACGATCAGCCCGATGTTGATAGATGATGACCGCCAGTGGCTGTGGGAGAAGTGCCAACTGCCGGGTATCACCATCTCAACATAAACGCAGAAGAGCGGCTACGGGTCGAGTTTACAAGGTGAGGGAGCGGCCCAGAAATGAGTGACGGGCTGATTGGAGTAATAGTCAGTGGTAATAATACTGACGAGATCCTTGGAAGGATTGAACGAAGCGAACGGGCAGGCATACCCGCAATATAGATGACCACCCGGGCCATCAGTCTGGCTTCTTGCCGGAAATTGGCCCCCCACTGCTCGTCTCCGGCGAACTCTGCGTTCATCACCTTGAGGGCGACTTCGCACCTAAGGTCAGGGTCCGGGGCCCGATAGACGTTCCCAAACCTACCTTGACCAATCAGGTGTAGGTCTTCG
>DCAE01000002.1:0-219 GCA_002311385.1 Dehalococcoidia bacterium UBA1141 | reverse complement strand
ACTTCCCTATGTGTTCGGGTGTGGTCATGGCTCATAGGTCCGTGGGTCCCACCTCTGTCTGAAGACCATTCTCCTGACTCTACCCCAGAGCGACCGCCCAGGCCGTATGTCCAAAGCGTCCTCGGCTACGGGTTGAGTTATTGGTACTTGTCAACAACTGTTTCCACCACTGCAATGACTACTGTTGTATTGTCATGGCCCCCAGCGTCATTCGCGGCC
>DCAE01000016.1:4639-6938 GCA_002311385.1 Dehalococcoidia bacterium UBA1141 | reverse complement strand
CCATCTCCTGATACCCTACTTTTTGCCCTGTCACTATAGTGGCGAAAAGAAGGGCATACTCGAGCTCGGTTCGATATCGACGAAATCTTTCCCATCGCCGGCAGCGCCGGGAGTCCAGCAACGCTGCCATTTCCCCCTGATCTCTCCTTAACAAAAGTGGGACACTTTTGTTGGTTGCCAACAGACAGATGTGGCGAGAGGCGGAATCCATCTCGGCCAATTGCGTCGCAAGCTATCCTCCTAGCACTCGCCAATCTGGGTCAAGTGGCCCTCTCTCCAAGCAATGGTGCCAGCCCGAACGGTAAGGAATGTGTCCAGGCGTACATGACCGTCCACCGAATGCCCGGCCATATCGTGCCAGATAAATCGGCCTTCCTGCTGGTCGAACACCGCAGCATCGCCGGACATTCCTACGGCCAGCGAGCCCAGGGTATCCTGAAGACCCAGCACCTGAGCCGGTCTACTGGTGGCCGCGGCCACTGCATCAACCAATGGTATGCCTAGAGAGTGGAATTGGCTGACTAAATCATTCATGGGATACACGATTCGGTCCGCGAGATACGCTGTCTGGTCAACAGGAGACCCGGCGGGCGGTGGGTTGTGGATGTCAGTGCTTATGGTGTCAGGAAGGAGTCCTTGCTCCATGGATGCTTTGACCACTTCTAGGTCACAGCAGACTCCACCGTGTGCTACATCCATGATTACTCCCCTGTCCACGGCGGCCCGCACTTCCGGGCGCAATTTGCCCCGGCCGTCCAGGATGGATTCAGGGTTGCCATTGAACGCGTGCGTGGAAATGTCCCCAGGCCCTAGGTATTCCAGCACTTCAGGCAGAGGTATGGGCGTTCCGCTAACGTGAACCATCAACTTAGATCCCGATTGGTCTGCCGCCGCCCGAGCCGATTTCATCGCTTGGTGAGCATTCCAATAGGCTACAGCATTCACGTGCATCCTTACCTTGACCCCAAAGCAGAAGCCAGCGTTGTCCTTAATGGCATCGGCAGTCTGGTCAACGTCAATAATCCGCATGTCGTGCAAGCCTCCACCCAGCAACCGATTCAGGGCCAGGCCGACGCCTCCAATATGGAGGAACGCTAACAAGCGGGTTCTGTGGGCGGGGAACACATAATCTCGCATCGCCAGAAAGTTTTCAAAACCGGCGCTACCGGCATCCACTCCTGTGGTGGTGCCCGAAGGCAAGCACATTTGGTCAGGATGTACCGAAATGGCGTTGCCGCCGTGGTAGAAATGTCCGTGGAGGTCGATAAGCCCAGGCGTAATCAGTTTGCCGGATACGTCAACAGTGGCTCCGCCCGATGCTGGGTCTATGCGTTTCGCCACTTGGGCAACTAGACCGTCCTTAAACGCGATATCTCTCCGGTCATTAATGCCTTGGGCGGGATCGAGAAGGGTGCCGCCTTTCAATATCAGATCGTATCCTGGCGGTCGGGTGATCATCAGCGCTCCTTCTTAAAACGGCGCGTAAAACGCATGTATCCGATGTTACTAATTGTGTCAAGGGCGGAGAGAAATTGTACCAGCAGGGCGGAGCGAAACTGTGCGAGAAGGTTCTGCGTTTAATCGCGGATCGGGAGCCATCTCAGGGACTGAGCGGGAAGCGCGTTACAGGAGAGCAGGGTTGAACGAACGTGTGGACGAGTTCGAGTTTTTTCTGGAAAAGCCGTGGTCGGATGGCTTCCCCGTCGTAACCCCTACGGAGGAGTGGATCTCGCGCATGCTCGCTCAGACTAAACGTGACTACAAGGAAGTCATCGACCCGATACCGCCCGCAATGGAGATCGCCACCGTCCGTACGGTGGCAGTCCACGCGCTGATGGCTGGCTGTCGGCCGGAGTACCTACCCGTCGTCCTCGGTGCGACGGAATTAACGCTCAGGGAGGAGTTCCACGTCAACGGCGTCCAAGGCACTATGCACGGCCTCGCCCCGATGATGATTGTTAATGGACCCTACCCGGCGGAGATCGGAGTCCACGGAGGGAACGGCTGCCTCGGGCCCGGGTTTCGGGCTAACGCCACAATCGGGCGGGCGATCTGGCTCATCCTGATGAACCTCGGCGCTCGCATTCCCGTCATCTCCTCAATGACGATCTTCGGTATGCTCTCGCGGTACACTTATTACCTCACGGAAAACATGGAAGACCACCCGTGGGACAGCCTGGCGGTCTCGAAGGGGTACCGGCCCGATGAGAACGTAATCACCATGGCTATGGTGGAGTCCCCTCGGTTCTGCTTCTACGATGTGAGCGATGGATCCGACCGGCTACTTTTGGGGATTGCC
>DCAE01000016.1:4197-4383 GCA_002311385.1 Dehalococcoidia bacterium UBA1141 | reverse complement strand
CGGGACATATCAGGTCTAACAAGATCAAACCAGAAGCGACGCGTCGACTCCGCATATGCCTACCAAAGGCCTCCCGGATGTACAATTAAATTATGTTGGGCTGAGATTTCCTATCTTACATTAAAGGGCTTCCAAGCCCGCCTTGGCGCAGTCCTCGTCCTGCTGGCCGGTACCGCCGCTGCCTCC
>DCAE01000016.1:0-4013 GCA_002311385.1 Dehalococcoidia bacterium UBA1141 | reverse complement strand
CGGGCGAAGCCTGTGGCGGTTCTGGCTTTCCCTTGAGCTGCCACGGCGCTGATCCAAATGCAGCCTTCCGTGCGGTTGAAGGCTAGCAGGTGACCCCCTGCGTCGCATACCGCAATGCTCATGTTGATGTTTAGTTCCTTCGCTTTATTTATCGCCGATTGCATCATTCGATTTGCTTCATCGAGAGTAAGTGGCATGTTCATTCCTCCTTGAGCCATTTCCGGTTGAGGTTGATACTGGATATACCAGAGTAGCACGGCTCAACATGTCGCGCATCAACCGGATCGCGATGACGCCGAATGTGTCAACTTGATCCTGGGGCACCGTGTCGCGCGAGGCTATGGGAAAGCGTGGCATGGTCAGGTCTCCTTTGTCGTTTACAGTGGGTGGCATCTTCAGTAGTTAACTGTCATGCCCAGAAATTCCATGGGCAATGAGGCCAGTAAGAGTTGACGACCAAACATAGATGGCGTGGGCTCGATGCACCCCGCCATCCTAGGGCGAGAGAAATCATAGGGATTGTTTGGATAAAGAACATCGTCCTCATCCTAGCTCTCGCTCGGCTCGCCTTGGTGGCCGTCCACCGCTTGACCGCGGTTTGATCAATCGGGCAAGTGCATCGAACCAAAAGGTGCACCCAGCGACACGGCGATGGTGGTCAAAAACAACCCTACGGCCTTCCCGAACCATTGCTGATGATTCGAGTAGAGTCCAACCGCCCAACAACTAACTTTCCAGGAATCTCGGTGGATTCAAATCGGATCAATCGCTTGGTTGAAACGAGTGGTTTAGGTGTTGATTATCGACAACCAGAAAGTCCTAGGAACCAAGGCTGGTTCCTGTTTGTCAGGGTGTAGCGCAGTGGCTAGCGCTGCCGCCATGGGCCTTGGCCTCTCTTAGCCCTCTGCCCGAGACTCGAGTTCAATCACCCCATCCCCAGCGCCTTGTGGCCGGCGGTGGTGGCATCCGAATAGAAGACGGGGTCGACCCGCTCCACGACGTCTCCCGGCATCTCCAGAAATGACCGCTTGTTCTCCAAAGGGATGATGGCCCGCCTGGCACCATTGTCCATGGCCATCTGGAGTGCCTCGGTAATACTGGGCGTGGGCTTGATGTTTCCCTGGATGCTCATGTCGCCCAGAACGACCACCGCTGATAGAACTTCATGGGATATAAGCGCAGAGTAGATCGCCACGAAAAATGCGACTGCACTATCCGCAGTGACATGGTTGCCAAGTAGATCCACAGCCTCCACATGCACGTCCTGGCCCGCCAATAGCTGGACCAAGCCCAGGTCGTAGGCCCGTGACTTGACGAACGTAAATGCTCGGTCTAATGATTGTTTGAGTGTAGCGTCCATCCCTCCCGGTGCCCTCAATCTGCCCGACCCTGTGAGCGCATTCACCTCTATCCGGTACAGCCCAACTTTGGAATCTGGGCTAACACATGCTGTGTAGACGTTGCCAGGCGGAAGCGGATCGCTAGAGATGGCATTACGCCTCCCTCTTCAGGAACTCCATCCGCTGAGCACGGTTACCGAGGACCTCCTCGCCGACCTTGAGGGCAAGCTTTCCGCCGCCGGCGTCGACGATTTCCACTCCATTTTCAGCCTCAGGCAATAGCGATGCCATCCCAATCTCAGTGATTGTCGGTACGGACGCAATGGCTCCTGAGATGTTGGCTTCGCCTTCGCTTGAAAGTGCGCGCCAAAGCTCGCAACCCATTTCATAGCGCACCGCATCGACCAAGAAATAGGCAATACGCCCTTCCTCGATCTTGGTATTAACGAAATTGTGGAAGACCTGGCGTTGAGCCGTATCGAACTCGCACCAGGGATGATCTGTCTCAGTGTATCGCTCCACCATCTCCGATACGGTGGAAGCCCTTCCCAATTCGCTCTGGACATATTGGGCTTCAATAAGGAGGTTTCCCGCCGCAGCGATAAGCTGCCAACGTTTATAGCTCTCGGGTTGTCGACCCCAAAACGTCCGCTGACGCTGCTTGGATATCTCGACGAGGAAATCGGCCGGCGACTCATTCATGCTTGTGGCGAGCAGCTTCTGCAGTTTCACATCGATTGTGGAGAGAGTTTAAGTGTCCCTCAGGGCCTCCATGTCGTTGGGAAGGCCGTCCAAGTTGATCGTTGCCTCTATCTCTCGGGAATGCCGTAGGTATGACTCCTCGAAGTCGCGCCTGTTGCGCCAATTCTCAGCCAACCTCCGAATCGCACTCTGCTGCGCAGAGCCTGCTGGCGTCGTAATTCCATCCACCGTCTCCGGTGCGTTCCTCGTGGACAGCAGGCAGTCCGCTGTCAAGATGTAGCCGGCCAGCCGAGAACGGATCACTGCTACGTCTTCGATCGCTGCCAAGTCTATCCCGTATTCTTCGAATGCCAGCCGTTTAAGATCAGCGACGGCCCCCTTAACAACCAGGTCCTGGTCTTTGCCATTGTCGGACAGAAAGCTCAACGTTATCTCATCCGGTTGAGTGCTTTCATACACCAGAGATAGGCCAGAAAGGTCCAAAACGCCTCGCTCGGCAATGTCATACAGGTTTTCGAGGGTTAGGTGGGCCTCATCGACTTTTTGGTTCTTAGCTTTTAATATTGTGAACCTAACCGTAGCTTGGCGGAAATTATACCTTGTCTAAAATGAGGGTAGCATGACCGACGAACGATACACCCAGGTAGTCCACGCCGCTGATGAGAACCTCCTGCGGTTCTTACAAACCTTCGAATCCATTCAAGAAAATATGGGCATCGGGAAGGTCGGAGCTTCTCAGGCACTTTTGCAAGAAGTGACGGCGAATATGTTCCCCACACTGGTGGATGAGTTGGGCCAATTTCCTCCGCCGGACTCCCACGTACAGTTTCACGATGCCTTCACTGCCGCGATCAGGCATTGTGGCAACGCCACCGAAGCATTCTTGCAGGCGGGCGAGAGAGATTATCCCATGGCTTCTGCGAATAGCCGTCGGGAACTGTGCCGAGCCCTGAACCTTTTATATCAGTGCCGGGGCGAGTTGCCTACATTGCAAAGCTATTGGCTGACGCCTGAAGCGCTGCCTAATCGAGAAGCGCTGGAGGCCACCTCGCCTGGCACAGGCGTTCCAGTTGGCATGATTCACAACAAGCGGACCGACGGCCTAGCGGACTATTCCCTGTATGTGCCGGAGAGCTATACTCCCCAGCAGAATTGGCCGCTCATTATTTGTCTCCACGGGGCCGGTGGAAGGGGTGATCACTATATTTGGTCGTGGCTACGGCCAGCCAAGAGCAAAGGCTATATGCTACTTGCGCCCAAATCTATGGATGTGACTTGGTCGGTACTGCGGCCTATGCTCGATGTTAGTTCCATAACCGCAATTTTCCAGGATGTCTGTAGCACTTATGCGGTGGACGCGAGTCGAGTGTACCTGTCCGGGCTGTCCGATGGCGGAACCTTCACGTATCTATTCGGCCTGAGCTCTGCCGAGATGTTCGCTGGCATTTCGCCCATCGCCGGCGATTTTCACGGGATGATGGACGGGATGCTGCGTAAGAAGCAAGGCATAGAGTTGCCCATCTATATAGTTCATGGAGCGCAGGACCATATCTTTAGCGTGGGTTCAATTCGCAATGGGTATGATCTATTAACCCGTATCGGCTACAACGCGACTTATGAAGAACTTCCGGACTGGGGGCATGCCTACACCTCCAGCATCAATGAACAGCTGGTGTTTCCTTGGTTCGAGAGCTTGGGGGCAAAGCCCGCCCCATCTGATGGCTGATGGTCTAAACGGGGGCCATCACGGGCAGATTAATTGGAAAGTAGTGGCGGCAAACCCAGAAGAGGACTTCGGGTATATTCTCGACTTTCAGAATCGAATTAAACCTCAACCCAGAATCAAGAGATCTGCCATAATAAATTACCATCGTACCCGCTCAAGCGGTGAACTGGCCGATCCGAAAAACCTAGACAAATCAGGTGAGAGATATGAAGCCGAACGGCGCCAGCGCACCATCGTGTTCTGAA
>DCAE01000010.1:4230-5908 GCA_002311385.1 Dehalococcoidia bacterium UBA1141 | reverse complement strand
TACTCTCAATCAGCACTTGGCTCGACCAGATATCCAGAGTAGCCTAGATTGTTGTTTATGGTGGAAACGGGCCAGGGTCCAACCGCCCAGCAACTAACTTCCCAAGAATCTCGGTGGATCCAAACGGGGTCGATTGTTTGGATGAAAAGAGCGGTTTAGGTATTGAGCCTAGACTATTACCAAGCCCTATCAAACAAGGCGGATTCTGGTATATCAAGGTGTAGCGCGGGGAAGAAGTAGTTGAATTCTCGCTGTACTTATAGCAAAGCGAGTAAATCGTTCATCGGGCGTTTATTGAGGTCGGCCAAGAAGTCTGAGGAGCGCGATTCAGACTCATTCAGCACCGACCGGTAGGGCAACCCACCGCGTCTCCAGGCTTTGCTTATCCTTAACAGCCGACTTTGCTTGGGCTATACTTGCGCCGAGTTTCAGAGGCAATACGCAAGGAGGGTGCCATGAGCAATCCGGTCGTAGAGACGACCGCCGGCAAGGTCCGCGGCTACACGTCAGAGGCGATTCAGGTCTTTAAGGGCATCCCCTATGGCGGCCCGACGGGAGGGCGCAATCGCTTCTTGCCCCCGAAGCTTCCCACGCCGTGGCCTGGGGAACGTGAGGCCACCGACTACGGCCCGGCCTGTCCTCAGCCAGTGCGCGCAGAGGCAACCGCCGCCAGAGTGGCTGCGGGGTTCCCCGAGCAGGAGGTGCAGGATGAGGACTGCCTCGTGCTTAACGTCTGGACGCCTGCGGTCCGAGACGGTGGTAGCCGGCCGGTGATGGTCTGGTTCCATGGAGGCGCATGGGAGTTTGGCTCTGGTGGAGGGCCCGACTCTGAGGGGATCGCCCTCGCACGCCGTGGCGACGTCGTGGTCGTCACCGTCAATCATCGTCTCAGCATCTTCGGGCATCTCTATCTGGGGGAGGCGTTCGGAGAGGAGTACACCACATCGGGCAACACCGGGGTGCTAGACCTCGTTGCTTCCCTGGAGTGGGTCCGTACCAACATAGAGGCATTCGGCGGCGACCCCGGCAACGTCACCATCTTCGGTTTGTCGGGCGGTGGCTCCAAGATATGGACCCTCCTGGCTATGCCAGGAGCCCGCGGCCTCTTTCATCGCGCCATCCCGATTAGCGGCTATCTTATGTGGCCGCGGGTAAGCCTGGAGAGCGCAACCTGCGCTGCTGACGCCGCCCTCGCGGAGTTAGGCGTCCAGCGAGGGAACCTTGAACAGCTCGCCGCCGTCCCCACTAGCAGGCTGCTGGAAGCTTCGAGCGCGGCGCTTCGCAAGATCGCCGGAGGGGACGCCTCCCTCCTCACATTCCCCATCACGACCGTTTTCTCCCCAGTTATAGATGGGATCGCTTTGCCCGACTACCCGATGTCCGCCATCGCCGCCGGTTCCTGCGCCGATGTGTCCGTCATGGTCGGAACTAACAGGCACGACCATTTCAATACCACCCGTTTAGATTCAAACTTTGGTTGGCTCGACGACAACGGGCTTCGCTGTATGCTTCGGACGGTTCTCGGTGACCGCGTCGATGGCGTCGTCGACCTCTACCGGAGCACTCGGCCAGGAGCGTCTGCGTCAGCCCTTCTAGTCACCATTTCAACGGACCTTGAGTGGCGCATTCCCGCGATACGGGTAGCCGAAGCCAAGCTGGCCGGCGGCGGAAAGCCCCC
>DCAE01000010.1:3626-4087 GCA_002311385.1 Dehalococcoidia bacterium UBA1141 | reverse complement strand
CGCCTGGGTCCAGTTCGCCCGGGAAGGGGACCCGAATCACGCTGCCATTCCGACGTGGCCCCCATACTCGCTGAGGGAGCGCGCGACTATATTCTTCGACTTTGAATGCCGCGTAGTAAATGACCCGTGGCGCGACGAGCGGCTTGTGTGGGAGGGGATACGTTGATCTAGGTGCGGGGACTTCTTAAACTGTTACGCCCAATAGATTGAGGGCAAATTGAGGACAAAACGGCAAATATGAAAAGTCCAGATTTTTCGAATCTGGGCTTTTTATGCCTGATTAGGCTTCATGTAAACTACAGAACCTGAGCCGTAAGCTGATCACGATATCGGCATAAGATGAAAGTGATCCGAGAACTTGCTGTCGTCGCGTCATTAAGTGATGGGTAAATCGACCACTAATTTGTGGAAAGGACATAGGAAGTGTGATGCAAGAAAAGAAACGCATGACCACAAGACTA
>DCAE01000010.1:3058-3531 GCA_002311385.1 Dehalococcoidia bacterium UBA1141 | reverse complement strand
ATGGGCGCCAAGATGGCAGAAGTATTGGGATTCGAGGCGTTTTACATGTCCGGGGGAAATACTTCAGCCCAGCTTATGGGTTGGACAGAGGGTGGCACCAGTATGCGGGACATGGTGGATAATGCCCGGCGCATCGTAAATACCGTGGACATCCCGGTGTTTGTAGACATGGACACTGGATATGGGGACGCCATCACGGTACACGAGACTGTAAAAGAGTATATCCGCGCCGGAATAGCGGGCACTCATCTGGAGGACCAGACCTACCCGCCCAAGTCGGGGCCCCGCCGCCGATGTGTTTCCATTGAAGAGATGGTGGGCAAATTAAGGTCCGCTATGGACGCCAAGATGGAGCTTGATCCGGACTTCGTCATCGTGGCTAGATGCGATTACGCTGGGGTTCCGGGGGCGACTTTCGAGCAGGTGATGGAGCGCTGCTTGGCCTATAAGAGCCAGACCAACGTGGACGTGGT
>DCAE01000010.1:2600-2960 GCA_002311385.1 Dehalococcoidia bacterium UBA1141 | reverse complement strand
CCCCGCCGTAGCATCTTGGGAGGAAAATAAGGAAAGTCTTCAACGAATTCCTGGTCCAGTTCTGCCCCTGTTCACTCATGGGAGCCAGACCCATCCGAGCTTGGAGGAGTTGCAAAATGCAGGGGCCGCTGCGGCTTGGTATCCCTCACTAACCACTATGGCGGCGCTTCAGGCATCCTGGGATTTCCTCAGCGATTTTCAGGAAAGGGGAACCGGCGCCATTGACGATTTCTTGGCAGATGCGGCCCAAAGCAAGTGGGGCGTGGCCAGCAACGGTAACATCCTTGGGGCACAGCGCATACGGAAGATGGAGGACAAATACCTACCCTAGCGTGAGGCCATGATGCCCCACCTGGAATA
>DCAE01000010.1:0-2506 GCA_002311385.1 Dehalococcoidia bacterium UBA1141 | reverse complement strand
CGGCGTTGACCGGCAGCCCAGTTGTGGGTGATCCCAAAAGACTTACCAAATGCACCTACCAACGTCACCAGCATCATCTGCCCCGCTGGCTATGAAGGCCGTACGGCTGCGGGTTTCGCCCTCCCGGCTTTGCAATCTTCGCACCTGAGACGTTTTGGTCCGCAATAAGGTGTTGCGGCGGACCATACACTCCCGGTTGATATGCAGTATTGCTGACGGAGAGACCGACACATTCTCTGTCCAAGAACCTTGACACCCTGTCCCTCACCGCTACAATCAACCCACCGCAACCCGCCTCCCACTCATTTGGCTTGACCTGAAAACAGGGACAACCTACGCAAAAAATGTCGGCACCGGAGAGAGGAGCTGAAATGAACACTACGGCTACAAACTTCACAGAAGAGTTTGTGAAATTAAACTTTGGCAAAGTACACATGATGAAAAGTGGAACAGGCAAACCCTTGCTCCTGTTTCAAGACGACCTGGGAAGCCCTGGTTGGCTGCCCTTTTATGAAGATCTGGCCCGAAGTTTCTCGGTGTACGTACCTTCCCACCCAGGTTTCGGCAAGTCCGAACGCCCCGATTGGATGCGAAGCACCCGGGACTTGGCGCTGAGTCATCTTTGGCTAATGAAAACCCTGGGCTTGGAATCGGTTTCGGTGGTGGGCATCGGTTTCGGTGGCTGGGTGGCCGCGGAAATGGCCACCATGTGCCACCACATATTTGACCGGATTGTCTTGGTGGGTGCCGTTGGGGTACAGCCCACCGAAGGGGAAATACTAGACGAGGTTCTTCTTTCCGGAGAGGAGTACACCAAGCTCTGTTTCCACGATCAGGCCAAATTCGAAGCGCTTTACGGCGCAGAAACGACCGTGGATCAGAGGGAAGTGTGGGAAGTAAACCGGGAAATGGCCATGAGGTTGGCCTGGAAACCCTACATGTTCGACCAGTCATTGCCCCATTTGCTGGGCGGCATAGACACACCAACCTTGGTGGTGTCGGCTGAAGATGACAAAGTTGTCCCGGCAAGTTGCGGCCGGAGATACGCCGATCTTCTCCCCAACGCGCGATTGGAAGTCTTGCACGACTGCGGCCATTGCGCCGATGTTGAGCAACCGGTTGAGCTCGCCGCGCTAATATCCAGATTTGTCTCCTAAAAGTAGCGCCTGAATTGTTTTCCCGGCCCTAAAGTTTCAGTGGGATTAACCAATATTTCGGGAGGTATGACCAATGCATTTGATGTATTTCACCGAGCAACCCATGTCTGATTATCCTGAGGAGGAAGCCAGGAAGGCTGGTGGTATCAGCGCGCTGATGCTTTCCAACAAGCACTTTGACGCCGTCGACGGGAGCCGCTTGTATAACGAGCGGATTGAAGAGTACCTCTACGCCGAAGAAGTGGGCGTAGACGGCATAATGCTAAATGAACACCACAACGCGCCTTTCTGCATGCAAGCCAGGGTTAACATGTATGCTTCAATCTTGGCCGCCATGACGAAAAGAGTAAAAATTGTACTGTTGGGCAATCCCCTGCCGGTTTCTGAAAACCCCATCCAACTGGCGGAAGAGATTGCCATGGTGGACATGATTTCCAAGGGGCGGCTTGTTTCCGGATTTGTTCGGGGAGGTGGCTCGGAGCAGTTGGCCAACAATACCAACCCCGCCTACAACCGGGAGCGCTTTGAGGAAGCCCACGATCTGCTTATCAAGATATGGTCGGAGCCGGGTCCCTTTCGCTGGGAAGGGAACCATTACCAGTTCCGAGTGGTGAACCCGTGGGCGCTGCCACTGCAAAAGCCTCACCCGCGCATATGGATACCCGGAGTGTCCAGCATCGAAACAGTGACTTGGGCCGCCGAGCACCGCTATCCATACATTTGCCTGAATACGACTATCCAGCAGACTCAGGACATCTGGGAGGTCTACGATCAAGCCGCCCAGCGTGTAGGCTACAAGTCCGGCCCGGAGCAACGGGGATACCTCATCCGCTGCCACGTTGCCGACACCGAAGAAAAGGCGATGAAGAACGGTCGGGAGTTCATGTGGATGCTGGGCGAGTTCACCGGCTTGGGGCACCCCGTGTGGTTTAGTCCACCGGGTTATAGCTCACCGGAGTCACGGAGGCGAAGGGCGGAGACCCAAGTTACCCAGAGAGCGGACCCTTTCGAAAAGCAACTGGAAAACAAAAACATAATCGCTGGCACCCCTGACCAAGTGATCGCCAGCTTAAAGCAAATACTTGAGGAGACTCGACCTTCAATCTTGGCGCTTTGGGGTAATGACGGAAAAGTCGACCATAAGGACTCCATGGACTGCATCCGTCTTATGGGGCAGGAGGTGATGCCCGCCTTGCGGGAAATTGGTAAGGATTTGGGTCTTGACAGCCCCTTTGATGTCGACTCACCCATTAGCCTCGCCGAGACGCCTGCCAGCGAGTTGCTTCCGGTGACAGTTTAGTTAACCCGCAATGTGATAATGAATGGGAGGGTTTTAGGGACGCGTAGGG
>DCAE01000151.1:5378-6502 GCA_002311385.1 Dehalococcoidia bacterium UBA1141 | reverse complement strand
CCGGCCCCCCCACGCCCTTAACCGAGGGCTATGCGGCAGCACTTTCAACCACCATGACGACAGTTGAGGGTGTTCGGGGCGACTGTGATGTTGCCCCTAACTTGGGCAACAATAGCGCATGTCTCTGTATCTGCCCAAATAGAGGCGCTTAGTTTAAGGGGCTTCGAAACCTCACTGGCGTTGGCAACTACCAAAGGGCCTTGTGCGAAGTGCCCTCAGGGTACCATGGGAGCGGAGCCTGCTGGAATCGACGGGAATAACTTGGTTAATTAATGACCTGATACGAAGAAATGCCAAAACGGTTACAGCAACCAACTGTTTGGATGGTAAATGGTTGATTTTTTACGCTTAGTCTGGCCAAATACTACAAGAAAATGAACGCCAAGATTTCAAGCAACCGCTTGCAAAGGTGTCCAAAATTCCATGTCTAGTATGCGTCAAGCCTCATTATGGCTTCCGCTTCTAGGATTGGTTATATTAATTTTTGCGGCCTGTGGAAACGAGGGAGCCATTCTTACGCCAATATCAACGTCTCAACCCACTGCCCCGCCGGCATCGTCTACCACTAGCCTGGTTGAACCAACCGGATCACCTTCTTCAACTCCTGCTTCCCCACCCACCACCATTCCTACTCTCAGTCTCACTCCCACCACCACTCCTACTCGCAGTCTCAGTTCCACTCCCACTCCTCCGCTAGAGCCAGAGGTTTGTTCCTCTAGCGCAACCAATCACGCAGAGCTCATGAACTTTAATTGGCAAAGCCGTCCGATGCGATCCGGCGAAGTTGCCAACATTGTATATTCGCCTTCAGACCCAGACGTACTCTACTTGGGCATTGAAGTGAACACCCATAGCATGTACAAATCTATCGACGGCGGCCGCACTTGGGCACTACTTCTTATCGAAGATCACGCAAAAGATGTTGCGGTCCATCCGACCAATCCTGATGTCGCATTCGTAACCGATTCCCAGAAAGTATTGCGTACAATGTCCGGTGGTCGGCCGGTTCGTCCGCCGAGTTGGGACGATCCTAGCGGCGCATTTGACCGGGTGTTGTGGAGTCCATACCCGCCAGGTCCTAGTGAAACGTCCTTTTCTTCCATAGCAGTAGCCCGCAGCAATCC
>DCAE01000151.1:0-5296 GCA_002311385.1 Dehalococcoidia bacterium UBA1141 | reverse complement strand
GAAGTTGTTTACACTGCCATCAAGGGTTCTACTAGGTCCGGGGATAGGGATACTCCGGCCCAGCTATATCGTTCGACTGATGGTGGTGCCAGCTTTGACGAAGTTGGGGGAAGGATTTCGACGTTCAACGTGCTATTAGTCGATCCCGAGGATGACCGGCTAGTTTTTGCCGGGGCCGTTGACGGCGTGTATATTTCTCGTGATGGTGGCGAGTCTTTCTCCCAGGCTGTATCCTCTCGCGATGTAGCCGGTCTAGACTCAATTGACGGAGAAACGATCCTTGCAGCGACAGGCGAAGGCATACTCCTTTCCAGCGATGGGGGAAACAGTTGGGGGTTACATTCGGAGGGACTGCCGTCGACCACCACGCTACGAGTGAGAATAGCTCGTTCTTCTTCCAATGTGGTGTGGGCAACTACAGACGGCGGCGCGGCCAAGTCCACTGATGGCGGAAAGACATGGAGGAATGTATCAAGTGCGGATTCAAACTCTGGGCTACCGAGTCGGAACCTCCAAGCCCTTGCCGTGCATCCGGAAAATGCGGACATCGCTTTGGTGGCTACTGAGACTTTTAACTTTTCAGTCCGGTCCGACTACTTGTTCAAATTCGGCCAATATTATGCCCAAGGAATATTTCGTACCGAAGACGGGGGAAAGACCTGGGGCCGGTCTGACGCCGGCATATTCGAATATGTTCTGGAGGACATCACGGCCCATCTGACTCGGCCATTTGAGGTGTGGGCAGGGCAGCAAGCATCTAGAGGTTTCTACCGATCCCGGGACGCTGGACAGACGTGGTCTTTGACGCCCAGCCTGCTCACCCACTATCCGATGCGTCTTGTATTTTTCCCAGACGATCCCAACAAGGCCGCTAGCACCAGCTCCCATTCTGGGGAGGCCTTTGGCATAACATACGACTCGGGTGTCAACTGGGAGATCTCATCCGAGCGAACTTTTCACGACAGTTTAGGAACTGGGATCAGTTTATACCACTCCGAACAGCGGGAAGAGAACCTGCACCTTCACGGTCTTGCCATAGATCCTAGCAATCCACAGGTAATCTACGTAGGATCAAACCACGACCCCTCTGAATTCAGCACTAAGCCCCTCAGTGGCTCTCACATATTTAAATCGACTGATGGTGGCAACACATGGATAGAGTGGGATAATGACTACCCTCACGGCGTGGAAACCTCCATCCACGAGATAAGAATAGACCCCCAGGACTCCAGGGTAGTCTATTTGGGAACCACTGAACTCGAATCGGTCACCGGTAACGGAATTTGGAAGTCTACAGATGCAGGCGGTAGTTGGTTTCGTGCAAACAACGGGATGCCGAATAACATTAGCATCAGCGTCATTCTAATTCACCCAAAGCGGCCAGAATTGCTATTGGCCAGCACTGAGGAGGGAATCTATAGGTCGACCGATGCAGGGTCGAACTGGAACCAAGTTACAACCGGTACGACCCGAGATATGGAATATGAGTTGACGGACGCCGATGTGGTGTATGCCGGCAAAGAAGACGGCTTATTTTTGAGCAAAGATTTCGGGCTGAACTGGCAAGACATCTCGGCCAATTTGCCCGTCGGCTTGGTGACCGCGCTGGCGGTAAACTGCAACGGCACCGTGGTATATGCCGGGGTTGCCTCAGACGATCGTAGAGGGTATGGACTTTTCGCAAGCATTGCAGGCTCGGTACCTGAAGTGGACGTGGATACCACCACCGGCATCGAATTCGGACAGGCCCCCAGAGGCAGAGGACTGGACTCCGGACGGGAGGGCGGCCCAGGACCAGGGGAACTGCAGTGCATGATCGAGGCCCTCGGAGAAGACACAGTGAAGGAGATTGGCAGGGGACGGGAACCTAGCTCCAATGAGGTTGAAAAATTCAAGCACTGTATACTTTGAATTGCTGGCCGGACTTGGCAGCAAGCCCTTGAACCGCTCCCCGGTCGTTCAAGCTGGATTTCTATCCTAGTTGTGGAGTCTGGCAACAGTATAGATCCTTCTAAATTTCTTTTGCCCGGGTGTCTGGTCGGCCCACGGTTTCATGCTAAAATATAGTCATAAATCGTCATGGTTCTTCGATAACGTTGCGGCAACTGTTCTCCTTTTCACCCTCCGGCCAGTTGGGACTGGTCCTAAGCTTACTGACGCTTTCTTTCTTGCTCTTGATGATTCTCAGCCCGAAAACGGCCTACGCTAATGGGCGTGCAACCCTAGTATCGTCCCAGGAACAGGGCCCTTACCGGATCGACGTGAGCATAATTCCCGGCCGGGCCGTCCTATTCAATACTCACATCAGCATTTTAATCCGCTCTCTGGCGGATGAGACAATTATCACTCAGGCCAGCGTCTCGGTGTCCGCCACCGGCCCTGAAGGTGCTACCGACCTGGGTCCTATTCCCGCGCTGAACAGTTTCACCCTCCAATTCTTTGAAATGGACCTGGCTTTCGATATGGTCGGCAATTGGGTGGTAACGGTGGACGTGGATTCCGAGATGGGGCAGGAATCCATCCAGATGAATCTGGATGTGCGGGAAGGTGGCCGCAACATAAATTGGGTTACTGTGTCAGCGCTGGTGGTCGGCGTCATTGCAATGGGCATTTTCATCTGGGGCAGGGTAGGCAGTCGGAGCAACAAGACAGCTGACTGAGACGATGAGATAGATGTCAATGACCTATGGAACGACCAAAATGACCCCATCGAAGGAACTAGTAACTATGAAGCTATGGCAAATTTTGAAAGAAGCTAACCACTTATTACTTGGGGCCTTTCTCGCACTTACCTTCGCGGTAGCGGGTTGCGGTACTAGCGAACCGAAAGAGCTGGAAATTGTGGTCAAGCTAGAAGGCGACAAGTTAAGTCCTGAGACCATTCATGTTCGCAAAGGCGACACCATCACGCTGAAGATTGAGCCGGACAGACCAGGCAGAATTCACCTCCACGGTTACGATCTTGAAAAATACCTGGAGGCCGGGCTGATTACCGAATTTGGGTTTGTGGCCGACGCTACCGGCAGATTCCGTATTACCTTCCATGCCGCCGGGGAGAAGCACCCAAGCCACAACGAGAAACAGCCAGGCCCGGACTCTGCCGGGCAGAGTGGGATTCCTGAATCCGATAGGGGTTCTCACGAAGATGATCAGAGAGAAGAAGTGGATATCGGCTTCCTGGAGGTGCGCCCCCAGTAACCGCTCTGAGCCTGAGTTGTGGGGAATCTCCATACATGAAACTCCGCCTATTTACTTTGGTCCTGGTTGCGGTGCTGGGTCTGACGACCAGGTCAGTTTACGCCCACGGTTTTGGTGAGCGCTACGATTTGCCCCTGCCCCTGGGGTTCTTCGCAGTTGGGGGTGCCGCGACGGTGGTTCTGTCCTTCATTCTGATCGGCCTTTTCATTCGTGGAGAACACCGAAAGTTTTCCTACCCTCGGTTCAACCTTTTCCGATTCTCTCCGGTCTGCAAAGTTTTTAGCGGTTCCTACCTGCTCCCTGTGAAGGTTCTTTCGGTGTTCCTTTTCTTTTTGGTCATCGCCACCGGATTATTCGGAGAGGATAGACCGGTGGACAATTTCGCGCCGACCTTTGTCTGGGTGATTTGGTGGGTGGGTATGGGTTTCACGGTGGCGTTACTGGGGAACATCTGGGCGCTGCTAAACCCCTGGAAGATAATTTACGGCTGGCTGGAGGGCCTTTACCAACAGTTTTGGCCCGACCAGGAAATGACTCTGGGGTTCGAAAACCCCGTTAGTTGGGGCTTGTGGCCGGCGGTGGCGCTTTTCTTTGTATTTGCCTGGTTGGAAAGCGCCTTCTCCGAAAGCGCCGTTCCCAAAAGCTTGAGCCAGCTGATCATTTTTTACTCAATTATTACCTGGCTGGGAATGTTCATTTTCGGCAAACATCAGTGGCTGAGACACGGAGAGGTCTTCTCGGTAGTTTTTGGGCTCCTTTCCAGATTTTCCATCACCGAGATTCGGGTCGTTGAACCGATGGTCTGTCGGGATTGTCATAGCGGCGACTGTCTGGCGGAGGATGGCTCTTGCGTGGACTGCTACGAGTGCACCGAGTACGCACAGAACCCCCAATTCAATCTGCGGGCCCCCGCGGTGGGGCTGAACAACACTCGGGTCGTGTCCCCCAGCGTAGTGGCCATGGTGATATTGCTGCTGGCCTCGGTCACTTTCGACGGGCTCAGTGCCACTCCAGAATGGGTTACGGTTCAGACTTATTTCATCTTTAGCTTCCCTAACTTGACCTACAAGTTTCTGAATGGGGCGGTGATCGCCGATACCCTAGGGTTGATTGCCATTCCTCTAGCTTTTACCGGGGTCTACTGGTTCTTCACAACTCTGATGTTCCGGGCAGTGGGTAAGAAGGGACCGATGGTACCCACCTTGGTAGCAGCCTTCGTCTTTTCTTTAATCCCCATTGCTCTCGCCTACAACTATGCCCATTTTCTCGGATTGCTGTTGACACAAGGGCAGCAAATAATCCCGTTAATTTCTGATCCTTTCGGCTATGAATGGAACCTTTTTGGCACCGGTGAATACCTGATAGACATCGGTATCATCGGCGCCAAGTTCCTTTGGGGTTTCTCGGTGGCGGTGATAGTAGTGGGTCACATGGTGGCGGTGTACTTGGCCCATCTGCGGGCCATGGCGCTGTATGGAGACCGAACCCTGGTGTTGAAAAGCCAACTGCCCATGCTTGTGCTTATGGTGCTATACACGACGGTAAGCCTGTGGATCGTCTCCAGGCCCATCACCGAATGAGCCGGTGCCAACTCTTGAGACCCGACTGGTCCTGGCCTTTGACAAATCTTCTTGGTTTCCATGGTCGGCGCCGGCGGCGGGCTCACCTTCCAAGCATAGGTCAGTTACACCGGCTCCCGACAGGAAACGCATTGACACCAACTAAACCCCCAAATAGACTTCGAGAACGTCATATCTCCAGTGTTGGGCAGTGCAAGAACAGCAAAGGGCCATCAATTGACACCAACAAAACGCCAGAATTACTGGAGTTACGGAGGAGGTTAGTTGAAGCTTAGGCGAGGAACTAGGGCCATCAAATCGCTCTGGTTCCATCACCTTGGTCGTATTGAACTCGACTATGTGGGCAACAACGACCTGGGAATCGCAGCCCGCATCGTATACGGCGGGTCGCCGCTAAATTAGCCTTGAAATATTCGAGGTTTCGGAATAATTGGAGGAGGAGCCATTGTGGCCATACCGATGAAAGAAGTGATAAAGCTGGTGAACAGCGAAGCATCCCGGCTAGCAGCCTGTCCGAG
>DCAE01000045.1:1608-3350 GCA_002311385.1 Dehalococcoidia bacterium UBA1141 | reverse complement strand
CCATTTATAAACGGATAAAATCCGCCTTCGCCTATGAATTTAACTATCGCTCTTTACCAAGAAACCCAAACGTCTATAGAGAGTCTAGAGACCGATTGGTGCGATGGTCGAATTACTGAAGGCGTTAGAGGTGACCCCGATATCGTTAACGCTGTATTTTCTTTAAGTCAGGAGCTGGATGACATCCTTGCCACCAGAATATTTCCTGGTAGTTGCCGAATCTGTAATAAAATAGCAATAGCTAGAGCAACCGAAGGACGCTGGTAATTATATCTGGTTCGAGTGCAATATATTAGTTAATGGATATCTTCAAATCATAAGGAGGAAATTAGGTCATGAAATCCGACTTAATCATAGACGGGGATGGGCACGTTGTTGAGGTAAATGATACCTACGACACTATTGACCCAGAGTACTTGGAAAGACGGCCTGTATATACCCAGGCGTCAAAGGGCAATATCGTCAGGTTGGTAGACGGGAAGGTGTGGGGACGCGACGCCTCCAGTGGCTTCGCCGGGGTGAACGGAAACCTGCCTCCTCCTGGGGGCAAAGCGCTGCACTATCGCCGCATGGGGACCTATAATCCGTGGGCCCGGTTGCCCGACATGGACGCTGACCACATAGATGTAGCGGTAATTTATCCCACGGACGAATTGCCATTAACCGTAACTCCTGACGCCGGATTCGCCGCCGCACGAGCTAAGGCTTACAACGATTGGCTTTTCAATTATTGCCAAGTCTCCCCTCAGAGGTTGAAAGGTATCGGTGTGGTTCCGCTTCAAGACGTGGTCCTAGCCGAACAAGAGCTGAACCGGGCAGTGACTGAACTGGGCATGGTAGGCATACAAATCGGGTGCACCGTCCGAGAAGACACCCTATTGAGCGACATTCGGTTAGACCCCTTCTGGGCCGAGGCTCAGCGCTTGGACGTTGCTGTTGCGGTGCATGGGCCGGCTCTGCCGTCATTCTTCCGCGGTTACTTCGACGTTAACCGACCAGACCAAATGCTGGAAGTAAGCCACATGGCCCATACTTTCGCCCAAATGCTGGCTTGCTCCAATGTGGTCACTAGCGGTGTGCTTGAGCGGTTTCCAAAACTCCGCATCGCCTTTCTAGAAGCTGGCGGCGGTTGGGTGCCCTATTGGATCAACCGCATGGATGAATACAACGAAGTTGCGCCCGAGCGATGGGCCAACCTGTCGGCGAAACCCAGCGAGTACATCAAGAGTGGACGGGTGTTCTTCAGTTGTGAGCCGGGGGACGACTTCATTCCCCATTTCCTGGAGCATGTTGGAGAAGACGCCATGCTGTTCGCCTCCGACTACCTGCACTTCGATGCATTATTCGTGGGAGAGACCGGGCATGACGGGCAGCCTTACCCAGGCACCGTAGCCACGTTGAAGGAACGCAAGGACGTTCCCGAGTCCGCGAAACGGAAGATGATGCTGGATAACAGCATGAAGTTCTACAATTTCAACGAGGCTCACTTGGGAGAAATTGGTGATCCTGTCACCCGAGATGAGCCTGATAGGATCCGAAATGGAGCGCTCCCCGGGACCATCTCAGCTAGACTCTAATTCACGTTACGATTTACTCGCTACCGGTTCTGAGTTGGACGTTGGCCCGCTCCTCTTGCAACGTGGAGGAAATAGTCCTGTCATAATCGCCCCATCCCCGGTTCATTGCCTCCAGTAACTCGGCCTGGCACAAGTCAATGATGCGGGTGGGCACGCCGTGGTGAG
>DCAE01000045.1:351-1503 GCA_002311385.1 Dehalococcoidia bacterium UBA1141 | reverse complement strand
GTAAAAGTCATGTTTTCGTTGACAATGCAGCCATGGCTGAATGCCTCCACCAGCCTCGGCATGCTTACGCCGGATTTGACGCCCAGGGTCATGCATTCGGCTAACAGCAGGTCTATACCCATGGCTAGAGCGTTGTGAACGATTTTAGTAACAGCGCCGGTTCCTAGGGCACCGACCCACACCAC
Organism: Dehalococcoidia bacterium UBA1141; assembly: GCA_002311385.1. Taxonomy (GTDB): domain Bacteria; phylum Chloroflexota; class Dehalococcoidia; order Lucifugimonadales; family UBA3495; genus UBA1141. Next base: position 1,318 of record DCAE01000045.1, on the reverse strand, counting down.
GCTTTTGGTGAAGGAATCAAGGACGGGTCTCGCCCGCTCTAAAGCTTCTTGGGCGCCACCGACGAACACGGTAATTTCTCCAGCTAGTGCCCCTTCACGACCACCGTCCAACGGGGCGTCCAACATGAAAGCCTCACGTTGTCGCACGACCTCGCCCACGGCTCGCACCGTTTCCGGTGAGTTGGTAGTGTGGTCGATGAATACAGTGCCAGGCTTAAGCCCATCAACGACTCCATTGGGCCCCAGGGATACTGCCTCCATCTCTGGAGGACCGGGGACGCAGACGCAAACAATGTCGCTACGGGATGCCACGTCAGCGGGGGAACTGGCCCAAGTCGCCCCTTGCGCCAGTAATGGACTGGCAACTTCTTCCCTAATGTCATGCACAATGAGCGGTAGACCAGCTTTAAGCACCCAGCCAGCCATCGGACCGCCCATGTTCCCTAAGCCAATAAACCCGACGTTCATAATGATTCCCTCTTCGGCGCGCGCTGGCTAAGAATTGAAAGAGTCAAACTACACCAGAAACAAGGCCTGGATGCGATTGCCTCACCGGGCACCACCACGCCCAAACCTAGTGATGAAGCATTTTCCCTGACCAACTGATTGCCACTAACATACAAACGATTTCATGTTTTCAGGAGGTCTTGAAACTATGGCTTGCGGGCGACGGTCTCGGCCATCGCGAAGCCAGCGAATGCTCCGGGCTGGGCCTTCCAGTCGGCGGCATCCCTGCGAAATTCGTCCAATTCTTCTGTAGTTGCAAATCTCTGGGAAAAATCTTCACCAAACACGCAAGCAAATAATTCCACCTCCTCGGTTGACCCGAACGATTCGTCGGAGGGTTCCTCCGTTTTTCGTTTTGTCTTCGGCAACATCGGAATTCTCAGATACTCTGGTGGATTACAAACAGAACTGATGGCTAGAAAGGGCTTTGAACCTGAGCCAAAACCAAGTCCTTTTGGTG
>DCAE01000045.1:0-255 GCA_002311385.1 Dehalococcoidia bacterium UBA1141 | reverse complement strand
TTGTTAGCTAGTAGAGTCCGTTATAAGACTTAGGGAATTTTCTTTCCTCCATGGACGGACTGTCACCGGAGCGCAACGGGAAATCCTTTCAGAGGTCACCGAGGCAGAAGAGAAGGGCTAAGAGGGCGTTCCGGTCCGCAAGGCGGCACATAGCTATCCTTGCGAGGAGGTAGTTACAAACTTGCCAGAAGAGGCTGGGTATTAACGTTCCGTCTCCAAACCTGATGCATCAAAGAAGAGGCCGGGGATGATCAT
>DCAE01000039.1:2620-3408 GCA_002311385.1 Dehalococcoidia bacterium UBA1141 | reverse complement strand
CCCACGTTCGGATTGTTGTCGCACTTCGGGATCGGGTTCGGCTCGGACCAGAGCATCGACTACACTGGACCGTTGACCCGTACCGTGGAAGACGCGGCGGCTACGCTCCAAGCCACTGCGGGTTACGACCCTTACGATCCCCGCCAGACACGAGACGTCCCCAACAACATTGACGTGCTCGGCCGGCTGGCTGACGGTATATCTGGGCTGCGCGTCGGTGTGCTCGAGGAGGGGTTCGCCGATGCCGAGGTCGATGTGCGTGACCTGGTGATGGCGGCGGTCGACATCCTCGCAGAGGCAGGTGCCGACGTATCCAAGGTGTCCATCCCGGAGCACGACACCGTCAGGGCAGCCCAGAACGCGCTGACAGGCGAAGGTGCCCTTGCTGTGTTCAAAACCGGGTTCTTCGGCGCCTTCACCAGAACCTATTACCCCGCCTCCATCATCACGGCCATTAACAAGTTGTGGGCCTCCCAGGCCGACGCGCTCGCGCCCCGCACCAAGCTGTCGCTCATCGCCTCCGAACTGAGCCGCCGCAACTACCACGGCCGTGTGTACGCCAAGGCGCAGAATGTGCGTCCCACCTACATCAAGGCCTACGACGCCGCATTTGCAAACGTAGACGTGCTCGTGATGCCAACATGCATCATGACGGCGCCCAAGAACCACACCCCGGGTAGTTACCTCGAGGCCATCGAGGATAACCTCGCGACGGCGAACTCTAGCAGCTCCCGCAACACCCTGCCCTTCAACTACACCGGCCACCCAGCGCTCGCCCTTCCCGTGGG
>DCAE01000039.1:2163-2546 GCA_002311385.1 Dehalococcoidia bacterium UBA1141 | reverse complement strand
AGTCGACCGACTGGGACAAGATCATCGGCGTCAATTCCTGATCAAGCAAGAACCCGAGCGAAGGGCCGGTATACTAAGGGACGTTATGCGTACGCAGCCATCAAAGGTTCCAAAAGCCGCGCAAATCTTGCAGAAAGGGAGTCGTGTTTCGGCAATCTCTTGACCAGCGTCCTTAGGTGTGACAATGACCATTGCCCGTAATTTACCAGTTCTACCCTGCCAGCCAGGATTTCCAAAACTTCAAAAAAATGAGACGGGGATTTGGGTTTCCAGTTCCGGTTCTTGGGGGGTTGGATTTCGTGGTTGCGGGCTGAGTTGCCTGAGAGTACCCCACCCCCATGGGGTCCCGAGGGTGCGGTCGCCAGACAAGAAAAGCCCCCTCA
>DCAE01000039.1:1269-2055 GCA_002311385.1 Dehalococcoidia bacterium UBA1141 | reverse complement strand
CACTAGCCCCTCCTACCAGCTTCATTCATTGCCTCCACACCTTCCCGCACCGCCATGAGTGGTGTGACCTCGAAGACTTTGGCTGATCTTTGGGCATATGAGGCTATAGAAAAAGCAATGGCTGCGTTGGTTCATCTTAATCGGCCGAGACCTGCACCTCATAAAGGTTATAAATCAATACACCCGTTTCCAAATTAACGTGGCCTGCGGAAACAGCTTGAATTCTATTTAGCCACTTGTATCGGTCATCACCGGTCTGGAAGGTAGGGGCTGCAGCAATCAGACCTGTAGTCATATCGAGCCGGCCACCGTATTCTACGTAAATAATCGCACCGTCGTCCGTTTTTAGAGTCAGTCGGACGTCTAGAACCCCAAGCGTTCCGTCTTCGCTCATGGTTAACCAGTCAGCAGCATCGTTGGTTGCGAGAGTGGCATTTACGCGGTCACTTTCTACCTTCACTGTCAGTACATCCACTACAATGCGAGCACCCTTGGGGCCTGCCCCGGTTTCGACCATTTCCCCTAGTTGCACAGTAATGACACCCATTGGTTTGAGTGTTGCAGTAGGCATAGACTCTTATCCTCCCTTACGTTTGGTTTCAGACGAGGACATCTTAATACTGCGTTCCGACTCTCTGCAAATTTCATCAACTGCCCGCGACCGTCACCAGTACCCCACCACCATAGGGTCCCGATGGGAGATGAACAAGCATAGCAACACCCCTGGCTGCTATGCCTACGAATCCTAGTTTTTCAGCCCGTCGGTTAGCGGTTCATCCCTCCACG
>DCAE01000039.1:590-1220 GCA_002311385.1 Dehalococcoidia bacterium UBA1141 | reverse complement strand
CTAGCAACCCCAAACACCCCAACCAAATCACTTACTGCCATGCCTGATCGATACCCGGCTGCCTCACTGATAACCTCCACATACTCTCTGTTACCAGTGAAAACTCCCAGGGGGCAAGTGGTAGGGTTTTAGGCGTGGCAGCATGCCTTCAGGGAAAGTGGGTGGATAACCCTTGGATGCTTAGGCAAAAAGAAGACCCTGGCCCAGAGCTTGTGGGACCAGAGTCTTTGACCTTCCACCTGTTTCGTGCCTAAAATCGTGGTGCCGAGGGTCAGAGTCGAACTGACACGGGGTCACCCCCACCGGTTTTTGAGTTTGGTGCCATACGTACTAATACGTTTTTATGGCCCTGTTGTCTTGGGTATCCGTGCCTAGAACGTACTAATGCGTTCAATGCTGGAGGATCGCGTTTCTCTAGAAGCTAGGGCATCCTTCTTTATCTTCGACATACCATCACTCACCGTCAATGAATACCCATTGTTCAGAATCAAGACCTTCTGAATCTCCGAAACTCAAAGGTTCACCATTGTAAAGTATCTCTGATGTGACTAATCCGTTTAAGCCATCGGCCGTGACTGCTGTAACGTGGTATTCGAGTTCTTCATCTTCATCAATCCCCATCATTCCTTT
>DCAE01000039.1:0-467 GCA_002311385.1 Dehalococcoidia bacterium UBA1141 | reverse complement strand
CGTCGGTTCTTGGAACTGACCATCTCTCCTATTTTGCCATGTATAGGTGTTCATCATCACTAAAACTAATATTATGAACCCGATCAAGGCTGAAATCGCAATGATGCCCCACACGGCTGTCTTTCGTTTAATCCGGAAGCGCCTGGAACTTTTCGGGTGACTCAGTATTTCCCGGTCTTCGAACCTTCCAGTCTTTGAGAATTTAAATCGTTCTTGGCCCGGCGTTCCCTCGAAATCCTCTTCTGGACGAAAAGAAAGCACTATCGTATAGCTGTCCTCGTCCTCGTATTCACTGAGCACGTCAAACAACATTCTTCTTCGCAAAACCCAACGCCGACGTGCGGGGTTAGCCTGGGCAGTCCGGACGGCCATCACCCCGGCTTGAGAAAGGGAGATATTGCGTGTAACCGAACCCCCACTGGTGAAATCGATGTTCTCTTCTTGATTGCTTTGCTCTTCTGTCATGG
>DCAE01000145.1 GCA_002311385.1 Dehalococcoidia bacterium UBA1141 | reverse complement strand
ATGGGGGTGTTGATCACAAGTATTGGCGGTTAGTATTTCCCGGCTCTAACACGCTCGAATGGAGTATAACTATGCGGTTGGAAGGCAAAGTAGCATTAATTAGTGGTGGTGCCAGAGGTATGGGTGCCACTGAGGCCAAGATGTTCGCTCGTGAAGGGGCTAAGGTGGTTATCGGTGACGTACTCGAAGAAGAGGGTCGGAAGACCGAAGCAGAGATTAATGAGACTGGCGGTGAGTGCATCTTTGTCCGGCTGGACGTAACCGATGAATATCTGTGGGAAAATGCGGTCTCAGAGGCGGTAGCGCGATTTGGCAAGCTGGACATATTGGTGAACAACGCTGGTATATTCCGCACCGAACGGGTAGAGGAAACAAGTGGCGCACTTTGGGACCAAGTGATGAACATTAATGCCAAAGGCGTGTTCTTGGGCACCAAGGCGGCTATACCCGAGATGCGCAAGGCTGGAGGCGGCTCGATAATCAATATATCCTCTGGTTTAGCCCTAGTGGGGAGCGATAGGGCTTCCGCATACGGCGCATCAAAAGGAGCGGTTCGGTTGTTCACTAAATCTACTGCCATCCAATACGCAGCCGAGGGCATCCGGGCCAACTCGGTCCATCCAGGCATCATCGAAACGCCAATGACACTCCCTACCATTCTGAACACAGAGGAGAGACGTGAACAATCCGCCGATAGGCACCCCCTTGGGCGAATTGGCCAACCCGAGGACATCGCTTACGGTGTGTTGTTCCTGGCTTCCGACGAATCTTCGTTCATGACCGGGAGCGAGTTGGTTATTGATGGTGGGTTGACCGCGCAGTAGTTCAACGCTCCGTTGCCGATGGCTAGAGAATATAAAATCCCACAAGAAGGAACTTAATGGGCTATCATGGTAGAAAATTCGGAGGAGATTAAATGACTACGATTAGCTTTGCTGATGTCATCACCGAAGAAGATGCACTGCGAGAGATTTTTGGCTGGCCTTCGGAGCGTGCGCTCAACAAACAAATAGATCGACTGGATACTCACTGTCGCGCGATCATTGAGAAAAGCCCCTTTCTACTTCTCGGTACTTCAGATACCACGGGCCGGTGTGATGTGTCGCCAAAAGGAGACTTCCCTGGATTCGTCCGTGTGCTAGACGACAGGACCATAGCCATTCCTGATCTACCAGGCAACAATCGTCTAGATACTTTGTTGAATATTCTCAACAACCCCCAGGTTGGATTGATTTTCATGATCCCTGGCATGAATGAGACCTTGAGGATCAACGGTAAAGTACGATTAGTCAGAGACGCAAAATTGCTCGAAAGCATGGCATACCAAGGGAAATTACCCAAACTGGCAATCGTCGTAGACGTCAAGGAAGTGTTTACCCACTGCCCCAAGGCGTTTTTACGTTCCAAGTTATGGTCGGAAGATTACCGAATTGAACGCAGCGAATTGCCGTCTTTCGCGGAGATTTTGAAAGATCACACAGGTATGGTGGAATGTGATGTGGAACAGCTACAGAAAGAGCTTGACCACAGAGCGGCGACGACGTTGCATTAATCTTTCAACTCAGTCAAAGCGTTTAAGTAGCGGCTGGTACCAATGTTGGTCACTTTGTGGGGTCCATGCTTTTTGGTGTAGTTAACATGCCCGAGGGGGTTTTTTAGCTCGTCGGTACTCCCATCCTCCCATTCGCGCAGAAGCTTACCAGGCTCAATCACAACAGTCATGTAATCCAGATCATGATCGTGCCAAGAGCTACTTTCTCCTGGTTGCAAGTCCAAGTGCCACATTTTTATCCGTTCGTTCTCGAATAAGAATTGGTTGGCTACGGGACCTAGTGGTTCGTCTCCACGAGGCATTACTTACCTCCTTAGAGTAACGTCTTTCCGATCGTCTTCGGCCATGGGGAATTATAAGGGTGTAGACGTGGTTTAAGTCAATCCCAGCATTTTACGCTGTAATGTTTTATTCATTCTCACGGATTAGAGGTTATCCCAGGGCTCCCAATAAAGATGCAGGTATTCTAGGCATTTTTTCGCGGCGTCGAAGACTTCAATCTCACGCCTAAGCTGCTGCCGATAGTGGCTTCCAGCCCAGATCCCAGCAAACCGACTCTTTTGAGAGCGCTTGATATGCCCAATGTGCAGGGCCCCGTGCCGGCTACACCAGTACACACACACCGGAGAGAACATGAGTGTTAGGTTATCGTTCAGGCGGTCAGCGGCTGACCAGGCGCTTTTGATGGTCTTAAACTGGACCTTCGTATCACAACGCAATTGATCCACCCCCACGCTGAAATTATCCGGCTGATGTGCAGAACCCAGTCCCTGAGGCTCCGCCGTCTTGAGGCGGTGCCAGATCCAAGTTGGCAACAATTTCGGGGTCTAACAGTCCCAGTGTGTTACCTAGTTCTACGACCCCTTCCAACAAGTCCCAATACAAGTCTGTAGGCATCGTGACTCCACGCTTGGTAGGCTTGTACCCGTCGTCACCTGCGCCATTCGGTAGGTAGAAAGCTAATCCGGATGTCGAGGCGGGGTTCCAGAAGAAGGGAATGCACCGTTTCCTCCACAGCAAAGGCGAAGGGAAGGGAGACTGGCATAGGAAGCGGTTCAAATAGCGAAAGAAGCATTGGATGAATTCAGCTCAGAATTATCCAGCGTTTAACTCCCACACCCGCCTCCGTTTACGGGCGAAGGTCGTTGGTCTAGCTGCACTACCGGCGGGATAGCCTCCTGGCCCGGACTGCTAGATTCAAGGGTCGGTGCGCTCTGATTCTCTTCCGCCTTCGGTGCCTCGCCTTTCCACAAGCTAGCCAGTCCGAGAAATGTCTCCCGGAACTCTCCGGTC
>DCAE01000066.1:2709-3508 GCA_002311385.1 Dehalococcoidia bacterium UBA1141 | reverse complement strand
GACAAGGCATCGGATTCACCTGCCTGCTGGTTTGGAGTGAGATTTGTGTTTGTGGTAATATCTGTTTGAGCGGCGTTCGCTCTTATCATGAATCAGGGGGTTTCACATGGCTACTATGATAGACGGTGAGTCGTATTTGGGAAGGGTAATGATCCGGCCGTTGTCCAAATCGGGCGACATTATCCTGTATCTTTGGCCCTTGCGGTGCCTAAAGAGCAAGATGGGCGGGCCGACCTTCGGCGTTGACGTAAGGGGAGAGGAATTTATCCGATTCGACCCCCATGGGCCGCGCGGCCATTGGCACAAGGGCGGCTATGACAAGCTGGGAGCCGGGGGATCACACACGGAATTCCCCGATGGCTTGGTAGACAGCGCGGGACAGATCTCCTGGGGTTTGGAGCAGATACGAGACGAAGGGCAGAAAATGCTTGAGGCGGCGGGATATCCTTCCGATGCTGGAGCGATTGACGAAGATATGGTCAAGGCTGCAGCGGAAGCAGTCATGGCTCATTTGGAAAACGAAGGCGATCTCCGGTCAAGAGCCATAGATCAAGAACTGATCACGGCTTAAGCGCTCTGCCTCGTCCACTACGATCTGTGTTAGGAGGCGGTTAGCAGAAGTCTGCCGCCTCTAATTACTTCATTATCGCGCGATGCGATGATTGTTGCAGTGCAGGAGCCAACTATTCATCCGGGCGTATGCATCGTGGGGAATCATTAATGTCCGGTCAATCGAGTCTGCTTAGCAAAGTTGTCCGGATATTTACCAGCGCCTTTTCAAGCAGCCGCAACGTCAGAG
>DCAE01000066.1:1955-2640 GCA_002311385.1 Dehalococcoidia bacterium UBA1141 | reverse complement strand
GGTTGAGAAATAACAGAGTTCAAAGGCAGCCGCCCCGGTAATCCGTCGGTTTTGCTCACCGCTTCTGTTGTTTGTCTAGCGCGTCCTGGTATCTCTCGGATATGTCCGCCTGGCTGTCCCGCTGTTCATTGGTCCACCAGGATTTAATAAAGGTCAGGATGGCATCCACTTCGGGCTCGGTAAGCTTATCTCCTAAAGCCGGCATTCCCGGGCTGCCAAATCCGAGCTTCCCATTCAGCACCCACCCTTGAAGTTGGGCGTCGGGGTGATGCCAGGTGTGGCCCCTGTCATTGTGAACGGGCGCTCCACCCCTGCCGCCTGCGCCGTTACTGTCGCCATGGCACACCTGGCAGTTGGCGGAATACAGGTCTGATCCCTCAATGGCTTCCTTTCCCGGCATGCTCGCCGGGTCAACGGCCGGAGCAGTCTGAATCGTGGGAATGGGCGTTGATGAAGGAATCTCAGTCCCTGAACATGCAGCCAGAGCAACGATGGCTGATATGGAAACAATATGGCTGAAAATGCTTCGGTAGATACTCCAGCGCATGTACGTGGGCCTCAAATTCGGTTGTCCTAGCAACATTGCGGCTCCGCCCTAGGAGGATGCTGGTCCTCCGCTTAAGAAAATGCCGGCATGACTCGGGTGCCGAACAACTCCAGAGACTGCATTATCTTTTCGTGGGGC
>DCAE01000066.1:0-1933 GCA_002311385.1 Dehalococcoidia bacterium UBA1141 | reverse complement strand
TTCTTGAATCTGTTCGATCACAAGATCCGGTGGTCCGGCCAACATCGCGCTCTTGAGAAGGTTCTCCCAAGTGATTTCGGGCTTAGGATTGTTAGCTTGAGAAGCCCGGTTGTACAGTTGGAATTCCCGCTGTCGAATGACCGGAATCTCGAAATTCCTTCGGGCTTCCTCCATGCTCGGGGCTACGTGAACCGGTCTTGACACCGCCCATCCCTCTCCCCTGACGAACGGGCCGTTCCCGCTTTCGGAGCGAACTTCGGCGTATATGTCGACGAAGTCCCGGAGGACATCGGTGGGAGTGCCTGCCGCCATCGCATAGTAGCCACGCTCCGCCGCCAGCCTGGCCGTGGGCTCGGAGGATACCATTAACCAGATAGGCGGATGGGGCTTCTGATAGGGTTTAGGCACCAAAGTGAGTTTTGTTACCTCATCTTCAACGACATAAGGCTCCTCGGACGCGTAGAAAGGGTGATGGGGAAGCTTCTTGGGCGGTATCGTGTAGTTAGGACCCTGATGGGAGAAATAATCTCTGGTCCACGCTGCTACCACGGCGTCGATAGTCTCGGTAAATAGTTCCCGATTGGTGTCCGCGTTTCTCGGGTCAGCTTTAACATTGAAAGGCATGGTATCACTGGGTCTGCCGCCACGCCCAAAACCAACTTCGATCCTCCGCCTTGTCAGATGGTCTAATAGCGCTATGTCCTCGGCTAGGCGGATCGGATGCCACATGGTCGTGGTGAGACATGCGAATCCAATCTTGATCCGGCTGGTACGGCAGGCCAGATCGGCGGCGAACAGGATCGGATTTAGTGAGTTGCCCAAACCTTCAGGATTAAGATGGTGTTCCGGCAGCCATACGGCGTCAAACCCCAACTGTTCACAAAGTTGGACTTGCTCACGAATGTCATCCAGCATTTGAGTGTGGGTTGCCTGATGCTGCCAGTTATTTATCTGGGTGTGGAACCCAAATTTCATGATCCGCTCCTTCCCCAATGAGCTGTACAGCATCGCTGGATCGATCGGCCCGCACATTCTCATGCATCCCAGCGTGAGCAAGCAGCTTCTATCATGGCAAAAAAGGTTCATCTTCCAGTGGAACGTGGTAGCCAGGCTGATGTGATAATATTCGCCCATTCGGGATAGGGAGGAAGCCGCCATGGATGTTGGCCTCACCACAGGTATATCCACCGATTCGGTAGATGTGGCGGTCCTAGCCCAAAAAGCGGAGTCCCTCGGCTTCGAGTCCTTCTGGCTTCCCGAGCACACTATCGTTCCAGTACACACGACCTCGCGGTACGGCGGGACCTCGGACGGCTCTATCCCCCTGTCCATGAGCGACTCGGGCGATCCTTTGATCGGCTTGGCTAGGGCATCGGCGGTCACCCAGCACATCAAACTGGGCACCGCCATCAGCCTCGTGCCGGAGCATAATCCCATGCTCCAGGCCAAACAGATCGCCACTCTAGACCGGCTGTCAAACGGACGATTCATATTTGGCATCGGTGCTGGATGGCTCCTGGAGGAAACCGAAATCATGGGCGGCGACTTTGAACATCGTTGGGGGCAAACCAGGGAGGCCATTCTGGCGATGAAAGAACTCTGGACCCAGGATGAAGCGGAGTTCCATGGGAAGTATTACAACTTCCCGCCGGTTAGATGCAACCCGAAGCCGATCCAGAAACCCCACCCTCCCATTTTTCTCGGCGGGAATGCGCCTAACGTGCTCAAACGCATAGCCGCTTGGGGCGACGGATGGATGCCGGTGCGGGTAACTCCCGAGCAAGTCAAGATGGGCCGGGCCACTCTAGATGAGCTTGCCGAGGCGGCCGGGCGCGACCCAAAGACCATCAGGCTGATGGTGTGTAACGTACCGGCTGATAAGGACGTTATCAGGGCGTTAGAGAGTGCTGGGGCTGATCGGGTTACCGTGTCC
>DCAE01000052.1:1161-3301 GCA_002311385.1 Dehalococcoidia bacterium UBA1141 | reverse complement strand
ATCGCTGAACGCCTACAGACATCTCCGATAATATTGTGGTCTAGGGACTTCACCTCTCCACTGCAGTCTGGACCCTCCAAGCCCGTGTTTCCCGCCAAGATCGTATTGTCAATCTCGGTGGTTGCTTGTGCCGATGCGTCGCTTATGTGGATGCCTCCGCCTCGTTTCTTGGCTTGATTCCCGCTGATTGTGCTGCTGGCCACCTTCAGTGCGCCCCAATTTTGGATGGCTCCGCCAGCCGTTGCGTTATTGCCGCCAGCGGTGCTGTTGGTGAAGGTTACGTTCCCTTCGTTTCTGATGCCGCCACCGTAAAGAGCGCTATTGTTGTTTAATGTGCTGGCGTCTATCTAGATGGTTCCCACGCTGGTGTTGTGAATGGCGCCACCGATGACCCTAGCTATGTTGCCTCTCAATGTAGATTGGGCCATCGTGATGTCGGCCAGTTTTCCACTCCTCCGCCGGTATTGGAGACATTCCCGTCAATGATGCAGTCGGTCACGGTCAAGAAGCTTCCGTTGAATATACCGCCACCCATGGCGACTGCTTGGTTCCCCGTCACTCGGCAGGAAGTTAGGGTCATGGTCCCGCCGTTGAATATGCCAGCCCCACTGCCGGACCGGTTTCCTGTGATGACTACGTTGTTGAGGTGAAGTGTGCCGTGGTTGTAAACGCCGCCTCCGAATTCATGGTTAATGGTCACAATCCCGCCCGGTAGCACCGGGAATATAATCATTCGTTCTTCCTTGGAGTCCTCTACTCCATTCCGGAGAGTCATCCCGGAGATGTTAACGGTATTCCCAAAACTGACTCGCAGTACCCGGTGATTTGTGTCGCCTGGGGCTTCCGCGGCTTGGAGAAACGTTTTGTCCGGGCCAGCGCCGATAAGGGTGATGTCTTTGTTTATGAGCAACTCGCCGAAGGGCAGCGAATAGACCCCCGGCGGTACGTTGATGGTGTCGCCAGGCTCGGCCGAGGCTATGGCATCCCTGAGCACGCATCCAGCACAGCCCGATGCCGAACCCTCACCCAATGCCTTCAAATTGTCCAAGGCTCGTTGGGGCTGAGGTTCTCCGCAAGCGGCAATCAACAAAGCGAATCCAACGCCCAATACGCCTAGTAAAGGAAGCAGTGCGCCGATTGCAATTTTGTTGATAGTGGTTCTCCTAAGTTGAATGGAGCCAGCTATGCCACCGGTTAATACGGCTAATCCATGATTTCGGCCTTTTCGCCGCCATTGAGCAACTCCGCGCGTAGCAACTATTCATAATGCAGAGCTTCGCGTGATCGACGTCCTCATATCAAAAACCCCATCAAGGACCCTGTACAGAATGGTGGATGGGCCATTAGTGCGCTAGAGATAATTCGGAGCCATTCGATGCCTTGTCATAACCTCCTTGATTTGGTAATTTACGACAACTGGAACAATTCGTTCCAAATACGAACGACGCTAATTTTTCGTTACGGATATCGGTGCCGTGTATCTAAGATTGCTCCATTGCCATCGGAGCTTGACACAAGTTCGTAGAGCATCGCTGCCATGTCACACGTAGAGACTTGAAAATGCTATTGACGTTTCGAATAACTGTCATTATAATGCGCCATCGCCGGTGGTAGCTGCATAGGCTGCCAGCGCCTGTAACCATGGCAGCGGACTGGGAGAGCCGTTGGCCATTCGATCAACACTTTGACTCTGTGGGTCCGGCGGTACTCACCAATTCCTTGGGTTGGAGGTACTTCAGAGATTTGACCCTGGGAGAATAGAACCGGATGGTTCACGGATCATCAATCTTGGAGGAGTGCTCATGAAGAAATATCTATTCTCTGGGTTAGTCGGAATAATTCTGTTGGTGATTGCAGCCTGCGGAGGCGATGACAAAGCAGCGGCGCCTGCCGCTGTGGCAACGACCGCCCCGGCGGCACCGGCTGCGACCAGTGCTCCGGCGGCAAAGGCCCCGACGAGTGGAACCACGGGGGTGTCTGCGGCCCTACAGGCCTACGCTGATGCCCATGCTGGCGGACCCGGATCAATCTTCGTAGGCGACTACAACCAACTGGTGGGAGACGCTCCCGGACCAGGTCTGGGTGGATTCGACGACGAAGTTTCTCTGGAATCCCTGACCCTGCACAAGTGGATCTACGA
>DCAE01000052.1:0-1053 GCA_002311385.1 Dehalococcoidia bacterium UBA1141 | reverse complement strand
GCCTGCATCAACCGCACGCTGCTGTGGTGCAAGCTCATGGAAGCCTACCTGGTTCCCAACCTGCTTGAGCGGACCAACGGACAGGTCGAGATGCAAATCTCCTCCTTCCCGGAGTTGGGCCTTTCCGGTACCGACACCATGTCATTGGTCAGTGAAGGAACACTGGGAGCTTCGGAGATCTACGGTGGGTACGTAGGTGGTGAGTACCCGGCTTTGGAAGTACAGTACCTCTGGGGACTGTGGCCCACGCACGAGATCCACTACAACGTACTAACCTCCATCTTCCCCGACCTGGAAAAGGTCATTGTGGAAGCCACCGGAGCGGTGGTTGTCTCCCACAACTGGATTCCCGGAGACGACCAGTTCTTCTTCAGCGACAACAAGCTCACGACTTTGGAAGACTTCAAGGGGCTGAAGACCCGCAGCCATAGCGCCGCACTGTCCGACTGGATCGAGGGAATGGGAGCCGATGCCCAGTTCGTGGCCTTCTCCGAGGTTTACACGGCCCTGGAGCGTGGCATCCTGGACGCCGGTGTAACCGGAGCCAGCCCTGGATTCAGCCAGAGGTGGTACGAAGTAACCGATTACATGAATGGCCGGTTGATCAGCTTCAACTCTACCACCAACGTAATCAATGGTAAGGTCTGGGATAATATTCCCGCGGACCTACAGGCCATCATCATTGAGGAAGGCGCCAAGTACGAACTGGAAGCCCTGCGCATAGCTGGCATCCAGAACCTGATGGGTGTGGCAAGGAACGTGGACGCCGGACTGGAATTGGTTGAGTTCTCTGAAGAGCTCTCCGCTCACAGCTTCAACGTCGCGGCTTTGCAGCACGTGGTGCCTGCCTGGATCAATCGTGTCGGCGGAGCGGACCACCCGGCGGTCAAAATCTTCAATAAGAAGATTGGCCCGTTGGTTGGCGTTCGCATCGAGGCGGACGGTTCAGTCACCAACACTAAGACAGGGTCATCGCAGGCGTCGATATCTGCCCGACTACAGGCCTACGCTGATGCCCATGCTGGCGGACCGGGCGCAATATACGTAGGCGAC
>DCAE01000057.1:7333-7611 GCA_002311385.1 Dehalococcoidia bacterium UBA1141 | reverse complement strand
GCATGAACGCTCCGCCCGCCTTGAGTGCGCCGATGGAGGCCGTTACATAATCCGGACAGGTTTCCATGAAGATGCCTACGCGGTCGTTGGGCAAGACTCCATGCTGGCGAAGGTAAGCGCCCAATGCATCTGATTCCCGATCCAGGTCGAAATAGGTCTTTTCACCCTCTAGACCCACTACCGCCAGTTCGGCTGGAGTTCTGTGTGCCTGTTCTTTGAAGAGACGTTGCAAACAGGTTTTTTCTAAGGCCATACATTTACCGTTCCAAATCAGGAAT
>DCAE01000057.1:6700-7131 GCA_002311385.1 Dehalococcoidia bacterium UBA1141 | reverse complement strand
TACCGAGAGCACACCCGCCGCTACTCTGAACTGTCCCACGAATTCACTCACTCCGTATATCCCTACAGCTCCCATCCGCAGTTGCGGGGAGACATGGACCTTTTGCATCGAATCGTTTCGCTGTCTGCAGGCGGGAGAAGCCTCGATGCCGGTTGCGGAGCAGGTGCTAGGGACGTCCACTTACTTCACACGTGGGGCCGGGAATCTTTCGGCGTCGATGCGGTTGCGGAGAACATCAGCTTGGGTAAGGAGCTCCACCCCGAGATTGCGGCGCGGCTTCAAGTCGCGGACTTGGCAAGGCCTTTACCTTTCGGGGATAGCTACTTCGATTTGGTAACCTGCAACGCGGTCATCCAGCACCTGCCGGCCGAGATAACGGAACGAAAAACATTACCCGAATTGACGAGGGTCCTAGCCCCAAACGGTGTTCT
>DCAE01000057.1:4581-6576 GCA_002311385.1 Dehalococcoidia bacterium UBA1141 | reverse complement strand
TTTCAGCTTTATAGCGAGTACCGCTTGTTAGAGGTCCTGGATGAGCTCGGATGCACTTTGATTGAGGCCGGTGATAACAACGAGTTAGGCGGATTGATGTATTTCGATGACCCAAAGCCTATGCGATATTGTGTGTTTTGGGTTAGGAAGTATCAGTCCTAGGCATACCCCAAGACGGCCGCTTTGCCGCCCGCTCCGTGGTCAACCCTTCGGCGATTTTTTCTACCGCATCAAAGGTAACGAGCGCCTGCCCGGCTATCCCGCAACTGATTCCGGCGAGAGCAGTGGCAAACCTAGCGCAGTGTTCCAGTGGCCAACCGGCCTGAAACCCGTATATCATCCCCGCGGAGAATGAAGCCCCGGCTCCGTAACCATCAATTACCCTCACGTCTGGCGGCCGGATCTGAAACCTCTGACTACCCTGGACCACCGCGCACCCTCGGGCGCCCATAGTAACCAACGCTGTGCCGATACCTACATCGAGCAAATCTTGGCCGATGGTAAATGGGTCTCCTGACGCATCAGGCTCATCAATGGAAACCTGGCACACGGTCGTAAATCGGAGCAGGTCTGCGAGGTTTGGAGCGTCGGAATACCTAGATTCTAGATTTAGAAACACCGGTACCTCATAGGCCTGAGCCCGCTCCATCGTCTCCAGAATCTTAGCTCCATCGTACCAATCCACGTACAGCATCCGAGCATCCGACAATTGAGAATCGCCGGGCGCCGGTATCGATTCCACAGCCTCGGAATCGCGTTGCTGAAAGTAAGTCCTTGAACCAGTGCTATCCACTACTCCCACTTCGATTGGAGTAGAAATCCCTTGGACGACACTTAGACTCGCTTCCAGGCCAGAGGTCTTCAGTTGCTTTGATACCCTGCTTCCGTAATAGTCATCGCCAAGTGGGTTCGACAGAAGAGTAACGGGAACATCCCATCTTGCGAGGGTAATGGCTATTATCGCTGCGTCATCACCGAGGGTATCGACAATTTGGTTGACGGGTGCGCCGCCGTTCTGAGCGGGGAAATCTTCGATTAAAACCAGCATGCAGTGGGTCAGGAACCCGCAGCAGATCACGTTTCCTTCAGATGGGAGAACCAGCGATTGACCGTTGTATGGGGTAAAGCTATCTCTAGGCATAGTTGCTTAGCCTCTTAAACACCGAACATCATCGCACATAATCTTCTATTCGATATTTTGGTTCCAGCTTCGTTGCTGAATCGGATGTGAGTCGAAACTGGCCGAATAGAAATTGTGGCAGCGTTAGCATGGCTCACGCCGTCCGAGTGGATTCCTTGTAGAGTCGAACTACACCGAGAGCGCAGGTTGATTGTGTTGCTGGCGGCGTAGTTTCATCAGGGTAACTGGCAGTTAAACAACCTTAAGATACCTGCCTCACCATGGAAACCCTCTGCTTGAACAACTTCCGCATCGCCTTGCCGGTCCAAGATTCCACTGTTCAAGGCGGAAGCCTTTGTCAGACGGGTTTGAGATGCTAGACTCAGAATGTAAGAGTTTGGTAACGGGAACCTGGGTCCCATCAGAATCAGTACACTGAGTAGGTTGAATGGGATCTAAAGAGGAGTAATATGCCACGCGAAAAAGATTCCCGCATAGTAGAAGATCACCGCCGCCAGGTGCGAAATGATAAGCGTATTCCAGATCCCGTGGAGGGAACCATCAGACAGGAGAAGCGAGATCGGGCCAAAAAAATAAGGAAATAATGGAGCGCCAAAAAAGGAATATGGTGTAAGCTGACACAAATCGAAGCCATCTAAGGCATGGAGTTCCGAATCTTAGACCCGAAACATTGACTGAATTGGCTCGAACATGCTGAGCTGGTGGGGCGCTTTCACAAACTGGTGATGGCGCTCTTTTTTGCTCAACTGCCTGCTAACCCTGTGAAACTACGTCGCCACCAACACCGCCAGCCCGCGTTCTCGGTATAGTTCGACTCTCCCTAGTCTCCGCCATAAACAACCATCTCTAGGCGA
>DCAE01000057.1:4121-4520 GCA_002311385.1 Dehalococcoidia bacterium UBA1141 | reverse complement strand
CCTGATGTTAATATGGATGCAGGTGGCGTTTGCTCAACCCAACTTCGTTGAAAACGCCTATCATTGAATCTCGAGAATATTTGTCTGCGCATGAATTGAAATGGAGCATTTATGGAGCCACCAAGCACACATATTCTATCAACGGCTAACCCTCTAGACGCAATCGAGAATTGCTATGAAAGGGGCTGGACAGATGGGTTGCCGGTGGTACCTCCAACCCCAGACCGGGTTGCTGCGTTACTGGATTTTGTAGGACTGGATCCAAAAGAAACATTAGGAGAAGTACCGGTCAGAAGCCGTTCCCTTACTGCTGAGAAAGCTGCTGCCAATTCTGTAATGGCAGGCTGCTTGCCACAATATTTTCCGATAGTATTGGGTGCGATGCGCGCACTTTTTGAA
>DCAE01000057.1:2698-4062 GCA_002311385.1 Dehalococcoidia bacterium UBA1141 | reverse complement strand
TGTCTTCAGTCACCAATTCGACTGGGGTACTGATATTGGTCAATGGCCCTATTCGTAAACAGATCGGTCTCAACTGCACTGATAATCTACTTAGCCCTGGAAATCGTGCAAATAGTACGATCGCTCGAGCTATCCGATTAATCCTCATTAACGTTTTCGAACAACGTCCCGGGCTTCTGGACCGAGGATGCATGGGTTCGCCTTCCAAATACAATGTTTGTTTCGGAGAAGACGAAGAAAATAGCCCATGGGAACCATTTCACGTAAGTAGAGGTTTTTCTCCAGACGATTCTACCGTGACGGTAGCGAGTATTCAGGACCCAGCGATGGTGAGCAATCGTTACGGCACCGGAAATGGTGAAGGTGTTATGAATTCAGTTGCTGATGCGATGGCATCCCATGGGTTAGCCACCTATTTTACTCGTGGAGTTCAATGGTTCTGGATCGTGGGCCACTGGCATTCTGAGTATTTGAGCAGGTTCGACTGGGACAGAGCAAGCATGCAGCGGTATATTCAAAAAGAAGCATGGCGCAGTAGGGCTCATCTAAAGAGGCTGGGTGCAATCCGAGGGGATGTAATGCCCGAAGACGAGAATGATCCCGTTTTTGCCGCTTATAATCCTGAGGACATTCACATTGTCAAAGCTGGTGGGAACAGTGGTATCTACAGTGAAGTTATCATGAATTACTACGGCGTATTTGCCACAACTGTCAAAATATAAATGGTTGTATCTGAATATATAAATATAGGAGAGTGTAATGTCGGAAAAGGTTGATCCAGGGGTGATCCTAGTCGATCCGACCGGCCATAATCTGAATACCACTAGCTTGCATATTTCCCCCAGACCAAGTGGCCTTCAAGGTAAACGTCTAGGATTGCTGGATAACACGAAAGCGAATGCAGAAGTCATATTGCGAAAAATCGCGGATATCTTGGACGCGAAGTACGAATTTTCAGAAATCTATTACACTAAAAAACACTCGTCCAACCTCCCTCCGAAACCCGAAGTCCTATCTAACCTCCATCGATATGCGGACATTGTAATAGCAGGTATCGGGGATTGAGGCGCCTGCTCGTCGGGCAGTTTGCACGACGGAATTACTTTAGAACAACAAGGTATTCCTACTGTATCTATCATCACAGATGTGTTTATTCCGACAGCGGAAGCCTATACGAAAGTTATGGGGTTTACGGAATTCCCGTACCTGACCTGCCAACATCCTATATCGAATGCGAGTTCTGTCGAATTGGAAGAAATGGCACATTTATTAGCGCCAAAGGTTGAGCTTCTATTTCTGAAAGGTACGTTGGGATGATGGTGCCTCTAAAACGGCAAATAAGAAAAGCCCTGATCGAGAAAGCC
>DCAE01000057.1:1062-2545 GCA_002311385.1 Dehalococcoidia bacterium UBA1141 | reverse complement strand
GAAACGCCTCGGCCGGGCCACCACCAACGACCTCAGCGACTCCGGGGTTCAAAAAGCGGTCGAATCGGCCCATTTGAGCAGTGTAATTGGAAGCAAGGGCCATCGGTGTCGCGACTGTGCCCAACAACGGATGGGGGAATATCGCCGAACATAGCGAGACAATGTAGTGGGTTCCCGGCCGAAGTAACAAACGTTTAGACATGGTGGGATTGCCCCGGCAAAAAAAGGGTAGCCCAAACGGCGTGCCTGAAGTGGGGGCTATTCCGACCACTCAAACAAAGGGAGTGTTTTCAGAAATTAATCGAAGGCGCTTTTTTGCCCAACAACAATGATGCTAAAAGCCCCCTGGTTTAAGGGGGCTTTTCTTGTCTCAGAAACACCCAATTCCAGGAAGCCACCATAGGGGTGGTGGTGAAAGTGTTTGCCGGTCACCCTTACTCTTCGGCAACCACGTAGTTTCTGAGGGTGCCAATGTCACTAATCTCAACCTCTATGATGTCGCCGGGTACCATGTCGCCGTCGGCTCCCTGGGTTCCCATCCACAACACATCGCCAGGATACAAAGTGGCATACTTGCTGAGCTCGTGGATCCAGGTAGCCGTGTCCCAAATCTGGTCGGAGGAAGAAAAATCCTCCCAGACGACTCCGTTGTGCCGCACGATGATACGGAATCCCGTGGGGGACAGATCAGTAACAATCCACGGTCCCATCGGCTTCCATGTGTCGCAATTTTTGCCACGAAACATAGTGCGGTCGGCCTGCTGCCAGGGCCGCTCGCTAATGTCATTGCCGATGGTGTATCCGAACACACAGTCCAAAGCCTTATCCACAGATACATTCTTGGCCATCTTGCCTATGACCACCGCCAACTGCCCTTCAGGTTGAACAGCCCCTGCACTCTCCTTCGGCACCACGATATTATCCTCGGTACCAATAACAGCGTGGACCGACCGATAGTTGGGAGAAGGCCGATCGGGATAGCTTGGCGGTGAACCCCTCCGGGCTGCCATGCCCTCTACGTGCCCCCGGTAATTGGGGCCCGCGGCGTACAGCATGGCTGGTTTGATGGGCGCCAATAACTTCACCTGTTCCAATGAGTGGAAGTTGTTAGTGACGGCATACTCCCCGAGTGGACTTCCGGAAACCTGTATGACGCGATCGCCCTCGACGATACCGTAGTTGGTTTCTCCTTCGACTTCAAAGCGGCACCAGATCATGTTTTATCTCCTAAATGAGAAAGATTTATCTGATTCCTCTGAGGATACGACATTCCGGGCTGCCTCGAACTATAAACCGGAAAATTCCGGATATCAGCAGAGACGCATCTCAGAAACAATCATTCTAAAGTACTTCGTAACATCCTCGGGCGCGAAATTATCTAATCGGCTATCTTAGCCCGTTGTTTCAAGGAGAATATACATAGGATTGTCGATATTTCGGCCACTTTTCCCGTCACTTTATTATTCTATGGAATGACCTCCCA
>DCAE01000057.1:0-837 GCA_002311385.1 Dehalococcoidia bacterium UBA1141 | reverse complement strand
GAGCACACTTCCAGACGATTCTCATCATGTACATTCTCGGCCTCCTCAGAACACAAGATTGGGAGACTATACGATAGGTCAACCTAATCGTCGAACCCTGATATGCCAGAAATAACCGGTTTCAAACGCCGATCATGGGATTGGAGTCGGCTGCCGCTTCCATGCCTGCTAGAGTGATTCGACGAGAATCGGCACCAGGGTGAAATGCACTTCCGCCTTACCACGCGTAGGAGGCGGGTGTCCGCTCTCCGGCCGCTAGGGACCGGCTATCTCTGTGGCACGTTTACGCGGCAAGACGAACAGACAAAGCAGCTGAAGCTGCCTGGCAAGACGGTTTGGCCTTTCGCCGGGAAAACGTTCGACGAACGATGGAAAGACTTCGAAATGAGGGGATGATGGCCGAAAGTTGGACTGTGGGTGAGGCGACGGATTTCGCGTGGGGGCTTCTTTCGATACACACCTACGAGTATTTAGTCCGTTGAGCGGGGGTGGTCCATCGCCCAATTCGTGGATGGTCCACTTGCGATGATTATCAAAGTACAGGTCGCACAAAGAGGAACACGCCGCCGGATTGACGTATCTAAACCGGCAGTGGTTTTTCCGGACTGTCTTCTGGTAATTCGACTCCAAATGCGTTGACGTTGAAGGCCAGCATGGAATAGCAACCCATGAGGTTGGTTAGCTCAGTCAACCCGAGAACACCGAATTGCGCCAAAGCTGCATCGAAGGTGTCCTTGCTAACCTTCCTGGTACGGAAGAACTCTTGGCCGTAATTGACGACCGCGGCCTCGTCGTCTTCTAATCCAGGGATCTTTTTTTTGTCACGAAGGGCGTCGA
>DCAE01000095.1:5500-15467 GCA_002311385.1 Dehalococcoidia bacterium UBA1141 | reverse complement strand
ACTACCAGGTGGGTGCGATTTCATAAAAACGGTTCACAGGGCCAGCCAGTCACTACATTGGTATTACATTCTCAGGTAAATGATGTATCAACGTGACTATCTTCCAACTATTTTCAGCCTTGCGTAGTGCGAAGGTTGCCCCTCGTTGCTCTAGTTCCGCTCCATCCTTCGTGTATCTAATCGCCTTGCTGCTGGCTAAAGCCGTATTGTCGTTTAGAATCTTGATGTTGGCTTCTGCTCTCTCTGTATGTCCAAACTCCCGCAATTTCAAATCCTCAAAGCGGGGACGCCAGAATCCCTCAACTTCTGATGCAAATGAGAAGACCAATACTTCTTGCGGCACGATAAAGATACACGGAATGTGGAAATAAGAGACGATTGCTGTGAGGTCAAGATTACTGAAATCACGAAAGTAATTGATAAATAGCTGGTCGACTTCCTGCTCAATGCTCGTCATTTTCAGCCTCTTGGATCTCGTTATTGCAACAGGTCACAAATCTGTGGTCAGCTTTCACAGGACCGAAACGCTAGCGGCCTGACATCGCCGCACGACATTCAGGGACAATGATGCCTACCCACAGTTTGTACATCGCTCCTGAAGGATGCAAACCATCACTGGATAATAAGTGCGGCTCATACTCGGCTCGTCGTGAAATTGGTGTGACGTCGACGTATCTCCCACCAACTTTTGCAACTTCAGTTTCGTTTACAGCATTGAATTCGTCTATCTTTGTCGCTGCTTCGGCGCGATTTTTGCCTTCCGCAAATGGAGTAACGCTCCAATCTGGGATAGAAACGACGATAACTTTGGACGGATCACCTTTCCCAAATGCTACTGACTGGTGTAGTAGGTCAACAAATTCAGACCGATATTGATCGATGTCTAGTCCCTGATATTGGTTATTGACCCCAATCATTAAAGTCACAATGTCAAAGGGACCTTGAGGAGCGGTGGTCTTAACTGCTTCTTGCAATTGATTTGTAGTCCAACCAGAAACCGCAATAATTTCAGCGTCTGAAATGTTGATACCCTCTCCGCGCAATCGTTCTACAAGTTGCACCGGCCATCGTTCTGCGATTTCCACGTTATGGCCGATCGTGTATGAGTCGCCGAGAGCCAAGAATCGAAGTTGCTGCGCACTGCTCATATTTTGCCTTCTGGTTGATCATGAATTCGCAAAGTGATCTAAAACTTCTCCCAATATATCTAACGCCTCGGCCATATCTGGGCCCAAGGGCGGGCCAAAACTTAAGTGGTTCATCCCATCTGCCACTAACGGCTCCAAGCGCGCAATAATCTCGGCAGAGCCTCCAACGATTCCCACTTTGAGCATGGCATCTGTCACCATCGCCATCGCCTTCTTTTCGTCTCTTTCCACAATCAGTGCTTGAGTAATCGGCTTGAAATCATCAATCGTGAGACCCAGATCGCTAAGCAATTCTGGGTTCATGGCCTGGCCATAGTAAGCTATCTTTTGCGCCAACACGTCACGCGCTGCCGTTAAGTCACTTGACGCGGAAACCCAAATTGATCCCACTAGATCGAAACTTTCATTCTCAGAAGACCTGCGCTTCATCCCACGAATAACGTTCTCATGGGCTTTATTGTAAGACTCAGGAGGTAGCAATAAGGGAAGTAGCCCATCAGCAACTTCTCCAGCCAAAGCTTGCATGTTGGGGCCCACCCCACCGATGTATATAGGTACCTGGTGATCTACTTTGAATTTGAGAGAAGAGTGTTCAGTCCATTTTAGAAAATCGGACCCAGTAGCCGACTCGTTGTTCAATAGAGACCGTGTAGCGCCGACGCATTCTTTGAGGTAGGCCACCGGGTGATCGTGTTTAAGCCCGACCCACTCTAGAAAGGTACTCGCACCTGACGATAATCCGAGATTGAATCTTCCATCGGACAGTTCAGCAAGAGTGCCCGCCGCCATTGCAATTTCAGCTGGATTCATTGTATAGGGGTTCAGGATGCAAGTTCCCAATTGAATTCTGGAAGTGCGAATGCTAATTGCACTCAGAATCGCTATGGCGCTACGGTAGAAAAGATCGTTGCTAATCCAGAACTGATCAAAGCCGAGGGTTTCCGCTTTCCTCGCTATTTGAATGTATTCGCCGATAGTTAAGTCGTTATTAAGGCGAATACTAAATTTCATCATCTTCTCCTAAGATCGCATCGGCTTCAATCTCTACCAGGATGCCTTCTCCAATCAACCCAGCCTGGACGAGGGTGTTAGCTGGTCGAACACCCTGGAAAAACTGTCCATGTGCCTTTGCGACACTCTCCCAATGTTCCAATTCCCGGATATAGATTCTAGTCCTAACCACGTTCTTCCTAGAAGCTCCAAAATGCTGCAACGCGGATTCGATTTTTCCCAAGACCGAGTTAGTTTGTTCAGCGACGTCTAGTCCAATCTCACCCTTGACCTCTTGTTCAGTTACGGACGTGCCCGATACGAAGATGAACTTTCCCACGCGAACAGCTCGGCTGAATCCGCCTATTAACTCCCAGTTAGTTCCCGTTGAATACCGGGCAGCGTCCACGTGTTTCTCCATAATTGTGATTATTCCTCATTGGATTAACCCGAAGGACACCACTCGCATCTTTGGTCTTCCAGACACTTCTCAACAACCAAAGGCTCCAAGTTCTGATGCAATTCTTCTCGTTGTTCGAACGTCACCTAGAGGAAATGGCTTCGATATACAACGGAGAGATTATCTTCTCAGAGGAGTTGATGAAGATCCCTGTTTAGGCGCGTGATAAGCAGGTACCATACTTTGATTATTCAAATGGAGTGAAAACCCTATGTATAAACACGGCAGGCACCCAGACAGCCATGATTATTGGTAACATATCTTAACTCACGTCGGATTTTCCCGCTGCCACTGAACTTTACTTGGATGGAGAAGATATGACCGCAGTGCTGGACCACACAATACTTCCGGTTAACAATCAGGATGAATCGGTTGAGTTCTACACCAAGGTTCTAGGATTTCACTATGACGGCAGAGGGGGCATGAACGACGTGTTCGCCGTTATCCGTCTAAACGATTCCTTCACATTGGACCTGAGGCACTCTGACGATGTCACAAGCAATCATTACGCATTCGCTTTGGATCGCGCCCAGTTTGACCAATCCTTCCAGGCCATCAAGGCAATAGGTATACCCTACGGTGACGACCCCAGAGACACGTCAAACATGAAAGGCCCAGGGATTAGTACCGGCGCAAAAGGCGAGACATTGTCGGTGTATTTAAACGACCCTAATGGTCATCTGCTTGAAATTATTACCTACGACTGAAGTTAAATTCGTGCGCCTATCAAACGTGGCCCTTTAATAAGGGTCACTCCGTTACCACAACTTCACCGGTCATGGATGGGTGCAGTGTACAAACGAAAGAGTATATACCAGGTTGGTCGAATTTCAGGGCGAATGTTTGGCCTGGACCCATTAATCCCGAGTCAAACGCTGGCTCAGTCTCGCCCACGGAGCCAAACGTTACCGTGTGAGGAACTGCGTCCATGTTTGTCCATGCCAAAGTCTTCCCTGCTTGGATTCTGGCATTGCGATGACTGAAGTTCTCGATTGTTGTGGCTACTTCCCCTTTAGCTGAGCGGTCAAGGATTCTGGTTTCGCGGATTGCCTCAGCTGGCATCTTGGGCGGGATATTAGAATTCCACATGTTGAAAACACCCAATGGGTTATCTTCCCACACATAGGTGTGAATCATCCATCCAAATGAAGGTAGGTAGCTTCCTCCTCGTTCAAGACATTCCTCACTCGTTGCAGAACCTCCGCTGCCGAATCCTCCAAGGCAAAGACTGTAGTGGACGTGCCAGTTATCCAGTGGGCCAGCGAATCCGTCGGGATGATTTTCCCCGACCAGGCCGGTGGGCAAGATGAACCCGGTGCCCACTAGTTCCCATTCTCTTACTTCGCCTTGGATATACAAGAGAAACTCTGGCTCTGCAGGATTAAATATCCCGTCAGTCAACCGCTCCTCATTGACAAAGTGAGCGCCCATGTTAGGGAACTGATTTAGGGACACGACATATCCGTCGTCCAACGCTAACTCAAAATCTTGGTACTTTTCAGTAGCCTCACGCACTGTATTTAGTTGTCCAACCAATTCCCCCAATTCCTCTCTGGTCATCCCCAAGTTTTCGGGCGGCGACTCCCCTTGGTCATAGAGTTGCTGTAGCTGCTTATATGAATATTTGGAGCGGACCTGTTCACCTGCTGGTCCCTCCACCAGAGTTGTTATCACTTCCCCTCCTACTTCCTCGAAAAAAAAGTGGGAATATCCGTAAGCGCCGCCAGGTCGAGATTGGATATCCGGCTGAGGAAAAGCCGTGTCACCCTTTCCAGATAACTGTACCGGCTCAGATGGAACTGGCTGCACCACAGAGATTCCAGACGGTGTCGGGATGGAACTACTGCATGCACCTAATGCCAACAAAGCAACCGCAACAGTACTTAAGAGAGTGGAACGAATCACTGAGCCTCCTTTGTAGCTCTCATTTGCTGGGTTATTGGCCATGGCGGAGTATCCACATAATTACTAAAATCCCGCTTCTTATCACGCCGCTGACACTGTCCTTCAATTAAAGGCCAATTTGATGACTCAATCACCCAATGATGTGCGCAAACTGCAGCAATGAAGTTATTTATGGTATCGAGATTCAGCGCCTTGGGAACCGCGTCTTCGTAGACCCAGGCTTCAACTGTCGTGGCAGGAATTCCTAAAATTCTAGCTAGTTCCCTAGCACTTAATCTTTGTTCCTGCATCCTTGTCTTTAAGTCAAACATTCGCACATTGTGCGCCGGTGGCTTAGCTATCGAGTTCTATTCGACGCATCATATAGGCATCGGATGCCATGATGTCCTTGATTTGTAAATTATGAAAGTCTTCTCCATACCATAAAAGTCGGCCACTTAACTTTCCGGACTCTTCACTAGCCAAAATACCGCCAACTCGGCCGAGCGGTCACTAATATCTTTGGCTCTGCCGCCTATACTGTCCACACGCGCAACGAATTCGGATTCACCTAACTCTTCCATGCGGTTTCAAATCTCCTGCAATCCCTTAGTTTGCCCTGCGGGCTGCATGGCGTTCACTTGGATGTTCCTGCCCGCCAGTTGGTATGCGAGATTCTCGGCGAGTTGAATTTGACCAGCTTTCGACGACGTGTAGGCTGTGAAATGGCGATATTTGCTTGCGGGTTTATATGGAGTATCACCCATGAACGCGCTGGGACAGGAAGTCACATTCACTATCTTTCCAACGTCATTTCTTAGCATAACCGGTAACACTGTGCGGCTACATAGATAGGTTCCAAATAAGTTAACTTGGAGCGTCTGCATCCAATCCGTCGGGTCATCATCCCATAGCATACCAATCGGACCGTTCATAGCTGCATTGTTCACCAATATGTCTACTGTAGAGAAGCGTTCCAAAGTCCTCTTAACAAGCTCCTCGACCTGTTCTTGGTCGCTTACATCTGTAGGCACAACTAGAGTTTCAACGCCCAACTCCTGGGCTAGACTCGCCGTCTCCTCTAGCTGGCTGAGAGTCCTAGAAGCCAAGGCCAGTTTGGCACCCTCTTTGGCATAAGCTAATGCCATAGCCATCCCAAGACCTTGCCCGGCTCCGGTGACTATAGCTACTTTGTTTTCTAAGCGCATTACTTTTTACCCTCAAGTATGTCTATTGGAGTCCAATCCCCATATTGCCAAACCGCTTAGCCCTCGGTTTGACTTAAGCCTCCTGCTTACCCATATAATTCCCCTAACCTTAGAATTCCATCGGTTGATGGAGCGGGTGCAGTCAAGGCGGGAGAAACTGGAGCCGTCGGGTCCACATAGGTAACGAAGAGGGTAATTCATATGACTCAAAATCATGAGCGTTTCATGCGCATGGCGCTCGAAGAAGCAGAGAAAGCCGGTAGCGAAGGAAACATTGCGGTGGGCTCGGTTATAACTCTTGGTGACACCTTGGTGGCCCGCGGCAGGAATCTGGTGAGCTCTACGCTTGATGTGACCGCTCATTGCGAAACCGATGCGCTCCGCAACGGAGGCAAAGCTCTCGGCCATGTCGATTTTTCCGGCCACGCTCTATACACGACGGCTGAGCCGTGTCCAATGTGCTGCGGTGCCCTTATGGCTAGCGGAATCCACACAATCGTCATGGGCGCTCGACCGGAACCATCCCAGCGCAGATATGGTGATTACACGATAGAGAAGCTCATCCAATTGGCTGGCTTTGAAGAAAAGCTTCAGGTGGTAACAGGGATATTGCCCCAAGAGTGCGCTGATGTAAGACGAAAATGGGAGGAGCAGAACGAGAACAACTGTTAGTCTATTACGTACTCATCGTTACCAAATCTGAAGCGAACATTCCAACCTCAGAAGCAATCCTAGCCTGGAGTGACGTACGCAGAATGCTGCTTCCAGCGAAGCCCTTTTGAGTTATCGACTAACTCAACGTGTTGACCCTGCCCGTCTTCCAACCCCATGGGGTGATAGACGAGTTCAATGACGTTTCCATCTGGGTCGCGGATGTAGGTGTAGTGCTCTCCATTATCTTCTCGCCGTCCAGTGTAAGGCGTATCTTCGGGCGTACGGGCGGATCCTACCTCACCGCCTGGAGAGCGGGAGTAGGGGACTGAAAGACTGTCCAAGTTTGCTATGGTCTCGTCCCAATCGTCCACTTCCACGGCAAAATGGCCGCCTTGTGAGGGGTTGGCCGAATCGGTGAAGTGCATTTCACCTGTGCCTATACGCATCTGAAGCTGTCGGTCCCGTATCGGTCCAGGTATTCTGCGCAAAGCACTTTTTCATACCATTCCCTAGTACGCTCATGGTCGCTAATAGGCACATTTACGTGGTGAATCAGCTTAATGCCAGCCATGGATTCGCCTCCGAGTGTTTAATTCCTGTTGGTTTTCCCAGACTGCTTAGTGCCACGTTGCCAAAGATAACGGAACTGTCCTTTGTTGCAGTGTTGAAGATGGGGGAATATTATCGTAGCCCTAATCCTTCTTCTATCGAGCAGGTAGGCAGCCGATATTGCTGGGTCATCAGCACCCGGGTTAGAGCGTCGAGCCGCCGTCCACGGCTAGAACTTGACCGGTAATATAGTCGGCATCTTTGCAGGCAAAGAAAACGAATGCTGGTGCAACGTCTTCGGGCTGCCCGAACCAACCCAGGGGCACTCGTTCGGCTCGCTCTTCCAGCGTGGATTGGTCGACAGACATGAGGCTCTCTGTCATTCGAGTGTAGACCGCCGGGCTGATGCAGTTGACGGTTATACCAAACGTTGCGAGCTCCTTAGCAGCAGTCTTGGTGAACGCCACGATGCCGCCCTTGGCTGCTGCATAGTCAGCTACCCCCAGTGTCGATGCCCGAAGCACCGACGGAGCGGTAACGTTAATGATTTGGCCACCGCCCATTTCCTTCATATGTTGGGCCACGGCCTGCGTACAGTTGAACGTCCCCTTTAAGTGAACATTGATGGTCCTGTCCCATTGCTCTTCGGTTAATTCCATCAATGGACTGGGGTTTAGTATCCCAGCGTTGTTGACTAGGATGTTTACCCGTCCAAACCTGTCTATAGCAGCTTTGACCAGGCCGTTCACTTCTGCCCGCTGAGACACATCTGCCATAACCGTAATCGCATCGCGGCCCAGCTCCTCGATAGAATCGGTTACCTCTTGGGCCGCTGATTTATCAGTGACCGCCACTACGACCAAGTTGGCGCCTTGACGGGCGAACTCCATGGCCACGGCTTTGCCGATGCCCCGACTTGCCCCAGTTACAATTGCTACCTTATCTTCAAGTCTAATCATCGCTCATCGTCGTCCTTTCCAGCTTCAGATAACTTTTTGCAAAATCGGCGGCTACCTGTGAAATTCCTAGTGGCAAGAATGTACTCTAGCTCCCAACTCAAAGCATAAACTGCGTTAACAATATCAGGAATAGGTCTGCCGCTTCCGCTCTTTGTCGCTTGAACCAAATTGCTCTTTAAAGAATCGTAAGCCTCTCCCACATTACCTGAGAGATGCTCAATAAGCGATTGAAACAAATTTCCTCTCTTCTCTACCCCCAGCCACACGGTTATTTCTCCCTCGTCGGCCAATTCCCAAACCAGAGGCACTCTGCTGCGGCGCCCATACAGCCCGTCGTCCTTGGTGAGTACGCTGGTCACTATGCAATCGTCTCCAATGCTAGGGTCGCCGACTCGGCCACAAGTTCCTCTTTCCAGTCTTTGGTTACGGCCAACTTGCCACCAAAGAAGAACGCCATCAGCTGCTCCCTATGATGTTCGATTGCGTCTATGTGAACATGCTATGGGTGTGAATCGACGCTGCCGGCGACTGTCATGCGATAATCCTTGGAAACAAACAAAATTTAGAGGGAATGAATATGGAGACGGTCGGATTCATAGGCATGGGCAAGATGGGCACACCAATGGCAGTCAATATACAGAAAGCAGGCTACCCGATGGTAGTTTATGACGCCCGGGAGGAAGCGACCAGGCCTTTACTTGATGGTGGTGCACGACTCGCTGAGTCAGCGGCGGAGCTCGCGCAGCTTAGCGATGTGGTCGCTACCTGCTTACCGAGGCCTCAAGTTGTCGAACAAGTGGTCAAAGGCCCCGAAGGGATACTAGAAGGGATACGGCCCGGTGGAATCTACATGGACATGTCCACTTGTGGTCCGGATCTTATTCGGAGCCTCGAGCCGCTCTTCAAACAGAAGGGAGCTCACGTGATGGATACTCCGGTATTGAGCAGCCCTTTGGACGCCCTTGACAGGGGCTTGATCGTGATGGCGGGCGGCGATCGAGATATATTCGACCGCTTGCATCCAATCCTTGACACCTTTGCCGACAAAGTGATCTACGCGGGGGCACTTGGTTTAGCCAATGTCTGCAAGCTCGTTCATAATATGACCACCATTGCAATGCAGCAGGTGGTCGCCGAGGCTCTGGCACTTGGCATTAAGGCAGGTGTCGAGCTTCCTGTCCTTTTGGACTCTGGGAGCCGTGGCCCAGTGGGTGCATTGAAAGACCGGCTGACAACAGTATTCGAGGGACAGTTCGAGCCACCAGTCTTTACCTTGGACCTGGCACGAAAGGACATAGGACTAGCGACAAACCTGGGCCGGCAGAGCGGCGTGCCAATGCTGGTGGCGAACATGGTAGAGCAGATCATGATGCACGCTATGAACCGCGGCTGGGGCGAGAGTGACCGGACCATAGCGGTTCGCTTGCAGGAGGAGTCATCGGGGATCGAGATGCGGACAGTTCGCGACTAAGCTATGCCACGATCGGTTATGGCTTGTACCTTTACCCGCCGCGGGCCGGGGAGAGGCCCCGGTCATAGGTAGGAAACTTTCCCCGGAGTCCTGGATTGCTGACTAGAGAGCAACGTAAATTGGTAACTGCAAGAGGTCTGAAAGCCCTTAGTAACACAATCCGCGATATTGCTTATTGATTGCGCCTCAATGATATACACGCCCGCCTAAAAAAATATCGACGAGACAAATTAGTCAAGGTGTATAGAGCTACCAATATGGACCAAGATGAACTAGTCGCGAGATTAGGGAGAGGAAGGGACGATGGGGAAATTCACTTAGATCTGTCTGGGGAAGCACTAACGACACTGCCTCCGAACATCGGCGACTTGACCACCCTCACTAGGCTGGACGTTGGCGGCAACCACCTGACTGCTCTTCCTCCGGAGATAGGTAAACTGACCAACTTGACCGAGATGGACCTGAGGAACAACCAGCTGACGGCGCTGCCGACTGGGATAAGGAAATTGGCCAATCTTTCCCACCTGTACCTTTCCACCAACCTGCTGGCGGCATTCCCGTCCGGTATATGTGAACTGAGTAAGTTGACTGAACTGCGCCTGAACAACAACCGGCTGACAGCATTGCCACCCGAGATAGGTGAA
>DCAE01000095.1:4538-5456 GCA_002311385.1 Dehalococcoidia bacterium UBA1141 | reverse complement strand
GGTGAACTGACCAACCTGGCCGGACTGTACTTGTCCAGCAACCAGTTGACGGCACTGCCGCCCGAGATAGGTAAATTGATCAACCTGAACAACTTATGGCTTTTCAACAACAAGCTGACGGCGCTACCGCCCGAGATAGGTAAACTGATCAACTTGAAGAATTTATGGCTTTTCAACAACCAACTGACGGCACTGCCGCCCGAGATAGGTAAACTGACAAACTTGACCTATCTGGACCTGAGGAACAACCAGATGACCGCGCTGCCTCCCGGAATAGGTGAACTGATCAACCTGGCGGAGCTGTACTTGTCCGACAACCTGCTGACCGCGCTGCCGATTGGGATAAGGAACCTAACCAACTTGGCTCATCTGGGAGTGAGGAAAAATCAGCTGACAGCGCTGCCGCCCGGGATGGGTGAACTGACCAACCTGGCCGGACTGTACTTGTCCGACAACCTGCTGACGGAATTGCCGCCCGAGATAGGTGGATTGACCAACCTGACTTATCTGTACTTGTCCGACAACAAGCTGACGGCCCTGCCGCCCGAGATAGGTGAATTGACACACTTGACCTATCTGGACCTGAGCAACAACCAACTGCCCGCGCTGCCGCCCGAGATAGGTAAACTGACCAACCTGACCTATCTGGACCTTAGCAACAACCGATTGCCGGAGCTGCCGCCCGGTATAGGCCAACTGGCCAAGCTGACACGGCTGGATTTGAGCAACAACCAGCTGACGGCGTTGCCGCCTAGGATAGGCGATCTGACCCACTTGACATGGCTGGAGTTGGGCAACAACCAACTTACAGCGCTGCCGCCCGAAATAGTTGAACTGACCCAACTGAACCGCCTGAGCTTGCCTAACAACCAACTGACGGCGCTGCCGCCCAGGATGGGTGAACTGACCAACCTGACC
>DCAE01000095.1:319-4468 GCA_002311385.1 Dehalococcoidia bacterium UBA1141 | reverse complement strand
GCGCTGCCGCCCGAGATAGGTGAATTGACAAACTTGACTATCTGGACCTGAAGAATAACCAAATGACGATGCTGCTGCCCGAAATAGAAAATCTGAATAAGGCATTGCAGAATCGCCTGACCCGGTAAGAGGTAGTCATGCGAGTTGCCTTCGACGCTCAAACGAGGCATAAAATATTAAAACCGACCTCTACAGGCGACGCTCAACCAACGTCACTGCGACTGTGCTTCGGTTTTCAGAATTGCTGACCAACCCACTTAATCCCTGGGAAGAATAAGAAGCTTGAAATAGATAATGGGGTATGATGAACCTCCTCAAAACAGCTGGTATATGAAGGATTCTAGAGTATAAAACTGGCCCAGGAGCCCGCGCTCTCACGTCCGTGAACATCGGTAGTACAATTGGCCGATGATGGACCTAAAGACATGGTTCAAGTTACAAGGTGTGACCGTGGAATTGGCGACACTTCCCTGTAATAGGAGTCGAGATGCCCCATTCTAAGCCCATCCACTACGCCGATGCTGGCCCTGAAGTCCGCGCCGTCTACGATGAAATCAAAGCGACCCGCGGCGTTGACGACATCAACAACTTCTGGAAGCACATCGCCAACCACCCACCTACTCTGAAACACGCCTGGGAGAGCGTGAAGGAGGCCATGACACCAGGGAAGCTGGATTCCCTGTTCAAGGAAATGGTTTTCGTGGCAGTCAGCGCCAGCAACGGCTGCGAGTATTGCTTACGCTGCCACACCGACGCTGCTCGCAAACAGGGTATGACCGACGAGATGCTAGGTGAGTTGATTGCGGTGGTCAACGTGGCCACCCAATCGAATATCTTGGCCAACGGCTACCAGATACCACTAGATGACGACCTAAAGGACTAGGCCAGGGGACACTTACCACCGACATGCCATTAGCAGAGGGGATATGTGCGATCCATGCAAAACAGCTTGTCGTAGTGCTGTATCGCCCGCTCGCATGGGAATAGCCGGATGTAAGTTAGTCACGGTCGCAGTAGAGGCTCACCACAGCGCTCTAGGCCAAAGATAACCCTCTCTCCATTCTTCCTGAGCCCGTCGTCCTGAGCCTGTCGAAGTACCGGTGTTGGTTCAACAAATTATCCAGCGCGAGCCACCCCTGGGCTCACGCAGTCGCAACCGCATACGGCGATTCTGCATCGTATGCCCGTGGCACGAGCAAGAGACTACTGAATAACATTATGTTGCTGTCGTCACTGCCTTTCCATTGTTCTTGAAGTTTAAACAGCACTTTCCCTGCGGTTGTTTCCCGCCAAAGCCAATTAGCCAACTCGGAGCTTGAAGCCGTCCTCTGCCCCGGTTGAGCCGCCACTGCCTCGAAGTAATAGGCTTTTAGATCTTCTACGGCCAGTTTGAACAAATCAAGGACGGGCATGTCGTCTTGCGGGCTTGCCGGAATATCACCGCCTAGAAACGCTCCAACAAATTTTCCAATCTCCTCAGGGTCAAGTTCACTGACGCCAACGGTTGTGCGACCACTCTTTGTCACAGCCATGTCGTACCAAGAACGCAGTTCCTGGATTTCTTGGTTCAATGTGCCACGAAGCCGCTCGGTGTCGCTCAAGACTGTCACCGGGGCGGGGAAGGAAACAGGACAAGCCAATACAGCCTGTTCTTCTGACGACACAGGGGCGTCATCAGGAAAATCGACAAGCACAGCCGGTCCATTTGGCGCTTCTAGCAATTCTAATACGCCCCGGAGAACCCGTGTCTGCCATGCTGCATCGCCAGGCACTCCCAATGGGCGACCAAGCTCGAAAGGCACCCATAGCGCCCGCGGTGGTTTGATTCTCTCAGTATGCTCCCGGATCAGGCTAATCTGGGTGGTTGAGATTCCTTCTTCTTCTAGATAATGGCCAAGCCCGCCAACGGCGCGCGTGCAAGCCGGTCAAACAGGCACCAGCAAGGCCGAATCCACATGGTCATCCTTTAGTAGGGACGCAAGGCGACGACCTGAAGGTTCCATGCGCCGTGGGTCTGCCGCTCCCATAAAGGAATAGTGGAAATCCGCAAGACTGCCAATGAAGCCTTCATCTGCAAGTTCCCGCAGCCGGTCGAGCGGGAACACTACGTTCCAGTCTTGTTGGAATCCGGTGCGGTCAAAATTGGGGGAGATATGACTCATCATCAGATCACTTGCCAAGCTATCCCCAGGGATAATGCGGTAGTCGGCGGGCCATTCCTGGGCGGGGCCTGATTGAATCGTAAATGGGCGGTCGTCCTGCCGGTGCAGTCCTGCTGTGGAAATGAGGGCGATTCGCCGTTGATTTAATGGCGGCCCATCAACCCAAGGCCGAGTATCGAATTCAGGGCAGTCCATTTTCAGGAGCGAGGCTGCGAAGAATTTATCTAGTTGTTCGAGTCGTACCATGTTTGCTTCTCTCTCTTAAGGCATAGAAATTGGAGTCATGACATCACCAAGACGCGCCGAACAGATACAATTTGGTGATATTAGGCGGGTCCTCTCAA
The DNA here is from genome assembly GCA_002311385.1 of Dehalococcoidia bacterium UBA1141. Classification (GTDB taxonomy): domain Bacteria; phylum Chloroflexota; class Dehalococcoidia; order Lucifugimonadales; family UBA3495; genus UBA1141. Next base: position 1,962 of record DCAE01000095.1, on the reverse strand, counting down.
CACAGATGAGGCCAGCACGTCTGGGTTAATCACCCCGATTGACCCTCCGCTGGCGAAAGCTTGAATATCCTCTACAATTCCCGTGTAGAAAGTGCGTTAAGTTTCTTCGATAAAGTAGCCGTTGTGCGGAGTTAGGAAAGTATCATAGCCGGCAACAACTAAATGATTTTGAGGCTAAATAAGCAAAAACCCGTAGCGCTGCTTGGCTGATGGCAGCCTAAATCCACTAATTATGGGCCATAAAAATCGATCAAGCGCCCGATCAAGCGCCCTTAGATAGCCGCTCATCCAATCGCTAATTAACAAAACTTCAATTCCTGAAGCTAAAATTTATGTCGGTGGCGTTCACTCAACACAGGACGAACGGTGGAGGGAGCTTTAAGATGTCCGTGGTGCACCTGTTCGAGGTGCGCTTGTCGAACCACAGGTAATCAGCCAGCATCCGTTCTTGGCGGGTTAGTCTAGCCATTTGACGCTGATTCCAATGCTTGGTTGTGTGACAAACCAGTACGAGTGCAGCAAGATTGACGGTCAATCTATTCAAAAGCAAAAAGACCCCGCTGAAAACAGCGGGGTCTTTATTAGTTGCGTCGGATTCTGGGGACTAGGGACCTAGACCCGCTGTGCCGCTCTTCGGCGGCGCTCCGGCCTTGCCTTTGGACTCGTATGGTTCCAACTGAATCTCGTGCAGAGCCGGGATTACCTCTTTACCCATCAACTCGATGGAACGCATGACGTCTGAGTGCTTCATGGCGCCTTCGTTGCCGTAGATGTGGAGGTAGCCGGGGCTCAGCCTTTCAATCATCTCGGTCAGCTTGCGGGTAACGGTTTCCGGGCTGCCGACTATGATATTGTTGACGCCCTGGAGTTGCTCGTAGGTAAACCCTACTCCCAATCCTCCGGCGCCGGCCACATTTCCAGTGGGCCGTTGGGCTTTCACAGCGACGGCGGCTCTGGACTGGTAACCGGGAGGATCATTGTGTTCCACAGGGCCCCTCTGGCGATGCTCAATGGTCCACATGAACTCTCGTCCAATCTCAATGGCCTTCTCATCGGTATCGGCCACCAAACACCTGAGCAGATAGCCGAAGTGCTCCGGACCCGCTTGGTAGCCCTCTTCCGCAGCGGTGTCTATATAGACCTGTTTCAGCCATTCCGTGGTGTCCACCAAAGCGCCCAAGTTCATGTAAGGATGGCGATGTTTGGCCGCCCAGACTACGCTCTCGGGGCTGCCGGTGCCGGGGAACCAAATATCGGGATGGGGCTTCTGCATGGGGACTACCCAAGGGTTCACCACCCGGTACTGGTAATGCTCGCCCTCAAAACGGAAGGGGCCGGGCTCGGTCCAGCACTTGATGATGAGGTCGTGGGCTTCCTCAAAACGCCCCCGGTTCTCGGTGGGCGAGATTCCGGCTTGCAGCGTTTCCACGGCGGTGCCGCGAACGAATCCAGAGATAATTCGGCCACCTGAGTAGCAGTCAAGCATGGCGATTTCTTCAGCCATGCGGATGGGGTCATTGACAGCGATTACGTTGCCCAAGATGGCGATTTTGACATTCTTTGTGAGTTTAGCTATGACTGCAGCGTCAAGGTTAACAGCGGGTTTCATGCACCAGTAAGATGCATGGTGCTCGTTGGTCATG
>DCAE01000095.1:0-259 GCA_002311385.1 Dehalococcoidia bacterium UBA1141 | reverse complement strand
GTCAAAACCAACCTCGTCGGCCAACACATACTGCTCATGGTACTCGTTATAAAGCACGTGGGCTTTCTCTGGGTCAAAATAGCTGTTGGGGAATCCCAGTCGACCCGAATCATACTTCTTCAGGTCCTCGTCTCCAACGTGACCATAGGGCTGTTCCGAAAACCAATATATCTCCGCTTTGTCTTTGGGCCGGGCCAACTGGTCAACCATTGTCATCTCCTCCCATTGGTGTTTGAGCGGACTGTGCCTATTGCCGTGG
>DCAE01000149.1 GCA_002311385.1 Dehalococcoidia bacterium UBA1141 | reverse complement strand
GACGAGTCCGCGACCGAGCAACAGGTCAACGGTCTGGCCACAATCCTGACCGGTCAGGCGGGCGGAATGCCTTGGGAAATCCTGGCTACTACTATCACAGCGCTGGACGGCCCCATCCTAAAACCCATCAAGATGGACGTGAATGGAACCAGCAGCACTTTCAGTATTGATGGCATCTTGGAGGCGAAGTTGATGCCTTGCAAGAACCCGGTCACTGGCGAAGACAACGAGGTCCATATCGTATTTCCCAAAGGCGGCCTAATCTGGAATGACGGCAATAGCTCCACAACCTCCGTCATGAAAGTGGATCATGGCACCGTTAAGTTCAACCATACCGGACAGAGCGGCATCTTTGCGCCAGTGGATTGGACCAACCAGAAGTAATTGGCGGGCCGCCGGGATAATCGCCTGTCTTAGGTCTGGATTAATTAAAGATCGGTATCAATCAATCTATGGCCGCAAAGAATGACATCGTCTGGCTACTAAAGGGCATCGTCATCGGAGCTTGTAACTGTGATTGGGGCTGCCCTTGTAATTTTGACGCCCCTCCCACATACGGCAATTGCAACGGTGCCTACATTTGGCAGATTCAGAAAGGCCAATTCTGGGATGTCAACCTGGATGGTTTTGGCATGGGTTGGGTCGGCGAATCGCCGGGTGCGATGCGCTTGGACCATAGCACAACCCAATTGATTATTGACCAAAGGGCCGATGAGGCCCGAAGGGTAGCCTTAGCGGACTTGCTCAGTGGCAGTTTTGGAGGTCCATTCGAAATCTTGGCCAGCATTACCGAAACCTGGCTGGAAACCATATTCGCCCCACTTAATATGGTTATCGACGGTCTGAATAGCCGAGTGGACATACCGGGCGTTTTGGACTTGGGCCTGACTTCCATAAAGAACCCCGTCACCGGTGATCCGGAAGAACTGACGCTGGTCAAGGGCACTGGCTTCACATCAAACAACACGCAGATGGGCTCTACAACGGTCTACAGTTACGCCGGTGGGTTCCAACACGAACACTCTGGAAATTACGGCGAGTTCGCCGAGTTTGAATACCACAGTTCTAAATAGCCCGGCGCACTAGAGAATCACGAAGATGCAATCCGCGACACCTCAGGTTTCCAACGCAATAGAGTCGGTAATCAAGCGCGACCGCTTGGTGGTGATAGCTGGCGTTTTAGCCGTGGTGGCAATTGCCTGGGCCTACCTGGTTTTCCTCGCCCAAGACTCGGACGGCATGGGCTCCGGCATGGCCATGGCTCAACTCAAGACTTGGAGCGCTGCGGACTTCGGCATGATGTTCCTCATGTGGGCCGTCATGATGACCGGCATGATGGTGCCCAGCGCCGCTCCAATGATTTTAATCTTCGCCACCGTCAACCGGAGAAGGCAAGAGCAAGACCGCCCCTACGTTTCGACGGCCATATTTCTGTCCGGCTATCTGGTGGTCTGGTGCGGTTTCGCGGCCGTTGCCACGGTGGGCAATTGGGCACTCCACGTTAACGACCTTCTGGACAAAATGATGGGCGGAAGCACCAGCGACTATCTGGGAGGAAGTCTCCTGGTGGTGGCGGGAGCATTCCAGTGGAGCAGGCTCAAATACACATGCCTGACCCAATGCCGTTCACCCCTTTCTTTCCTCATGACCGACTGGCGTGAGGGAGCAGGGGGTGCCCTGCGAATGGGTGTGACACACGGAATCTACTGCGTTGGCTGTTGTTGGGTGTTGATGCTATTGCTATTCGTCTTGGGCATCATGAACCTGCTGTGGATCGCAGCCCTTGCCGGGTTTGTATTGTTGGAAAAGGTCGTGCCCCGCGGTGATCGGATGAGCAAGGGAACCGGACTGCTGCTGATACTATGGGGCGGGTTGATGATTTCGGGTGTAATAACTTAGTCACGGGCCTGCGTTGTGTTTTTAAAAAGGGGCGTCCCGCGTTTAACAAAAAGGGCCCCCTTTTTGTTTTGAGTCAGAATCTACTAACCTCGGTGGGATAATCGCAATAACAGCTTATTTATAACTGATTCCAGCGGCCCTTCCCGAATGGCCCTCAGATTTAGCTCAGCTATTCTTTCCAAGTCCAAAACAATTTTGCTTGAACCGGACGCGGCCTCTATTTGACCTAATATGTCCCGCCATGGGCCTCCGTCACTCAAACAACCGGCTTCATCTCCGGCACTCCCTGCTGGAAGAGGAAGTGTGTAGAAGGTGACAGCAAGGGGGCTGGAGGTTAATGCCAGCAGGGGTATTTCTTCCGGGGATAAGCTAAGCCTGCCTCGCAATCCGTCCAACGTCTTGGACGTGCCGTGTTGGCCGAAAATAACCAGATGCTCATAGGGCGCTTTTCGAGTTTCAAAGCTCGAGCGAAATTCCCTAAAAACATCGTGAGCGAAGGTATCTTCCGGCCCCACCAAGAAAACAGCGTAAACCGGAAAGTCTGGCGTCCCAGCATCCGCCAGCCCTTGTCGCCAGCGGGCCAGTTTGTCCAGGTCATGGCTGTCGGGATCGCTGCTTGCCACGGTGTTTCGTGCCTAGGCTGCGACGCCGCTGTCAAACTGGACCAATATTCCGTCAGGGTCAAAAGCAAAGAAAGTCCGCACGTTGCCTTGGGCATCGGCAAAGGCTTCGATGCCGCCCGCAATCTCAACCCCTTTGGCAATCAATTCGTCCGCCAGTCCACGCAGGTTTTTCACCGTGAACGAGACGTGGCTAACGCCTACTTGGTCAAGCTTGATGGGCTCCCCATCGGCTTGGTCTCCGGGGTGGCTGGTCATCACCAAGAAGGTCGGTTGGCCCTCGCCGTAGGCCAGATGGACGGTCCGCCGCGTGTTGCGGTGGCGTTTGTACGTGTGAGTCAGGCCACCGGTGCTGGTGTCCTCGATTTCGTCTTTGGTAACCTGCATGCCGAGTAGGTCTTTGTAGAATGCCAGAGATTTGTCCATGTCCCGCACACAGACGGCAATATGCGATATTCCGGTTGCTTCCATTGCTAAGGTACCTCCATCAATCATTAGGCAATTAATCTGTAGGCATTGGATTTGTTGTTAATATCTTTCTGATGAAATTGCCACTTGGCAGACCCGAATCCTATTGGGATAAGGGCATTTTGTCAAAAGCCTAGGCGTGGTCGTCGAGTAGCGATGGTTATCGACTAACCGTGGTCATCAAATTGAAGCAAGATACCGTCGGGGTCGTAGACAAATATGCTGCTGATCCGGCCTTCGGGACTGGTGAACGCCTCCATGGGCGCTGCCAGTTTCACGCCTTTGGCAACCAGTTCTTCTCCCAACGATTTGACGTCGGCCACTGTGAAGGACAGGTGGCTGATGCCAATCTGGTCCAGTTTTATGGGCTCCCCGTCAGCATCCTCTCCGGGATGGCTGGTGAGTACCAAGGACGGCGACGTATGGCCTTCGCCGTAACGCACGTGAACCGTCCTTCGAGTCTTACGAGCATGTTTATAAATATCCGGGAAACCGCCTTTGCTTGTGTCCTGTACTTGGTCGAAGGTGACATGCATGCCGAGAATATCCCGGTAGAAGGCTAAGGACTTTTCCAAGTCTCGAACACAGATGGCGACATGGGAAACGATGGTAGCGTCCATTTTTCGATTACCTCGGATTTACACTTTTTCGCTAGATGCGTTAGGCCCAGGCCATGCTAATCCCGTGCCTAACTCTTGTCAAAGGTTCCTGGCATATCAAAATTTCCGAGCATATAGGGTTTGAGCATGGCGTAGATGACATCGTTGATTGGAGTGGGAACGTTGGTGTCTTTTCCAGCCCGAACCACTGCGCCGTTTAGCGCTTCCAACTCCAAGGGCCTCCCTGCGACTATGTCCGAGTGCATGGAGGCGTGCATCTCGTCAATCGAGCCTACCATGTATGAAAGGGTATCCTGGACCACCTCGGCATCCAAATTCACGCCGCTGGCCCGGCTTGCCCGCTCAATCTCCTCCATACAACCTATAATCACGGCCCTCCATTCCTGGCGGGGCATCAAACGGTCCAAAGATTCTCTGGTCATGGTTGTCACTCCGGCCAAAGTGGCGATGAACAGAAATTTAGTCCACAAAGTCTTGCGAATGTCTGCTTCAAACTGGGCCGCAATGCCCGATCTTTTCAGCAGGTCCGCTATCTCGTTGCCCCTATCAGAATTTCTGCCGTCTTGCTCACCGAAGGCGATTCGCACGCCCGACCCCGTCTGAGTTACCACGCCCGGCCCCTGCCTGCCAGCCTCAATATAGGCCGCCCCTGGCAGTACCCTGTCCACGCCGAATGCCGCCACTGCGTCTTGATAAGTATCGATGCCATTTTGTAAGCACAGGATGGTTGTATCCGGACCGACCAGAGGAGATAAGGCTGGAATCGCCTGCTCGTTCTGGTAGGCCTTGACCGTTAGCAATGCTAGTTCAACCGTACCCACTTGCTTCGGGTCGTCCGTTACGTCGCACCGTACTGTGAACTCTTCATTGTCCCGGATCACCTTCAGGCCGTGCTGAGAAATCGCAGCCAGATTGTCCCCTCGTGCAATCAGAGTGATCTGATTTCCCCCTCGGGCCAACATTCCTCCGAAGTAGCCGCCGATACTGCCTGCGCCCATAACCGCTATGCGCATAATTCCTCCTGGCCCAAAGGCTAGTGGGTACCCGGTCTATCAATTCAGCAACCGGGTCGATTGTGGAAGTTTAGCATGGGACGATGCGGGTCAGATTAGGACTGAAGGTTTTGAGCCTGATGACAATCTACATTCCACCGGCTACGTTCCACCGGCTACGTTCTACCGGCTCAGCGTGCCCAAATTCCAGTCTTGACGGTGTTAGCTTTTATCCCTATCCTCTATGCACAATCCAATATGCACGAACCAAAGCCTGGCATCTCTTCCGTCTTGGAGCGATACATGACCCAACCGGCCCAGGACCTGCCTCCCATACCTGCTCCTCTAACCCAGCCCGAATCCGACTTTTATTGGGAAAAATGCAAGGCCAACGAACTCTGGCTTCGTCACTGCAAGAGTTGCGACCAAGCATATTTCTATCCCAGGGATATCTGCCCCAACTGCTTCTCCAGGGACACGGACTGGATTCAGAGCAGCGGTCAAGGCACGCTCCACACCTTCTCCATCGTCCACCGAGGGCCAACACCGGTTTTCCGGGACCGGGTCCCGTACATCGCCGCCATCGTGGAAGTGGAAAGCGGAGCCCGGATACCCACCAATCTCGTGGAGATTGAGCCTGACCCGGCATTGATAAAAATAGGCATGGCCGTCGAGGTCGTTTTTCAGCAACTAGACGATAATATCAACCTCCCCATGTTCAGGCCAGCGTCTTAATGTCGTCCGCAGCCGTTGAATGTACCCAAGCTGCCTTCCTTCAAGTCATCCATCAGACCATCCAACGGACCATCCAACATCAGATGCCCGCGACAGATGCCTAAAAAGGATAGCTCTTTAGTTTCTCTAAAGGGCAAGGTTGCGGTGGTCACTGGCGGTAGCCGGGGGATTGGCCGGTCGATTTGTCTCGGATTAAGCTCCCAAGGCGTCAAGGTCGTGGTTGCTTCTCGCACCGAAACGGACACATCCGCCAATACTCCCTACGAGAAATACGGCTCCGGCACAATCGGCGATACCCTGGAGCGCATCGAGGAACAGGGTGGTACTGGAATCGCGGTCAAATGCGACGTGTCCCAGGCGGACGATATTCAGCGGTTGGTAGCCACAACCCTGGACCATTTTGGCCGCGTAGACATTCTGGTTTCCAACGCTGGGATCGACTGCGCGTCTCCGGTGATTGACTTGGAAATCGAAGATTTGGACCGCTGTTTGGCGGTGAATATCCGGGGGCCTCTGTTGCTGTGCAAATTTGCCCTGCCGGCAATGATTGCTTCGGACACCTCTTCCGACTCGGGCGGCTCAATCTTCTGCATCACATCCGGCGCAGCCAGGGGATACCGGCTGGGTAGGGTTGGTTATTCCATGAGCAAGGCAGCCCTTGACCGGATGTTCCTGAGCCTGGCAGAGGAAGTCAGGGAGCACAACATTGCGGTTAACGTCTTGAGTCCGGGCCGGGTGGACACCTGGATGAACCGCCGAGGCGACTGGCCCGGCACCGCCCACATCCCTATGGCCGAGCCCGATGAGATTATACCGGCAGCGATTTGGCTGGCCGGTCAGAGTGCCAAGAGTTTCACCGGTCAGCTAATTGAACGGGCCGACTTTGGCAAAACCTGGGGACTACAGCCCACTCTCTAGTAAATCCTGTTGCCCAATGACACTATCGCCCCACTGTTCATAGGCATATACTCTGCCGAGAATTTCGGTTAAAGTGCCGAATTTGGAATCTTACGTTAAGACCAATTAAAGGAGTGAACATGACCACACCTAGAGAAATCATGAAGGAAGTCGCACCCGGCCTGGCTGAACTTACGGTTGACGTATTATTCGGCGATGTTTGGGAGCGCCCAGGATTGTCCAAAAGAGACCGCAGTTTGATTACCGTAGCGACTCTGATAGCTCTGTACCGTACCGGCCAACTGCCGGGCCACATCGGCCGAGCGCTGGACAACGGTGTCACTAAAGAGGAAATCGGAGAGGTTATCACCCACATGGCTTTCTACGCCGGATGGCCCACGGCAGCCCAAGCGTCCAAGATTGCCAAAGATGTTTTTGACGCTCGTTAGTCCTAGTCCAGCTCATACCGCCGATAATCTGAACCAAATCAGCCCACACTGAAACTTAAACAACAGAGCGAATCAACGCCATACACGGAGGAAGCACCATGCCTAAGATGTCCGGGGGCCGGTTCATTGCGGAAACTATGCACGGGTACGGCGTTACCCACGCCTTTTTGGTACCGGTCATCGCACGGAAGGTAATGGTGGAGATGGAGCAACTGGGAATCCAGCGCATCATCACCCACGGCGAAAAATCGGCAGCCTATATGGCCGACGGCTACGCCCGAGCCTCCAACCGGCCCGGTGTGTGCATGGCCCAATCAGTTGGCGCGGTGAACCTGGCCGCTGGTCTCCAAGACGCCTTCCTGGGGCTCTCTCCTGTTATAGCCATAACCGGCCACCGGCCTTTGACCCACCAATACCGGAACTCATACCAAGAGATCGACCACATGCAGCCATTCAGCGCCGTGACCAAGTACAGCGTGGTGGTGGACAGCGCAGAGCAGCTACCTCACTTGGTGCGCCAAGCGTTCCGGGAAGCGACCACCGGGGCCACCGCTCCTGTGCACCTGGACCTACAGGGCATATCCGGCGACGTGGTTTCCGACGGAGAAGCAGACTTGGAAGTGATAGTTGAGGCGGCTTTTGCCCAGCGACCCGCCTTCCGCCCGGAGCCGGAGCCCCAACTCGTGCGCGATGCCGCCCAAGCCCTTGCTGGTGCCCGGCGCCCGGTAATCATGGCGGGCGGCGGAGTTACCGCATCCAGCGCACAACAGGAAATCGTGGAATTGGCTGAGATGCTGAACATACCGGTAGCAACCTCGCTGAACGCCAAAGGCACGATTCCCGAAGACCATCCTCTGTCAGTGGGAGTGGTCGGTTCATACAGCCGCTGGTGCGCAAATCGGGTAGTGAGCGAAGCCGACTTGGTGCTTTTCGTGGGTAGCCATACCGGCAGCCAAGTGACACTGGACTGGAAGATTCCAGCCATGGGCACCCCGATAATCCAGATAGACATCGACCCTTCGGAATTGGGCCGAAACTACCCAACCCAAGTCGCCATGCAAGGAGATGCCAAAGCCAGTGTCCGCCGCTTGATTGAGGCCATGGAACCTATGGGCGAGCGGAAGGAATGGGTGGAACGGGCCCAACAACTGGTGAAGGAATGGAAGGATGAGGTAGAGCCGCTTTATAATTCCGGTGCTGTGCCGATCCTTCCTCAACGGCTGTGCAACGATTTAACCAAATCGTTGCCATCTGACGCAATATTGCTGGCCGACACTGGCCACGCTGGTATCTGGACCGGCAGCATGGTGGACCTGAACCACCCGGAACAGAGCTACTTGAGGGCGGCAGGGTCCCTGGGCTGGGGCCTGCCCGCAGCTCTTGGAGCCAAATGCGCCGCGCCGGAGCGACCTGTGATTTGCTTTACCGGGGACGGTGGTTTTTGGTACCACATCGGTGAACTGGAGACGGCGGTACGCCACGGGATAAATGCCGTGACCGTGGTGAACAACAACCGGGCTCTGAGCCAGAACATGAGAGGCGACCTAGTGGCTTATCAGGGCTACTCAGGCAACCCCACCGAGTTATTCGCCTTTACGGACGTGGACATATCCAAAATCGCAGAATCAATGGGTTGCTTCGGGATACAAGTGACAGATCCCAATCAAATCCAGAGCGCCATTGAGCAGGCTTTGGCATCTGGCAGGCCAGCGGTGGTGGAGGTAATCACGGACATCGAGGAAATGGCGCCGGTTCCGTGGAGCCCTTAACCTGGAGAGCCCTTAATCCAACTAATGCGTCTATAGAGATTTTGAGGCCGCCAGCACTTGCTGTGCGGCCTCATAGTTTCTGGCGCCGCCGCGGCGTATTGGCGGCATCAGATATGCGTTATTCAGACCGTGCTCCCGGAATCGCCGGTAGAGTTCCAGTGCAATCTCTACTCCGGAACGTCCTTTCTCCAATTCTTCCCTCACGGATTCCGGCACCGAACTGAAAATCACCCCGTCCTTCTCCATGATTTGGAGACCATAAAATACTGGGACTGATAAATCCGTTCCTGATTTACTGCGATATGAATCGAGGAACTTGTCCGCTTCTGCTACGTCGAAAATGGGCTGGGTCATGAAAAACTCGGCTCCAGCCTCCACTTTTCGCACTGCCAAGGCAGCTTCTTGGTCCGTGTCTCGCCCCAAGTCGGCGGTCGCGCCGATGCAGATGCTTGTTGGCGAGCGAAGCTGAGACCCCCGGAAGTCGATCCCTTGGTTCATTGCTCTGAGTGCTGCTATGAATTGTGTGGGGTGAGTATCGCCAACCTCTTTGACCACACCTTGGTCTCGCTGGCCAAAGGGGTCCCCTTGCACCACAACCACGTTTTCTAAGTCCAAAACCTGGGCGCCCAACATCTGGGACTGTAGCGCCAATTTGTTCATGTCCCTGGTGGCCAGGGTAAAGATGGTGTCCATACCCGAGTGTTGCTTGATGGCCGCCGCCAGCATGGCTGAGTTTACCCTCACGGCCCTGCCGGGGTTGTAGGCGATTGAAATGAAATCAGCCGGTATATCGGCGTTCTGGAGGACTAAACCGTCGCCGGAACGGGGCGGAGAAAAATCGCAAATGAAACAAGGGCGGCCGGATTCCTCAAAACATTTTTCGGTGACTTTGGCCATATCGGCACATTTTGAAGGCGAGAAGTGCCTACCCGTCCAAGTTTAGTTGCTTCAAGTGGCTCTGGAACAGTTGAATCGCTTTTCTCTCGGACAAGCCAACGAAGAACCGGTGCCCTTGGATGTATTCGACCACCTCTTTGGGCAGCATCAATAATTTATCACGGGGGTCCGACTCGTGAAACAGGTTCTCTACGCCTTCCTCCAGACCCACGTACAAAGTATCTTCCAGCAAAAGGAAGTCGGCATCGCCGATGTCATTTCGGGCGACCCACCGGGAGAACACAAATGGCAGACCGGTCCACTGGAACCATTCCTGACCCAAGTCGTAACGGTGGGGAAAGCCTCGAGCCCCCAACCGTCGGCGCAAAGCCGGATCGTCGGCAATCAGAAATGCTTCATGGGGGTCATTCATCGTCACATAGCCGTGGGGTTCCACTTCGTATTTTAGAGATAGAAGCACCTGTAATAGCTTGTGCGACGTTTCCGCATCATCGGGCAGGGCTATGTTGGCGCCCGCCAGCTCCTCTATGGGTTTCTGGGAGTAAAGGAGGACGCTCATGGCCTTTTCGGTGGTTGAGATGCAAAAACCGGAGACAGGTTTCGTCTCACCTTCCAGCCGGAATGCATCAACCAAGGGGACGGGTCCGGCGTCAATCTCGCCATTTTTTATGGCGGCTGCCACTCCCCCCGGCAAAATATCTAGTAGGCTAAGGCCTCGCCGTTCCATATCCACGTAGAAGGCTTCGGCATTCAAGAAAGGCGTTCGAGCAACGTTAAGCGACATTTATCAACACCACAGTATTTTGGATTATTTCTAAAAAGCTTGCCAAGACTGATCGGGGTATCGGCGAGGGAGAAATCAATTCCTCGGCTCACCGCCGATGTTGTGTAAGGACGGTTGCGGCTCTAGGAGCGCGTATAGGATTTTAGGCGGCTTGCATTTCTCCGTCAAGGAGATTTCCGCCAAGGGATAGCCAGAGCCCGGCGCCATAACATGCACGAGACACCATTGGGGTCATGAATCTGAATGATTCCAGAGGCGCATCGCCTCAGCAAATGGCTAAACATGAGTCTGATTTTTCGACATAGGCGTAATTATCCATTACACTGGATTCAGGAGGGTTCGTGAGGTATTTGACACTGATTTTTGCTATCGGGCTGCTTGCAGTCGCACTGATATCTGGCTCCTCGGCCCTTGCCGACGAAGGTGGTATAGAAGTGGTGGCCACCGGCGCAGAGAGCCAGTTCCCTGATGGCGTCAAATTCACCATCACGGCCAGCAGCCCCGAAGAGATTGATGAGATCCGCGTGTTCTTCAGGAAGGCGAACAACTCAGGTGTCAGTGCCTACCGGACCGTGGAATTTGAACCCGGCAACCTGGTTGTAGGTGAATCAATCCTGGCCAGCGGAGGCAGCGCCGGTTATTTCCCTCCAGGCACCAGGATTCAGTTTTCCTTTGAAATTCGGGACAAAGCCGGTGCGGTGCTCCGAACCGCCGAGGAAGACTACGTCTACGATGACCACCGCTTCGACTGGCTCACCGTCAATTCGGACTTAATCACCGTTTATTACTACGGTGAGTATGTGGAGGAAAGGGCCAAGACTGTTCTCAAAGCGGCTGAAAAAGCCATGGAGCGCATGGTGCCGGTGCTGGGCATTGCGCCCACTGAACCATTGCAAATCGTCGCTTACAATAACTACCGTCACATGGCGGCAGCCTTGCCATTCCGGTCCCAAGCGGTGAGTGAGCAGCTCCAGACCCAAGGGATGGCCTTCTCTGACGAAAGGGTGTTGCTGGTCCACGCATTTGATGCCACCGTGCAGGGCACCACGTCCCACGAATTCACCCACCTTCTGGTTTCGGAAGCGGCTGGGAGCGCCTCGGGTCAGGTTCCTGCTTGGCTAAGTGAAGGTCTGGCCGAGTTCGGCAACATCGACCCCACGGACAGTTATGATTCCGCTCTCCGGTACGGCATTTACACGAGAAGGCTCAGACCTTTGTGGTACCAAGATTCCTTCGGGGGCACTCCGGACGACATCATAATCGCCTATGGCCAAGGCAGGTCGGTGGTCAACTACATGATTAGCACTTATGGAATCGATAAAATGTCCGAGCTGTTCCGGTCATTGCGGCGAACTTTGGACATCGACCTTGCGTTACAAGAGGTTTATGACCTAGACCAGTCTGGCTTGGACACGGCGTGGAGACTGTTCATTGGCATTGAGCCCTTGCCTTCGCCAGAAGAACTTGAGAAGAAGCAAATTGAGGCTCAGCAATCAGCCGACCAAGAAGATGAATCTGCGAATGATTCTACGGCTGAATCGGAAGCCGCCGGTGAGTCTGATGGTGATACCGGAACTGGCGCCGAATCGGCTTCTGTATCCACCCCCACAGACACGACGGAAGCCACACGCTCAGCATCTCTGGATGAAAATGCTAAGCCTTCGTCTCCAGGGGGATGCAGCTCACCGTTGCATGACAGCGGCGCAGTGCCAACGGGCGTAGGCAGCCTGTTGTTATTGGCAACGCCTTTAGCCCTGCTGTCATTTGGAGCCTGGCGGCGTAGGCGAGAAACCTAACCACCCAAGCAACCAGCGGACCTAAAAAGAGTGCCAGGC
>DCAE01000074.1:2111-2665 GCA_002311385.1 Dehalococcoidia bacterium UBA1141 | reverse complement strand
CTATTTTGCCATCGTAGATGGAGTTGATGATTAGCCAGTTTCCATTGACCGATTAGATTGGAGAGGAATGATGAAAGTAGAATGGCTGCATCACACCGGGTTCAATGTGAGTAACATGGACCAGTCCTTGGAGTTCTATAGGGGTCTGCTAGGTCTGGAAGTTACAAGAGATTTTGTATTCGAAGGAGAGACACTAGATAAACTGGGCGGGATACCTCACTCCAAAGCCCATCTAGTTTTCTTGGGAAATGGAGATGGTCGGCACTTCTTGGAACTGGTTGAATGGTTAAGTCCCGCTGGTACACCGGCCAACTCCACTCCAATAAACGATGTCGGAGTATCGCATTTAGGCTTGCAGATAGATGACGCAGACCGATTCTATTCAGAACTGTCATCTAAAGGCGTTCGATTTACTACCGATAGCCCCGTCACTCGGGAGGACGCCATCTACCCTGCAGCAAGAAAAATCTGCTTCCTACAAGACCCAGATGGGAACAGGATAGAGTTTCTGGAGATAGCTCCGGCTCCGTAAAGGCGAATTCTTCAGCGGAGGT
>DCAE01000074.1:0-2020 GCA_002311385.1 Dehalococcoidia bacterium UBA1141 | reverse complement strand
ATCGGGCAACGTGGTGGCCGAAGCACTGGCGGTGTCCCTCGATAAGCCCTTGGAATGGGCCGTAGGCTTCTTCTTCGGCAACACCGAACTTAGCCTGGAACTTTGGACGGTTATATCGGGAATATCACCAGTCCTCTCCGAAAAACCGTCGGCGCACGGATTCATCGATCAGATGATCTGGGCCGCTGGCAAAAGTATCGAGCCTGCGAGTCGGGTCTAGCTGCCACAACTGGAATACCCGAGCACGGAGGGCATTGGCCTCTTGGCCAGTCTCCACCAACAACCGTTCGTGCCAAGCCTGAACTGTGTTGCACACCGTGAAGTAGCGGTCATGTTCTTCAGCATATGCGTGTCCTGACTTTGCCCAGTCCCATTCGCCGAGTAGATGATCCCGTAATACTCGAACGTCTCGTAACGTAAGCGATAAACCCTGACCCCACATTGGATCGGTAGCTCCGGCAGCATCTCCAATCAACGCTACGCCGTCTCGGTAGGGGTGCTCAACCCACGTAGACGCCGATTTAAACGAAGCCAATGGGCCGGCTGGAACTGCTCCTTCGAAATATCCCTTGGGGGTACCTGCTTCCACCGACCAGTTGATGAACCGCCGGATGTCTTTGTCGGCGCTGAGCTGTTCACCCCAAGCCATTGGGTAGCATAAGTATGCCCGGACCATTCCGCTTCGTTGAGGGAAAAGGAGAGCGTTCAAGCTTTTTTCGAATATCCGGAAATTATGGGTCGTGTCATCCGGCGCAGTCATGCCCTGAAACAATAACCCGGCGCAAAATGTAGATTCAGGGTTTTCTGACACTTGAAATCCACCCCAACCTCGTGCCCTAGAGTACCGTCCGTCCGCACCTACCACTAGTCGCGCAGTAAACTCTTTTTCAACGCCGGCAACTGTCGCGACCACTACGTGGGAATCGCCTAGCCTCAGATGCCTAACCCTTGCGCCCCGCTGGATTACGGCTCCTGCGTCGGATGCAGCCTGGAGCAGGGATTCCTGAATATCGGGGTGATAAAAGTTAAATCTTGGCTCGCTCGGGTTAGTTGTAGAGCGGAGCTGGCGGCGCACTGGTTTGCCAGCTTCAAGAGAGACCTCAAGGAATTCCACGTCCCATCCCCCTGCATCCCTGAGGTTGGAATATATCCCCAACTCTTTTGCCTCGTTTACTCCCCAACTAACCATCGCCTCGCCGCGGACTCGGTCTTTGAACGTGGTCTCTGATTCTAGAACGAGAACTTGCGCGCCATGCTCCGCCATGACCTTGGCTAGTGAGGCACCTCCTAAGCCTCCCCCTATAGTAATTATGTCGAAATCTGTGGAGGACATTCGATCTTTCCCATCTTCAACGTTTAGTTGTTGCTAACGTAGCCAATATGATACTCTCGCCGATAAAATCTGCAGCATGCAAGGAGGCGCATCATGGGTTATAAGCCGAGGCAGCTGGGACACGTCAATATCTTCGTGCGCAACGCGGAAAAAGCTAAGGACTGGTATGAGGATCTTTTGGGTCTGCATACCTACGGCTTCACCCCCGGTCGGGCAGCCTTTATGAGTGCCGATTTGGGAAATTCCCATGATATTGCTTTGACGGAAGTGGGAGACGATGCCGATGGCCCTCGAAAGGGGCAGGTGGGGTTAAACCACATGGCATGGTACATGGAGAGCCTTGATGACTTGAGGGACCTCTACTTCCGAATCAAAGAGAAGAAGATTACGATTGAGCGCGTCTCGGATCATGGCCACGCCATAGGAATCTATATTCGAGACCCTGACGGTAATGGCATCGAGATCTCCTATGAGATGCCGGCTGAGCAGTGGGGCCATGACCCCAACAAATACTTGATGGGTGGTACCACAAAAGGCCGTTTGTCTGGCCCTTGGGACGTGGAAATAGCCGAGGGCGCGACGGCACGTAGCTAACCATTTCGTGAATCGGTACAGCGCTCTGACAAACCAACTGAACCTAAAACAAGAAAGCCCCCTACAAACGAGGGGGCTTTTCTCGTTCCAGAG
>DCAE01000006.1:8908-21992 GCA_002311385.1 Dehalococcoidia bacterium UBA1141 | reverse complement strand
GCAGAGGAGTAATTGCGTACACGTCGTCACCACGAACTGGTTTGGGGCTCGCTGGGAGCGGGTGCGGGGCCTAGCCGTGATCGGGCGCGGGGCTTCACCTCGGACACGTGCAGGGGCTCAGCGCGAACAATTTCGACTTGATTCAAGCGGCGGTGATTGGCGGGACATTCCTTCGAGTTATCCAGGGAGGCAATATGCAGGAAAACACTTTGAAACAAAAGCTGGAACAGGGAAAGGCGGTGTTCGGCGTGATGATTACTTTTCCCTCTGCGCCGATGATTGAAATGCTTGGCTACCTGGGCTTCGACTGGGTTCTAATTGACAATGAGCACGGTTCGATTACCGTTGAAAACTCCGAGGACCTGGTGCGGGCTGCCGAGTTCACCGGCATCGCACCCATCATTCGCCCGGTGAGCAACAAGCCGGAGATAATAGCGCAGTTCTTGGACCGGGGCGCTTGGGGTGTGCAGGTGCCCCATGTGAACACCGCCGAAGAGGCATGGGCGGCGGTGGACGCAGTCAAATACTACCCCGAAGGCCACCGGGGAATCTTCAGCCGCAGCCGCCCCGCGGGTTACGGTTTTTCCGGCACTACCGGCGATTATGTGGCTGAGGCCAACCGCAACACCCTTGTCTGCCTGATGCTGGAAGAAGTAGAGGCCATCGACAACTTGAAGGAAATGGTCAAGGTCGACGGCGTAGATGTGTTTTTCATCGGTTCGGGCGACCTGTCTCAATCAATGGGATTTCCCGGGGAGCAGACCCACCCGGAGGTACAAGCCATGATGGAAAAGGGGGTGAAGGTCATCCGCGATGCTGGAAAGGTCGCTGGCGTAAGCTGCCCAGATTCCTACGTCCCCAAGTTTCTGGACATGGGTGTCCAGTATTTCCATGGGAACGTCAACAGCCTGCTCCAGAGTTCCAGCCTGAGCTACTTGAAAGAGATGCGCGAAGCAGCAATAGCCTCCGGCTTGTAATCTCTAAGCTCCTTTCCAGACCGGTGGCCGGTTCTCGGCAAAGGCCTTGGGCCCTTCCTTGGCGTCATCCGAGTTCAGGACCCGGTGACCCACCGCAGCATTGAGCCGGTATGCCTCTTCCAGGCCATACCGGCGCCAGAACTGGGCGACGGCCTTGCTGCCTTGGACTGCCAGCGGGGCGTTGGCCCCAATCATTTCCGCTATCTCCACCGCCCTGGGCATCAATCGCTCCGGTTCCAACACCTCATGGACAAACCCCAATCGGTGGGCTTCTTCCACGCTAAGAGTGTCTCCGGTCAGCATCAGATACATAGCTTCCCCAAAGGGCATCACTCTGGCCAGATGGTTGATGGCGTAGTTGGGCAAGATTCCCCGTTTTACCTCAAACAAGCCGAAATAAGCCTTGGTGGACGCTATTCGGATATCGCAGTCGGCCACACGCTCCATCCCGGCGGCGATCGCCAGACCGTTGACGGCGGCGATGAAGGGCTTGGGGTTACGAGCGAATGGCTGGTTGCCCCGGAAGGTCTCTATCAACTGTTCCTCGGTCTGCTGCGCCCTTACATCCGACTGACCTTCGGCCATTTCCTTCAAGTCAGCCCCGGCGGAGAATGCCCGTCCCGCTCCCGTGACGATTCCAGCGCGCATCTCAGGGTCTGCCGAAAACTCGGATAGAGCTTCCCGCAACTCCTGCCGCATCACCGCCCCTTGGGCGTTCAACCGGTCGGGCCGGTCCATGGTGAAAACCGCATAGTGTCCGGCAGGGAACCTCTCGTACCGCAATTCCGGCATCGCCAACCTCCATCATTAGCAAGAATGGAACAAAAAGGGAACAAGCATGGAAAACTGTTTGTCGTTTCGACCCAAACAAAAAGCCGGACCAAGTTGGTCCAGCTTAAATCTAAGTCTTCACAGGTATGAGCCCCAGGGTGGTTCCCACCAATCAGTCTAGGCTTTGTAGGGGCACTCTCCAACACTATGGGCTGGCTTGGCCGACGAATCGGCTGAGGCTGCGGATGGCAGCACAGTGGTCAACGTAAAGGCCATTGCGACTAGAAACACGAAAACCACAGGAACCAGTATTCTTCGCATAATTCACCGCCACGTAAAACGTATAAATAACTATATGCATTCCCAAAGCCTGCGTCAATGGATTGTGCAATCGTGCGCTGGCAAAATACTGCTGCGACGCTGAAATGCTAGAATTGCCGGATGCTGAGTATCAACGGTGGCCGGATTACAATCATCGGCGCTTGGCTAATCATCTTGGTCGCAGTAATAGCCTGTGGCCAAACGCAGACTCCAACTCCTGCCACCGAACCTGCTAGCAGCCCTCAACGTCAAGCAAGTCCTATCTCTGAGCCCAAACCATCCCCGACGCTAACGTTATCACCTGTTGACGATGCCCAATGGAACTCATACCGGAACGAAGAATTTCGTTACTCTATAGACATACCCCCCGGATGGACCGTAAATGACGCAGCCAAAGACGAGATAATCATCACCATTGGTCCATTAAACGGTCAGGCGGGGCTACACGTTCTGGCTTTCGATTTTAATACCACGGTTGAGAAGTTCATTCTGGAGAATCACCTGTTTCACCAACGGCGGGCGGCGGCATTGTTCGAATCATTGTCCAGCACGGAAATCGAGATGGATAACGGTGAGACGGCCCGCAGGGTTGCCTACCGGGTGCAGAATGACCCCAGCTTCTGCATAGAATTCTTGTTGGACTATCTGTTGCAGGCGGGCAATCTGACCTATGCCCTGCAAGGTTCTGTCTGCGAAGACGCTGGGGATTTGTTTGGAGTGGATTTGGAGATGACGCAACGAAGTTTCCGGTTGGATTCCGACTTGGCCAAGGCACCCGCCGGTTCATACCATTCCAGCGGTGTTCATTAGTCAAACTATTTAACAATAAGTTGAATCAAGGGCCTTGGGCATAAGCACCGAAGGTCATAGCAAACAGGGCGAACCGGTCTGATTTCGAACTCATCTATAGCTCGTGGCCGCCAAATCCGGGCAGGGCCACGACTTCGTACAAACGCCCTTCCTCAACTCGGAAAAAGCTGCGATTTTCAGTCACCACCACGTCTGATCCGGCTTCTTCAGGACGCAGGGGCCTACCGTCCAAAGTTACTTGTACTTCAAATGGGCCGATACCGTGGGGCTTTATCACGGCATTTACGCTGGTTGCAACAAATCTAAGAGCGATGTAATCGTCATATCCAGGGGTTTGCCGAGCGTGGCGCAGGGACTCTGTCCCGTTAACCCAGGCACCATGTAGATAGAAAGACTGGTTTTCGTGTTCACCCGGGTCCTGGTAGACCAAGGTCTGGTTTACCTTCTTGTAGTACTCGCTCTGCGCTACGTACCGGCCACCCAAACCGGTGTTCCGCTGGTAGCCGCCGTATAGCTCCCGGGTGATCCGCTCCGACGAGTTCCCAGAAGCAGCCCGGATATCGTACTCCGGGGCTGGAGCAAATCCTGCGGGGATACCGCTAAGGTCCGCACCGCCCGCTTCCA
Organism: Dehalococcoidia bacterium UBA1141; assembly: GCA_002311385.1. Taxonomy (GTDB): domain Bacteria; phylum Chloroflexota; class Dehalococcoidia; order Lucifugimonadales; family UBA3495; genus UBA1141. The sequence continues at coordinate 18,489 of DCAE01000006.1, read as the reverse complement.
ACAGCTCTCGTATTCTGTTTTCAGTTTCGTTGTAGGCGCCCTCTCCAAAATGCGTGTAGCGGATCTTGCCCTGACTGTCCACCAGGTACTTGGCTGGCCAGAACTGGTTGTTGTAGGCTCGCCACGTGGCGAAGTTGTTGTCTTGGGCGATGGGATAGGCAAGACCGAAATCTTGGGCCGCGGCGGTCACGTTCTCGGTGGCCTTCTCAAACTCAAACTCCGGCGAATGCACCCCGATTATCACCAATCCCTTGTCGGCATACTTGGCATGCCATTCCTTCAAGTAGGGCATGGTGCGGATGCAGTTGACGCAGGTGTAGGTCCAGAAGTCCACCAGCACCACTTTCCCTTCCAGCCCAGCCACGGTCAAAGGCTCCGAGTTGATCCAATTCGTTATGCCTTGGAACTCAGGCGCCCGACCGCCAGACTGGCCACCGGGATAACAGGCGATAAACAACAGAGCCAACGCAGCTGCGGCCATGGCCATCCGCACCCGGTTCATGGGCATGATATAAAGTCGCTCAGCATTATTGTTAAGTACGAATAACTGGGTACGTCCGGTTCCACCTAAGTCGACGCCGTACTACCGGTTTCAAACGCCTGGCTCCAAGTTAGCCCCCGCCAAACTCGGCAAGCAGGTTTGATATGGACTGAGGCCTGGCCTGCACGAATTCGGTCTCCGCCACGGCTGGGGCTGGGGCGGATGAGCCCTCGTCTTGGGGGCCCCGGATGTTGGGAACGGTTTTAACACAAATCAAGACCGGGCCCTCTCGCTCCATCACCTCTTCCACTTGGCTGGCAAAATCCTCCAGATCGTCGAATTCATAGCAAACCGGGTAACCGGCGGCCTCCGCCAACTGGGAGTAGGAAGCGGGATTCGTGCCGGGAGTGTCCTGGCCTCCTGTGGTGGCATAAACTCCGTTGTCCATTACAAAGTGGTAGAGGTTTTTGGGCGCCTTGTTGCCCACGGTCACCAAGCTACCCAAGTTCATTAGTAGGCTGCCATCACCGTCGAAGAGAATGACCTTGGTTTCCGGTCTGGCAAGGCTCAAGCCCAAAGCGAAAGAGGAACCTATGCCCATGACCGCCGGGAACTGCCCGGTGCCTATGGGGACATCCCGTTTCGGGTTGTTGGACACCTGATTCCAGGCTACGTTCGCTCTAAAAACAGGCATGACAACGGCATCGCCCCGGTATTTCTCCAAGACCCGCATCAAGTCAAGCTGGTCTATCATTGATCATCTCCTTTTTGTCTAATCCGCCGGTATTCTCCGCCCGTATCCTCTGGCTATGTTCTCCGGCTGTTTTCTCTGGCAAATCATACCGTGACAATCAAGCATTGCCAATCAGGGTGGCCCATCTCTAGAGTCTCAACTGCAAGTTTAGGCGGAGTGTGGCATCGCAGTGGCTGGAAGACTGTCCGGGATCCAAAAAGCCAAAGGGTTGAGCAATACCCGAATCCCAGTGCGTTTCCCGGTAAATGTGCAAGTAGGCGAGGGCGGAGTCCCTCAGGCCGTACTCGTTCGCGGACGGTGGGAATCGGTCACGTCGGTGATTGAAAGCTGGGACGTGTCGGAAACGCTTATGGGGGAAAAGCGAATGATTAAAAGCTACTTCGAGATAGTCACCAGTCGGCCCACCAACCTAGTGCTATTCCTCAATCAGGTCACAGGGAGCTGGTATATGGAAGAACCTGTGTCGGAGGGCTAAGACCCTCCGGGGAGCGAACTCTGGTTTGGCCTTGTTTTTCGCCGCAGCCCCCATCCTAGCTTTCCCCCGAAATGGGGGAAGGGACCGGTTCTCTCCTCAGAATGACAGATTTAAGGCAAGGCGCCGCTAGGAAGAAAGAACTGGTCCCCTCCATTTTGAAAGGGGAGAGTTAGAGTGGGGGTCAAAAACTTAGCAATAACTCCCGTATAAGTGCCGAAACGGGATTAGTCTGCGGTTTAACCCCGCAAGAAAGGCAACATAGCGTCCACCACTGCTGATGGCCTCTCGTCTTGGGGCAGGTGGCCCGCCTTCTCAATGACTTTCAGGCTTGAATTCGGCAACAGGTCTTTGAAGGCCTGGCCATAATTCATGGGGACCATACCGTCCGAGTCACCCCAGAGGAGCAGCGTCGGCATGGTAATCCGGTGGATGCGCTTGGTTAAACCCTTATCGGGTATCGGCCAGATGAACTTGCCCACAGCAGCCAGCGTTTCCGTCCTAGACAGGTCCGACTCCATCTTCTCTTCAGGGTCGGAGGGTTTAGCAAAGGCCGCTTTCGCTGCTTCGCAACCTGCGTCAAACCAAAACATCTTGGCCCGCTCTTCAGCAGTGAGTATGAAAAAATCGGCGATTGGAGCGTCGTCCAGCCACAATCCCAGGGAGTTAATCAGGACTAAACGGCTCACCTTCTCGGGCCTGTGGGAGGCCAGTTCCGCAGCAAGCAAACCTCCGTATGAGTGGCCGACGGCATGAACCTGGTCTATCCCCAGTTCCTGCATTAGTTCTTCGTAAAAGATCACCAAGTCCCACAGATCGTCCAGATACTGCAGGCCATTAGAACCACCCTGACCGGGGTGAGCGGGCGCATAAACGTGGAAATGCTGGGCCAGCAGGTCCAAAAACGGGGTCCATTCCGTGGCTCCGTCCTCGCCGTGAAGGAAAATCAGGTTGTCGCCAGTCCCGCCTTCAACCATTTGAACCTGGAATTTTCCGCCCCTGACCGGCACCGTAACGTGCCTATATTCCACCATGCTTAGTCCGCCGCCGTGGGGATTGCCTGTTCGCCAACACCCTGGGGCCACCAAGGGTCGTCATATTCCTGGTATATGTTTTTCAGTCCGGGCATCACTTCCTTGGAAAACAGGTTCATGTTCTTGAAGGTTAGTTCCTTGGGCATGGTTCCGATGTGCAGCAGGCACATCAGGTGACCGACTCGTAGCAGTTTTATCGCTTCTTCCATCCTATCTCGCACCGTGGCTGGGCTTCCGGCGATGATGTGACCCTGCTCCACGAAGTCCTTCCAATTCAGCTCAGAGGCGGCTTTCATGGTCTCTTGACCTAGCTGTGGGCGTAGCGACTCCCTTATGGAGTGAATCGAGCGATATCCCGGAGACTCGGCGAAGGGGGCGTAAATCCGAAGCATCTTCTGGTAGAAGTACTTGACGTGCTCTTCGTATTCTTCTTGAGCGGATTCGTCGGTTTCGGAAACACAGACCAACTGGAGGAAGCCCAGTCTGTTGGGGTTGTCATCCATGCCGCGCTCAGCGGCCCTTTCCCAAAAGCCTTGCACCACCCGGTTACCCCTCTGGTAGCCGAAATAGCTCAGGTAACAATAAACGTAATTCCGGTCCAGCACCCAATCCCAGGTTTCCAAACTGCCGCTGCCGGGCACCCACACCGGTGGGTGAGGTTGTTGCAAGGGCCTGGGCCACACGTTGACGTAGCGCAGCTTGTTGTACTTTCCGTTGAATATAAATGGTTCGCGCTCGGTCCAAGCCTTGATAATCAGGTCATGGGCCTCGGTGTGCCGTTCCCGCAATTGGGCGGGCACTTGGCCGTAGGAGAACGTAGTGTCCATCGAGGTTCCCACCGGGAATCCCGCTACCAGACGGCCTCCGCTCATAATGTCCAACATGGCCATCTCTTCCGCCACCCGTATGGGAGGTTGATACAGAGAAAGGCTGTTGCCCAACACAATCAGGGCGGCATCCTTCGTGTTGCGGGCCAAAGTGGCAGCCATGATGTTCGGGGATGGCATCAGGCCGTAGGCATTGCTGTGATGCTCGTTTACGCACACGCCGTCAAATCCCAGAGTATCGGCATGTTCCAGTTCGTCCAAGTAATCGTTGTAGTACTGTCGGCCCAACTCAGGGTTGAAGTTTTCGTTGGGCAGGTCTACCCAGGCGCTTCGGTGTTGGGTCTCGAAGTCCGCTGGCAGGTCCTGGTAGGGCATCAGGTGGAACATTGAAAGTTTCATACTAACCTCCGGTCTTGATTGCCCAAGCTTGGATTCTTGGTTAATAGTTGATTTGGCTCGTGATTAGACCTGTGATTAGGCTCGGCCTAAAAAGGATAGCACATATACCCTGCGGTAACTGATGATTGGTCCCGTGATTGGTCCCGTGAATGGTCCGGTGATTGATCCGGCAATGATAGGTCCGGATGCCAACATTATGTGATTAATAAGTCTATCCAGAGCGAATGGCACAGGCGTAAATGGTAGAATCTAATCCATGGATGACCCACGCATTGCCCTTCCGCTTCAAGGCCGAAACATGGCCCTGTCCATGCCGGAGGTTGTCGAAACGTCCCTGTACGACGGTTTCTGCAAACATTGGACGCCCGCCTACTATTTGGGCGAATTTCAACTGTTTCATGTTCACAATTTTCGGGCCGGTCTGAGAGCAACCGTGTTTCTTGGTCCCAAGAGCGCTGGACCTAAAAGCGGCAGCGCAAAGCTGGTTCCCATGATTTTGGATTCGGATACGATACCCGAGGATCGGCGGCTTCAGGCGGCCAAGGCTGCCGAGAGCCAGGGCGTGAAACAAATCAAGGTTAACTTGGACGCCATGGAAGATGTCGCCGTATTGATGGAGTTGGCCAGGCTAAAGAGTATGTCCCTCAAGCCTTGTCCCTGACGTAAGCGGCTGGCGTCAATTAGGCGATAACGCCGTAAACGGATAAACTGTTATAGTGAACTAACTACCCGGTAAATCTTAATACCACCAAGGCTTACCAACCAAGGCTTGGCAAAGAGATTCCCTCGGCGAATAGGAGTAATGACCCATGGCCGATGAGTTGGTTAAATTCGATACCAAACCTTCCGCCCAATACTTGATTGCCGGCTGGCGTCGGCAATGGTCTGACGGGGGCGGAATTTCGGGCGGTCTGCCTAGGTACCTCATAGAGAAAACCAGCGCCAAAAAGATTGGGGAGCTTGGCTCCACGGTGTCCCAGCTATGCTATCCATTTCAGGTGGCGGGCACCCATGATACTTTTCGGCCTCTGGCCGCATTTGAAGACGGCCTACCCTCTCAGCCGATGCACCGGGAGAACAATTTTTACGATGCGGGCAACGGCTTGATTATTTTCAGGGGCCAGGAACCGTGGTTTCGCATCGACATATTCGCCGAGGCATTCTTTCAAGCCATTAAAGACTTGGGTATCACCCAGACCGTAGCAGTTGAGGGAGTCAACGGGCCGGTACCACCGGAATTGGAGAGGCGGATAACCTGCGTTTACAGCAAGGCCGAGTTGCGGGAAAATCTGGATAAGTTCGGGATGCAGTTCTCCAGCTACGGCAGCGAGGGACGCAGAGGACCCACCATTGCCATGGCCTTGGTGACATTGGCCCATTTCCAGTACCCCGATATCGAACTGGTGCGCATCGGCGCAATGGCCCCTATGTTCCCTTTTCTAACCTCCAATAATGAACAGGTGGGCATACCTCGTGACCACCGGTCTTACTACGACATCATGCGAAGAATCAAAGCGATGTTTGATCTTGACATCGACCTTTCGGAGTTGCAGACCTTGGGCGACACCGAGTCCAAGGATTTGGTTGAGCGTTTGGAGAGAATCGCTTCGTCTAACCCGGACGCCAAGCAACTCATTGACGGCGCCAGGAACGATTACACCTACACACCCTTTGAGCAAACTGTCGAGTTGGACCCGTCCCTCGACCAGACCCTTGAGGACATCCTGCGAAATATGCCCGAATAAGGCTCTGTTTACCGTCCAGACTCCCTGTCCGGTAGGTCTAATATTTCCGGCGCCATGAGTCTATTTCTTAACTCAATCCCGTAACATACCAAGAGTCACAGTTTCAGTCGTAACCAAAGCCATCCTTACGGAACACCCAACTTGCGCCTAGTTCTCCTCGCCCTGGCAATAACCATATCGGCATTGTCCTTTGGCTGGCCCGGAGCACAAGCCCGAGCCGATCAAGGTGATATTGAGGTGACCAGCCTCAGCGCCGAAAGCCACTATCCCAACGGCATGACATTCCACGTCAGCGCCCGCAGTTCCGCGGAGATTGACGAAGTCAGGGTCTACTTTCGCAAGACCGGGCGAGTCACCGCTGGCGCCTACCGGGAAGTGGAATTTCAGACTACCAGCCCTGACTCGACTGGCTCAATTCCCGGTGGCTCAAATTCTGGTGGCTCAATTCCGGGTTACTCTATTAGTGGTGAAGCAATACTGGTTACCGGTCTGGGTGGGGGTTATATCCCACCGGGAACGGAAATTACCTATTCCTTTGAGATCCGCGACGAATCCGGATCCGTGTATCGCACGCCGGACCAAGTGGCTGTTTACAACAATTCCTCCTTTGCCTGGGAGTCATTGACCTCCGGTTCGATAACCGTACTGCACTACGGCGCAGGTTCTCGGGAAAAGGCCCAATTGGTGTTGGAGGCCGCTGCTGAATCACTGAAGCGCATGGCTCCTGTGTTGGGGTTTGACCCCTCAGAACCCGTGAGAATCGTGGCCTACCGGGGACCCTTGGATTTGCTCCAAGCCCTGCCACTGCGCATGCAGGCCATGCAGGGCCAAGTGCAGACCGAAGGTATGGCTTTTGCCGACGAGCGGGTTGTGCTGATTGACGGCTTCGACCCCAACTACCGGGGTATCACTTCCCACGAGATTACCCATTTAGAGGTGGCTGAGGTGACGGGCCGGGCTCACAACCGGGTTCCTGGCTGGCTAAGCGAAGGCTTGGCCGAATACGGGAATATCGACCCAACGACCGAATACACCCTTGCGTTGAACCGCGGAATTCGTCGTGACCGGCTATCGCCCTTGTCGCAACTTAGATTTTCCAGTGGAAGCGGCGAGGACATCGTTCGGGCTTACGGTCAAGGGCTTTCCGTAGTGGAGTATCTGGTCGATAACTTCGGAGAATCCAAAGTAGCGGAGTTAATGGCGGAGATTCAGGGTTCTCTGGATATCGATGAGGCCCTAGAGGCCGTCTACGGATTCAATCAATATGGCCTGGACACGGCATGGCGGCTTTCCAATGGGCTGGATCCATTTCCGGAACCGGAAGAAAGGAGCTCAATACGGGATTTGCTGCCGACCATAACCCCATCACCGGCTCCGCCACCGACAAAAACCCCAACCGTTGTGCCCACGGCAGAGCCCATCCTCGCTCCGACATCGACAGCAACGCCCCTTCCAACGGCCACCGCCACGGCCTTGCCGCCGGTTATTAACCCGAGTCCTCAAGCGCCTGTGGGAGACTCCGTTCCTGGCGAAGACTCACGTGGCAGAGATTCAGGAGAAACTCCGATTTCTCCAGGATGTTACAGTCCTCGTGCCGGAAATTACGGCGCATTCAGCGGCGACCTCTCTTTCCTGGCCATCTTGGGCTTGCCTTTGGCGATGCTGGCGATAAGGCACCGACCCCGCCGCTAGTAGACCGGAGTGCACCATTCGGACCTAGTGAGGTCGTTGCCCAGCACCACATCCCGAAAAAGTTCCCTGAGCCGACCCACCACTGGCCCTTGCTCACCATCGCCGACCTTGTAGCGGTCTACCGAGCCGACGGATTGCAGCTCTACTGCCGTGCCACAGATAAAGACTTCATCAGCCAGGTAAAGCTCGGTGCGGTCCACATCTCGCTCAATCACTTGGATGTCCATCTCTTTGTTCAACAGGTCCTTCAGAGCCTCTCGGGTGATGCTCTCCAGTATCCCGGCGCTGAGCGGAGGAGTGATGGCCACTCCATCGCGAATCAGAAAGATGCAAGCATAAGCAGCCTCGGACACCTTGCCGTTGGGGTTTAATATGATGCCGAAGTCGTAGCCATTTATGAATGACTCGGTGGAAACGTAACGGCTGTTCTGATAGTTGGTGATGGCCTTGGCCCTAGGCGGCATCACGTTATCCGTTATGCGGCTCCAACTGCTGACGTTGCAATGGACCACCTTTGCCTCATCAAGCCCGGACGCAGCGGCGCGTGTAGTTATCACAATCTCCCCGGGTTGTTCCAGCATCGCCATGTAACCAGGCACACCGCCACCGAAATAAGCCAGTGGTTGGATGTAGGTATCGCCCTTGCATTCGTTAGCTTTCAAAAGCTGAAGAAATGCAGCCGTAAGCTCATCCTTGGAGAATGCGCTGGTCATTCTCATGATTTTCATGGACTGAAAAAGACGCTTCAGGTGGGCATCCAAGTGGAAGATGTAGAGTTGCTCGCTTTCCGGGTTCCAATAGGCTCGTACTCCTTCAAACACCGCGGAAATGGCGCTCCACGCCAGGTCCGACAGATGCACCGTCGCCTTGTCCCACTCCACCATCTCCCCGGAACGCCACAGGAATTTGGGGTTCCCTTCCGGCCGAGACTTGCCAGTCGCAGTTTTCCCGGTAGCAGGTTTCCCGGTAGCAGTTTTGCCGGTAGTAGTTTTGCCGGTGGTGGATTTGGGCTGGCGGTCCAATTTCTGCTCTGTCATCTATGAAAAAGAACCTCCGTAGATTCAGTATTTTCAGCACCGTCATTGCTGATTGTTCCCGAAAATCAACCTGGACAATGGCACGACTCGCCATCGATTCGATTATACCGCAGTGCTTCTGCTGACTGTCCCCGCCGCTGATTGCCAGCCAGGGTTCAAACTAAGAAATCCCCTCAGCGCGCCCTTCATGTCATTCTGAGTGAAGCGAAGAATCTATTACGTTGGCGCATGAGATTCTTCTGTCGCTACACTCCCTCAGAATGACATGTTGAGAACGATAAAAATCAATATTTAAGCCTGGCCAGAAATTGACCGGAGGTCGGTGCGGAATTAAACTGCCAATGGCCGTAGGGCCGCTAGAGACCCAGCCACCTGTCACCAAAAACCTAACTTGCTGCCTAAGGAGTAATCATGACCACCGAATCTCGCTTGACCATGACGTTGGGGGAAACCATGTTCACCCAGCGGGCCATTCGCCGTTTCCGTCCCGAGCCCATCCCGGACGCTGAGCTGCAAGACATCTTGGAGGCCGCCATTCGGGCGCCCAACGGAGGGAACACCCAACCCTGGCATTTCTTGGTGATTAGGGACCCAGACCTGCGGACGAAACTAGCCGAGCTTTACCGAGAGGCTTGGTGGGCGAAACGGCGCGACCAAGGAATCATGGGCCCCCAGGACATTCCCCCCGGCAAGAACACCATGCGCTCAGCAATGAGGCTAGCCGACCAAATAGGCCAGGCCCCGGTAATGGTCCTGCTTTGCGCCACCTCCCAAGGGCCAGCGGCAGCGGCCTCAATCATTCCAGCTGCCCAGAACCTGTTGCTGGCTGCCCGAGCCTTCGGTGTCGGCGGCACAATCACGACCCTCCACGCCGATGTGGATGACCGGGTCCATGAGTTATTGGGTATACCCGCAGAGGCCCAGGTAGTTTATTGCTTGCCCTTGGGCTACCCACGGGGTACCTTCGGATCCGTTCAACGTAAGGCCCTGTCCGAGGTCTGCTCCTACGAACGGTGGGGGGGTTCTTAAAGCATCTTGGTAATCGGAATAGTTCCAGGCAAGGTGGCAAAAAGAGTGGCTCCAAAACGATTGGCCCCCAAAGAATCCGCACCACAAGCGTCTGCCCCACAAGAATCGGCA
>DCAE01000006.1:0-8867 GCA_002311385.1 Dehalococcoidia bacterium UBA1141 | reverse complement strand
GCAATGAAAACCAAGGATTTCTTGGAGACGTTGCCGGACTTGGTGCGCGCCCAACTCCCACCGGAGCTTGGCGAATTCCAAGTGCACCCCAGGGTGACCAGACTGACCAAATTCTACTACGGTAGAGCAACGATTCATTACGAGGTTGCGGTACAAAAGCGCCAACAAACGGTGGAAGTTGGACTCCATTTTGAAGGCGAACCGGAGTCCAACTTTCGTCACCTGGAACTGCTACAAAGTCTGGCGGCAGATATCCGATCGTCTTTGGGCGATGGCATAGAGATTGAAGAGTGGGTTCACGGCTGGACCCGGGAATATGAGTTGCTTCCCTTAGAACCTTTGACCGATGACTTCCTGGTAGAAGTATCTTTCAAGGTGTCGGGGATGATTCGGGCCTTGGAACCTTTGCTGCGGTCAGAGCCGTTGCCTTGAACGAAACGGTTTTGCTCAACCAATTAGGGGAACCTTTCTTGGAAGAAAGGTTCCCCTACGACTCCTCTAATTAACCGACATTATTTAGAACGCTGGGCGTTGTAGCACCGATGGAGTGATTTTCCTGTGGATTAGTTTACCTACGTCCGGGCTCCCCACAAGCTGGCCATTGTCCACCATCATGTTACCCCTTAGCATGACCGTGGTTGGCCAACCCTCAACCTCCCATCCTTCCCACGGACTGTAATCCCGCAGGTGCAGGTCCGACATACTCAGGGCCTTCTTCACCGAAGGGTCGATGATGGCGATGTCGGCGTCGCTGCCTACTGAGATTGCCCCCTTCTGCGGGTACATACCCAGCAACTTGGCGGCGTTGGTGGAGGTAGTGGCCGCAAAATGCTCCAAAGACATTCCTCGCTTGACCACCCCTTCCGTGTAATTCAGTCCCATGCGTATCTCGATGCCGATGTTTCCCCCACGAACGTCCATCACGTTTCGTCCCGCAATCTTATCCAGGTAGGTGGTGAAACTGCTGTCGGTGGCGGTGAATGTCAGGTCTTGACGCAACAAACCCTTCCACAATTCCTGGCGGTCATCCTCATATTTCAAAGACGGATAGGTGTGGTATTTCATCCCGTCGGGCTCTTTGTACTGTTCGCAGTTGAAGGACAGGGCCAGGGTCAAGACTTCTCCGTACACCGGCATACCGCGGCTGCGGGCTTCGGAAATGGCGTCCAACCCTTCTTTGGCGGTGACATGGACGAAGTAGAGACCTACCTCAGTCTGCTCCGCCAGCCTCAATACACTGCGAAACGCCAGGTCCTCCACCGTCTTGGAGTGAATCATGTGGACGTTGTGCCAGTCCCAGAGACCGCGCTGCTGGGCCAATAGATAGTTATACATCACCAATTCATCGTCTTCACCGTGCACCGCCAAGACGCCGCCATGCCTGGCAATCTGGCTCATAACGTCCTGCAGCCGGCCAGCGTCAATCTTGCCGATTGGAGTCAAGGAGCGGGTAACACCGTCGGAAGGGCGTATGTCGGTGGTGAAAATCTTGATGCTGGGGAAACCGGCATCCAGCAACTCTTTATAGCGGGATATGGCATCGGGGGTGTTCGAGTTGCGGTAGATGCAGTGGGTGCTGTAGTCAGTGTAGGCATTCCCTATCCACGGCGCTATAAAGTCGTGAATGCCCGCCGCCAAGTCCCCTTCGTTAGGCACCGGAGCAAAGTCTATGACGGTGGTGGTGCCGCCCCATATTGCGCCTAAAGAATGGTCGATGGGACCGGCGTTGGGTGTGTCTTCAACCATCCGTTGGGCTCCCGGTTGCACGTTGGCGGCGGCGTGGGCATGGGGTTCTATCCCGCCTGGCACCACGATTCGGCCGCTGGCGTCGATTATTTTCACCCCTTCTTCTGGCAACACTCCGGGTAATGCCACGGCAACGATTTTCTCGCCCTGCACTGCCACATCCCAATTACCCACACCTCCGGGAGTAACCACCTGTCCGCCTTTGATAATGGTGTCCAACATTTCGGCCTCCCTAACGATTATTCACCGTAGCTAAGTCATAAAGGAGCATGCCTTAAAGACAGCTTCCTCAGTCAAAGTCGTAGGATTGTAACCTATCCGGCGTTGCCGTTACTACCAACTGGAAGCTTGTACAGGCCGGAAACTTACACAGGAACGACCTTTAGCGGACACCCCTGAGCGCCAACGCCAGAGAGATGCGTCTAAGCTGATACCATGTAATCAAAGTCGAAGTCTCGACCGCACTACCAAATAGGTAAAACGAGGAAGCAATGAGCCAATCCAACGAAGGAGATGGTCGGCAGACACCGATAATCAGGGCCCAACCACGGAGCTTCTTCAAAGCACCTTTGTGCACCGACCTGGAGCAACTAGATGCCGAAGGTGCCTTCATCGGTGTGCCCTTCGACCAAGGCACCTTCGGCAGACCCGGCGCTCGGTTCGGACCTGATGGCATCAGAGACGCTCCTCGTGCTTACTCCTACTCAGATCCCTTTGGCCGAGAGACGGAAGCCGAGGGCTATTTCGATATCGACGCTGGAGACGAACTGCTGCGGGGCGTGACCATGGCCGACTGCGGCAATGTCACAATTCTGCCTTCGGAGGTTCTGGACAACTTCAACAGACTGACTCAGGTAGTTGAGAAGGTGGTGGAGAGGGGAGCATTTCCCGTGGTGGTTGGCGGCGATCATGCCATCACATTCCCTGCTGTTAGAGGGTTGAGCAAATACCAGCCGCTGAACATAGTCCACTTCGACGCACACTTGGATTATTCCCACGACTACCAAGGCGTTTTGCACACCCACGGCAGCCCGATTCGCCGCTGTCGGGAGTTGCCCTTCGTGGGCCACATCAGCTCCATCGGCATCCGCACCGCACGCCGTGCTCCCTACGAAGACTCCCAAAAAGACGGCAGCTTGATTGTAACGACCAAACTGTTTCGGGAGTTGGGGCCACAAGCTGTGGTTGACCTAGTCCCTAAAGCCGAGAACCTATATATCACCTTCGACATTGACGTGATGGACCCCGTCCACGCCCCCGGTACCGGAACACCGGAGGTTGGCGGCCTTCACTACCAAGAACTGCGAGATTGCGTGGTGGCTCTGGTAGAAAGAGGAAACTTGGTGGGGTTCGACATGGTGGAAGTGGCACCGCCCTACGACTCCTCCGAGGTTACCGTGCAAGTGGCGGCCAGACTAATAATAGACATATTGACGGCCCGGTTTCCTTCGCGGTAGCTGCTGTTTCGTGAGTTCCCCCCATCCTAGCCTTCCCCCTCAAGGGGGGCTTGCCCCAAAAGTCTCAGGAATTCTGTCATTCTGAGCGGAGCGAAGAATCTTTACGCCTGAACCATGAGATTCTTCGTCGCTTCACTCCTCAGAATGACAGTTTTGGGGCAAAGGCCCACAAGGGGGAAGGGATCGGTCTATGCCTCCCTCGTTTAAGGGGAAGGGGCCAGTCCTCTCCCCCTCGAAGGGGGAGAGTTAGAGTGGGGGTGATTCCGTCAAAACAGCGGCGTGATATTGCGAGAATGCCGATCTACTGGGCTGTCGTTCCCCCGTCTATCACCAATTCCGCGCCTGTGACGAATGACGACTCGTCCGAGGCCAGATAGAGGATACCGTATGCTATGTCGTAAGCATTGCCCAATCTGCCAATGGGTATCCTTTCCAAACACCACTCCGCTCGGCCAACTTCATGACTGTAACCAGGGTCGGTCAACGGCGTATGTGCGTATCCGGGATGCACGGAGTTAACCCGGATGTTCTCCTTGGCGTATTGGACTGCCGCCGACTTGGAGAACAACCTGATGGCCCCTTTTGCCGCATGGTAGGCCGTGGAGGTTGGACTGCCGATGAGCCCATAGATGGACGAGACGTTGATAATCGACCCACCGCCAACCTTTCGCATCTCGGGTATGGCGTACTTGGTGCCCAAGAAAGTCCCCTTGGCGTGGACATCCATCTGACCGTCCCAAGTTTCCACTGTGGTTTCTTCCACAGTGGTCCTGGCGCCGGTGCCAGCATTGTTGACCAAAACGTCTAATTTCCCGTATTTGGACACGGCGGCAGCAATAACGTCAATCCAGCCTTGTTCGTTAGTGACATCCAGCGGCAGAAAGATTACGTCGCCACCTAGTTCATTGATTTGAGCAGCGGTCTTCTGACCCATCTCCTCTTTGATGTCCGTCAGCACAACCTTGGCGCCCTCTTGTGCGAACAGCCGGGCGGACGCTCCGCCAAACCCCATCAAATCCCCATCCACTCCAGCAGCCGCTCCCGTAATCAACGCAACCTTGCCTTCTAAACGCATGTGGCCCTCCTAGATATCCGATTTACACCGCAGAGTACGCAGAGGCCGCAGAGACTAAAAAATGAATTCTCCGCGCTCTCTGCGTGCTCTGCGGTAAATTTCACCGTTGCCTACAGCCCAGCCACTTTAACCAGTCGGTGAAATTCATTCTGAGTTTCTTGTGTTACCCCCGGTCCTGGAGCCCGTACCTTGGGGTAATCTATCAGTCCACGACTGTGTAGGGCGTATTTTCTGATGGCCACGCCGATGCCCTCTTGAAACTCAAAGATCATCAGAGACAGGTGCTTGTTGAAAACCCTTTCCGCTGCTGCTTGGTCGCCTTCGGCCATGTGGCGGCAGATTTCCACCAGCGCCTCAGGATAGGCAAACCCGGTCATCGCCCCGGCTGAACCCCGGGCAAGCTCTTCCAGCAAGAACACCCCTCCCAGTCCTCCGAATATGCCCATCTTGTCGCCAATCAGCTTGCGAATTGCTGAGATTTTCGGAGGTGTGGGCGGGTCCTCAAGTTTCAAGTATTGGGCTGCCGGAATATTGTCCGCCAGTCTGGCTATAAACTCCGGGGACATGTTCACCCCGGAGGTCCGTGGGTAGTCTTGGACCACGATGGGTATGCTGACGGCATCGGCTATTCTGGCATAGTGGGTAAACAAAGCGTTGTCATTTGGTTTTCCCATCACCGGAGCGGAAACCATCACCGCCGCCGCTCCCAGCTTCTCCGCCTCCAGGCTATTCTCCACCGCCGCCGCCGTGCCCGCCGCAGTTGTTCCCACCGTCACCGGGAGACCGTCGGAGTTTTCAACGACGGCCTTGACCACTAAGCTCCGTTCCCGGTCGGTCATCCGTGCCACTTCACCGGTGACTCCCAAGCAGACCACGCCCCGGCAGCCCGACTGCTTTGCTTCGTCCATCAGATTGGGGATGGAACCGGTGTCCAACGATTCATCTTCTTTAAATGGGGTTGCCAGCATCCAATGCACCCCGGAAAATCTCTCAGCCATTCACTCGCCTCCGGTGTTCGGTTATCGCGATTTTAGGAATCGTTACCCTTCATAAACGGTCTTGCCACCCACTATAGTTCGCTCCACGGGAATGTCTTTGATGCCCATGGGGTCAACGGCAGTAGGATCCGTGCTTAGAACGACCAAGTCCGCCAACTTGCCGATCTCAATCGTGCCTTTAGTATCCTCCTCAAAGGAGGCGTACGCTCCGTTGGCGGTATAAATCTTTAAGGCCTCTTCCACCGTTATCTTCTGGTTGGGGCCCCAGAGCTTGCCGTTGCTATCGGTCCGGGTCACGCAACTCTGGATGCCCAACAATGGCTCGAAGGGCCCGGGAGGATAGTCGGTGGAGCCGGTGGAAATTACACCACTGTCCAAAAACGAACGCTGGGCGAACATCCACTGGAGCCTTTCTTCGCCGTAGAAGGACATCTTCTCGCCGTGATGGTACACGTAGGTGCAAAACGGAGTGGCGATTACTCCCAAAGCCTTCATACGCCGTAGCAGGCCGGGGTTGACCAAGGTGCAATGCTCTATGCGGTGTCTGGTGTTGGAGCGAGGGAAAGCCGCTTGGGCTTTCTCGTAGGCGGTGAGCACCATGTCGATGGTCAAATCTCCGTTGGCATGGATGCACACTTGAAAACCCGCCCGGTGCATGTCCATCACCTGACTTTCGGTCTCTTCGGGGGTCATGGCCAGGATGCCGTAATCGCTGCTTGACCCTTCGTAAGGCTGGGACATATAGGCCGTTCGGGCTGCGATTGCGCCGTCGGCCACCATTTTTATTCCACCCAGGCGCAACCGGTTATCCCCTAGGCCAGTGCGCACACCTGCGTCTTTTAGCGCCGGGAAGTGGAGATAGTGCATCAGAGCATATACCCGCAGGGTCAACTCGCCGCTGTCTCGCCCCTCCTGATAGGTGTCCAGTTCGTCGCCGATTACCCGGGCGTCGTGAACGCTGGTGAGGCCAACACTGGTGAGCATATCGCATATACGGTTTAGGCCCTGCCGCCTGACCGCCGGGGTGTCCTTGGGAATCAGATTGTAGCGCACCGGCTCGATGGCCCGCTCGTAAATCACACCATTCAAGTCACCCGACGACGGTTCCCGGCCCAACCGCCCCCCCAGTGGGTCCACCGTTTCCCGGTTGAAGCCAGCCAAATCCATGGCACGGGAGTTCATATAAAAGATGTGACCGGCCCGGTGGGCGACCAGAATGGGATGGGTTGTGCTGACTGCGTCCAAGTCCTCTTTGGATAGGAAGCGCCGCTCCGTTGTCTTGGTGTCGTCGAACTTGAAGCCCTGCACCCACTCACCTGCCGGAGTTTTAGCGGCCTGCTCCCGCAAAGCCTGTTGGATTGCCCCGATGGAACGCAGGTCGCAGTCAGCCGCCATAACGTGGCGGATGCCGCTGTTGAGCACATGGATATGAGCATCGATGAACCCCGGCAGCACCGTTTTTCCGGAAAGATCCAGGATTTTAGTGTTGGGGCTGGACAAGAAGGATATATCTTCAGTGCTTCCAACGGCCACGAATTTGCCGTCGCTCATGGCCAAGGCTTGGGCCCTGGGATTGGCCGGATCAATGGTGATCACGTTGGCATTGATGATTATGGTATCCACCTGATTTTCTCGTCCCGCCAACTTACTTCTCCTGTCGAGTTAACTTTCTGGTGTTTCTGGGATATTTACAGGTTCTAGGTGAAACTAGATTACGAAGGAAATCCCCCTAAATCCCCCTTTACGAAAGGGGGACTTGTTCCAAAGTTGGCGTTGGCGATTTGTCGGATGCTGTGTTTGAAAAAACGGCGTCCTCCCCCTTTTGTAAAGGGGGACCGAGGGGGATTTTCCTTCGTCATCGGCCGCCTAGCCAACCATTGCCACAACCGCCCTACATTTCAACGCTCGATTGAGGCTAGATACTACGACATATTGACGGGCAATTCCAGCGCGTATATTATCCAGTCCAGTTTCACGCCCCACTCGATAAACAGACCAAAGGGAGGACGACCAAGGTGAAGTACGACTATATTGTTCTGGGAGCTGGCTCGGCTGGCTCCATCGTGGCCACCAGACTCAGCGAGAACCCCGATAAATCGGTTCTTCTGATTGAGGCAGGCCCGGACTATCCCGACTTCGAGCATCTGCCCGACGAAGTGAAATACGGCTTCGCCACCGGAACTGACATCATGACCAGCGACCACAACTGGCAGTTCATGGGCAAAGCCACTGAAACATCCCCACCCATGATGGTGCCCAGGGGCAAGGTGACCGGGGGTTCCAGCGCCATCAACGGCCAGGTATTCCTGCGGGGAGTACCGGAAGACTACGATTCTTGGGCCGCTATGGGCAACGACCAGTGGGGCTTCCAAAACTGCCTTCAATACCTAAGGACTATCGAGAACGACACCGATTTCGGCGGCGGGGACTTTCATAATAACGACGGTCCCATCGTCGTTCGCCGCTTCAAGCAAGAAGAGATGCTGCCCGACCAGAATGCTTTTTATCAAGCTTGCCGCGACATGGGATTTGCCGACAGCCCTGACCACAACGCCCCGGACGCCTCTGGAGTGGGTCCTTGCCCGGTAAACAACCCCAATGGCATCCGGTGGAGCACGGCCTTGGGCTACCTTAACCTGGCTCGGCACCGGTTGAACCTGACCATACGTCCCAATGCGACAGTCCAGCGCGTTGTGTTCGAGGGCAATCGCGCCACCGGCGTCATTGTCGAGAGCGGCGGAGAGACATTCACTGCCGAGGCAGACGAAATCATAATCAGTTCCGGCGCGATTGGGTCTCCTCAGATTTTGATGCTCTCGGGTGTCGGTCCCGCCGAACAACTGGGCAGATTAGGCATCCCATTGATTCACGACTCCCCCGGCGTGGGCCAAAACCTGCGAGACCATCCAATCATCTACATCACTTGGAAGACCAAGCCGGATCACCTTCTTGATGGCTTAGCGGCCAGGATGCAGATGGCCCTCCGATTCACCGCCGAGGGTTCGGAGCTGAGGAACGACATGCAGGTCCTGATGCAGTCCTTCGCCACGGAGAGAGTCGACCGTGGCGGCGACCGCATGGAGCCCTTGGGAATCCGTATGCTGGGCATCCTAGACCTGGAAACCAGTTCCGGGGAGCTTCGGCTAGCTTCGACGGACCCCAATGACCAGCCAATCTTGGAATACCACTACTTCGAAGACCCAGACGGTTTCGACCTCAAGCGTGTCCGAGAAGTGGTGCGGACTTGCGTGAAGTTGGGTGAGCACGCTGGCTTCTCCAATATCATCGAGGAGCGGGTGGAGCCCACCGATGCCGAATTAGCATCCGACGACACTCTGAACGTGTTCATTAAACGGGAAGCCACCACCGGACAGCACATCTCCTGTACCTGCAAGATGGGCCCGGACTCAGACCCCATGGCCGTTGTGGACCAATTCGGGCGGGTCAAAGGCGTCGAAGGCTTGCGTATCGCCGACGCTTCCATCATGCCCAACTGCATCCGGGCCAACACCAATGTCACAACCATGATGATTGGCGAGCGCATCGCCGACTTCATAATCAAAGGCACATAGCTAAAGGTTCATAGCTAAA
>DCAE01000153.1:11622-15581 GCA_002311385.1 Dehalococcoidia bacterium UBA1141 | reverse complement strand
ACAGGGCGTCGGCTAATACTGAAAGGGGCCATCGGATTGTCGCACAGATTTGCGAATGGCGACACTCTCTATTTTCGG
Source organism: Dehalococcoidia bacterium UBA1141 (assembly GCA_002311385.1). Lineage (GTDB taxonomy): Bacteria > Chloroflexota > Dehalococcoidia > Lucifugimonadales > UBA3495 > UBA1141. The sequence goes on along the minus strand of DCAE01000153.1, from coordinate 15,503 downwards.
TCTGTTGGTGACGAATTACTGCGGAATAGAGCGTTAACTTGTTCAGATTGCTCGGTCGCGATTTCGCAGGCATCAGGTACGACCCATGCCCCACATCACACACTACGAAGTTATCAGCCGGAATTCAGGGCAATATCACATTTAGCCATATTGGCGCAGAATTTTCACGGAAGTGTGGTATATTGGGCCGCAAAATAGCGGGTTGGAGGCGTGACTATGGCTTTGCAAGGAAATGACTGGCTAGCACTGACAATCGAACCCACCTTAGAGCCCGAGATTCCTATCTGCGACCCCCATCACCATTTTTGGGAATACCGGCCAGAACCGGCCGCCTATCAGCGCTATCTCCTGCAGGATTTGGTTGGCGATATCAACAGCGGTCACAATGTGCGTTCCACGGTTTTCATTGAGGCAAGGTCTAGCTACCGTACCGACGGTCCGGAGGAGATGCGGTCCGTGGGGGAGGTGGAATTCGTCGATGTCATGGCGGAGGCCAGCGCCACCGGACAATACGGTCCCGGCCGAGTGGCGGCAGGCATCATAGGCCGCGCCGACCTCAAGCTGGGCGAACGAGTTAAACCAGTGTTGGAAGCACTACAGGCAGCCAGTCCTAACCGGTTCCGAGGGATTCGCCATTCGGTCGGTTGGGACCCTCATCCGGAGGTGGAAGACCGGGAGATCCAGGGTTGTTTGGCGAACCAGGGATATCGGTCGGGCGCGCAGGCGCTGTCGGGAATGGGTCTGTGCCTGGAGACTTCGATGTACTTTCCCCAGATGCCGGAATTGGCGGAATTCGCCAAAGCCATTCCCGACTTAACCATAGTGTTGAATCATCTAGGGGGCCTGATGCGGGTCGGCCCCTACGGCAATGGCGATGATGAAGTTATGGCATCCTGGCGGAGCGGCATCGACGCGGTGGCGGAACGCCCCAACATCATCATGAAATTGGGCGGGGTCGGCATGCCACGCATTGGCTTTGACTGGCATGCCAGGACCAAGCCTGTAGGTTCGGAGGAGATGGCCCAGTCGATCGCTCCATATATCAATTACTCCATTGAAAAGCTAGGTTCCAATCGGTGCATGTTCGAGAGCAACTTTCCAGTGGACAAGGTGTCATTCTCCTACAACGTTATGTACAACGCGTTCAAGCTCGTGTCCCAAGGCTATTCGGCGTCGGAGCGTGCTGAAATGTTCCATGACACAGCTGCCCGGGTGTACCGAATCGGCGTATAGCGAACCAATGGACAGAGCGCGCCGTCAGGGGATCAAAATAGGCCGACCAAGGGTTGTGGACAGGAAAGGGTTCAGTCGGCGTTATGGAGATATTCTGGAGCGCCTTAACGACGGCTCTATATCAAAACGACGGTCCGCTAGAGAGCTCGGAGTCGGATTTGCCACGTTAAAGAGATTAATTGATTCTGGGTACATGGCCGGCGGGTCAAAGTAACATGGTCGGCCAAGCAAACATTACTCAGGAGGAAGGGCCTCTGATTGCAATATTGGCGGAGATGCTCAAATCCGCTCTAGAGTGGGATAGTAATTCCCAGGTAGTGATTGAATCTGAGAATAGTTTAAAAATTGAGCCGCCCAGTATAGACTATCCTCCAACGAATCCCCGGCCCGCAAAGGCTGCTTAGGGAGGGAGTGATGAGGGACATCCATCATTGGGTATGCTTAGGTGATTCTTGCGAGTTGCTCAGGTACCGATTGACGTTCGCGGCTACATGGTTGAAATACCTAACATACTCAAAAATGGCGATGGTTCGACAAGCTCACCACGAACCGTTCTAAAGCTCGCTCACCACGAACGGTTTTGGTCCCCCACGAACCGTTCTGGTCCCTCACCAACGGTTTCTGATCACTCGCGATCGGTTCTGGTCCCTCACCAACGGTTCTGGTCCCTCGTGAGCGGTTCTGGCTGAGCACCAACCCTGTCATTCTGAACAACGTGAAGAATCTCTGGTGTCGTGTATAATATCTTCCGGTCAGACCTCTATGGCAGGACGACGGCCGCTTGAGAGCTTGCTATCCTCTTAAAGACTGAACCGCCGCAGCGTGGCTCTCCAGCAGGCTTTCAACCCTAGTGGGTTCGGTGCGTCCCCATCCACACTCCGTGGCCACCCCGAATGTTGGTATAAACTGCTTGGCCGTTGCTATGCGCTGGGCGTCACCTGACCGGTCGTCAAAATGAATCAACCCCAGATAAATTTGAGTGTCGGAAGTGATTTTCAGTCCTTCCAACGGCTGAAAATATGCGGCGTCGGTCCTGTCTTTGGGCACCGGCAGGTGAAGAAAGTCCAAGCGTCTGTTCAATCCGGCAATCAGACCGTTGGAAATCTCAACCAATATCCCCATATCCTTGGGCTGAACCAGATGCTCATCCCGGGGGCTGCCGTAACACAGGTGATAGCCCATATCCACGGTTTCGGGCACCAACTGGCCCATTCGTGCCAACTCGGAGAATATCTGCTCTTTATAGTCCTCCGGCCTCGCCAGGAAATAATCTTCAAAGACCAAAACCTCCTGGCAAACGTCCCACTGTATCGAAAGACGGTCGTGGGGAATCGAGTCCAAGATTTCCCTGAGCGCATCTGCCAAAGCCGCTTCGTAGACCGGCAGATAGGCTTCCCGTGCGCTGGGGCTGATATACATGAACGCCGTCGCCATAGGAGTGGGTAGGCTAACCTGAAAGAGGGTATCAGGGCCGATTATCCCCTCCCGTTGAAGTCGCTGATACGTCCCAAAAGACTCGACGGCAGGGCCAGCGTATGCTGCTTCAAATTTAACCTGAGACGGGTCCACTCCAGGTTTGAACCGCAGGAACGGCAAGTCACGTATTATTTGCCCGTCCCACTGAACGACTTTGAATGTCTTGGTGTCTGTGTCGTCTTCCATGGCCGGGTGATTCACCAGCATTTCTCTTTGCCAGAATATCCACCGCCACCGGTCACCGGTCTCGCCATCGGGAATCCTTTTCAGGCGATTGCCGAGCTGGCCGGCTACAGTCCGGAACACAGTTTCCGTGTCGGGGAGAGGCACGCTGCCAACCAGATGGGCCATGGGTTTCTGAGGACTCATGTTGGGCCTCCTTAAGTTGCTAGAAACTAGCCCCAATTGGACGGTTATTGGTGAATCAATATAATCTCCCACCCAACCTTTTACAAACCCCTATCTCGAATTGGGTTTTCAAACCATCAGCGACTATAATATGCGCCTATTCGACCCTGGCCCTAAATCACCTACGCAGGGCCTGGCCTAAAACTGTCATTCTGAGGAAATGCCTGGAATCAGCAAGCAATCACAACAGGTGCGAAGATGATTAAAGTGACTGAAGGTATGGTTCTGCCGACCACTATGACCGGGTCCTATCCCAAGCCCAACTGGTACACCCAAGGGCTGAACGGGCGATCTTTCAAGACTGCCATGGGGAACACGTTATTTCGGGAGCAATACCTGGATGCTGTGGCGGCTACTATTAGCGACCAAGAGATGGCGGGATTGGACATCTTGACGGATGGCGATTCCCGGTTCGACTTGGAGGTGGGCGGAAAGTCTTGGTTCTTCTACGTGTTAGAGCGGCTTGGGGGAATTCAGGGCAGCCGAGACCTATCTCCGGGATGGTCCGGCGATTTCGGAATACGGCCTGGGCATATTCTCTACGAGGTGCAAGAGGCTTACCAACCCCCGGTTGTCGCCGAAAAACTGAGCGCCGGGCCTTTGGAGTATGCCGCCTTATGGAAAACAGCCCAAAAAATGTCCGCCAAACCAATCAAGTTTGGGACCATCAGCTCCCAGTCGTTGACCCGCATGGTTTGGAACGAGTTTTACCCCACGGAAAAAGAGCTGCTTCTGGACCTTTGCGACATCATGAACCAGGAGTT
>DCAE01000153.1:0-11499 GCA_002311385.1 Dehalococcoidia bacterium UBA1141 | reverse complement strand
AAGGACGAGGACTACGCCTTCTTCACCGAGGCCTTCAACCGGGAAATACGAGGGGTGAATGCCGAGATATGGCTTCACACTTGCTGGGGAAACCCGGCCCAGCAAAGACTGGTGGATGACCCTTCTTACCAGCGGTCCATGGCCTATCTACTGGAAGTGGACGCCGATGTCGTAACCTTTGAGTGCGCCAGTACCATGGGTAGGGATTTGCCGCTGTTCGCCCGCCAGGAGACCACCAAAAAGTTGGCCATCGGCGTGGTGAACCATACAAACACCGTGGTGGAGTCGCCGGCCAGCGTCGCTGATCTGATTCGCAGGGCATTGGAGTACGTGTCGCCGGAAAGACTAATAATCTCCAGCGACTGCGGCTTTGGCCGTGAAGGAATTTCCCGCAGGATAGCGTTTCACAAATGCGTCGCCTTGGTGCAAGGGACGAACATTGTCCGAAAGGAATTGGGCCTTCCGGAAGCGACCGTGCGGGCCGCGGACCCCAGGTTTGCCTTCGCAGAATAAATAGCTATTCTGTGCCAGCCTACCCTGGCAGGTCCCAGCCGATCCAATCGCAAAGCGCCCGGCCCATAATCAGTTCCTTGTCCTTTTCCGTCAGCCAGGGCAACTCCTCAGTGAACATGGTTACGCATTGCTTCCATGGGCAGGGCATCCGGGTGATGTCCGTGCCCCAGAACATCCGGCTTGGACCGAAGGTGTCGTAAATCTGGTGGATGTAGTCGTGGATATTCTTGAATGGATAGGGCGCGCTGGAGTAGCTGGGCGCACCGGTGGCCTTTACCGCAATGTTGGGATACTTGGCTAAGGCCAATAACTCGGGAAGGTTCTCCCAAGCCGGGGCATCGGTAGCGGTGCCGAACCTGCCCATATGGTCCACAATCAACTTGAGGTCCGGATGTTTCTCGGCCACCTGACCCACCAACGGCAGGAACTTGCTGGCCATCAGTGCGATGGGGAGACCAGCTTGGGCCGCTGCTGGCCAGACCCAGTCCATGGTGCCGTCCGTGGGCCAGGTTTCTTGGCCCGGCTGCAAGAACGTGAACCTGAATCCAAGCATTCCTGGTTGTTTGTTCCAACCGTCTACCAGGGATTTGCTCTTTGGATCGTCTAAGGGGAACTTGCCCAGAATGGCCAAACGTCTAGGGTGTTGCTTTGCTGCCTCCAAGGCGATGTCGCCGGAGCCGGGATCCCAACTAGGCGGGTGAATAACGGCAGCGTCCACGCCTCCCTCGTCCATCTCCTTCAACAAGTCGTCAGCCGAAAAAGAGTCGATTTTACGGTGGGCGCCGGTGGGCGAGCCACTGCCCCAAAGGTGAACCTGAGCGTCGACGATTAGCATTGGATTTCTCCATTAATATTTCCAGATGTGAATCAGCGAATTGGGCTAGATTATACACACGTTGGGTAACCTGCCAGCGGTCTAAGCGTTTGATTGGGGAACGTTTGGACTACCGTACAGCCAGAATTCGGTCACTGTTCGGCCCCTGTTCGAACATTAAAGTGAATACAAAAAGCCCCCGGCTTTCACCGAGGGGCTTTCGTGTAGCTGAATTTTGGCGGGAACCGAGCTAGACCGACCCAGACACTGCCTCAGAAACAACCTTGGCCACCTCCCGGTCCAAGGACCAAGGGATGACATTCTCCGGCGTGGGCTCGGGGACCAAGCCAGCTAAAGCCGTTGCGGCGGCCAGTTTCATGCGGGTGGTCACTCTTGTGGCACGGCTATCCAGCGCTCCCCGGAAAACGCCGGGGAAGACCAGGCTGTTGTTAATCTGGTTAGGGAAGTCGCTACGACCGGTACCCACCACCGCAGCGCCAGCGGCCCGCGCCACGTCGGGCCAAATCTCCGGTATAGGATTTGCCATAGCGAATACGATGGAGTCTTTGGCCATTGAGGAAACCATCTCCGGACTAACAGCGTCGGCTGCGGAAAGGCCTATAAATACGTCGGCCCCGCGCAGAGCATCGGCCAAGCCGCCGTGGGTGTTGTCCGGGTTGGTAGTATCCAGCATGGCTGATTTCACCGCCGTCAGGTCGGAACGGTTCCGGGAGATGATGCCGGTGCTGTCCACCAAGGTCACGTTGGTGGCACCGTGGTCCAGAAGCAGCTTTGTGGATCCGATGCCTCCGGCCCCTGCCCCGGCGAACACGAATTTGGTGTCTTCAATCCTGCGGCCAGTAACTAGCAGAGCGTTTATCACCCCTGCCAGCACTGCTATGGCTGTCCCGTGCTGGTCGTCGTGGAAGACGGGTATGCCCAAATCTTGTAGGGCGTCTTCAATTTCGAAACAGCGGGGCGCTGCTATGTCTTCCAGATTGATTCCGCCGAAACTGGGCGCCAAGTAGCGCACCGTCTGAATTATGGCATCGTTGTCTTGGGTGTCCAGACAGATGGGGAAAGCGTCGATGTCGGCAAGGGCCTTGAACAGGATTGACTTACCTTCCATCACCGGCATTGCTGCTTCGGGACCAATGTTGCCCAAGCCCAACACGGCCGAGCCATCAGTGACCACCGCCACGGCATTTGCCCGGTTAGTGAGTTGGAACGATTCGGATTTATCATCGGCGATGGCCATACACACCGATGCCACCCCGGGAGTGTAGGCGATTGATAGGTCGTCCAGCGTCTCAACCACCATCTTGGAAGCGATGCTAACCTTGCCTCGACTCGCCCGGTGGCGTTTGATGGCTTCTGCGCCATAATCCATAGACATTAGAAGGTTCCTCCCTTAAGTTCGCTCTTAAACGAGAGAATAGAAGGATTCATAATACTACGATAGCGATAGCATCATGATAATGATTTATTGGCCATTTGGGTTACTTTTTCCGTCATCCTAGAATAGTTTGAGGCAAACTGCGTCCGCGTGACTTCGTAAGCTCAAAGAAAAGAGGGCCAATAGGCCCTCATAAAGATTTTCTATTTGACCAAGTAGGTAAGCGGAATGCTGGTCAATCCTTCTCTTGCAGGTAAGGATACATAGCCAATGGCGTAGCCGCCAAGAGACCGGCGTCCACCGGAAGGGTCACGCCGCTGACCCAACGGGCTTCATCCGAAGCCAAGAACAGGGCAGCAAACGCCACGTCCCAGGAAGTGCCCTCAGTGCCCAATGGCCCAGCCTTACGCCGAAGCTCAAGCATCTCCTCCGTAGACTGTCGGGCCACCATGGGGCTGCGGACGTGTCCCGGGGCGATGCAGTTGACCCGCACATTATCCCGACCGTAGTGAACGGCCATGGAGTTGCTCAAGCCTATTATCCCGCCTTTGGACGCCGCATACGCATGGCTAGGTTTCCCGCTCCCGGCCCGCAGGCCCACGATGGAGGAGAGATTGACGATGGAGCCACCGCCGGTTTCAATCATCAGAGGGATGCAATGTTTGCTGGTCAGCATGACGCTCTTTAGATTCACGTCCAAAACCGTGTCCCAAAAATCCTCGGCCACGTCGGTCACCGAGCCGGGGCCGGTGATACCCACGTTATTTATCAAAACGTCCAGTCTGCCGTAGCGTTCAACCGCAGCTTTGGCCATGGCCTCACAGTCGCTGTTGCTGGTGACGTCCCCAACGAACACGGAAGCTTCACCACCTTCCTCCTTGATGGTCGCCAAAGTGACCTCGGCGTTGTGTTGATCCCGGTCCGACAGCAACACCTTGGCGCCCTGCCTGGCGAACAGGATAGAAGTGGCCTGGCCAATGCCAACAAAATCCCCGCTACCGGTGGCCCCTGCCCCGGTGACGATGGCTACCTTGCCGTCGAGCCTGCGTCCATGTTGTTCTTGCATGTTTACTTTCCTTTCGAGTGGGGATTCATAGGCGAATCACAGTTTCGGGGGCTATTATACCCCATGACAGGCACAAATGAAGGGGCAAATGAAGTTTCGCTAGAGGCAGTGGCCGAGTACAATATCCGCAATATAAATCGGCAGTTCCGTGACTGCCAATCGGAGTGACTTTGACCGGCTCGATCTAAATGCCAGCAAAAACGCAAAACAAAAAGACCCTCGGCTTGCACCGAGGGTCTTTTTCGTGCCTATTTTTGGCAGGAGCGGGAGGATTCGAACCCCCGACCACTGGTTTTGGAGTCTGATGGTGATTGTCTTGTCCCGTTCCGTCAGGTACGTTTGAGTACAGATGATCTAAGCACATGACAGGTAATACCCTATCTGTCGTCTCACATGGTGACGCCTGATACCTCTGAGTACGTTAGCAAATCTGTTAGCAAAAATTTGGCTAGCGTTAAACAGCCATTGATGAGAGGAAGATTGTCCTCTTCATAATTAATTCGTAATAATCTCGATTAATTAGTTGAGGATTTGGCCCTTCTGCACTCCCTCTGCCCAGAGTTAAATGGATGCAGACCATCGTGCCTAAGTTTCGTGTTCCATGCCGTTGATTGCTAGGATCATTTGGTTGAGCCGTCCAGCACTATGATTATCGGTGCGAAAAGAGATTCTCGGCTTGGACAAGAGTTCCGGTTCATCCTTCTCCTGGGGCAAAGCAGTTGTCTTGACGATCTCTCCGGATACGACCAGGTCCGAGAACGACTCATTTAATGCGGTAACACCTTCATCCGACAATTCCTGTTCCAGTCTAATAACCAGTTTTTCCCCAACTTGGCGGGAGGAATGGTAAGTCGAGTAATAGGATTTTATCCAAGCGGCGGCCTCTTCGGATGAATGAACTATCTTGTAGAAAGAAAGGTCTTCTTTGGAAAAGAAGTATCGGAAATTGATCAGTTTAGGGTCGTTTTCAAGAATGGTGGAGGTGCTTTCAAAAGGCAGAAGAATGTTCACCCCAAAACTGTTTTCGGTTCCAACACCTTCGATACCGGCCTTCATGATTCCCTGTGCTGCACCAGTAATCACCATGAAATCTTGCCCGGCCAGGAAACGGCTGAACTCTTCAGCTAGTTGGTAGTAAGGCGCGTCCTCCGGGACCCGTGCAGACCCGAATATGGACACTTTCCGGAATTTGCGGTATGGCTTGAACACTTTCGCGGCGTAGCGGAACTCAGCCATCGCCCGATTAGCAATTTTGAGGTCCAATATGTCCAGTTCGTCCCGCTTAAACTTAAGAGCGTTGATGAGGATTTCTCGGTAAAGCCAAGGTCGCAATCCCCTACCCTGATACTCAGCAACATCCTTGACTTCATTTTCATAAAGGCCCTACGATCTATCCATTAAGTCGAGACGCATTTGATGTTAACGACGTGGATTACGCCGCCACCGATTTTCCAAATCTCAATTTCATCGTTGAGCACGTGGGGCTACCCAGACTGGACGACTTCTGCTGGATTGCCACGCAGGAGCACAATGTTTATGCGGGAACTTCGGTTGCCAATGCGTTTGTACATTCGCGACCCAAATACTTCGCCGATATTATCGCCAACCTCTTGTTCTGGCTGGGAGAGGATCGTATTCTTTTTGGCAGCGATTATGCCATATGGAGTCCCAGATGGATTATCGAGAAGTTCATGGCCATTGAGTTGCCCGACGACATCAAAGAAGAGTACTAGGTGGACCTCACTCCGGCTATCAAGCGCAAGATTCTCGGCGAAAATGTAGCCCGTTTGTATGGACTTGATATCGATAAACGTAAGCAAGCTCTAAGTCAGGACGAGATAGGCACCCGGCTGGCAAGCGCCAATTAATACGATAATTAGCTCTTGACTCGTAGGTAAACTGGAGAAATAAAATGCGTTTGGAAGGCAAAGTAGCACTAATCAGCGGTGGCGCTAGAGGTATGGGTGCCACTGAGGCGAAGATGTTCGCTCGTGAAGGGGCTATGGTGGTTATCGGCGACGTGCTTGAAGAGGAAGGTCGCCAGACCGAAGCTGAAATCAATGAAACCGGCGGTGAATGCCTGTTCGTTAAGCTAGATGTCACCAGCGAGGCTGAATGGCAAATGGCTGTCGCTACAGCAGTTGCCCGGTTCGGCAAGTTAGATATTCTAGTAAACAACGCGGGAATCTTTCGGGGGAACCGAGTGGAGGACACCACCAGCGAAGAGTGGGACCAAGTCATGGACATCAACGCTAAAGGTGTTTTCTTGGGCACTAAGCACTCCATCCCTGAGATGAGGAAGGCCGGGGGAGGCTCGATAGTCAACATATCTTCTGTTGCGGGCTTGGTAGGCAATCCCTACTCATCAGCCTACAACGCATCTAAAGGCGCAGTCCGGTTGCTGACCAAATCCACCGCGATTCAGTATGCCAAGGATGGCATCAGGGCAAACTCCATCCACCCAGGCGTGATCGTAACCCCCATGACCCAAGACGTGGTCAATGACCCCAGCTTCAGGGAATTTAGACTGGCGGCGAACCCAATCTCAAGACTGGGGCAACCTGCTGACATTGCTTATGGTGCGCTCTACCTTGCGTCGGATGAATCGTCCTTCGTCACTGGTAGCGAATTGGTAATAGACGGCGGTTGGACAGCTCAATAAAGCCGGTCGCAAGACCTCTATCAAATCATCGGAGATTGTGGCGATGAGTACCGTCAGTGAGTCCCCTGGAGGCGCAACGAAACTGCCAATAACTAACACGAGCGCTATACCCTGGCGAGATTGGGACGAACAAGCCTTTGGGGCGGCGCGCTCCGAGGGCAAGCCCGTGCTCCTGGCCCTCACCGCAACCTGGTGCCACTGGTGCCACGTGATGGACCAGACCTCTTACTCGGATCTCCGTGTCATCGAGATGGTCAACGAATGGTTCATTCCGGTTCGAGTAGATGTGGACCAACGACCTGACCTGTCAGCCCGGTATAACCAGGGCGGATTCCCTTCAGTAGCCTTTCTAAATGCGGACGGACAACTAATAGCAGGAAGGTTGTATACGGAACCCGAGGAGATGGTCGGGCTCTTGGAGAGTATTCGCCATTCATATTCGGATGGAAGCTGGTCGGATAACAGCTATTCTGATTTCGCTGGTAATTCATTGTCAGAGAATGAAAGATCCGGTCTGGTGAGGCAGCGACTTGAGGAACTCTACGACACGAAGTTCGGAGGCTTCGGGGATGAGCCTAAACAGCCGCCGTGGGAAAGTGTAGAGTTCTTGCTGTCCCTGTACCAGCAGCACGGAGAAAGTAACATCCGGGAGATGGTCTCTCGGACCCTTGACCACATTGTAGATGGGCTTTTTGATCGCCGAGACGGTGGTTTCTTTAGGTACTCAGTGTCCCGCGATTGGAGAGTTCCTCACTATGAGAAGATGCTCTACACCAACGCTCGGCTGGCGTCCACCCTCATGCTGGCTTTCCAGGTCACCGGCAAAACTTCCTATAAGAATGCTGCTTTGGGAACTTTTGACTACCTCGTCACCAACCTGCGCGACCAGTCTAGCGGTATGTTCTGGGCCAGCCAGGACGCCCGAGAAGAGTACTACCGGCTACCTTGGAAGGATCGGGATACTGAAGCTAAGCCTTTCGTCGACACGACCATATATACAGGCTGGAATGCTTCGGTTGCGACTGCCTTGATACACGCCTACGGCGTCTTTCGCGATGAATCTTTCTTGAAGCAAGCTTTGCTGGTACTCGATACTCTGTGGGCAGAATTTGACGGCGACCGAGGACTCTCCCACGTCGTTAAAGAACCGGCCGGGCGGCCACGATTCTTGTCGGACCACGTACATGCCTTGAGCGCCTTCCTGAATTGCTACCAGACGACAGGCAACCACGATCATCTTGAGCGGGCGAAGGCGGTTCTGAACTCGATAAACCAACTTTTCAGTGCCCCAGACTGTGGGTTTTTCGATGTGACATCCAAGATTGTATCGGGCGGACCTCCGTTAGTCGGAGTTAAGCCCGTGCTGGAAAACGCACTCGTGGCCGAGGCGTTGGTCACACTCGCCACCATTACTTTGGACGACGCATACTTGGATGTAGCTAACGCAACCCTCAATGCATTCACCGGGGTTGTGCCTGGCATCAGCTACCTAGGGCCACCGAACCTCCGGAAGGTGGAGGAAGATGAAGAGCGGCTTTTTTCCCCAGCCGCTTCGGCCTGGGCCAGGGCTAAGGACACGATGGACTCAGGACAGGTTCACCTGGTGGTCCTGGGCGATACTTCCCGGAGTGCCACCCAAGCACTAGTGAGGGCCTCTTTGAGAGCCAAAACACTACGCTGGGTGGTGCAGATTCTAGACCCGACGAATGATTCTGATAAGGTAAAAAGTCTGGGGTTTCCAACCACTGACTCCCCAGCCATATATCTGTGCGTTGGGAAGCAATGCTTGGCCCCCATCCGCTCGCCGGGCGAGTTGCGAAGGTGGACCCGGCCTGGTGCTTTAGCCTCCTTGGCAGCTTGACAAGTACCTAAGTCGATTCGGACAACCCGACGACATCGCTTACGGTGTGTTGGTCCTAACCTCTGACGAATCCTCTTTCATGACCAAGAGTGAGTTGGTTATTTGATGGAGGGTTAACTGCGCAGTGAGCAGCTACGTTGCCTTTGGTAACACCTTTGATGCGCACCTCGCTAAGGGACGGACTGGGGTCGTAAACTTACTCCGCCAAATAAAGTTGAGATTCCGGGTGATAGGCTGACCAGCCGTACCACTCTGTTATGAACGATGGCACGAATTCGAGCCTCACTTCCTCATCGCTCCCTGCTTTCTTACGTCCATGAATATCCCACAATGAACCAGTCTCACGGTCTCTAATCTCGTAGCCGTCGTCGCTTGCGTTGTAGAACTCTAAAATTTGGCCGTCGTGTTGACGCAGGTAAGCCAGACCAGTCCTAGCGATCTGATCGTAGACAACTACTATTGGCATGCCGCCTACAGCGTCGTTAACGACCCCTCCGGCCAACGCTAAATCGAATAGCGGATAGCCTTTAAAGACACCGTCAATCTCGACACCCACCACAAGAATGTTAGAGGGCAGCCGGTCATCGCCATAATTTGCTTCACGCGGATTGAAAACGCCTATTTGGACTGGACGGACATAGCGGTCACTGAACGGAGTTTCCGATGAGAGTATTAGAGTGTCGTCGTATGCGGTTTTCCATTCGCCCCACGTGGTCTGAGGTAAGGGAATCATTGTTAGGCGTTGCCCTTCCAATGGACCAGCTATCGCTTTGCCGTCTAAGTGAGTCCAGATTGTCCCAGTCTCCCTGTCTTTCATCCTAAACACGTCATCTAGCAGTCCAAAGGTCTCAAAGGTGAGGCGCTTTCCGTCAAGCACGGGGAAGAAACCGACCCCCGAACTACACTTAATTCAATATGTGATGAGGAATGGCGAGCCGTCTACCGAGTCGTTGATAATGTGGTGGTAACGTAGCATGCGTACTGGGTAAGCACGTGCTTCACCCGCCCATTCAACTCCTAAGACCAGCTCGTCATCAGCGAATTCGGACTGATCGATGGCCAGAAAAAGCGGGTCATCTAGAGGAACAAATCTACGACCTGTAGCGGGGCGTTGTCGAGGCTCTGTAGATGAGTTTAGTGGATTCGAGTCCTTAGTTGCTGGTGGGCTAGAGATGGTTGATACGACTGGTGGATCTGGGATTGTCGATACTTGCAATGGCGTTGGCCCAAGGATTGCCACAGTTGCTTCGACCGTAGGCGTCACTTGGCTGGGCAGCGGCGTCGCGCCCTCTGTTTGGGAACAGCCTATAGCCATCCCAACGACAAACACCACAGCGATTACCAGCTTATTCACACTGATTTTTCCTAATAACATTTAAACCGCTATGGTAACAGGCAAATTCTAAGGAAATGTGAACAGGTAGCAAATGACACCAAAGGGTTGCGGGAGCGCCAATTGTTGCGCAACACCGAAGATCCAGATCTCAATCCCTTCATCAATTGCGTTGTAAATATTGTGATCGATACGATGCCCGTGCAGGATCGGTGATATATTTGACCCACCTGCGATAGCTAGGACTACTCATTACCCGTTTCTGACGGAGGGAAGTTTAAATTATGGCCAATATGGATCTCACGCAAGTTCAAAATCGCCCCACCACCCGGAACCATCCCCTTGATCCCTTGGCTGCAGCCGAGATTGAAGGTGCGGTAGCTATTCTCCGGGATCAGCGCAATCTCAGCCAAAGGGTCCGCTTCGAGTCCATCGTCTTGAACGAACCCTCAAAAGACCTCGTCCTCGACTTCAAGGATGGGGACGCGATAAACCGTGAGGCGTTCATTATTCTGTTCGACAACGATACCGGCGCTACGTACGAGGCCACGGTCTCCTTAAATGAACGAACCGTAAAGTCTTGGACCCATATTCCCGGTGTGCAGCCCAGGATAACCCTCGACGAGTTCTACGAGTGCGAGATTGCCGTCAAGGAGAGCCACGAGTTCAGAGCTGCATTAGTGAAACGCGGCATCACCGATTTAGATTTGGTTATGGTCGATCCTTGGTCAGCCGGCAACTTTGGAGTTGAAGAAGAGAAAGGAGTACGTCTGTCCTTCGCCCGATGCTGGCTTCGTGCCGGCCCTACTGACAACGGCTATGCCCGGCCCATCGAAGGAGTCATCCCAGTGGTCGATCTCAACAAAATGGAGGTCATCAGGGTAGAGGATCATGGCGTTGTTGCATTGCCGCCGAATGACGGCAACTACGCCGCCGAATTTATGGATAATTTTCGGACCGACCTGAAGCCGCTAGAAATTGTTCAGCCCGAAGGGCCCAGTTTCAACGTCGCAGGAAACGAAGTGTCCTGGCAAAAGTGGAACTTTCGGGTTGGCTTCACTCCTCGAGAGGGTCTAGTTCTATACACCATCAGTTATGAAGACCAAGGGAGGAAGCGTCCAATAATCTATCGTGCCTCCCTGGGCGATATGGTGGTGCCTTACGGTGATCCCAGTCCACGTAATATTCGTAAGAATGCGTTCGACGTCGGTGAATATGGCATTGGCAATTTAGCCAACTCTTTGACATTGGGGTGCGATTGCCTTGGTCAGATCTACTACTTCGACGCTGCCCTGAACGACAGCCGGGGCGAGGCTGTGCAAATTCAGAATGCAGTCTGTCTGCACGAAGAAGATTTCGGCATCTTGTGGAAACACGTGGATTGGCGCACCGGAAAGGCTGAGGTAAGGCGCTCGCGGCGTCTGGTTGTGTCATTTATATCCACAGTGGGTAACTATGAATACGGCTTTTTCTGGTACTTCTACCAAGACGGACATATCGAGTTCCAAGTAAAGTTGACCGGCATCGTGAACAACGCGGCCGTGGATTCACAAGAGTTTCCCAAATACGGCACCTTGATAGCTCCGCAGTTGGCCGCCCACATTCATCAGCATTTCTTCAGCATTCGCCTGGACATGTCCGTCGACGGGCTAAATAACTCCGTATATGAAGTCAATACAAAGGCCGATCCAAAGGGGCCAGGGAATCCCCAAGGGAATGCCTTTTATGCGGAACAGACTCTCTTGGCAACCGAGCTTGAAGCCCAGCGCACGGTTGATCCCATGTCAGGCCGGTACTGGCTCATTTCCAACCCGTCGGTGCAGAACCAACTGGGCCAGCCGGTAAGCTATAAGT
>DCAE01000056.1:15942-25112 GCA_002311385.1 Dehalococcoidia bacterium UBA1141 | reverse complement strand
TCCGGCGGGAAGTTGCTTTCGAACATAGACCGATTGGGCCCGAACTGCTCGATGCAGTAGTTCATCCAAGGCGACATCGATTCGGCCAATTCCTTCGAGCCGATGGGGTTCGTCCTGGTGTGCCAATCGAATCCCATGCGGGGCATGCCCAAGCCGCCTAGTTTAACCGTGATGTTGGGACACTCCGCCAACTTGGCAATACCATTTCGCCACTCCGTCACGACCTCTTCGCCCCTGTCCGCATAGATGCCCACCCGGCTCAGTCCGCCGATGTGGTTAAGAATTATTGGCAGGTCCGGAACTTCTTTGGCAAAATCCGCCAGCTCCGGCATCTGAGGAAATGACATCATGATGTCCAGGCACATTCCCCTTTGTTCCAAGACCTTGGCCCCTTGCCGAAATTGAGCGTTGGCTAGTATACCTTCGGACTCGCGGTTGTCCAACTCGGGGTCGGGGCTCCAAGTTACGTTGTGACGGATTCCCTTAAACCGGTTGGGGCTGGCTGCTTGTAATGCATCCAATACCCGGCCCACATCGGCCCCCAACTTTAGGTCAGCGGCACCGATAATGGTCGCCGCCGCCTTGGTTGGGCCATACACACCGCTGGCGCTGGCCGCCGCCAGGCCTTGAACGAATTCAACTTCACCCACTGGACGCATCTCCGTCGGACCGTCGGGAGTATACATTGACCTTGCTTCCAAAAACACGGTGGAGCGGACGTTATGGCCGCTATAGATGTCTCCATTCAACTCGTGAATGAGGTACCTCTGGTAGGGAATGCTCTGGAGGCGAAGATCCCAAAAATGATGATGGGCATCGCAGATGGGGAGTTCCGGCTCCAAGGTGGGTTCTTGGGTTAAAGCAAGCCAATCATTCGCCCCAAACGGCATGAGTGCACCTCATATAAATATCTCGCGGTAATAATCACGAGTAGAATTCGCGGCCCAATCATACCACGACGACCAGCGCGAACCGGTCTTGATAACCGGGGCTAGTATTAGACTGGCCTTGCCTAAAAACCGTCATTCTGGGTGAAGCAAAAAGATTCTCCGCTTCATTCAGAATGACACTCCATAACCGACTTTTGAAACACTGCCGATTAAAGCGGAGAACGCAGCGGTAATCCAGTTGCGAATAGTGTGAAGGATGCGGCTGGGCCTGATTGCCGGATGCGGACAACCAAGCTACTATTCCCTAATCACCTCAAGTGGGCGCATACAACGGGCATGACACACAGCGAATGGCCAGAGCGTAAATAATGAAAGCATCCTATCTTGGCGCTATGGGTTACTCGGAGCGGCGGAATTTCCCCATCGCTTGGCCGATTCCTCCCGCCTATCACGATCCCGAAACATCTGTTCGGAGCTACCAGGAAGGCATGGCCGAATGCGAATTGGCGGAAGAGATAGGCTTTGACTGGATTAGCTTCTCCGAACACCACTACTCCGGGCGCATCGCCACAGGAACACCCGTGGTGATGGCGGCGGCGGTAGCCGAAAGGTGCAAGAAGGCCAAAATCGCCATACTCGGCCACCTGCTGCCCTTGAACAACCCGGTACGTGTGGCGGAAGAACTCGGTCTGTTGGACAACATCACCAACGGACGGCTAATCATCGGATTCCTTCGTGGAACCCCCAATGAGGACCAGACCTACGGGGTAAACCCGGCAGAGGGACGAGGGCGGCTGCTGGAAGGTATGGACCTGATTATAAAGGCCTTGACCGAACCCCAGCCTTTTTCTTGGGAGGGCCGCTACTATCAATACCGCACCGTCGCCGTCTGGCCTCGGCCGGTCCAACAACCGTTACCGCCGGTAATTGTGGCCACTAGGAGCGACGACACGGTTAAGTATGCGGCGGACAACCACTTGGGCCTGGGTGTTTCATTCCTGCCGGTGGACGAAATGGCGAAAATCACCGACAAGTACCAGTCTTGGTGCCAAGCGGCTGGATGGCAACCTGAGCCCGAGCAGATTGTCTACCGGGGTAGCATCTACCTTTCGGAGACGGACAAACAAGCACAAGATTGGTTCGAAAACCTGACTCAGTCCAAACCAGCCCCTGCCATTGCCATGCGGTCCACCGTGGCTGGAGCAATCGATGCCGCCAGGACGGGCAGCGAATTCGACCTTCGGAACGTTGTTGCTGGCAGCGCCCAAGGAGACATAGTGGGGCTTTCCCCTTCCTTGAGTTTCGTGGGCGGGCCGGATACCGTGGCGAAACAAATCAAGGCGTTCCACGATAGGTGCGGCGTTGGAGTGGTTGACCTGTTCTTTCAGCAGCCCAGCGTAGACCACCGGGACGTGATGAAGGAAATCGAACTGTTCGGCAGAGAGGTTCTGCCCCAGATTAACGAGTTCTAGCATCTGATCCGACTTTGCCGGTGGAGATAGTAGAGGGAGACTGTAGAGGAGTATATGACTCTGGCGGGGCATCAGCCATCAGGTTTATTCAAAGAGGACTTTTTAGAAGTCGACGGCTTTCGAATACGCTACGAGGAAGCCGGACAAGGCAATCAGGTCGTCTTGCTGGAAGGCGAATCTTGGGGCTTGTCGAAACTCCGGGACGCTTTGTCCGAAAGGTACCGCGTATTGGCAATCGAGCTCCCGGGATTCGCTAAATCAGGCACCAACACCATATCCAAATCCTTGGCGGAACTGGCAATTACAGCAAGCAAGGTGGTTGAGAGGATCGTAGAGGGGAAGTTTACGCTGATGGGCACGTCATTCGCCGCAAATGTGGCGTTGTGGCAAACCCTACAATCACCGGAGATGGTGGAGGCTCTAATCCTCATTTCGCCCACGGCAATCTTACCCGCAGAAATTCTGCCCAAAACATTCGCATCCGCGAATGGCCAAAAGGAGCGGCTTCGCCTGTTGTTGGCCCACCCCGACGATCTACTTTCTGCCATGACTGTGGACCCGGACCTATGGTCCCGGGAACAAGAATTGGTTCTCAGGCTGAAGGGTCAAACCCACGATGAGGTGGCGGAGGCCAGGCTAGGTGAGATTAAGTGTCCCACCTTGACAGTCTTCGGAGTGAATGACCGCTCGGTGGCTCCGGAGGCAGCGCGGGTATATGCCGAAAAGATTCCCAACAGCAACATTTCCCTGGTCTACGATGCCGGACACCTTATGGAGGCAGAGCGGCCCGAGGCTCTGATAGATGCGGTCAGCAACTACGTGGAGCACCGTGAGACTTTTATAGTGGGACGAGGAAGCAACCTAATCAATCCGTAAAGATGGACCACGCCTCTGCCGCAATTTCGGGTAAATCGGTTAGGGGGTGATACGTCAGCGGGCCGATGCCAGCCTTTGGTCCTCAGTAAAGACCATTTTGCCGTCACTAAAGACCACGCCGTCCTCAAACCGGCACTCGATGTTGCCTCCGTCGAATTGCTCCTGGTAGAGCATGGAGTACAGGCCATGCTTGGCTATCAACTGAGCGTGGGTGCCTCGTTCAACAATCTTGCCGTGGTCCAAGATGAAAATCACGTCGGCGGCCATGATAGTGGAAAGCCGGTGCGCGATAGCAATGGTGGTCCGCCCCTTCATCAACGGCTGCAAGGCGGCTTGGACGTAGCGTTCGCTGGCGCTGTCCAACGCTGAGGTAGCCTCGTCTAGAATCAACAGCTTGGGTTGGTGCAAGACCACACGGGCGATGGACAACCGTTGCCTCTCCCCGCCGGACATCCGGTAGCCTCGCTCCCCCACGATGGTGTCATAGCCGTCGGAGAACTCCATGATTCTGTCGTGAATGTAAGCGGCTTTCGCAGCGGCTTCCATCTCCTCTTGTGTAGCATCGGGTTTGCTGTACATCAAGTTACTGCGGATGCTGGCGTGGAACAGATAGCTCTCCTGAGAAACGTATCCAATCATGCCAGCGAGAGAAGCCAGTTGAATCTTGCGAACATCGGTGCCGTCGATGAGAACTCTGCCCTCGGTTGTATCGTAGAGACGGGGAATCAGGTAGGACACGGTGGTCTTGCCGGCCCCGCTGGGACCGACAATCGCAGCTAGTTGGCCCGGTTTGATCTCAAAATCAACACCGTCCAAGGCCCAGAATGGCTCCCTGCTCTGGCTGGAATCCGGTCGGGCTGGGCCATCGCCAACCGCCGTGTAGTTGACCCGAACGTTCTCGAATTTTATGGCGCCCGCCACCTGCTCCGGTTTGATTTCAATGGCGTCGGGCGAGTCAGATATCTCCGGTTTGATGTCCAGGTAAGCGAATATCCGTTCGAACAATGCAAGAGACGACTGTAACTCCACCGACACTCGGAGCAGCGTCCCTATGGGAAAGTACAAGCGGGTCTGCAATGTGGTAAAAGCGATTATCGTTCCCGGCGATATCCCATCGCGCCCGATGCCGGAAATCATGTAGGCGGCCAGCACGTAGATGATTATTGGCGAGACGGAGAAAAAGGTCTGCATCATTGCCCAGAAAGTCTGGCCGGTCATCTGACGCCTTACTACCAGGTCGGAAAGTTGCTGGTTCTGGTAGTGAAAACGCTCGATCTCCTGGTTCTGCTGGCCGAAGAGCTTGGAGAGCATGATGCCTGAGATTGATAGCGTCTCCTCGGTTATTGCGGTCATCTCCGCAGTGGCTTTTTGGACTAGAGCAGAGACCGCCCGGCGCCTGGTACCCACTACCTTGGTCAAGACAGCAAACAATGGCACGATCGCGATGGCCACCAAGGTTAGCTTCCAAGATAGGATGGACATGGCTGCGACGGTGCTTATTAGTATCACGATGTTGGAAACGATGTCGGTTATGGTGCTGGTGACCACGTTCTGCACACCGCCCACATCGTTGGCCACCCTGGACTGGATTTCCCCAGTCCGGGTGCCGGTAAAGAACCTTATGGATAAGCTCTGAAGATGCTGGTACAGCCTGTCTCTAAGATCCCGCATCACCTTCTGCCCAACCTGGTTGGTGAGGAGGGTTTGAATAATCCCAATCATGCCGGTGAGGACGGTAATCCCAATCATCACTCCGGCCAATGTCCAGATTAAGTTCAGGTCGGGACCGCCCTCCGGAAAGAGGCCCGAATCGAAAATCTCGCGAATCAACAGCGGGTTGACCACGCCCAAGCCAGCGGTAACGAAGATTAGCAGGCCCACCACGACCACTTGCTTTAGGTAAGGACGGAAGGAGGCGGCGATTCTGCCGACGAGGCCGTTTATCTGGGGAGTTTGCTCCATGCTCATGTAGCTATTGTATCAGCCCCCGGCATCAGCTATGCCGAAGTACGAAGTTTTGCTATGGATTCCAACCTGCCGTGTTTCGGCTACAATATGGTGGCTCGGGCTACGATATTTTGGGCTATGAGGTCGGTGAGGATGATTGATTTCTCCAGCGATAGATTCATAAAGACGCCGGTGCTAAACATCGGCTATGGAGACTATGGAGATGGTTCCGGGTTTCCAATCATGCTGCTCCACGGATTCCCATATGACGTGCGTTCCTGGGACGGTGTAGTGCCTCCCTTAGTCGAGGCTGGTTTCAGGGTTCTCGTGCCCTACATCCGAGGATACGGGTCTACCAGTTTTCTTGATCCGGCGGCTCCTAAAATGGCGGAACAAGCCGCAATCGCTCAAGATGTTGTCGACTTCGCAGAAGCCTTGGGAATCTCTCAATTCGCCATGGCGGGTTTTGATTGGGGCAACCGCGCCGCCTGTATCACTTCAATATTGCATCCTGAAATGGTCAAAGCTCAGGTAGCCATCGGCGGTTACTCGGTTCAGAACACGATAGAGAAAGAAGAACCCGCTTCCGCTCTGAGAGAAGCGAGACTCTGGTATCAGTGGTACTTCAATACCGAACAGGGGAAAGTGGGTCTGGAAAAAAACCGCAGGGATATAGTCCGTCATCTGTGGGAATCTTGGGCGCCCAAGTGGGAATACACAGATGAAGCCTTCAACAAATCAGCCCCGTCCTTCGATAACCCCGACTTCGTAGATATCACCCTGCATTCATACCGGCATCGTCACATGAATGCGCCAGGTGAGGAGCGATTTTTCGCAGTTGAGCGGGAGTTGGCTAAAGGGCCGCCAATCTTGGTACCGACCATCGTCTTACGCGGTGCGGACAGCGGCCTAGGCGCCCCCTCGGAAGACCCTTCGGAAGACCAAAGGGATTTTCCTAACTTGGTCGCCCGCCGAATCGTTAGCGGTGCTGGTCACGACCTTCCCGTACAGCGCCCCGATGCGGTCTCGGCTGCCCTGATTGAGTTGTTATAGGCTCTAATAAATTCACGGGCTCACAACTTATAGTCAATCGGGTCTGGTAATCAAGGTGTGGCCTACCCCGCCAACCAGTCTGATAAGTATTTGACACCATAATGGTGTGGTGTTAGATTTCGCCCGTCGCCTACGTCCTTTTGATTTCTTTCCTTTGATTTTTGGCACCCCCCTAAGCCGGAACACTGTGATTGATTGCGTAAAATAGCGGCCACCGTCAGCCGGGCAGCTTATCCCCTCTCTGTTTTTCAATATCGCGATTACGCTTTCGTTTGGTCCTCAACCACCCTGGTGGGCATGGGGACTCAGATGGAAGTGGTGGTCCTTGGCTGGCTCATCCTTGCCGAGACCGAATCTCCCTTTCTGGTAGGAGCAATCTCGGCGGCAAGGATGTCCCTCAACATCTTCGCCCTTTTGGCCGGAGTCGTCGCCGATCGGGTGCCCCGAAACCGTCTATTAGCCATAGTGGAATTTCTCATGGGCGGCTTCGGCCTCGCGATGCTCCTTCTGATTTTTATCGGAGCGCTGGTGACCTGGCACATCTTCCTGATAACCGTGGCTGTCGGAATGGTCCGGGTGTTTCAGATGCCTTCGGAGCAATCTTTGGTTGCCGACACCCTTCCTGACGACCGCATCGCCAGCGGCGCTGCTTTCAATACCTTGGGCCGAAATATCGCAATGCTGATTGCGCCTCTGGTGGGCGGCGTCCTTTTCAAAGGCTTCGGTGCTCAAGGGGCATTTACCGCTATAGCTTGTTTGTATTTCCTCAGCGGGTTGTTCGCCCTCAACATACGATTGACCGGGAGTGTTGCCTTTGTTAAACGGGAGGGCCCGGAACGGGAATCCATCTTTCGCGCCGTCCTCGGTGGCTTCAAGTATGTCAAAGGGCAACAGGTCTTGTGGGGAACGCTGGTATTGGCATTAATAATCGAGTCCTCCGGTTGGACCTTTCATACCACCCTGATGCCCGTTTTTGCCCGCAACGTGCTGGACACCGATTCCGTCGGGCTTGGTCTTTTAATGTTCGCATTCGGCTTTGGCGCGGTGATAGGTTCCCTGGGTTGGTCAATGATTAGGAACCTGCGGCATGTCGGGAAGCTCATGATCGCTTCGGTTGTCGTCTGGCACGCCAGCATCTTGGTATTTTCGACGTCGGAGTCTTTGTATCTGTCCATGGCTATCGTCTCCATCACCGGAGCGGGATTCGCCTCTACTCAAGTATTTATCCTATCTGCGTTGTTGCGCACCGCCCAGTTTGAATACCGGGGCAGGGTAATGAGCCTGCGGTCTTTAGCGATCTACGCCTTTGCCTTGGGCAGCTTGTCCTCGGGGGCCATGGCGGGAGTTTGGGGGGCACCTCAGGCAGCGAAAGTAATCGGAGTTACGGGTATAGTCTTGGTTTTGTTGTTAGCCGTCTTAGCGCCCAAACTGAGGCGCTTTTAGGATAGCAATAATTGGGTCCAGCTCCAATATGCAATAGCATTTTGCGTATGGCCGTGCAACAGCATTTTGCATATGGCCGTGAATTTGGGTAATATCCCTGGCAATATGGTAGGAGTCGACGAGGGGAGTCCAGGCGCGACTACAGACTCGAGCAAAGAGCGCAAAACTCTGAGGAGGAGACTCAATGGCAATCCATATGTACGTGTCATTGCAGGACGATGATCAAATCGTCAGGTTCGTGATGGACCGTGAGACGGGTAAGCTCGACAAGCAGGGTACCGTCGATGTTGCTGGCGGACCCGCTCCCCTAGCGATTAATCCAACCGGCACTGCGCTGTACGTGGGCCAAAGGCGGGATTTCCGTTTGTCGAGCTTCCAGATAGATCAGAAAACCGGTGATTTAACTCCAACCGGGAATGTGGCGTTAGGAGGCGAGCCCTGTCACATGTCGACTGACCGCACCGGCCGGCACGTACTCTCCGCCTACTACCAGGCTGGCCACTGTGCCGTTCATCCCATTGATGAAGCCGGCTCAGTCGGCAGCAATGCCACTGAGTGGCTGGAAACCAACTCCGGCGCCCATTGTTTTCAGACTGACCCTTCGAATAAATACGCCTTCCTGCCTCATATCGCCACTGGGTCCGGAGGGCTTCCGCTGCTGCCTCCTGGCAGACAAGAGGGAGTGAATGCTATTTTTCAATATCGGTTCGATGCCGAAACCGGGCATTTGACGCCTAACGACCCGCCAAGAGTTGCACCCGAGCCTCAAGACGGCCCTCGCCACTTCTGCTTCCATCCCAGTAAAAACTTGGTGTATGTATCCAATGAACAAGGCAGCAGTGTGACCGTCTATTCCCTCGACAGCGCGGCTGGAACACTCATGGCCGGACAGACCGTGACCACCCTGCCCGAGACGTTTACCGGGGACAACTCGTGCTCCCAAATCCAGATTCACCCTTTGGGTAATTTTCTATTCGTCGCTAACCGGGGACACAATAGCATCGCTTCATACGCCATAGACGGGACTACGGGAGCGCTGACGCCAACCGGTTGGGCCGATGCCGAGCCGGTCCCCCGCGCCTTCAGCGTTGACCCAACCGGTCATTTTCTGTACGCCGCTGGCTTGGAGACTGGAAACTTGATTGGATTTCGCGTTGATCAAACATCCGGTACGCTGACCCGCTTGGAGTCTTACGTCGTAGGCGCCGTACCTATGTGGGTCTTGATGACGAATCTAGAGGGATAGCCCCTCTGCCGGGATTGTGTTGTTTGATTGGCCCACAATCGGCCCGGGTCCATTCCAAAATTTTTATCCAAATATTTTCCCAAAGGAGAAGCCCATGCCCGAGAATATCGACCTATTTGACACTATCGACACCCAACGAGGGATACGTTCATTCAAGCCTGACCCGGTCCCCGATGAGATGATTACCCGCCTTCTACAGGCTGCCATCAAAGCGCCATCCGGTGGAGCCAAACAGGGATGGAG
>DCAE01000056.1:11912-15869 GCA_002311385.1 Dehalococcoidia bacterium UBA1141 | reverse complement strand
TTCGATATCGGGCCGGAATTAACATCACAGGTGCGGAAGGTATACGGCGCAGCCCAGCGCCTTGAAGACCACATGGAAGATGTGCCCGTATTCATTCTGGTTTGCATCCAGACTGACCCCGGTTCCGCCATATCGGCGGCATCCATCTATCCGGCCGTCCAGAACATTCTATTGGCGGCGCGCGGGCTGGGGTTGGGCAGCGTGTTAACCACTCGGCAGACGCGCTTTGAGAACGAAATCAAACAACTCCTCGGGATCCCAGACGACGTTGCGACCGCGGCTCTATTACCGATTGGGTTTCCTGCGGAAGGGTCCCGCTACGGCCCCACCAGGCGTAAACCCTTGGAAGACGTCGCTTTTAGTGAACGATGGGGTGTGAGTTGGAAACAGTCATAACCGCATTTAGTCAAGGAGCCAGACCAGGAACATAGTCTGGCTCTTTAGATCACTACCTCTATTCTTCGCCCCTTCTAGCCACAGTCGCACCTGCTTACTGTCCTATCTCACCATAAATCACCACATTTTCGGCCTGCTGACGAACTCTGGTATTAGGTCAATTCGGAAAGTTAGGGTATTCCCTGAGTATTGGGTAGGGAACTCACTCAATCGGTTTGCGTGCTTGCTTGATATGACTCTGTCTCCCCCTTTACTAAACTGGTATATACCAGCACCGGAAGCGCCAGCTGGATTACCAATCCCAGGGCAATACCCTGAAACTAAGGCCTGGTCGAGAAACAAGAGCATGTTACAGCAAGCAAAAATGGGAGCCGACACTCAAAGATTCGAACAACCCGTTCCGGAGATTCAGAACAAGCAGAACATTTCACGGATTCGCTCGGATGTTAACCGGCTGGTAGTGGCCCGTTACGTCATCTTGTTCATGGGGGCGGCGTTGTTGCTGTCTGTAGGCATACAAGCGCTCTTCCTAGACGGTGGGGTCGCTTACTCGAGGGTCTTCAAGATTGCCTTGGTAGCGATAATCGGCCCTGGTCTGATTTGGGCCGCCAGCGATAAAGAAGTCCGGTTGTTGCTGGAACTGGACAGGAACAACAGCAAACTGGACCAGAAAGTCAGAGAGAACAAGGCTCTCAACCGTATGACTCAAGACCACTTGGCTAGTTGTTTCTCCGAACCTATGCAGCGGCAAATTCAGGCCCAAGCTCAATCTGGCTCGCAGCCTCAATTGCAACCTGCTGTTTCAGAAATAGTTTCCGAGCCAGCCGCCCAAAACTACCGGTCCGATTTAAAACACGTTATGGTGCTCGACCCCAACGACAACAACTATGACCGCAGGTACTTTCAAGCGGCAGCCTAGTTCAGGTCAATCGACAAGGGATCTTTTAATCGGAAACGCAAGGATATGGACACAAGATGAAAATACAATCGTTTCTACTGATATTTTCGGTGAATATGGCCTTTATGTACCTGGGGTTCAAGGCCTTGCCGTTGGAACAGGTCGCGCTGATGGCTGGTGCTTTCACAGCATTGTCCATGGGCGGGTTTAGGTTACTGAAGCTCAGATAACCCCGATTGTGTGCAAACGGCAGCCGAACGAGTTAATCCGAGAATTTAAGTCATAACTAAATCACAGTGAGGATGTATAGCAGATGATGAGCGAGCAGGGACTTAATAGTTCGTCTAAGAAAACCAACGAGAAGCAATCAAGGGTTGTCGAGTACCTCTCCAAGCTGGGTTTGGACGAGGCTGATTTGGCCAAGGTCTTCAGGCTGTTGGAAACCATCAACAGTCAACCTGCGCCCGAAAGCCCATCCCTTCATAGTGCTTCTGCTGTCGAGTCTGACGGTTTCGAACTCGGCGGGATTCTGGAGATCCAACCTGAAGACCTGATGCGAATGTTGATGAACGGCGATACTCACGTGGCCGAGGAACCCGCCGGTGACACGGTTCATCCTCAAATGGGTCCGGGCTCGATTGGCAGCCAAGCCATAAAGCTGTTCGTGGCCGAAGAACAGATGGTGTTGAAAGAAGCCTACAACTCCTACTTCAACTACTCGCCGTCCTTTGAGGCCATGGGGTTTATCGACGGCACTTCGGAAGACCAACTCAGGGCCGCCATATCCCAGGATATTCCACAAGTCCTATTGCTGGGCTTGAAGTCTCTGGATTACACCGTGGGCAAGAAATTGGAGATGATTAGAGAGGTTTATCCTCAGACCGGACTGGTGCTTCTCTTCGCCTGTTATGACCCGACGGGAGCAAAGGCATTGCGGGAGTTTTCCAGCGACTCTCAGGCCGGTTACGCTTATCTGCTAAAACACAACATCGACACCGCAGACCAACTGGGCAAAGTAGTGCAGGGTGTTGCCCAGCGGCGAATCATAGTGGACCCGGAGATTATGGAAGACTTGGTTGATAGCGCCACTCAGGAAAGCCAATTGCTGCTAGCCTTGTCTCCCAAAGAGATGCAGGTACTGAGTTGGCTGGCCCGAGGGTACACCAACAAGACCATCGCCGAAGTGCTGTCCCGGGACACCAAGGCGGTGGAGCGGCAGGTCAGCAGCATCTACGCCAAGATGCACTTAGGCGAGGGCAAGGACGCCCGCGTCGGATCAGCGTTGGTCTACCTGAAGGCCACAGGCATGCTAGCAAGGGCTTAAATCGGTAGGGCCTAACCGTACTTCCATCCGGATGGCGGTACCCAAAATCTAAGCACAAACGAAACTACGGGCTTCTGTGCAGAACAGAAGCCCGTAGTTTTGTTAGAATCAAGGACGCGGCCTTTGACACGCTTCTCTATCTTGAATCTCTCCAAACATCGCATATTGCCTAGAAATTTACTGCCTGGTCATGGCCGCATCTATCGCCGCTTGAGTTTAGTGAGACTTTGTGCTCCCCAAGACTCAAATCCAGAGACCCAAAATTAGCCTGTGAGAAACCGATGATTCCTTGGAAGTTACTGGGCACCGCACAAACGCCGGGAAACGGAGCTGAACTCCGTTTGTATCAGCGCGACAATGAATTCTCGATTAAGGCAGGCAATATCGAGCTCATGAACAGCCGCCTTTACGGTTCGGAAGACGCACTGGCAAAACTTGCTTGTCAGAAAATCAAAAACCGTCCCACAGCACGAGTATTGATTGGCGGATTGGGCATGGGTTACACGGTCAGGGCGGCGCTGGACGGACTTGGTGACCATGCCCAAGTGGTCGTAGCCGAACTGGTGCCTGCGGTTGTTCAGTGGAACCGGGAATTCCTAGCCGAATTGGCGGGTAGCCCCCTAGACGACCGCCGCGTCACGGTCAACGAAGACGATGTGGCCCGAATGATAACTACGTCCAAGGGCAATTACGACGCTATCTTGCTAGATGTTGATAACGGACCGGAAGCACTGACCCGACGCGGCAACGATTGGCTGTATAGCTTTAAAGGGTTGGAAACGGCTTTCGGCGCCTTGCGGCGGAAGGGTGTATTGGCCATATGGTCTTCCGGTTCCGAGCAAGCATTCACCCAGCGGCTGCGAAACGCCAAGTTTGATGTGGAAGAGGTTAGGGTACGAGCGCGGGAAGGGAAAA
Organism: Dehalococcoidia bacterium UBA1141; assembly: GCA_002311385.1. Classification (GTDB taxonomy): domain Bacteria; phylum Chloroflexota; class Dehalococcoidia; order Lucifugimonadales; family UBA3495; genus UBA1141. The sequence goes on along the minus strand of DCAE01000056.1, from coordinate 12,336 downwards.
AGGGCGGTGCTCACTACGTTGTTTGGATTGCCGTGCGTGACTAGCCTCACCTTCTCAATTCTTCGCACTTCTCCTCATCCCACTGAGCCAAATCCATCTGGTCGGTGAATAGATAAGCCAGGGAGCGTTGTCCGTAATAACGAGCGTCGTTGGAATCAATCTCTATAGCGCTGGTAAAGTCTGAGATTGCTTCCTCGTAAACGCCCAACTCAAAGTAAGAGTAACCGCGATTGTAGTAGGCTTCCGCGAATGTTGAGTCCATTTCGATGGCGCTGTTGTAGTCGGCGATCGCAGCCTCGAAAGAGCCGACACGACTGTAACGGTTGCCACGGTCGTGAAAACCGTCTGCGTCCACCGGCTCCGGTGTTGGTTTAGAGACCATCTATGACTCTCCAAGATTAAGCAATAAGGTTTCTATTGGATG
>DCAE01000056.1:0-11785 GCA_002311385.1 Dehalococcoidia bacterium UBA1141 | reverse complement strand
CAAGCTGATTTGATTTCGATCCTGGCGCATTATTGAGTTAAAATCCTGGCAGGGACCACTTTTGGTTGATGGTGGAAGGAAATGACCGAGATATACGTGTCAGTTGACATTGAGGCTGATGGGCCAATACCAGGAGATTACAGCATGCTGTCGCTGGGGTCAGCCGCATACGATGGCGATGAAAATCTGCTATCGACATTCACCGTGAATATCGCTCCTTTGGAGGGAGCCAAACAACACCCGGAAACCATGGAGTTTTGGAAAGCCAACGCCGATGCGTGGGATGCGGTGCAAATCGACCAACAACTCCCCGGTTGCGCCATGGCCAAATACGCAGCTTGGTTGGATAGGCTGGTGGCTGGGACTAAACTGAAGCCGGTTTTCGTTGGTTATCCTGTCGTATTCGACTACTCTTACGTTCATTGGTACATGGTGCACTTCGTGGGTCGCGACCCCTTCAGTTTTTATGCCCTGGACCTTAAAACCTACGCAATGGCTGCCCTTGACACGGAATTCATCGAGACCACCAAGTCGATAATGCCCAAGGAGTGGCTAACCAGGGACCACCCTCACATAGCTCTGGATGACGCCATAGAGCAGGCCGAGATGTTTTTTGCTATACGCAAAGAAATCAAACGTCGGCTGGGAGCTCAATAGAGGTCGTACGGGTCGTTCTGTTGGCCTCGTGTTCGAAAGAGTGTCCGAGATCCATGTCAACAACGTCATGGGACCGTTGCGGGTGGATGCGAAGAAGGAGAAGAAACTTTGCGTGCCTTCCCAGAAGATAGACCCGTGAACATCTGCTAGCCTTCTAGCGCCAGGTTCAGCGGGCGATGCCTCAAAAATTGTCACTAGAGCAGCTAAGATGCGTCTCGTTCTCTAGGCAAAAGATTCTTCGCATCACTCAGAATGACAATCTTGAATCAAAGCCGGTTCAGCGCAAAAGGGGCTTGAATATCGATAATCAGGCCCCTTTTGCTGTTATTCGGCACGAACCATGGGCCCAAACGCCGGTCATCAATTGAAACATCAAGCGGTGAACAGCAACCGGCATCGCTATTAAAACGAGCCTATTCACAAGAACACGGATTGCGGTATAGTTTGTTCAGACACAAAATCATAAACGCCAAATCCATGGCGGTCAGATTCCCGTAATCGCAAATATCTTTGCGTACCATGGCCACCGCGTAACCCGGTAGCTTTCAAATAGATGGAGATGGACAAAATATGGTAGAAAATAGCGACAACAACTCTGAGATTGCAGTATTCGGCGGAGGCTGTTTCTGGTGCACCGAAGCTGTTTTTTCCCAGCTAGAAGGCGTGGAGTCAGTCGTCCCAGGATATTCCGGGGGGCACGTGGATAATCCCAATTACTATCAGGTGTGCGACGAAACTACCGGGCATGCGGAGGTATCCAAGCTTCAGTTCGACCCAAATCAGATTTCCTACAAGGACCTTCTCTCAGTGTTCTTCGCAACCCACGACCCCACGACTTTAAACCGCCAAGGCGCTGACCGGGGTGCCCGCTACCGTTCGATTATTCTTTACGCCAACTACGACCAGAAAGAGCAGGCTGAGGATTACGTGAAAGAGCTGAGCGCCTCCGCCGCACCGGGCAGCCCACTGGTAACCGAATTGAAGCAACTCGAGAAGTTTTGGGAGGCTGAGCCCGAACACAAAGAATACTATCTGCGGAACCAGGCCAGCATGTACTGCCAATTGGTTATCAGTCCAAAGGTGCAGAAGGTGCGAGAGAAGTTCGCCAAGCAATTGCGGTGACGAAGCCGTGATTCAGCTGTCAACGTTAGACAATCAACGCCCAGTGAATAAGTAGACGGACAACTACATGAATAGCAACCAATCCATTCCTCACATCTTCGCTGGCAATCCTTTGGACCGGGGCGACCAAGTGCGCCGGGACGAGGAGTGGCTAAAGCAACGGGCCAAAGACCCAGGCAGCAAGTTTCTACCCTTGGCGGACCTGAACGTCCTGATAGCCAATGGTCAAGGGACTAGCGCTCCCGAAAGTCTGGGCTGGCTGGGAACCAATGAGATGGATGAGTTGGGGATTGACGGCAGCCCGGTTTTCTTGGGGTTATCGGATGACGCTGCCCACTTTGTGATTGATATTTCCAAGAATGAGAACGCCGTAAAAGGACTGAGCGACAACGGTCGTTGGCGGTTTGAAGATGCGAGGAGGGCCACCGAGTCCCTCAGCGGCGCCGATGCTGGCATAGTGGCTCAGGCCCGGGCTCAAGTCAGTTGGCATAGCAAGAACGGCTTTTGCGCTATCTGTGGGCACGAAACTCTGGTCAAACGGGGCGGACAGGTGCGTCAATGCACGAAATGTGAGACCGAGCACTATCCCCGCACCGACCCGGTGGTTATAACCGTGGTTACCGACGGCGACCGCTGTCTATTGGGCCAATCCAGGGGCCGCCTCTCCCGGACAAACACCTATTCGGCGTTGGCGGGATTCGTTGACCAAGGGGAGTCCATTGAAGAGGCGGTGGCCAGGGAGATTATGGAGGAAGCCGGTATCCATGTGGCCAACGTCCGCTACCATTCATCCCAACCGTGGCCCTTCCCTTTCTCCTTGATGATAGGCTGCCACGCCGACGCTGCCAGCACCGAGATTGACATGGATGAAGGGGAGATGAGCGACGTTCGGTGGTTCGACCGGGCCGAGGTCCTTCTTTCCTTGGAAGGCAAGAACGATGCTCTGACGCTGCCAGCCCCCATCGCCATAGCGCACCACCTGATTAAGACCTGGGCCAACGGCAGCTAGAACGTGACCGGGACCGGGCTATAAATTCCGCCTGATCAGCGGTGCCAGCCCAATCCGTTGTACAAACCCCGAAGGTAGGCAATCTGGCCTCCGTGGGCCACGTTGTCCCACACCAATTGCCCCAAAGCTGTAGCCAAGCTGTGGTCTTGGGTCTGGGCCTCGGGAGGGAAAGTAACCCGCCGGTCCAAGTCCTCGGCGCCGAGTGAGTTGATAAACTCCCTGGCTGAGACTTTGACCGCCTCGAAGTAACCCAGTTGGGCGTCCAAGGGTGGCGCAACCCAGGAGACGATTTCCTCTTCGCTCCGGCCTAATACCTTGACCCGTATTTCCATGCCGAATTTTTCGTGCCAACCGTCGCTTAACCAAAGCTGGGGCCTGGATTGCAATCGCGTGTTGATGAACACGTCCGCCACCCTGTTCATGTGCCATAAGATCCAGGCTATTGAATTGCAGTGGTCTGCCGGCCGCTTGTCCATAGCCACGGCGTCTAAACCGTCGATAGCCGAGTCCACCATTTCCCAGTTCCGGTCCAGCGTCCACATCACGGCATCGGCTGCGCTCAAGGTCTCTCTCCTGGCATCAATCTCAGGTTGTTTCAGTCAGGGTTTTTAATCAGGGTTTTTTTAGTCAGTAGGTAGCGTGCCGATAAACATGTTGCCACCGTAGCCGCCCTCGTTTCCCGGCAAGCTGACTCTTTCTAGGCTAAAGCCGACCTGTTCAAATAGTTCCGACCACATTGAGCCGGAGAACAACCCATTGACGTGCACGTCTCGCTCGATGCTCACCTTGCCCTGCTCCTCAATCATGTAGGAGTATATCGACTCTATCTGGCTGTCGTCATGATCGGGGTAGTAGAGATACTCTTGAATGGTCACCTTAATATCCTGATTTCCTCTGGTCCAGATAAAAAGTATGGGCCCGGCAAACTCTTCCCTTAGCCATTCTGGGGCTATCAGCAATATGCCACCGGGCCTCAAGTGGGCTTTGGCCGTGACCATAGCGGCTTTGAGGTCAGCTTCGGTGAGCATGTGCCCGATGGCATCGTGGATGAGCACGGCGTCGAACAAAATGCCCATCCGGACTGTGCGCATGTCTCCCTGATGATGCGTAACATCCGGGTTGAGTCGGCGGGACAGTTCCAACATGGGGGTCGAAATGTCCACGGCGGTGGCTTGGAAAGCTTGGGTCAAATGGGAGAGAATGTGCCCTCCCCCAACGCCGAGTTCCAAGATGCTATGCCTGGCTGGCCCCAGTTTGCCTTTGATTATGCGGCGCCATTCAGCCGCCTCTCCGGCGTATTCACCGGGAGGGCTAATGATGGGCCACAGGTAAGCGAGTTCGTTATAAAGCCTGGGTTGGTCCAATCTTCGTCCCGGCTCGTTCCAGATTCGAGTCTATTAGTCTGCCACTTCGATGACGCAATCAACTATGACAGCAATTCCTCCGGGCAGTGCGCCCATGCCGGGAGCCGACCGGCTATGGCGGCCCGGGTCTCCGTAAAGTTCGACGAAGAGGTCCGAGGCTCCGTCCACCACTCGTGCTTGGTTTCCAAAATCCGGAGCGCTGTTGACCATTCCCACGACCTTGAGGATGCGAGTCACCTTGTCCAGGTCGCCCAGTTCAACCTTCATCCGGGCCAGCAGGTTCAAGGCACACCAGCGGGCCGCCTCATAGCCTTCTTCCACAGTTAGTTCCGTCCCAAGCTTGCCCGTGATTCTCGAACCGTCCGCCCTGCGCGACCCTACGCCGGCCATCCACATTATGTTGCCGCTGCGGGTGGCGGGGAGGTAATTGCCGATTGGCTCCGGCGCTACGGTCAACTGATAGCCCAATGTAGCCAGTTTGGCTTCTATTACTGTCATTAGAGTACCGTCATTGGATCAAACACCGGTAAGACGTAGGCCTAGGGTCACTTACAATGAAGCTCATTGAGATTCCTTGACGCATTGCTCTAGCAGGTCTAGGGCGGCCTTAGCGAAGGTCCACATATTCTCCTCCCGGTCGCCGACGCCGGTTTCCACGGTGATTACCCGGTCAACGGGCCCGTTGACCGCAATGCAGGCGTGGCCCGCCAAGTCACCGTACCGGTTGCCCGTGGGACCGCTGGCCCCGGTCTCGCTCAATCCCCAGACCGTTCCCAGAGCCTCACGCACAGTGCGGGCGTTTAGGGCGGCGTATGGTTCACTGCTGGCTCTCAGTCCTTCCATAGCCTGGTCGGGCACCGAAAGCAGTCCTTTCTGGGCCACCCGGGTATATACCACTCCACCGCCCACATAGTAGGCGGATGCGCCTGGAACCGCCACCAAGGTCGCCGATATTAAGCCCCCGCAAGCCGATTCGGACACGGCTACGGACTGTCCAGTGTTTTTTAGCAGGGCTCCCACAGAAGCGGCCATTGAAGTTAGGTCCGGCATGTTGCTCCTCCCGATCCAAAACTTGTGAATCTTTCCCCGATAATTTTTCTGGGGTTATTCTACTCCAGGATTTGGCCTTGCGTTGTGCCCTGTACTATTAAAAAACGCTCCCGAATTAATCCCGGTGCATCAGTCCGGCAGCAAGTGTAAGATTTGAAGCACCGCGTTGACCTAGAACTGGGGCAGCACAGGCGACTGGGCAACCATATAGAACAGGTGAAGAAATTGTTCCTAGATAGAGTCGAATTGCTCTTTGATGCGGGGCACAGAATTCTGGACTACCCCGGCAACTGCGGCGTCCCCCATGGGCACACCTATAAGGCGGAACTCATGCTAAGTTCCCAGGCCTTGGACGATATGGGATTTGTCCTGGATTTCACCGAGCTAAAGGCGGGGGTGGGCAACTGGGTGAACGAGCACTGGGACCACGGCTTCTTGTTGAACGACCGTGATCAGGAACTTCTGACCGCCCTGAAGTCTTTGAAGCGGTCAAAGATTTTCTTGTTTAATAACGAAAATCCCACAGCCGAGGTTATAGCCAAGCACCTATTCGGCGTGGTGAGTCAGCAATACGGTTCGTTGGTTTCTAGGGTGCGGATATGGGAGTCTCCGAACCAATATGCCGAGTACTTCAAGGCGTCAGACTAAGCCGAGGCAGGCCATTAGAAATTGCATGGAGTCCATGGCTGATGCCTGACGGCAAACATGCCGTCGGCGCGCAGCAGACTCCCCGGAGTACGCTCGTCCACCAAGCCCGCTTGTGACAGCGTGGTGAAGCTCACGCTTCCCAGATAGGCTGACGCAAAGTCGGACACGTCAATCACCAAGTCCGGGGACGAACCGGTGGCACGGCAAGTGGCCCCTTCAGGAGACCCTTCCAGCTCGAATCTACCATCGTTCCAGGGACATAGGTCGTCTCGTACCTCCAACACCAAGCGGTCGTGCTGCATATAGCGCCGTTGTTCCAAGGACGCTGGCACATCCACCAGACGCACCCAGAGCCCATCACGGGTGGATCTTTCCAACCGCCTGGGGTCAGCCAACATCCACGGCAAGGGGTCATCCAGCGGACGCCTAACTGCCTCCGTACGGTCCATCAGGTCCGTATCAAAGCAAAACCGCCACAATGCGGCGCACGCTTCCCGGGTCGTCGCCATCAACTCGTTCACCACCAGCGTAGTCCCGCTAGTGCGGTAGGTCACATAGCCGTCCACCACGCCACCATCTTCGTAGGCGGCGTAAAACAGCCCGCCGGGGCCGCCTTGCTTGTGCTCCGGTGCCTGAGAGTCCCGCTCCCATTGGTGAGGCGGCCGCTGGAACACGCCCGGCCGGTCCATGGTGTTGCGCCGGAATACCTCGGGAAGCTTTTCTGCAATTTCCGCCGGGTCCACAAAGACTATCCGGCCTGGAGTATCGTGGGTTCGCGCGTAGGCGTTATATTGGCGTTCAATAACGTATCGCTCGTGCAACGACCCGATGCCGTATCCAAACCTGCGGTAAATCACGCTTTCTCGGGCAAACAGGGCAGCCAAAGGCTCTCCTCGTTCGTGAATATCGTGAATCTGATGGCGCATCATCCTAGTCATTACACCACGGCGCCGGTGGGTGGGCTGCACCGCGATATTAGCCACCCCGGCAATCATCGCCGACTCTCCCGGTATGGACATCTCCACACGGTGAGAGTGGGCGCCGCCGATGATCTTTCCTTGGTCGAACACAGCGATGGAGCGTTCCAAGTCGAAATGCGGCCTGAGCATCTCCGGGTCGTCAGCTAAGCGGTTGCCATAGGCTCGCGACTCAACGGTAACCCACTGAACGAACTCGTCGGGGGCTACGTTCCTCATTTCAAAACCTAAATCTGGCATCGAGTACCCTTTCGCAGTAAATCAATCCTCGTCTAAGAATGTTTCTAAGACGAGAATTCGTTGCCAACAAATATATTGGATTATAGGGAATTGCGCCATACGTCCAACTCCAATGTTGTCCGTAACCAGTCGACGATAGGTGCCTAGACCAGCCTTACCGGCTTGGTACACAAAAGAACATTATTGAAGCAGTGCCTCAAAGGCCTGGGCGCCGAGTTTGATGATAATCAGGTCAAGGTAGATCAGACCACCACCAATGCCAGTCAGATTGGGAAGCTCTACGGCACCAAAGTTTGCAATGGTGAGCACTTGCCAGACCGTCCTCGCAGGATAGCCCGCATCTTGGAAGCGCCAGAGTCCCTGGAGCCAGTGCCAACAGAACTGCTGAGGCTACTAGCGGGTCCGGCCCCACCGACGAAGGACAACGAGCATTACTACCGGATTCACGGCAGCGACTTCGTCGTCGAGTTCGATAACCGGCAAAACCGAGCGAACCACATCCACTCGGTCTGGCGGGAAGTGGAAAACAATTTCGCCCCGGATGTTTTGAGGGAGCACCTGCTCCTATATCAGGTGATCTAGACCATCGCCCACAGGGCCAGCTTGCTCAAACCCACCGACGGTTGAGCAGCCAGCCTGCGATTGTGGAAAAGCCAAAGCTAAACTGTAAATTGTCTCTCCTCATTTTATTGTTAAGTAGCTTTCCCAAATAGTGGTTCAACGAGCCCGTCACTCGGGCAGGCTCAGTTCAAGCTTGGAGCCGAGCCGCGCTTGCTGGAGCCCGTACATTGACCTTCAAGCATCTTAGACCGCCGACACCCGGGCAGATAATCATGCCCGGCTCGGACACCACCCGGTAAGATAGGACATGGATTCCGTGAGGTACAGGGAAATCAGCCCTTAATGTCCCCACCCTAGCCCAGTCCGCCCGTTCAATTTCCAGCAGGTAACTTGAGTACCGCTAGGTTAATTACCGAGGTTAATTTGCATTGACAAAAGCATGTCGTATCTTTAATATCAGGGCATTATCCTGGTTTACAGCCCACAACGCATAGGTGGCGAATGCTTCCAGGGAGGCTGTTTTTATGGCAACGATTAAGGAACGGACCACTTACTGGGACAAGGCACAACAGGCGGGTTTCGACCTGTCCTGGCTGAACCGGCTACAGGAGAACCCGGTCAGCGACGATGTTGACGAGATTTCCGAAAACAACACTGGCCGCGTCGAAGGCTCGGTCTCCCGGGGCAACGTGCCCCAGTTCGGGACTTATCTGTTCCGCCAGAAAAAGGACGTATGGGCCCATAACCTGACCAAACTTTACCAGGAATTTGTCACCCGCCAGTGGAGTTCGGCCACCGACATCCCTTGGGATACCATCCAGCCGCTGCCAGACGATATCGAGAGGGCCGAGTGCCAGCTAGCCACCTTCTTCGTCCAAGTGGAGTTCGTGGCATCCGACGTTCCCGGCCGGTTTATTTCAACAATGTCTCCCGACTACCATGAAGTGCGGCAGGTCTTGTTGGGCCAAGTTATGGACGAATCCAGGCACTTGGATGTCTTCCGCAAGCGGGCCCTGGCCAATGGCGGCGGGTTGATGAGGATGATTGACACCGTCAGCGACGTTGTGGGCGGTAGCACCGATAACGCCCGCGAGTTTACCGAATTGTCTTCCAGGCTGCACATTACCGGCGAAGGCAACGTGCTTACCCTGTTCCGCCTAGGAGAGTTGATGGCCTACAACGAAGCGGAAAAAGCTATCTACCGGCGGTGTGCGCAGGACGAGGCCAGACACGTGGCCATCGGAGTACTTCACCTGCGATACATGAACGAAGCCGCCCCGGAGCGGAGAGAAGAGATTCACGGCTACCTGGATGAGGGGGAAACCCGCCAGGCTACAGGAGCCGGCGGCGAGAATCCCGCAGCCATAAATATGCTAACCAGCGAGGCCCTGGCTGTATTGCTTGGCGGCGGCAAGGACAAGGTCGACGAAGGACAGAAGATTCTAATGGCCGTTCGGCAACGGCAGACCAAAGAGTACTTCCAACGGCTCAAGTCTGCCGGTTTTGACGACCGTATTACCAACGGTAGGATGAACCCCTCCCTCTTGGAAGCTTTTAACGCAGCTTAGATTAGAAGATTAAGCCAGGATAGACCTCCTTTGCTTCGGTGGAGGAGGTCTTGCTTTATTAGGCCCCAACAAACTGTCCAACCACTGGCCGCAACGAGGAATATCATGGCCCCACCCGATGGACACGAAGAAGAAACCCCCACCCTGTACCCTCCCGGCGCAGGCCACGAACAGCCCGAACCTGCTGTCCTAGAAGAGTACTTGGCCTGGATGAAAGACAGCCTGGAATGGGGCACCAAAGCCAAGCCGGGAAAGCACGGAATGACCATGCGGGCGATCAACGTCGGCCTGTACGGGGAGGTCCCCGAAGAGAGCCGCGACATGAGCCGCCGGCCCCGGGGTGCCTTCGCCATCCCTGGGGTGCCCGCCACCGACCTGTACACCATTAACCGCAAGGAAGAGTTGTGGGCGGATAACGCGGTGGACCTGTATGAAGAAGCGATTCAGCGCCGCTGGGCCGCTCATATAGATATTCCGTGGGATAATCTAGAACCACTCAGTGAAGAAGTGGAACTGGCCATGAGGCAACTCTGCACCGAGTTGGCGCAACAGGCCTCTACGGAAACCGACGTTGTAGGCCAGTGGCTTCACCGGATGAACTATGCCTATCATGAGGTCAAGAACTTTCTGGCCACTGAGTTGTTCGATACCGCCCGGCACTACGAGGCGTTCCGGCGACGGGCGTTGGCCCACGGCGGTTCCCTTGGCTTGGAGAGTCCTGGACAAATGAACCGGCGCCTACTGGAGAGCAGGGCTGGTTGGTCCGAGACGGCCCTCTACCTGTACATCATCCGGGGGACTTTAACCCTGCTGATTTACCGGTACGGCGAGGCTTATGCCCGGAACTGGCCCGACAAAATCCTCTTTGGACGCTGCATACAAGACAAGGCCCGGCACATGGCCTACGGCATGGCCCACCTCAAATACGCTATCGAGCAGAGAGGCTCCGACTACAGTTTGGGCCTGCAGCGCCTCATGGCAGGAGTGGAGCAGGACTTGGCATCGGAGATGGAGGACCCTGTGCTGTGGGAAGCCTTGGCAATTATTTTCGGCGACGGCATCCGCGATATCGTCGCCGGAATGGACGTGGTGAAAGACCTGCAGCAGCAATACATAGAGCAGTATTTAGCCCGTATGCAGTGGATCGGAGTGAGGAAAACTCACGGCAATCTAAACCAAGACCTGGCTGCCTACCTGCGCCTTCCAAAAACAACCCAGGCTTCAAATTAGAACATGCCGATTTACGAGTATCGTTGCCAGGGCTGCGGCAATGCGAACAGCTTCTACCTCAAGACATATCAAAGCACGCCGCCGTCCCAATGCCAGCACTGCGACGGCGGAGATTTGCAGCGAATATTCTCCGCGTTTGCTTATGTAAAGTCCGAGGGCGATAAAATGGCCCAGCTTGACCCCAAATATTACAAGATGGTGGACCAAGCTATGTCCAAATCACCGAAGGACACCGATCCGGAGCACCATTTACGCAACATGGTCCCCTTTAGCCAGGCCAAAGAAAGAGGGGAGCCCTACTTCAAGGAATAGGCCGGGGTCCGCTGCAATCAAACGATATCGTCGTAATGTTAGCGATGATTACGACCAAAGCCCTTCTTCCCCATTATGGAGGGGGAAATAGGTTACACAAGGAATTAACTACTAATGCCAATAGATACGATGAGCTTTGGGCTTGGCAGGCTGCCCTGCAGAGCTAGAGTCGAGAGACACTAAATGAACGCTAACTCTAACAGTGGGTTGATTTTCCCCACAGTGGAGTGGTTTCAAGCACTCCAAGAATTGGTGAATGCCGATCCGGACTTCCGACGGCTAGGCAGCATCGACACGACCATGGGTGTAAAGGTCGGAACTAATATCTATGTCATCACCTTCGAGGCCTTCGGGTGCTCCGAAGTACGGGTAGGTACCGAATACGACCTGATTGACCTAGATTTCTTCCTGGAAATGAGCGAAGCCGCCTGGCAGGACTTGATTCGCAACACCAGAGAAAACGGAGGCGCCGACCTGAAGCACACCTTGAATACACTGGACCTGATGTCTCAGGATGGAATTTCCAAGAACGCCACCGGTGACCAGCTCCGAGCGGACCTGTTCTTCAGGGTGAACCAGTCCTTGCAGCACTTTTTTGACAGTTCGGCCAAGCTGGATACCATATTCCCACCCTGAACTTAGCGGCTTCCGTTCAGGCTCGCTTTCCCTGGGGCGGCGGCAAAGGACGGCAGCAAGCGCTTTTCCCGCCTATGATGTCGCATCCTTGATGGGCAGGCTTTTTGCGCCTCAAACCCAGTTGGCGCGTGCCTCCGGCTGGGCCGTGACCTGGAAATCGTAGCCGGGCTGTAGAACAGGTACTGTTGCCAGGTCAATTGTCTATCCAATCCACTTTCTATAGCGCTCTCGAGAGCGCTGTACCGTCGAATATTAGGTCTCCAGTAATTCCTCAGAGTTTAAGCTGCGGCATTATGTATAACCTGGCGGGTGTCGGAAAGGTTCCTGTTCAAGATGACGTCTGGCTCAATTGGGTATGTCAGTGTCCGTTGGCGTGGGCCGAAGTGGTAACGTCTCACGCCTGGTTACGGC
>DCAE01000073.1:2014-2663 GCA_002311385.1 Dehalococcoidia bacterium UBA1141 | reverse complement strand
CCCCCTGATCTCTCCTTTACGAAAATGTCCCACTTTTGCTGGTCGCCAACATTCTTCGATCATTTCTTTAACTTCTTGGACGCTCATGGTTAAACACAAAAGGTCGTAGTTCCCGAAGGAACGGCGACCTTGCGCACAGGTGACAGACGATTGGACGGCGACTTAGCGCCTTATTTCAATGTCGCAATTTTAACAGATTAGGTGCCCATTCTTCCACCGGATCGACCGTCGTCGATTTATAGGAGGGGGTGTCAACCCTATGCTGTAAATCACCGATCTCCCGAATTTCAGAACGTTCCTAACAGTATTTAGGATCTAATCTACATGCTTCGGCAATGTCAACGTTCATTTGCTCGTACATACCCAATTTATACCAAGCATTTGCACGATTGTTGTAATGAATCCCTGAGGTCCCTCCCGAAATCTGAACAGCTTGTGTGTAATCATCTACCGCCTGGCTATACAGGCCTAGAAGGTAATACGCATTACCACGATCATTAAAATACCCATGGTTAAGGTATGGGCTCTGGCTGATGGCCAAAGAATACTCGGAGATAGCGAGGTAGTACTGACCGGTATCGTAGTAAAAATCGGCTTGTAAGAAGTGATCGTAGGCGGAAGGCGGTGGCGTTGCAGTTGGCCATGGCGT
>DCAE01000073.1:1245-1973 GCA_002311385.1 Dehalococcoidia bacterium UBA1141 | reverse complement strand
AGTTGGCCATGGCGTTGCAGTTGGGAACGGAGTCGGAGTCGGCAGCGCATATCGATACCCGCCTCTTAATTGTTGAATGAAGCCAGCCACATTAAACCCTGGTAGTAAAAAGCCTATATTGGCCGCTTCGTCTAACATCGACGTAGGAACCCCGATAAATCTTCCATCTCGGTCGATCGCTGCCCCGCCACTATTCCCAGGATTTATCGCGGCGTCTGTTTGGATGACCGTCTGACCGTCGATTCGCCTAATAGCCGAAACAACGCCGCGGGTTGTCGTGCTACTGCCCCGTAAATCTAATGGGTATCCGATTGTGATTATTTCTTCACCGATGTCTGGGCGGCGACTTGAGAGAGGGATAAACGTTAATGGGCGAAATTGAACATTGATGAGCGCAATGTCTTTGAGCTCGTCGAAACCGACAACGATTCCCGTGACTGGAGCTGCATCGTTAATTCGAACGTTTACTATGTTATACCCCTTGATCACATGGTAATTGGTGAGGATATCTCCACCGGAATTTATAATCGTCCCGGAGCCCATCGCCACGGGCGTTTCGATACGAACCACGGCATTCCGAACCTTTGCAGTGACCTGGGCAAAAGTAGGTGTTGAAGTTGGGCGCGGAGTTGGAGTCGGGCGCGGCGTTGAAGTAGGAGTCGGGCGCGGCGTCGGGTTGGGAGTCGCAGTGGCTATTGGCGTGGACGTAGGAACCAGTGTTGGCGTAG
>DCAE01000073.1:0-1117 GCA_002311385.1 Dehalococcoidia bacterium UBA1141 | reverse complement strand
GATGGGAGTAGCGGTCGCTGGAAGCGGTGTTGCAACGGCAGCACAGGCCACCGCACCGACCGAGACGATGGTCACCAAGAGCAACCAGCCCAGGCGCATCAGTCCTCTACCTGCTTCAGGCATCGGCTTCGTCTTGCGCAGTTTCACCATAGACGAGTCCCCACCGGCTACTCAGTTGCGACTTAATCCATTCTCCCATCGCTGTTTGTTCTTTGGAGGTTAGTTGAACCAGCATAATCGAGCCACAGGTAGGACATTCGTTCCAAGCCCGTGAAGGTCGGTAAAGTTGTGAATAACCCCGGCAATAAAGACACCAATACTGTCCAGCTTCAGTCCGGGTCGACAATTTCCACTTCTCCCTCGACCACTACAACGTCATCCCCGGCTGCTATGCCTCTCAGGTAAGCATCGGACAGTGACCCAGCTATCTTGATGATCGCGTCTAGGGCGTTATCAGGCGCACCGTCCCGGTTATCCGACCGGTAAGCTCCAAGGAGTGCCTTGCTTCCCGGATACCGCCTAACACATCCCTTTCCTTGCCAACCTCTTCAGACCGCTCAATCGACGCCAGAGCCTCATCCACAAGCCCCGGTACCTGGTCCAGCAACCGGCTACCGTGCGCCTCATCCTGCCCAGCCGCACCGTCTCCGCTATGTTCTCCTGCCCGTATATCGATATCTCAGTGGAAGGGTTCCTCTGGTGCCTCCGCACGAACTCGGCACTCTGGACGAACATTCCCGCCGAACCGAAAGCGGGGTCGAAGATCCTGCCGCTGAATGGCTTGATGGCATCATCGAACCTACGGCTAGAAGCTAAGAGGATAGCTGGGTTGTTTTAGATGACCAATCTACGTACCGATGGTTAACCAGTAAAACTTCCGCTCACTCCCCTGTCGAAGAACTTCCAACTAAAGGTGCGAAACCTAGGAAAGCTCCTATCCCCGCCAGCCAAAGATTCAGGATACCTCATAAGGATGGATTTAGTTGTGTCTATTGCGGTCGGAGCCCACAAAAAGATGGTGTGCTGACTTTAACCCGAAGTTAATATCGTTGGCTAGTAGAGTCCGGCCACTGATTCAATGAACTCCTTGGGCGTTTTACCTTTCAGCGAGCTGTGG
>DCAE01000001.1 GCA_002311385.1 Dehalococcoidia bacterium UBA1141 | reverse complement strand
AAAATCGTGGTGCCGAAGGTCAGATTCGAGACCCAACATCCCCCTCTGTCGTTTCGTATCTGGTAGCGTACCCCTTAGTATTCCGAACGCCGTTCCGATTGTGCCTGTAGCCCCTTACCGTCACGTTTAGTCCCTTAACGTATGTCGGCAAAATGTCGGCAATCGCTACCACATCAATTAAAGAGTTCTGATTATGGGCCTGAAATACTTGTAGAAGTCATTCATCCCACCGACCAACCACTGGATGTATTCTGGCCATTTACTCTTGTCATGGAAATCAGCTTCTCTCCTGACGGAAAGACGAAACCCTCGAGAGTCATGCCAAATCAAATCCTTCTTCAGTGCGGACGCGATTTCCTCGCTCTGCGCTCGTAAAGCATCACATGTAGCACGGTCTGGCAGCCATAAATCTACCCTCAATTCATGGCTGTCACTTACCGTCTGCCATTGCCGACCTAAAGAAGCAATTGGCGATATGCTGAACCCGGTCCTGCCAATACCAAAGTTCAGCCAGTTTTGGGGTTGTGGTTTTACGCTCTTGAATTCGGCTCCTACATCATCAACATACGTTCGGAAATCGGTCCAAAAATCCAATTGAATTTTTTGGCCTTCTGTTAACTCCCCTCGGTTGAGCTGAGATGCTCCTCTGGAAACCTCTCGATGCCAATCGTTCGGCTTGGATACGATATTGAACTTGGGAGCCGCGTTGGAATCACCTATTTTCCAAGCTTCTATCTCGAGTCCGAAAAACTTGAACGTGTCGTCCGTAATCTCATTCAACCAATCGAGAGCCGCTCGATGTTCTTCCGTAAATTTGCGAGATATCCAGACTATGGTCACGGCTTGGAGGCCACTGGCGTAAGTGAGCAATTGTCCTAGGTGAGTGTGGTCTGTTCTTTCTAACTGATTCTCAATCAAGACCCAGGAGCCGTTAGCGGTGTCTTTGCACAAGATATCAGCGCGGAATGGCCCAACCGCTTCTTCTTGGGCCTCTAATGCCAACTCGATTCCAATCGCATCGCCCAGAAGCCCTAAGTTATATTCCTCTGCCAACCATGGCGTGAAATCTTTGTCTTCTGTGCCCCAAATAGACCTGAGGTCGACCTGTTCGAGCCTGCCAAGATTTGATTGTGTCATCAGAACATCTCTCTTTTTGGCGTCATCTGATACTACTCACTAATAACATGGCCATCTCCATCAACCACCACCCCGCTACCCTCCTTGAGCTGCCTAGTGTTCTCCACCAGCAGCCGTAATGTCGCGCTCTCTTTTACTCGAGGCATTTTAAAACGTAGACAGGGTATATTCTAAAGCATGCAAGCACGCATCCATCATCCCCGTAACGACAGTGACGAGCAGCCGAGATTTCTCCATATATCCTGGCTGTACGCGCAAGACTACTGTGAGTACCAGTTATACCTAGACCAAGTGAAGGGGGTAACGGTCGACGACACGCCAGCGATGGTCGAAGGTAGCGCCGAACACCAGAGGCTAGAAGATGTATTCTTAGCCAAGGCCGAAGTGGAGTACACGTTTGAAGAGGCGGTAGATGAGTCCAGGCGGACCCCTATATCTAGCCGCGAGCTTTATGTAGAAGACCGGTCACTCAATATACGTGGCTATATAGACGAACTTGTCTTGAGCCCCGACGGTTTCACGGTCATAGACGACAAGCCAGTCGGCAGGACAGGCAAGGTATACCCGTCATCTAAACATCAGGTATATGGCTACTGTATAGCCCTGAAGAACATGCTGGGCCCAGACGAACAGCGACCGATAACTGCAGCTGTAAGGGCCCGTGGTAGCGACCGTATCGTTTGGTCAGAGGCTTTCGATACCAAAGCTGAGAGAAAGGTCCAACGCCTGATTAAGAGAGTGCATGGGTTGATAGACGGGGACTTCCAATTCAAGTCTGCTACCCAGGCATACAAGTGTCGCCCTTGCAGATTCTTCGATGTCTGCGACAAACGGGTGGAGGCTACCAGCAAAAGATGACCCTACAACAATCAGAGGTTTTGGAGAGAACACTATGGCCGATATGAACCAACAAGATATTGCAGAATACCTGGCCGAGGCCCATGTGGCCCATATGGTTACCATTCGCCCCAATGGCCGGCCCCAAGTCGCGCCGGTGTGGTTTCTGGAAGATGACGGCAAGGCCTTCGTGATGGCCGATGCCAACGCCATGAAGGTGCGCAACATTCGCCGAAATCCGGCTGTCACCCTGTCTATCGCCACCGATCAGAGGCCCTTGAAGTACGCGGTTTTGAATGGCAATGCCAAGCTGTTCGAAGGAGACATTGCCCCTATGTTGGAGCGCATTTTGGTCCACTACGACGGGCCGGGTCGAGGGGCCGAACGTGCCAAGGAATTGTTGGCCGAAGACCGGATGGTCCTAATCGAGGTTCAACTAACCAGGTTGATTGGCTGGAAAGACGGAGACTAATCCACCAACGAAGACATGAATGACGAAGATAATCGGAATATTGAGCATATACAATCGACTCACCCCGCGGAGCGGGATATCGACTTGCTCCTGATTGAAGAACTAAATGTCGACAGCAGTTTCCTCTCTTGGTTCTACGGACTAGTTTGGAGAACTAGCGACCAAGACCTAACTT
>DCAE01000121.1:23812-50302 GCA_002311385.1 Dehalococcoidia bacterium UBA1141 | reverse complement strand
GTTGCAGAATCAGGTCCGCCGGATCCTGAAAGAGGTGGGGGTAACCTCTATCTACGTCACCCACGACCGGGACGAGGCGTTCACCATGGCCGACAGCCTGGTCTTCATGAACCACGGCCGAATCATCCAGATCGGTGCCCCCGAAGAGGTGGTCGCCAACCCTGCAGACGGGTTTGTCGCCCGCACCCTGGGGTTCAAGAACGTTCTCCCCGGCATGGTCGTGGCCGACAGCGAAACACTCCGGGTCGAATGTTCCGTGGGTGTGATACCTACGCCCAAACCACCAGGCCTGGAAACCGCCAACGGCTCCGAGATAACGCTGCTGGTGGACGAGAATGGGATCTCGATGTCGAGCGCCACTGATGATGTGACGGCAGATGGAAACTCGTTACAGGGAGTGGTGATCGAGCGGGTGTTTCGAGGAGACCGGTACGAACTCCGGGTCCGGGTCGGTAACGGCGAACTCTATTGCCACGCCCCGGTAGATGCCGCATCCAGTCCGGTGCAGTCCGGCCAGTCTGTGACCCTCTCCATAGACCCCAGATCGGTGCGGGTCCTCAGCAGCAGGGGATAGCTGCGATGCCGACTCAGCCCAGTGATATACTTTGTCAGGGCTTTGCAGCCTAGACCGCAGGCGTGTTGTATGGGGGTTAAATCTAGATGTCGCTCTATTTTCTCTTGGGCTCTTTGACCCATGACGGCCAGCGGATGCTTCATGGAAACTCAAACCTGATCACCGACCGCAGCCGGGATCTAAGGGTTTCCGGGGCGGAGATTCTCGGCCAGTACGCCGTCCTTGGCCGCTACGACTTTGTGATGATGGTTGAAGCCGACGACAACGACGCCGTGGCCAGACTGTCCCTGGAGTTGGGCATGCGCACCGGTCTCCACCTAGAGACTCTGCCGGCCATCCCCATCGGGTTCATGGGCGACGGCCCGCCCCCGGACCCGGCTGACCAGGAAGAACCCGTCAGGCTGACCCCCGAATTTACCCCTGAAGACGGTCCGGGCGACGAGTAGCAATTAGCCTTTGCAGGCCAGATAAGGCGGAAGAGTTAATATCGATGCCTCTACCGAGTCAATGGTCAACCCCCGACGATTTCGGCGCGTTGTTCAAATACTTTTGACATCGTGACTTTCCAACCAATAATGTGTCTGTTGGCGCCCGCAGAGCCGATTGGACAATTCACATTGGACTTGTAGTCCGAAGCATCGGCGACCTCATGGGGCTGATGACGAGGTTCGAAAGGGGCGGAAGGAAAGATGCAATACTTCGCAGTAGAGAAGGCGACGAGATTGCGGTTGAGTGGGAGTGGAACGGGGTATACGAGAACGAGCTTAGAAAACTGAAAGCCCACAAACCCTGGGCCCCTGTTGAATTCCGCCCTAAGTCATTACGATTCGCCGCGCTGGTAAGTTATGCCGAGTCTTCGAACCGTGAAGCTTCACAAGAACACGTTCTCAAGGAATGGACGGGAGCGGGCTGGCCGCTTTTACTAATTTTGGTCACATATGATTTCACAAAAAAATTCCAGACCCAAGGGGACTATAAGGTCATGAATTTTTTCGTTTATGGTCCCAACCGCGTTCTTGACTTGGGTTCTATACCAGCCGCGCCTTGGAACCTGGACGCCACTCGTTGGCCGATTCAGCTGGGATGAGAAACCCACCCTCCGCATTGACCATCGCCGGGTCCGACTCGGGCGCCGGGGCGGGGGTCCAGGCCGACCTCAAGACATTCGCCGCCCTGGGCGTTTACGGAACGTCGGTGCTGACCGCCATCACCGCCCAGAACACGGTTGCAGTGACCGCGGTGCATGAGATTCCCACCGATGTCATCGAAGCCCAGATCGACGCCGTAGTGTCGGACATTGGCGCGGACGCCACGAAGACCGGCATGCTGTCCAGCAGCCCCATCATCGAATGCGTAACCGCTTCACTGAAAAAATACGCTGGTATTCCGGGGTTGCGGCGGTTGGTGGTGGACCCCGTGATGGTCGCTAAAAGCGGCGACTCGCTGTTGCAAGAAGAGGCGGTGGGAGCGCTGCGCGATCTGCTGCTGCCCATGGCCGCGGTGGTTACTCCCAACATCCCCGAAGCCGAAACCCTGACGGGGCTAACCATCTCCACCGATGACGATGTCCGGAAGGCCGCCAAAGAGATCGTCGCCATGGGCGCGGCGTCGGTGGTGGTCAAAGGCGGCCACCGCGAGGGGCCGGCAACCGATGTGTACTATGATGGAAGTAGCTTCCGGGAGTTCACGTCGCCCCGGTTCGAGACCGTGAACACTCACGGCACCGGCTGCACTTTCGCCTCGGCGGTGGCCGCCGGACTGGCCAAGGGCCTCCCAAACGAGGACGCTGTGGGTCAGGCCAAGGAATTCGTCACCGAGGCTATCCGCCACTCTTTTCCCATCGGACAGGGACACGGTCCGTTGAACCACTTCTACAAACTCTGGAAATAGCCGGAGGGCCAGGAACATGACCACCCAGTCGGGCACATTTCGCGCACCCATCGAGATCGGCCCCAGAGACGGGTCCCGGTTCCACCGGGTGATCGTCGTCGCCGGCTCGGATAACATCTACTCGGTGCTGCCCTCCACCCTTCTAGAGATGATCGGAGTCAGCTCGGAATGGGAGTCCCGGTTCACCCTGCCCAGCGGCGGCTGGGAGATGCTGCCCATGGCCGAAGTCCGCATGCGCATCAACGGCCAAGAACGCACCACCGTCTGCGTCTACGGCAAGGCAGACGGCGAGCCGATCTTGGGCCGCCACACCCTCGCCGCCTTCGGCCTGGCCGCCGACCACGGCGAGCAGAAACTGGTCCAGGCGGATATGTTTTTGAGTTAGAATTTCCGCCTTCCGGCGATCCGCTCATCCTGTCTTTCCGCGGAAGGATGTCTAAGGACGCTCACCAGCCATGGTCTTGTCCGGAAAAATTGACTCAGCCGAGGCGGTGGTTCGACGGGGCTCACTACGAACGGTACGCCCGGTGGGATATTTCCAAAACTAGCACCTAAGTGCGTCTCCCCACCGCCCCCTGCGGTATAATGTCCGATTAGTAAGACAACCGGCACATAGATGCCGGTTTCAAGGACCGATTTCCCCGATGTTTAAGCCCGTTTCCAGCCGTGTCAGTTTCCCTGAACTGGACGCCAACGTCCTGCAACAATGGAAGGATAAGGACGTCTTCCGCCGCACGGAGTCCGAGCGTCCCGACGCTCCTCTGTTCATGATGTACGAGGGTCCGCCCACCGCCAACGGCAGCCCCGGCATCCACCACGTCCTCGCCCGCGTCTTCAAAGATGTCATCTGCCGCTACCGCACCATGAAGGGGTTCAGGGTGCAGCGCAAGGGCGGCTGGGACACCCACGGGCTGCCCGTGGAGTTGGAGGTCGAGAAAGAGCTAGGCCTCAAAAGCAAACGGGATATCGAAGAATACGGTATCGAAGAGTTCAACAAGAAGTGCCGGGAGAGCGTCTTCCGCTATGTGAAAGAGTGGGAGACCATGACCGACCGCATCGGCTACTGGGTCGACATGGAAGACCCTTACGTCACCCTGCACAATAACTATATCGAGTCCGGTTGGTGGATGCTGAAGACGCTGTGGGACAAGGACCTGCTCTACCAGACCATGAGGGGCACTCCACACTGTCCCCGGTGCGTAACCAGCCTCAGCTCCCACGAGGTGGCCTTGGGCTACCGGGAAAACACGCCTGACCCATCGGTATTCATCAAATTCCAGGTGGACCCTGCGGCGTCTACCGGCAGCGCCGAAGTGATAGAGAAGCTGGGCGCGGCAAACACTGACGTGTTTCTGCTGGCTTGGACGACGACTCCATGGACCCTGCCCGGCAACACAGGCCTGGCCGTAGACGAGACCGCCGACTACAGCATAGTGGAACTGGAAGGCGAAGGGGGCAGCCACCGATTGGTGCTGGCGCAGGCGCTGGTCTCGGCCAATATCAAGCAAGACCACAACATCGTCGGCACGATCAAGGGCTCCGACCTGGTCGGCTTGGGCTACACACCGCTGTATGATCCCAACGAATTTGGTTCCCAGGTGCGGCGTTTCGTGCGCCGTCCCGGCCCCGGTGGAATGGTCACTGAGCTTGAAGACGGCGGGGAGTTTGCGCCCAAGGTCATCGCCGCCGATTTTGTGTCCCTGGACGATGGCACCGGGATCGTCCACATCGCCCCCGCGTTTGGCGACGAGGACTTGGGCGTGGGACGCGAGAAGGAGTTGTCCTTCGTCCAGCCCGTTGACCTGCAAGGGATCATCACCGGCAATTACCCCTTCGCCGGCAAGTTCGTGAAGACCGCCGATAAAGAGATCATGGAGGACCTGACGGACCGCGGCCTGCTGTATCATCAGGACATCTACAGGCACACCTATCCGTTCTGCTGGCGCTGCGACACACCGCTGCTCTACTACGCCAAGAGCGCCTGGTACATCCGGACATCGGCGCTGAAAGACCAGTTGGTCGGCGGCAACGACACCATCAACTGGCACCCCAATTACATCAAGGACGGACGCTTCGGCGAGTGGCTGCGCAACAACGTGGACTGGGCCATCTCCCGGGAGCGCTACTGGGGCACGCCCATACCCATCTGGCAGTGCCAAGAGTGCGACCACACCATCTGCGTCGGCGGAGTGGATGAACTTCGCGAAATGGCCGGAGCGAACGGCAGCCTGAACGCCGACGGCCTCGACCTGCACCGGCCCTACGTGGACAACGTTGTGCTGGACTGCACCTCTAAAGGTTGCTCCGGCAAGATGCACCGCATCCCTGAGGTCATGGACGCCTGGTTCGACTCGGGCGCCATGCCGTTCGCCCAATACCATTACCCCTTCGACAACGAAAGCATCGACACCGACGGCCGCTTCCCCGCCGACTACATCTGCGAGGCGGTTGACCAGACCCGCGGCTGGTTCTACAGCCTGCATGCCCTGTCGACCCTGCTCAAGGGCCAACCGGCGTACAAGAATGTCATCTGCCTAGGCCTGATCCTGGACGCGAAGGGCCGCAAGATGAGCAAGCGGGTCGGCAACGTCGTCGAGCCTCTGTCAGTTCTGGACGAGCACGGGGCCGACGCCCTGCGTTGGTACCTTTTCACCGCCTCCCAAGCCGGCGAGCCCAGGCGGTTCTCCGCCAAGCTGGTCAGCGAGACACTCCGCAAGGTGATGCTCACCGTGTGGAACGTTTATTCGTTCTTCATCGGCTACGCCGAGATTGACAAATTCGACCCGTCGCAGAAGCCCGCAGGCTGGAAACCCGAGAACGAGCTAGACCGCTGGGTGCTCTCCGAGTTGAACACCCTCATTTCCCAGGTTGAGGGCTACATGGACGGCTACGAGCCGACCAACGCCGGACGCCGCATCCAGGAGTTCATCGACCAGTTGTCCAACTGGTACGTGCGCCGCAGCCGCCGCCGCTTCTGGCGGAACGAAGGCGACGCCGACAAGCTCTCTGGTTACATCACGCTGCATACCTGCTTGGTGACGGTCACCAAACTTATGGCGCCTCTAGCCCCATTCGTGGCCGAAGAGATGTACCAAAATCTAGTCTGCTCCGTAGACCCATCTGCTCCCGACAGCGTTCATCTGTCGGAGTTCCCGGTGGCGGACGAGTCATTGGTGGACCAGCCGTTGATGGAAGCTACCCAGTTGGCCATGAAATTGGCCAGCATGGGCCGGGCCGCCCGCTCCAAGGCGGGTCTCAAGGTGCGCCAGCCTCTGGCCAAAGTTCTCGTCAAAGTCCGCGCTCCGGCCGAACGGGAATACATCGACCAGGTTCGGCCGCAGGTGCTAGAAGAATTGAACATCAAGGACATCCAGGTGATCGAAGACGATTCGCCGATCGCCAAACAGGTGCTGGAACAAGCCGGAGAGGAGACCGAGACCATTCTTTCAGTGGAGAATTACTCCGTCTCTCTGGATGGCGGCTACATGGTGGCCGTTGACGGCGATATCTCGCCCGAACTGGCCGAAGAAGGCCTGGCCCGGGAGGTGGTGCACCGCATCCAGGGAATGCGCCGGTCGGCCAATTTCGATGTCACCGACCGCATCGTGACCTACTACCAGGGCCCTTCCGAATTTGCCGACGTCATGCAGGGCGCATTCGCGGACTACATCCGCGACGAGACACTGAGCACCCAACTGGTTGACGGCTCGCCAGATAAAGAAGCCGCCACTGAGTCCACCAAGATCGAAGGGATGGAAATCACCTTGGCCGTGCACCAGGTGTGAGCCGCCAAGCCCCTCCGCTCATCCTGAGGCCCGACGGATGTCGGAAGTCTCGGGGGACCCGCTCCAGGACTGCTCTTGGCGCGCCAGCGATTCCCATTGTCATTCTGAGGCGTCAACCGAAGAATCTCTTTGCCAATCAACTAGCACCGCCCGAGAACAAAGAGACCCTTCGCTTCTCTCAGGGTGACAACCGTGGAATAGTCAGATCAGTTGGAATGGAACAGTGCCCGCCTCCCCGTTCATCCTGAGCCCGTCGAAGGATCCAACCATGAAGTAAGCCTGTGTTATCATCGGGCCTCGATCCCAATGAACTGAGGTACTGTTATGCCATTTGGCTTTAATGATTGGCTGGCTTTGACCCAAGAACCCACCCTGGAGCCGGAGCTCCCCATCTGCGACCCTCATCACCACTTCTGGGACCACCGCCCCGGCAGTGTGCCCTACCAGCGGTATCTCCTCCATGAGTTGAACGACGACATCTACAGCGGCCACAATATCCGGTCCACCGTGTTCCTGGAGGCCAGGTCCATGTACCGCGCCGACGGACCTGACGAGCTGCGCCCGGTGGGCGAGGTTGAATTCGTGCAAGGCCTGGCCGCGGCCAGCGCCAGCGGTGTTTACGGCCCAAGCCGGGCGGCCGCAGCAATAATGGGCCACGCCGACCTTAAGCTAGGGGCAAACGTGGCGCCGATTCTTGATGCGCTGCAAGCGGCGAGTCCCAACCGGTTCCGGGGCATACGCCACAACGTGACCTGGAACACCGACCCCTCCTGGGACAACCGGGAGACTGAAGGCATCCTGGCCAACTCCGATTTTATCTCCGGGGCCAAGGTGTTGAGTCAAAAGGGGCTGAGCTTGGATATCATGCAGTCCTTCCCCCAGATGCCGGAGATCGCGGTCTTCGCCGAGGCCGTGCCGGACCTGCCTATCATCGTGAATCACATTGGGGGCGTCAGCCGTGTTGGTATCTACGCTGGCAAAGACGACGAGATCATACCCGTTTGGAAGGCCGGCATCACCGCGCTGGCGGCCTGCCCCAACGTCACCATGAAACTCGGCGGCATGGGCATGCCCCGGTTCGGTTACGATTGGCACGCCAGAGAAGTCCCCATCGGCTCGGAGGAGTTGGCAGAGACCATGTACCCATGGATGGAGCACTGTATCGAGCGGTTCGGGCCGGACCGGTGCATGTTCGAAAGCAACTTCCCGCCGGACAAGGTGTCCTTCTCCTACAACGTGATGTACAACGCATTTAAGCTGCTGTCTAAAGGATATTCGGATTCCGAACGTGCCGACATGTTCCATGGTGTAGCGGTGCGGGTTTACCGGATAAACGATTAGAATCCGTCCGGCAACATCGTTAGGCAGTCATTCCGCCGTCTAGGAAGATGGTCTGGCCGGTCATGTAGTCTGAGGCTTCAGAAGCGAGATACACGGCTAGAAGCCCCACTTCCCGAGGCTCACACAGACGGCCCAAGGGTATGGCGCCTACGAACCTTCGAGTCATGGGCTCATCTTGCATGTAGATATCGGTCATCTGGGTGGCCAGATACCCCGGTGCGATGGCGTTCACGTTGACGTGGTAAGGAGCCCATTCCAAGGCCAAAGATTGGGTGAACATCATGCCCCCAGCTTTGGTGACGCAGTACAAAACGTGGTAGGGGTAGCCCTTGGCGCCGGTCATGGAAGATATATTTATGACCTTCCCTTTCCGCTGCTCAATCATGTGGGGCCCCACGGCGCGGGTCGCCAGGAAGGTACAGAGCAGATTGGCATCCATCATGCTGTTCCATTCATCTTCGGTGGTGATGGTGTTGAAGTCCTGCAGGTCCTTCGCCCAAGGTGGACTCGCCGCCGGTAGGGGCACCAATGGTTTCCTCACCAGCGCGCCACCGGCGCTGTTCACCAGAATGTCTATTCGACCCCAGTGGGATAGGGCGGCTTCGACGACCTGATTCACTTCCTCGGCATTGGTGGCATCGGCACGTAAACCCAGCCCCTTGACGCCCAAGCGCTGGACCTCTTCAGCCGTTTGGAGAACTTCAGACTCGGTCCGGGCCACCGCCAAGACATCGGCTCCGGCTTCCGCCAAGGTGAGGGCAATGCCTTTCCCGATCCCGCGACCGCCGCCCATCACGATGGCGGCTTTCCCAGTCAAGTCGAATTCTTTCAACATGCGCCCAAATCCCTATCGCTAAGCCTTAAAACAGCCAGCCAAAGGCTAGAGCTCAAAAACCTTCATGGCTTTTTGTATCGGTGTTTCCAAGTTCTCTCGCTGATAAGAGGTGTAAGTGCTCGCGCCATCCAAGAGCCCGCGGGCGGCGACGGAGATATGGATGGTGGGTGTCCCTTCCTCCAGCCAATTGAGTCTGAGGTCGCGGTAGAGCCGTTCCATGGGGTATTCCCGGGTGTAGCCGATACCACCCATCACCAGTAGGCCTTGATCCGTGACCCGGCGTCCGGCCTCGATAGCCAGTAATTTACAAAGATTTGCCTTCAGGAAGAAGTCTTCGCCGTTCTCTATGGCCCGGACGGTATCGTCAATTACGCATTGCAATGCGTAAACGTCCATGGCCATCTCCGCCAAGTACCTCTGAACGGCTTGGCGCTCGCCGATGGGCCTACCGAAGGTGACACGCTTTTTGGCGAAATCCACCGCCATGTCCAAGCAACGCTCCATGGTGCCAAGGGCACAGGCGGCGATGCGAACTCTGCTGACGTTAAGGGTGTAGAGAGTGGAATCCAGACCCTTCCCTTCCTCTCCAAGAACGTTGGTGACTGGCACCACACAATCGTTGAAGTTCAAGCGTCCGTGGGTGGCCCCGACACAGCCCATGGCTGGCTTCATTTCCCCGATGGAGAAACCGGGACTCCCTCGCTCCACCAAGAGGTTGCTGATTTGAAACTCACCGGATGGACTCTCTGTCCAGCAGACCACGTTGAAGAGATCGGCGAAGTCGGCGTTGGTGATGAGGTGCTTGGTGCCGTTTAGAATGAAATTATCCCCGTCCCTTCTGGCCCTGGATTTGATGTCCTTGCCTGTCCCTGCCTCGGGCTCCGTGAGGGCGAAAGCGACCGACATCTCACCTCTGGCGATTCTGGGGTAATAGTCCGCCTTCTGATCATCCGTTCCGTGCTGGAGGATTTCCGAACCCAGATTATGGACATGGAGGATGGTCCTGAGTCCGCCATGAACCTTGGACCATTCCTTCTCGAACTGAATGAACTGGGCTTCGGACAGACCCAGTCCTCCATATTCGGGGGGCACCATCTGACCCAGGAAACCCATATCAAGGAACCTTGGCCAGAGGGACTCCCTAGGCACCTGGCCCGTCTCCTCAATCTCATCTTCCAGAGGGGCCAATTCATCCCAGATAAAGCGGAAAGTTTTTTCCTTGTAGGCGGCGAAATCGCCATCCGTCATTGCCATAATTCTGCGCCCTACCAGATGACTTTGGCTTGCTCCAGGCTCTCGACTTCGGTTTTTGGGAGCCCCAGAATGCCATGGAAAACATCCATATTGTGTTCACCGAGATCGGGGGTCCACCGGTCTATGCGAGATGGGGTTTTGGAGAAGCGCCAAGGTGGAACCACAGCGCGCATCTTGCCCTTTTCCGGATGGGTAATTGTAGGGAAGGATTCCCGGTACTCCAGATGGGGGTCGGCCATAAGCTGGCTCGGTGAGAGCGACGGAAACGCAGGCACTTTGCGAGACTGTAGCTTGTCGGTTACTTCTTTGGGCGTATTCTTGACCGTCCATTCTTGAATAAGGCCGTCCAGTTCGTCGTGGTGTTTCCAGCGGCGGAAGGCATCGCCGAATCTATCACCTTCGGCCCATTCAGGACTGTCCATGGCGTCAACAAAGCCTTGCCATTCAACCTGTGTTCCTACAGAGATGCTGACCCATTGGTCGTCGCCCAGGCATCTGTAAACGCCTTGGGGAGCTGCCGTGTCGTCCCTGTTTCCCTGCCGTTGGGTCTCACGCCCGTTCATGGCGTAATCCATGAGCGCTTGACCGATGAATGATGAGCCTAGGTCTCTGACGGACACGTCCACGTGCTGGCCAAGTTCGGTGCGCCGTTTGGCGCAGAGGGCAGCCACGGCGGTGAAGGCCAGCAACATACCGCCGGTATGGTCCATGCCGTGGCGAAGCTCCACCGGCGGCCCGTCGGGATAGCCGGTTAGGTGCCCCAGACCACCGATAGCAGCGAATAATGGGGCGTAGCCAGCGTAGTTGTACTCCGGCCCACTCTGGCCGTTGGAGGAGAGGGATACTAGGATGATGTCCGGTTTCGCTTTGCGCAGTGCTTCGTATCCGAAGCCCAACCGATCGAACACACCGGGACGGAAACTTTGTAGCACCAAGTCTGAAACCTTGGCGAGTTCCAAGGCCAACTCTATCGCCCTGGGCTCTTTCAGGTTCAAGGTGGCCGACATCTTATTGGCATTGACCTGCTCAAATCTGGGGGCGGGTTTGCCGTACATAGGGTGAGGACGGCGGGTGATGTCCAACCGAGCCGAACTCTCAACCTTTATGACCTGTGCGCCCATCTCCGCCATCATCAATCCAGCAAATGGACCTGCAGCATGGGTGGAGAAATCGGCAACCCTAATACCGGAGAGCGGTCCCGGAGCGTCAACCATTAAATCACCCCCGAGCGGGCCAATGAAACAATCTCTTCGCCCGTGTATCTCAGGTCTCGAAAAATCGCAGAATTGTGCTCTCCCAAGAGCGGAGCTCGGTCCAACACCGGCGGGGTTTCCGACATGCGGAAGGGTGGCCCGGCATAGTCGTATGTCCCTGCCTCGGGATGTTCTACCGAGGTGAAAAATCCACGCTCCCTTTGATGAGGGCTCTCGAACACCTCTCCGGGCGTGTAAAACGGGGCGAATGGCACCCCGGCGGCCTGGCCATTGTGATAGAGCCAGTCCTTGGTCTTGTCCTTGGTCCACTCCCGCAGATTGCGGTTAATGTCGGCCCCATAGGTTGCCGGGTCTTGGAATCTTTCGGGAGCCGCCCAATCGGGCTCGCCCAAAAACACTCCCAAGTTTTCCCACTGCCTGGGCTCCAGAGTCAGCAATTCCACATATCCGTCAATGGCCGGCATCACTCCGCCTACCCGAAAAAACCGGGTGAACCGGTTCTCTTCGATTCCTTCGGATTCCAACCGCTGTAGCGGCATATAGCCGATGGTCAACTCCGCCTCCTGCGTTGAACAGTCGATGAACTGGCCCGGAGACCCGCCCATTTTTGCGTAGATGGCCCCGCAGATGCCAACAGCGGCCGAGAGGCCGCCCTGATATGAGCCCATCATGCTTCCAGCGGCTAAGGGCGCCCGGTCGGGGAAAACATCCAAAGCCAGGCCGTTGGGGAGCAGGTTTCCTTCCCCTCCAGCGTGGAAAATGTTTACATCGTTGGCTGCGTATTCGGAGTACGGGCCGGTGCTGCCGTAGGGAGTGATGGCGGCGGCGATCAAGTTTGGCCTATCTTCAGCCAGCCGGTCTTGCGCAATTCCCAACTCGGTGGCCCGGAAAGGGGAAAGGTCATGAATCAAGACATCCACTTTATCCGTCAGTTGCCAGAGGATCTCCCGGCCTTGGTGGTCGTCCAAGTTCAGCGTGACGGACTTCTTACCAGTGTTCAGATAAAGGAACAGACCGCTACGTTCTATATGAGGAACGTCATCGGGGAAGGGCCCGCGCCGCCGGGAAGGATCGCCGGTCTTGGGCGGCTCAATCTTGATTACCTCGGCACCCAAAGAGGCCAACAGTTTGCCGCAGAATGGCGCCGAAACCATGCTGGATATCTCCAGCACCTTTAGTCCACCCATGGCAGTCGGGCCACCCATAGGAGTTGGGGAGTTTTCGTTGGATGTGCTCATAACTCCAGTCTGGTCACTCCGGTAATATTGGCGGAATGCCCTCGCTACGAGGAGTTGTGCGCAATTGCAGGCTGCTCCCGTCGGTGAACCAGGGCACGCGAGGGTCGCGGGAGGGGAGCATCACCGTTGCTTGCCCTGGGGCGGTGACTTCGCCACGCTGGTTCTCCGCCCAGATTTCCAAATCAACCAGGGGCGACCCCTCGTGGATGTGCTTGCCCACCACTTTCCCCTTTAGATATTGGGTGTCGCCATAAACGTTGAAGCGGCGGCACTCGACCCGCAGACGCTTCAAGAAGGCGTCGTCGCCCATCCAGTTGGTGACTAAAGTCCCCATCCAAGACACCCGCTGAGGTCCGTAGTCATAGGCGCCGGGAACTCCCACAGCCTCGGCGACCGAGTCTCTCAGGTGGCCTATGCCGGTATATTCCAGGCCGCCTCCCGACTCCGGGTTGCGGAAGAAGTGGTCGGGATGTCTCAAGGCCTCACGGAGGAGCACGCCGTGGGCACTGGAACGACCGGTGCCCACCAGAAAGGCGGTCATATCCTGTAGCGACAACGGTCCTCGAAGTACCGTGTCTATCTCGTCACCGATGTTGGTGTCTTCCCAATACCGGGTGTTGCCGCCGCGAGCCTTTTCGCCTAGCACCTGTTGGTCGATGGCTTCCAATTCTTCGGGAGTGTATTCATGCCTCTTTGGAATGTCGGCATATTTTCGCTGTTCCCTGGAGGCGCGGCGTTGGTGACGAGTGCACCAACCGACGACTCGGGCCAATATTTCATCGCGCTGGTTGGTGTAGATGGTCTCCACGAATTGGATAACTAAGGTAGCCGAATAGCGGCTCTTCCTCTCCTGAACGTCCAGCACCCTTTCGATGCAGTTGATATCGTCGCCTGGACGCAGAAGCCGGAAGAACTCCCAGTCGTTGCCAGCAAAGAAACCGTGGACGCCGGGGAGGCCCCAGCGGGTGCGACCGGACCAATGCCTCATATACAGTGCGCAAGGGTGGCCGATGATGGACCCATATTTGGAATAGGAGGCGTATTCTTGGTCGCGGAAAATCGGGTTGCTGTCGCCGATGCCATTGACGAAATTAAGCATCGAACCCACAGATGCGTCCCGAATGAAATTTTCGGTGCGCAGCCGTGCGCCAATCATTGCCTTGGCCTTGGCTATGGCTTCTGGAGTGATGCCCTCCACTTCGGGGAGGGTCTCCGTTATCCTTTGTTGTTCATCTTTTGTTGCCATGATTTACCTCGGTAATTTAAGCGCTAGTTTCGGCTCTTATTGAGCGCGTTAGATCTCGTAAAACTGAGGCAGTGCTGCCTCATGCGATCAGACGCCTGACAGCTACATTACCAGAGAACCTGTTCCTCTTCCAGTTGGGCAATCTCCCTTTCTGCCACGCCCAAAAGGCCGCCAAATATCTGCCCGTTGTGCTCGCCCATCAAAGGCGCGTGGCGGCGGATTGACGGAGGTGTTCGCTCCAGGTTCCACATAATGTTATAGATAGGCTCCGCACCCAGGGACGGGTGCTCTATGTCGGAGTACAAGCCGCGGGCTCGGAAGTGGGGGTTAAAAAGCCGGTCCTCGGCGCCCATCACGGGGATTGCGGCCACGCCGTGGGACTGGAGCAACTCGGTAATATCTTCGGGAGGTCGTTGTCTGGTCCATTCCGCCAGTTTGTCGTCCAACTCCCGGCGGTTTTCCAGGCGGGAGTACCGGCTGGCGAATTTTTCTTCATCACACCACGGCGGGTTGTCCATCCCTTCAGTCAGACCCCGCCATTCCTCGTCGGTTCGGACGGCTATGGACACCCAGGCATCTTCTCCCTGGCACGGGTAATTTCCGTAGGGCGCCATCACCGGGTCGTGATTGCCCTTGGTTCCCATGACCCGGCCGGTCATCTCGTACTCCATCAATCCTGCGCCCATGGTTGCCACCGTCGCCCGGAGCATGGAGAGGTCGATGTATTGGCCTTGGCCAGTCTGTTTGCATTGGCGCAGGGCTGATACAACGGCGAATACCGAATGCAGAGCGCCGGAGATATCGGCGTAGGCATGCTTCAAGCCCAGCGGTCTCTCTCCGTCATAACCCAGAGTGCTGTCCAGACCAGCCAGAGCCCCGATGGACGGCGCATAAGCTCTCAGGTCTCTCAGCGGCCCGCTCTGGCCATTGGAAGAGATTGACGCCATGACAATCCCCGGTTTTATCGCCGAAAGCACTTCGTAGCCCAACCCTATGCGGTCCATAACGCCTGGGGAGAAATTCTCGATGACCACATCGCAGTGGGCCACCAACTTTTTTGCTAACTCAACGGCCTCGGGCTTGGTGGTATTCAGGGTGATGCTCAGTTTTCCGCGATTGACGTTGTGAAACAAAGGATGTTGCTCAGGGTCGGGTTCGTCGCCGACGATGGGGCGGCCAAGTCGCATATAGTCCATCCGCTGATGGGTCTCCACCTTCAGCACTTCGGCGCCCATATCAGCCAGAATCATGCCGGGTAGCGCACCCGCCAGCACCCAGCCAAAATCCAGAACACGGTAGCCGCTGAGGGGGCCTTCCGGCGTGTTTTGGTCTTGCTCATTCTCTTGCGCACTCACTCGATCATTCATAGGCTAGATGATTCCTGTCTGGTAAAGCTTGACCAGTTCTTCTTTGGTATAGCCCAACCTTTCGCAGTAGATGTCTGCGTTGTGCTGCCCCAAGAAGGGCGCCGGGCGAGGCGGCGATACGGCTTGACCAGGTAGTTTGTAGGGTGGTCCGGCGAATGAGATAGGCCCGGTGTCCGACCGATCGACTGCCACGAATTGGTCGGCCAGGCTCTCGTCATTTCGCACTTCGTCGAAGTTGCGAACCGGAGCCAAGGGCACGCGGTGCTCTAGGGCCAAGTCCAAGAGCTCGGCCTTTGTGTGCTTGAGCAGCCACTCTTCAACGTAGCCGTCTACTTCGTCGGCGTACTCATTGTTCATCGTCGTTCGGTTTCGGAATCGAGGCTCCTTGGTCCATTCGGGGTCACCCATGATTTCCAGAAACTTTTTCCATTGCCGCCCTTCGGGGGAGCCGACGAATATGTAGCCGTCCTTGCACCGAAGGATGCAATTGGGGTAGGGGAAGTCAAGGGCGTGGTGGCCGGTCCGCCGGGTCATGCGCCACTGGTAGACAGCCATCAGGGCTTCGGGGCCGTTGTAGATGCCGGCCATGGCCTCAACCTCGGCGATGTCGATGTGCTGTCCGCTGCCAGCCAAAAGGGCGATGACGATGGAAGAGGCTGCGGCCATCGCAGCGAAGTAACCGACCTGAGGGGTTCCGAAGGTCAAAGGCTCTCGGTCCGGGCTGCCCAAACCTTCACAGATTCCGCCGGCTGCCGCCAAGTTAATGTCGTAGGCTTTGTAATTGCGGTAGGGGCCCGTCAATCCAAATGGGGTTATTGAAGCCATGACCAGTTGCTCGTTGTGCTTGCTCAGGTGCTCATAGTCAACGCTCAACCGGTCCATCTCCTTAGGGTGGAGGTTGTGGACGAACACTTGGGACTGGGCCAACAAATCGCCTAGAATCTCCCGGCCCGTCGGCGTTTCCAGGTCGAGGGTTACGCCTTGTTTATTAGCGTTTAGATAGAGGAACAAGCCGCTTCGTTCGTGGTGAGGTTCATCGCCGGGGAAGGGTCCGTACTCCCGAGCCTGATCACCAACGCCGGGCCGTTCCATCTTGATGACCTCTGCCCCCATATCGGCTAAAAGCTTGGCGCAGTAGGGGGCGGATACGGACTCCCCAAGTTCCACCACACGTAAGCCTTGGAGCAGGGAATAAGTCAAGGTTAAACTCCGAGGGTGTTCAAATTATGGTCAATATCCGTAGTCCGGTGGCACAGCGGGGTGGCGGAGGATGCAGGTCAATACAGTAATCCTAGAACCCTGACAGCGATGCGTCAATACAATGTGGTCGTGCCGGCCCTGATTGCCGGTCTTGATTACCGGCGATTAGTTGATGTGGACAATCAAGGCTGCCGACGCTACTATTCCTCCAATATCGCAGCTCCAAATAATCCGGTGAAGCATTCAACTTGATGAACGACTTAACGTTACCTCCAATCGCAACGACAACGGTGGGAAGCTTTCCTCGACCCTCTTGGCTGGGAGATTTGGACCGCGTCATCGTAACCTTCCAGCATGAAGGTCAGCAGTTACGGGAAGCTCAGAATGACGCCACCATGGTTTCATTGTTCGAGCAAGAACATGCGGGACTGGACCTGCTGACCGACGGTGAACAGCGCCGCACCAGCTTCATAGATCATATCTTGGCCAGTTGGAGCGGTATTGACCTCGGCCAGCGAAAACTGAAAACGATACGGCGTGGCCGGGGCGCTCAGATGATGGTCCCGTGCGTCATTGATAAAGTAGAACGCCGGAACACCGCTGTATTGGAAGACCTGATTTTCGCCAAAGCTCACACCAATCGCCCAATCAAGATGGCCGTGCCGGGACCCATGACGGTGGTGGACACCACCTACGACGAGGTCTACGGGGACGAAGAAGCCCTGGCTATGGATGTGGCCGCAG
Organism: Dehalococcoidia bacterium UBA1141; assembly: GCA_002311385.1. Lineage (GTDB taxonomy): Bacteria > Chloroflexota > Dehalococcoidia > Lucifugimonadales > UBA3495 > UBA1141. The sequence continues at coordinate 33,614 of DCAE01000121.1, read as the reverse complement.
CGTTGAATCTGGAGATTCTTGATTTGCAGCGCGCCGGCTGTGATGTTGTGCAGATTGACGAGCCAGCTATGACCCGCTACCACGAGAAAACGGCGGACTATGGCGCTAGGGCTTTGGACCGGTGCCTTGAAGGCGTGAATATTCCGACGATAGTCCATCTGTGCTATGGCTACCCCCTGAATCAAACACTTCAGCACGAATATGAATATCCTGAGCTGCTGGAGATTCTCATGGATACCAAGATTGGGGGCTTCTCTTTGGAGTTTGCGCGAAGCGATTATGACCCCGAGCATTCTAAGAGGTTGCGGCGACAGGCTGGTCATGTTTGGGTGTGTTGACCCCAGCGACTCGCCACCGGAGTCCGTAGACTTAGTTGCTGGACGTGTCCGCGCCGCCCTTGAATACGTGGACCCGGCACGAATGGTGTTAGCTCCCGATTGCGGGTTGATGATGGTCAGCAGAGAACTTGCCCAAGCAAAAACCCGCTTGCTGGTGGACGTGGCCCAACAGGTCCGCAAATCTATTTAGATTTCGCTTGGATTCCGCTAAGTTTTCGGGGTAAAGGCATCTCGAATCTTGAGGTTGATGCTGTTTCGGCGGGAGATATGAATTTATGCCCTTTGTAGTATTTCCCGGGGTCAAATTGTGGTACAGCGACAGTGGTGGCGCCGGATTGCCGGTGATTTTCATGCACGCTGCCACCGGGACTTGCGATAGTTGGGTGCAACAGGAACCCGACTTCACTGAGGCAAATTATCGGTGCATCGCCTACGACCGCCGAGAGTGGGGCCGTTCACAGCCGGCCCCGACGGGGGAGCAGCCTGGTTACGTCAGCGATGACCTGCACGGGCTAGTCAATCACTTGAGACTGGACCGATTTCATCTGGTGGCGACGGCGGCAGGCGGCAGGGGTGCTTTGGACTACGCCCTATTGCACCCGGAGCGAGTGCGCAGCCTGGTAGTTTCCAGCAGCTTTGGCGGCGTCCAAGATGAATCCTATTCGATAATTCAGCGCAGGGTCCGACCACCGGAGATTCACGCATTGCCAGTTGAACTTCGTGAACTTGGGCCTTCCTACCGAGCCACTGACCCAGAAGGCGTCCAGCGCTGGCTGGCCATCGAACGGGTAAGTCACCCTGTGGGTTCTCTGGACCTTACAGGTCAGACCCCGCAAGACCCCATCACGTTCGCGCGCTTAGAGACCATGAAAGTTCCAGTTCTGGTAATCTGCGGCGACGCCGATTTGCTCTCGCCTCCGGCGCTGATGAGGCTCTTCGCAGATCGTATTCCCGACTGCCGATTCGAAACGATGCCAGAGGCTGGACACGCTGCGTTTTGGGAGCAGCCGGATATATGGAATAAGCTGGTGCTGGAATTCATAGGCCAACACTAGATCCGCCCAGTTAGCCGGATATGTAGAATGTGTGTCTGGAACATGGCCTGCTTAGGCGAGAATTTAGCACCTTTGTTACAATTCTAGCGAATTTTATCTGAGACTGTGGTAACCAGCCGACGCAATCAAGTAGATTAAAGGAACTCGATATGAACTCGAACCGAAAACCCGTCGCCGTAGTGGTGGGGGCGACATCCAAGTGGCAGTCAGATGGCCGCAATACCAAACTGGTTCACGGCAGGGTGATTGACGATAGCGACATGCCGGTCGGCATACGCTGGGGCGTTGGAGGAGCGATTGCCCAAAAATTTGCCCAAGAGGGCTTCTTCGTGGTATTGACGACCCGAAATTCCGCCAATGCGGCCGATCTGGAGAAAGCAATCGGGGACCAAGGCGGCGAAAGTATGATTGTAGAGTTGGACCTAGTGTCAGGCGACTCCATATCAAAAGCCTTTGCCCAGATTCGCGAACAAGCAGGCGACCCCAATGTGCTGGTCTACAATGCGGGCTACCTTGAAGGGCGCGACCTCCCGCCGGAGAAGGAGTTGCTGGAATACATGCCGCTTGAGATATTTGAAACTGCGCAGCACATCACCAGCCGGGGACCGTTCTTGGTTGCGCAAGAGGTATTGCCGGCCATGCGACAGCGAGGCGAAGGCTCTTTCCTCATCTCCAATAACCCAGCGTCTTTGCGGGGACGAAAGCGGTACACCGGACAGTCCTTGTACTATCCCAGGGTGATGATGCGAACTCTGGCCCAGGTGTTGACCGAGGAATACTCCGAGCATGGCGTGCACGTGGCCAACGTGGTCATAGACGGCCTCATCGACTCTCCGGGCACCAGATCCCTGCCCGCAGCCCAAGAGCAGCCGGAGATCATAATGAACCCCGTGAAGATTGCTGAGGCTTTCTACTATCTACATACCCAAGACAAATCCTGCTGGACCCACGAGCTCCAGTTGACGCCGTTTCCGAACAAGCCAGCTTTTTAGACAGCCTACTATCGCTGAGTCAGGGGTAAAGTTAGTTTAAAGGCTCTTTAGGGCTTCCACGCAGGCTGCCAGTTCCTGCCCGGGCCGTTGGTCAGACTGGTCTGGTTGGAGCCGTTGGTGTGCATTAGGACTATGTCGTCGCCTCGGGTGAAGGCTATCCAACCGCTATCCGGCGACCAAGTTGGCCCGCTGTCTGCGGCGGCATTGTTGCTGATATTAATCTGGTTGGACCCATCGGCGTTCATGATATAAACCTCAGAGTCTCCCGACCGGGACGATGAGAAAGCCAGTTTATTTCCATCTGGCGACCAAGAACCGGGCCCGTCGCTTGCGGCATCGTTGGTCAGATTGATTTGATTGGAGCCGTCGGCGTCCATCGAGTAGACTTCATCGTTCCCGTCACGAGTAGTCAGGAACGCAATCTTGGAACCGTCGGGCGACCATATGGGCTCTCCTTTTATTGATACGTCGTTGCTTAAGTTGACCTGGTTCAAGCCGTCAGCGTCCATCAGGTAAATCTCCCCATCACCCTCTCGCCATGAAACGAAGGCAATACTGTTCCCATCGGGGGACCATGCCGGCCAATGATCCGTGTCCGATTCATTGGTGAGGCGTGTCAGGCTGCTGCCATCGGCATTCATCGAGTACACCCCCCAGTTGCCGTCACGGTTGCTGGCGAAGGCAATCTTGCTTCCATCGGGCGACCAAGCAGGCTCAATGTCTTGGGCAGCATTGTTGGTCAAGCGGGTAGGATTGGACCCGTCGGCGTCCAACACGTATATCTCCCAATTTCCATCACGGTCGGAACGAATGGCAATCTGCCCGGTGGGCGGACCCGGCGTGGGAGTGGGCGCCGCTGTGGAACCGGGCGTAGGAGTCAGCGTCGGCGCTGGAGTAGCCGTTGGAGCAGGGGTCGATGTCGGTGTGGGCGTAGGAATAGCGGTCGGCGCCAGAGGCGGCGTGGGTGAGACGGTTGGGCCGGGAGTCGGCGTCGGACCGCCGGTGGGTGTTGGGACCACAGTTGGCGATTGTGTGGGCACTGGCGTCGGCGTCGGAGTTGGCACGGGCGCGGGTGTCGATGGTGTGGGCGTCGGCGCAGGGTTTCACCGGCATCGTGCTCCAGATGGAAGCAGCCGAGCAATCATTGGAAACTAGCCCCGATGCGCTGCCAGATCATCTTGACCGAGCCAGGGCATTGGCTCGGGAAGGCCTTCAAGAAGCGAGACGCTCCGTATGGGGGCTGATGCCCCACGCTCTGGAGCAAGCGACCTTAGATGTTGCGCTGGAAAGGGAAGTTCAGCGGTTGGAGGCTGAAGGTCAAGCGAAAATCGCATTTAAACGGGCGGGCAAAAGCCGGGAACTGCCGCCTGATGGCCAAACGGTGTTGCTCCGCATACGCCAAGAATCGCTCACCAATACCAGACGCCACGCCGATGCCAACCAGGTTAGCGTTGAACTTGAGTATCTGCCCCGGGAGGTGCAGCTACGGGTTAAGGACGATGGCTCCGGTTTCGATCCGATAAAGGTAAGTAGAGAAAAAAGCGGGGTTTCCTTTGGCCTTATTGGCATGCGGCAACGAGCAGAGCAGTTGTCAGGTGAACTGATTATTGATAGTGCCAAAAACAAAGGCACGTCGGTGCGGTTGACCCTACCCACGCCATAGCGATTACCAAAGACCTGGACCCAAATCGGTTGCCGGGAGGCGAGGAACGTAGTGAGCATTAAGGTATTGATTGTTGACGACCATGAAATGGTGCGCGATGGCCTGTCCGTGATGATGGAAAGAGAAGAAGACTTCACCGTTGTCGGCGAGGCCCAAAACGGTTTGGAAGCCGTGGAGAAAACCAAAGCATTGAATCCGGATGTCGTCTTGATGGACCTGCGGATGCCGGATATGGACGGGGTTGAGGCGATGCGCCAAATCCGCGCCGTGCAAGACGATGTAAAGTTCCTAGTTCTAACAACCTACGACTCCGACGAATATATTTTTGACGCCATCGAAGCCGGGGCCAAAGGGTATCTGTTCAAGGACACTTCCAGAGAGGAGTTGTTCCGGGCGGTGCGAACGGTCAATCGGGGCGAGTCGTTGATTGACCCCGCCGTAGTATCGAGGTTGTTGGACCGGTTGACCGAGCTATCTCACCGTGCCGCCCATGGCCCAGAACATGGGGCCTTGTCCGAGCGGGAAGTGGAGGTATTGCAGTTGATGGCCCGGGGCTCAGCGAACAAGCAAATCGCCAGCGATCTCTCAATTACAGAGAGCACAGTCAAAACCCATGTGGCGAATATTTTCCAAAAACTGGAAGTCAGCCACCGAACGGAGGCAGTAACGAAAGCGATTTCTCAGGGTATTATCAAGCTCTAGTCGTACGAAAGTACTAGGAACTACTCAGTCAAAAGACTGGCCTATCGGCCAGTCTTTTTATCTTGCCTAAATCGTGCTCTTTGCTGATTACACCAGCCGTGGATGGGCTTAACCTAAAGTCATCAAGAGGTAGAAAACCACCCAGCGGAGGGAAACTACCAATGCGCCGCCAAACTGCCAATCACATTAGCCTGCAGCTCACCATAAAGATTCGCGACGAAATGCCAGTTCGCGAGAGAGTGCGAAACCAAGAAAGCGCTCCGACGTGGTTGACCCGCAAAAACCTGGAGGAAAAAGGCAGAAGGCTTGCTCTAAAGAGCAAGCGCCAATCCTCCGTATTCGGACTTTTCGCCGATCTGCTCGGCGACCGTTAGTTCATATTTATTGTTGATGGCACAAGTATTGATGGCGCAGGAGGGGTACTCATGAATGATACATTGGACGCTCCGGCAATTCTCACGAGTCAGCAGATCAAGATTCCCGCTGATGATAAACAAGGGCGGGCCAATGAAGTCAGCGCGGTCAAGAAATTCTTTATGCCCATCGCCCATGTGCTTGGAAATATCGTGAGATTTGCAGCAGGGCCACCAATGTCCGAGAGGGAGCATGGGAACCGTGCGTTGGCCGAGGTCCGGGCTAGGGCATTCGACGGCCTTGCCAGCGAGTTGTGTAGGCCCCACTAGGCTATTTTTGTTCTGATAGAAAGTTATTTGGATGGAACTTTTAAGGGGTGGGCTGCGTCTAAGAATTAAGAGCACTAATTTAGGGGAGGGAATCAACCATGACCAACGCGACGGCAGAAAAATACGACTCCGTTTTAACGGATTGGGAGACCGAGGGCTGGAAAGACAGAGTAGCGCAGGTTTCGTCGGACCCTGAATCTAGTCCATCGATTATACGAATATTGACTGAGGCTCTGGAGCAGGCACCAGCTGATGCCATTAAAGACGCCGAAATCGTTTACAGAATTCTTCTTGAACGTGCTTGCGTAGAAACAGACAGCGAGTGGAAATGGCGCAGTCACACAATCTGGTGTTGGGCATGCAACTCCCATAATACCCGGTTGGTGGGAGCGCCGGAATACGGCATTGTCCATGATTGCTTGGATTGCGGCGACCAATTCTTGGTGGATGGAACGATTCAGTGGGATGCCGATTCGGAAAACCGGCAACCCCAATAGATTGCCACGCACGACTGGACTTTAACGGTCGCGAATCTGGGTGTTAAGCATTTATTTTGATTGTCCGTTCGTGTAAAAAGAACGAAACGAGCAACGGCAAAAGGCATTATCAAAAGGGGAACAAAACAAGAACAATGAAGCAATCAATCGCAATCGTGACGCTTTCCATCACTCTACTGACCTTGTTGGTCGCCTGCGGTGGAAACGCAGCACCTACTGAGACGCCTGGCTTGGCGCAGCCAACTGCGCAGGAGCTCAAGCAGGCTGGACAAGGGTTATTCGATACTTTTTCGGCGTCAATCAAATCAAAGGACGCTGCCGCTCTCCACGCAATTTTCGTAAGCGACATCAGGGAGCGGTGTACTGTCGAGCAGATGCAAGCGTCGATGATTAGCGGCGAGTCATCTTTTCCCAACGCAGAGGTAAAGACCGTCTTTTTGGACCTTGAGAACCCTTCCAGTGCCTTGATGCAGTTGGCTCTCAGGGACCAGCCGAATGATGGCTCCGTTGGGCTGGCCGCAGGTTTTGCCTTCGCTTTTCCTTTCCCGATGTTGATGGAGGATGGAGCATGGCGGCTTAGTTTTCCCGCCCTTGTGATGGTTGCTGAAGAGGCTTGCCCCTTTGCCGAACAATCTAGCCAGAGCGGGTCAGTAACCGCCACGGCCCAGCGAATCCAAGCGACTCCGCAAGCGGCGTTGCCAAGCCTGGCTCCACCCACCGGTGTCCAGACGATATCCAGCGGAAGTGGCGGCGGCAACGGTGAATATAGCGCGACTGTGCTGCTGAAAACGGAAATGCCGGTGGATGTTCTAATGGATTATTATCGCAACCATGTATTGCAACCCAACTGGGAATTGCAAAACGAAATGATGGATGAAGGCGTGGCGGCATTAACCTGGACCTTTCTTGATGAGGCAAGCCAACCTGGGTTTGGGGCGCTGGTTGTCGCCCAAAGCGGCGAGGGCCAAAAGCGGGTGCGGCTGTAGATGGGAGGAAGCTCCGCTTTCCAGCCATTTGCCCTTCCAGAAGGTCATGAGCCTCCCGTGCCAGCCGCAACCATACCTAATTAACTTGGACGCATTTCTGGACCAACGAAACGCCAATTTTATGGAGGCAAGGATGGTCGCCGAGCTACTGGGCCGTCCAGCCCCCGTCTATCACCAGTTCGCTGCCGGTGACGAAAGACGATTCGTCCGACGCCAGGTACAGGACCCCGAATGCCACTTCTTCAGGTCGAGCCCACCTACCCATAGGCGTATTGTTTAAGAAGCGCTGGTTGATTTCGCGCTCCTCCCGGGACGCTTCAGTCATCGGCGTGTCGATGGGACCGGGGTGTATGGAATTAGCGCGTATGGACTCTTTGGCATATTGAATAGCCGTTGATTTCGTGAATAGGCGAACCGCGCCCTTGGAGGCGTGGTAGCTCGTCGAACCGCCGCTGCCGACTATCCCGAAGATCGAGGATATGTTGATGATTGATCCGCCTCCGGCGTTTCGCATGTGGGGAATGGCCGCTTTGGTCCCTAGGAAAACGCCCTTGGCATTCACGTCCATCACCCTATCCCAAAGTTCTTCGGTGGTGTCCTCCACGGTAGTCCGCCCCGAAGTTATCCCGGCGTTGTTCACCAGAATATTTAATCTGCCAAATCGCGACACCGCCTCCGAGACTGCGTTGTTCCACTGAGCCTCATCGGTGACGTCCAAGGGGATAAAGACGCACTGGCCACCGGTCTCATTGATTTCGGCCTCGGTCTTGCGACCTTCTTCTTCCAACACGTCGCCAATAACGACTTTGGCGCCTTCCCGGGCGAACATCCTGGCTTCCTCAGCCCCCATTCCTCTGGCGCCGCCACTGATTAAGGCGACCTTGCCTTCCAAACGCATATTATTTCTCCCATAATTTTTATCTATTAAGATTGCCAAAAATAGTCGCCGAGCATCGTTGGACCCTCAATAATCCAACTCTATCGCCCTTGGCGGATAAACCCAGCCACACGTTCGCCAATCATGACCACGGTGGCATTGGTATTGGCCCTGACGATGTCAGGAAATATAGATGCGTCCGCAACCCTCAGCCTCTCGATTCCCCGAACTTTACAGTACTGGTCTACCACCGCCAAGGGATCGGAGGTCGGTCCCATTTTGCAGGTGCCGGAGACGTGCTGAAAGCTGGAGACATTGGCCAAAAGCCAAGCGTCCAGTGCGTCGTCGGTAGCCAAATCCGAGTCGGTGGGACTGACTCTCTCTGCAACGATGCCCTTGTAAGCTTCATGTTCCGCCAGGCTGACCGCCAGCCTAACGCCCTCTCGCATACGCTGGATGTCCCACGGCTCTTCCAAATAATGATAGTTAATCTGCGGTTGGACTTCGGGATTGCTCGAACGAAGGGTCAACTCACCCGAGCCGACCGGTAGTTCCAGCCCACATCCAATGCGGACAACAGGGGCTTCTTCAGGTGAGAAAGGTGATGAGGAAGAGGGTAATATCATCAGGTCGTCCCGCGTGGATGAGCCTTCGGCAGTATAACGCAGGCAAAGTTGGGCCCACGGTGCGTTGGGGTCAATCGAATATCCCTCGGGGATCAGGTAGCGGGTGAATACCAGCGGATGGTCCCGTAGATTCTGCCCCACTCCGGGCGAGTCCAAGACTAGGAGCACACCTTGGGCTTGAAGTTGTTTTGCGGGACCCACCCCGGATAGCATGAGGATATGAGGCGATCCGATCGCCCCGGCGCTTAAAATAATCTCCTCTCCCTCAACCACGAACCGCTCTCCGCCGCTATCCAATTCGACACCCTTGGCCCGACTACCGTCGAATACGATGCGCCGTACCAGCACGTTTGCCCGAATTGTCAGATTGAGCCGGTGGCGGATCGGGTTGATATAGGTGAGTGCGGTGCTCATTCGGATTCCCTCGGGGTTGTTCATTGGAAAGGCGCCAACTCCCGTGGCATCCGGGTTGTTGTGGTCCTCTATCTGTGGGAAGCCTGCTGTCAGGCAAGCCTGGAAGAAGGCCTCTTGGTCGGGATTCCAATTCTCACGTTTGTGACGGCGCACGGGAATCGGCCCGTCAGAACCGTGGAAGTCGTCTCTGATGTCCAGGTCAGCCTCTGACTTGCGAAAATCAGCTAGGATGTTAACAAAGCTCCATTCTTCGTTGCCAAGGGCAGCCCACCCGTCATAGTCTTCAGGCACTCCCCTGATGAAAGCCTGGACATTTATGGCGCTGGAGCCGCCCATCACCTTGCCCCGAGGGACTGGAATCTCTCGGGAAGAACCGGTAGTCGCGGTCCCCCTGAATGACCAGTTGTGATCTGCGCCCTCGAAAGAAGCGAGGGGATGGTAACCAAATTTAAGTTCGTCCGGGAGGTGGTCAATATCCGGGTAATCCTGCCCGGCTTCCAGCAGCAACACGGAACTGCCTGGTTTTTCGGACAGACGGGCCGCCAGAACGCAACCCGCCGAACCTCCGCCCACGATGATGTAGTCGTATTTCACGGTCGAATCCTCTCGCTATTTTGGTGCCTTACTCTGTTAGCGTTATGGATAAAGCGGATTCTTCTAACTAGTTTTTTCGCCGAGGACTGCCGTGCTCGGCTTTTCCAGCTTCATGGCAAGTTCTCTGGCGCTTAAACTTTGTAATCGAATAATCGATCTAGTTCAAATATTTGTACATTGTACTGCTCCAAGATGGAAGGAACACTGGCGGTCGACGCATGGATGTTGACTTAGTGGACTGGGGAAGAGAAATTTGGCACAAACAACAAAAGGCTCTTTTTCAAGAACCTTCTAGTTGCTGAGGACGAGGAGTGAGGTGGAACCGGACCTTCGTACTTAGGTTAATAGTACCTGGCTAGTTGAACTTAAGTCAGT
>DCAE01000121.1:0-23773 GCA_002311385.1 Dehalococcoidia bacterium UBA1141 | reverse complement strand
GAACTTAAGTCAGTTGAAATCGAATGAATCCACAGATTGTAGTCTTAGTTTCCCGAAGTCCCAAACTTCGTCGTTGAAAAATTGCCGCTCCTCCGAACAGAAATAACAAACACCGATTGTAAGCAGACATTCAGTTGTGGGGATAATCCAATGATGACTACACGTTTCCACATGCGCTTTTTGCAACACGGTCACCTCCACTCCGACTGCCGTCCTACTATGGAAACTGGAGACGTGTATAAATGTGGCTGCCACGCAATAACGTGAGGATAAACCCCCATTTGCTCTACGATGCATTCAGGATGCGTTTGAATTAAACCATGAAGCGGCTACTCGCCCATGACCCTGCGGAAAAACCCCAGGGCGTTGCCGCCGGTAATCTTGATGATTTCGGCGTCGGAATAGCCCCGGGGGATTAATCCGCGAATAATGTTCTTCCCTTCGGCAGGGGATGCGACCCCTCTAACAAAGCCCGAGCTTCTCACCCCGATGCTGGTATCTGTCCCTATGGCCACATGGTCAATGCCCAACAATTTCACCATATAATCGTAGTGATCCAGCAGGCGCTCGATGCTAAGCTCAGACCCCCAGCTACTGATTACCGATGGTTGTACGGTGACCCCGACGATGCCGCCTTTTTGTGCGCATGCTACCAACTCCTCGTCCCTCCTCAGGCGTCCCGCAGCGTACTCCCCACCTCCTTGTTGCTGGCCCAGGGTGTAGGATCCGTCGTGGCTGAAGGTGACGGGGGCTCGGGAAAACTCGATGGCGTCCATAGCCGTTCGAAAAGATGCGTGGGACAGGTCGACCACCATACCGAGGTCGTTCATCTTTTTGACGACTTCGATCCCGAACAAACTTAGCCCGCCGTCGTTCCGTTCTAAATGGCCGTCGCCGATGTAGTTCTTGCGCCGGTATGTCAGCCCAGCCAGCCTGATGCCAGCGTTGTAGAGCACGTCCACGCGCCGTAACTCGTTGCCGATGGCCAGATGCTCCACTGTAGGCAAGAAACCCACTTGGCCATTCTGCTTTGCGGCCTCGATATCGTCGGCGTTGCTGACTTTGATAACCTCGCTGTGACGACCAACGTCTGACATCATCATGCCAATCTCGTCTAAAAGGTCCTCGAACCGGATGAAGGACATCTCGTCGGTGTTCACCATCCCCCGGTAGACGTTGGCCGTCCCAACGGCGGTAAATCCTCCGTGGCGTACCGCCTCGTAGCCCCACGCATAGCTGTCACTACGAAGGTATTCCAAGAGCTGGCTGGGGTCTTCCGGCTTCACCATCGGATGCTGATGGAGGTCAATCATCGTCGTTTCCTTAACAAGACGCTGAAACCTATTCTCCTGATTATCGTCGAGGGTCACGGCTATCGACTGGGGTAGGATGACCTGCTTTGCCAATGGGATCGAACTCTCCGCCATCTTAGATTCTCCTTTTACCGGGCCGGGAATCGGACTTGGTTGTAGCCTTGCCATGACCTAACCCACCAAGCCTTTGAAAATTGTACACAGGGACACCCCTCATCGGGAAGTCTAGAGGGTAAGGTACCGCTGAGGGCGGGTGAGTGTGGCTAGCGATTTGCAGCTGTCATGTAAAATGCTCGCTATGGATACGACTAAGCTAGAGGAGAATGCATGGTAGTAGGAACTTGGGAATCAAAAACATCAGGCATCGTTTACAGAAAATTTCAAGCCGGAGAATCACTGGTCGATACCCTTGAGTCATTGGCGCGGGCAAATGGCATAAGGGAGGCCATCGTGACGTCCTGCATCGGAAGTTTGAGTGAGTTGAAATTACGCAACCTATGTAGCTGGGAAGAAGGCTCCCCTGAATTCCAGCGGCAAGTTATTAACGAAACACTCGAGTTAGTTAGCGCCGAAGGGTACATTCAGCCGTTACCGGATGGTGGCATTCGGGTCCACATTCACGTTGCCGCAGCCCGCCCATCGGGTGAAATGATTGGCGGCCACTGCGAAGACGCAACTCTTCTGAGCGGCGCTTTTATGTACCTACACGTCATAGAACAGGAATCCGGCTCCTAGTATTAATGGGGATCACGTTCACGACGAAGCCGCTGGCGGTTCTTTTAGTTGCCCGAAATTCAGCCTCAGTGTAGTATCACCGAGACGTTCACCCATTTGGTGAATCAGGGGCATCCAGAAGACCCAAATCTAGAAGATAGATCAATTAGGGAGGATCCATGAAATACGACGTTGTGATTGTCGGCGGTGGGGCCGCCGGTTCGGTGTTGGCCAGCAGATTGGCCGAAAACGCAAATACCTCGATTCTTTTGCTGGAAGCCGGGACGGACTACCCTGATCCAGACAATCTTCCGGACGAGATAAAGTTCGCGACCACGAGTTTTGCGGAATCCCCGGAGTCAGAGCACAACTGGGCTCTACGAGGAACCCTCACCGAGGAACAAGGGGAGACACACGTGGCTCAAGGTAAAGTTATCGGAGGAGGGTCGTCCATCAATGGCGCGGCTATGCAGAGAGGTTTACCCGAAGATTTCGACTCTTGGTCTGCGATGGGCAATGACGCATGGTCTTATGACAAGGTCCTTCCCTTCTTTCGGAAATATGAACGCGACCTCGACATTCGGGATGATTTTCATGGCACCGACGGACCGATACCGGTGAGGCGTCGTCAAACAGGTCCATGGCCAGATATACAAAAAGCCTTCCACGCAGCCTGTTTGGATGACGGTTACGGGACAGTCGAGGATACCAACGGGCCTAACCCTGCGGGCGTTGGTGTGTGGCCGTCGAACAACCTGAACGGTTGGAGGATGAGCGCCGCTCTCACCCACCTAAATCCTATGCGCCACCGGCTTAACCTTACTGTGAAAGGAGGGGTTTTTGTCCGGAAGGTGTTGATCAAGGACCTAAGAGCCGTCGGCGTGGAAGTCGAAAGCGGAGGCGAGGTCTTCAACGTTGAAGCAGACCGTGTTGTGTTGAGCGCCGGGGCCCTCAAGTCGCCGCACTTACTTATGCTGTCGGGAATCGGTCCCAAAGATCAACTTGAGCAGTTCAATATACCTGTCATTCTCGAACTTCCTGGAGTGGGACAGAACCTGATGAACCATCTCAGCGCCCAGGTTACCTATAAAGTCAAAGACGGACTGTCCCTCTTCGGAGATGTCGATGCGGTGCACTTTAGTCTGCAATACACTGCGGACGGGTCCAGCGAAGCCAATGACATGTTGCTGAGGACGACGCCAATGGTAGACGAGAGACCGGAGCGCGTCCCCGGTTTTCGAACCCAGTTCCTAAATAACGACGTCCCGGCTGACCGAGTGGCGAGACTATCGGTCACCCTTGGGTTGCCCGACGGGGCGGGATACGTCAGGCTTGCGTCGGCTGATCCGTCGGTGCAGCCTAAATTTAACTACTGCTATCTCCAACATCCAAACGACAAGCGTCGGGTGCGGGAAGGCATACGGAAAGCGGCTGAATTCCTTGAATCCAATGCATATAAAGAAGTGGCTGATTACCGCCTGCATCCCACAGATGACATCTTGAACGACGACGACGCTTTGGATCTTTACATACGCCAAACCGTTGGATCAGCCAGGCATGTATCAGGGACGTGCAAAATGGGACCTGATTCAGACCCAATGGCGGTTGTTGACCAATACTGTAGCGTCAAGGGGGTACAGGGGTTGTCGGTGGTCGATGCGTCGGTGAAGCCGAAAATCACTAGGTCAGGCGGTAGCCACGCGACGGTCCTCATGATGGCGGAACGTGCCGTCGAGTGGATAGCGCCAGCTTAACGTCGCCAGCTTACGGGTTATTTAGGCATCTTGCCAAAATAACGAGACACCTCCAAGACCTTGGGCGGGTGAGGGAATCAAGCCAGGCAGCTTCTATTAGACAGCGTCCGGGTTGATTCGAGGCTCAAATTTGGGCGGCAAGCTGAGTTCCATCGATACCAGGTCTCGGCTGCTGTCTAAGAACCCGCTAATTTTAATGGTTGGTGATTCTGTTAGGTATTCAAAATTTTCGCCGTCAATCCTGAACGGTCGGTCGTGACCCGGGTATATGACCTTTGCTGTTTCAGAAATCTTCTTGAGGCTGGCTTGCGCTTGTTCGACGCTCCAGAATACGAACGCAGGCAAGCCTCGCCTTAGGGCACCTGCATCCGAAATTGCATCACCGCCAAGGCAGACCAGGCCGCCTGCGGTCTCCACCACAATACTCTGGTGTCCAGCGGTATGGCCGGGTGTATCAAAGGTTCCCAGCCCTTTCTCCAATTCGGTTTCGCCCGAGACTTCTATGACGGTGTGGGGCGATAACGTGTCAGCGAAGTATTTGGCGGTCGCATAATCGTTAGCTCTGGGATTTCGGCTGTACTCTAATTCCCGTTTGGAAATCACGATTTCCGCGTTCGGGAATAGATCGGTGTTTTGAGAATGATCCCAATGAGCATGGGTCAGTATTATTCTGCCGATGTCTTCCGGTGAAATCCCGTGGCTTTTCAAAGTATCAACGAGCATAGTCCGTCTTCCAAAGTGTCCGACGTCCACCACCGTTAGTTTTTCACCTCGGACCAGTGTCACGGTGCAAAGACCCAAGGTTCCCTGATCGGTATTTATGCTGAAGCCGGGTAAAAGAACTTCTATCTCTGGCATCTAGATTCATCCTTTGTGTAATTTTGTCTAGCGAACAGATGTTAGCTGTCTTCATGTCGATAATCAACCGCAGCGTCAACACAATAGGTGGATCATCTAACACTGCGAGTGTCTACTGAACAATTTCCCAATATTGGCCGGCTCAAACGGATCGATTACTAAATAACTAGTGCTCGTGCGTGTAGAATCAAGCGCCATGAGGTACCATTGAACTCAGGAGTGTTCAATAGTGCATGAACCCCTCCGTCCGCCCGCTGAGTGTACTCTGGCGCCAAGCGGGCAATCTACGCCACAAGGTTCACGATGAGTAATCCGGTACGATTGGCCTTGGGAATATCCGTCCTGGTTTGGATTTTGGTCTTGGGCTGCGGAGGCAGCGATGGAGTGAGCGACGCCGAGGTCATCACTCGAGAAGGGATATCCTTTGTCAACCAGGAAAATTTTGAAATTGCTATTGAGCGGTTTGACCAGGCTCTTAGCCTAGATGCCGACTTTGTGCCTGCCTGGATTGACCGTGGTTACGCCTATGAGAAGCTGGGGCAATACGAGAGGGCCATCGAGGATTACAAACAGGCAATTAGTCTGGACCCCGAGAACGCCAAAGCCTATAACAATCGAGGATTCGCCTATCGCGACCTAGGCCAATACCAGTTGGCCTTAGCCGATTACGACGAAGCCATTCGATTAGATCCGTTATATGCCGATGGTTACGCCAACCGTTCCCAGTTGCACAGATTCCTAGGAAATGACGCACAAGCGGCCGAGGATTTTGGCCTAGCTGTGGAGTTGGGAATTGACTCGGACGAGTTGGAATTCGAATTAGAGAATTCCGAGAGCCAACGCGTGGCAAATTCGGCAGCGGATACCTTCGTCCCCCAAGACGCCGAGAGTTATCTTAGGCGTGGGATAACCTATGGAGAAGCAGGCCAATTTGACCTAGCAATTCAAGACTTCGATAAAGTCATCCAACTGAATCCCAATCTAGCGGTAGCCTACAACAATCGAGGACTGGCCTATGCCAGTTTGAACCAACTGGCGAGCGCCATTGAAGACTATGACGAGGCCATCCGCCTTCAGTCTAACGATTCCCGGACGTTCGCAAATCGAGGAATTGCCTTTTTTAACCAGGGAGCGCTCGAACGGGCTGTTGAGGACTTCGTTGAAGCGATCCGTCTCAACCCGGATTTCGCCAACGCTTTTGCAGGGCGCGCTTTGGCCTACTCAGCTCTGGGTAAAGATGATGAGTCGGAGCAGGACGTTGAACGAGCCGTGTCACTGGGAATTGATCGGATCCAATTAGAAACTGACATTGAGTCGGCGAGAAGCGATCGTTAAAGACTTGGTCTTAGGGACTCGGTATTTGACGGACGGCGGTAGCGACAAAATGGCCCATTGGAATAACCGGCCAGATTATCTCCATCAAAAATCTCCTATCATATTGTCGAGTGATGCATGCAGAATTCCGGCCCGTCGTTCGCCGTCCGATACGGTTGGGAATGCTCCTGTGGCGCCTGGGGCACAGCGGAATCGAAGACCAAGCAATCAAGGCTATTGATGCTCACATTAAACTCGGCGAGCAAGGCTGTGGGGAGTACGAGTTGATTAAGATCGAGATTGCGTAGAGCCGTAAACTCAGTGTTCCTGAATGCGCTAGGTTCGACGAGCCTTAGACAACTTGACCACGAACCACAAGCATGTGGCGGAAAAGGTCGCTCCAATCGCATCAGCGATTACGTCGGCAATCGTGGCAGACCTGCCAACAACGAAGGACTGATGAAATTCATCCGAAACGCCGTATAAGACAGCAAATACGGCTGCGATTGCCACCCAACGAAGTTGATACCCGAGCTTCCAACCCCAAATGCTCAGCGAAAAAAGAGTTGCCAGTATCGCATACGCACCAAAATGAGCCGCATAGCTACCGAAATCACCTAGCCGGATGGTGTCTGAGGCAGATTCCTGAGATAACGAAGAGACATAGAAAATGATTCCCATCCAGGTCAATGCAGCGCCGGTGGTTGCGAACCGCCATAAACTGTTGGGTATGTTGTTTGCGAATATCACAAACATAAGTCGCAGTGGGAGTGGCTAGCCGAACGAGCAACACCGACGAGCTCTACGCTCCTCATCGCGTCTACCGATGCAAGAATGATACGCGTTCGATGACTGGCCACGCCGATTCTCGGTGCGCCATAGCCGTGACATCTGACGAGGAATGGGTGGCGTGTATCGCGTGATGGGGAATCCTGCGTTGAGCAGGGAAATATGTTTCTCAGCTATGGAATCCCGGATAGCAAACTCAGAAATTACTACGCCCATCTTTCTTGATTCCGCAATTATGCGTTGGGCGGTCTCATTTTGTGCCAAGGTGTATTTTGCTCATAGGCATGTCCGACCCTTAGCACTGTCTCCTCGTCGAACGGTCGTCCCCCTATCTGAAGTCCGATAGGTAACCCTTGGGAGTTAAATCCACAATTTACTGAAAGCGCAGGCGCATTCGCCAGATTGAACGGTCTGGTCATTACCGGCGGGACTGTGGCCGTTTCTTTGGACGTCACTGGCTGGTCGTCCGCCAATCTGGGAGCGCAGCTTTTGGACGTGGGTAGAATCAAGACGTCGTAGGTCTCTAGAGCCTTTTGTACCTGGCGACGCATAAGCTCTCTTAGCTTTTGGACCTTGTAATAAGCCTGGGCTGGCAGGATGGATCCAGTCAGCAACCCGATTTTATTGGAATGTCCGAACTCATCGAGCCTTTCCCGAATCCAGTCGCTATAAGTCATCGCCGATTCCACATTTATCAAAGCTCCGGTGATGGTCCCGCCATGGACCGTGAGGGGAAGGGATACTTCTTCCACCGTAGCCCCCATTTCTCCGAGCACCGTTCCGGCATGCACTACTGCATCACGGACTTCGGGATCAACTATTTCACTGTGGATTAGCTCTGTAATCGCCCCTATGCGAATATCCTTAATATCTCCGCTCAAGGCAGCGCGGTAATCAGGCACAGGCACATCCCAGCTGTAAGAATCCTTGGGGTCGTATCCGGCTATCGCACCTAAAGTGATAGCTGCGTCCTCCACCGTGCGGGATATCGGTCCGACTTGGTCCATAGACCATGACCCTGGCATGACTCCGTACCGGCTAACCCGACCCCAACTCGGCCTTATCCCAGCAAGTCCGCACCATGCAGCAGGCCGACGAATAGACCCACCTGTGTCCTCCCCCAATGAAGTGGCGCACAGGAATGCGGCTGTCGCCGATCCTGAGCCACCGCTTGAACCCCCCGTGAACATGTCTAGGTCCCAAGGATTCCGATTAAGGCCAAAGCGCTGCGATCCGCCGATGGCAAACTCGGTGAGGTTAGTTTTGCCCAAGATAATCGCGCCGGCTGTTTTCAGATTCGCAACGGCTGTGGCGTCCTCTTCAGGGTAGAAGTCCGCCATGAGCCGGGAACCGATGGTAGTCCTGATTCCCTTAGTCCACAACTGGTCTTTAACGGCCACCGGTATGCCATGCATTGCGCCTAGGTAGTTTCCTTGCAATATGGCCCTCTCCGCCTCACGAGCAGATTGAAGTGCCTCTTTCCGACAGACGGTAAGATATGAATTGAACTTAAAGTTCAGGCTGTCGATCCGGTCCAAATAAGATTCGGTGACTTCCACCGGAGAGACCACTTTTTGAAATATAAACTCTGATAGCTCAGCTACAGATAGGAATGGTATGTCTTTCTTTTCCACTTAAAAACCTTCACTCATATCGGTTCAATGTACGGACCAATATCAACCTAGCTTGTTGAGAGAGAGGAATCAGGATCACGGAACTCTACAGAACTTGGTTCTGATAATCGAGCGATGCCAGCCACGAAACATGGGACTAGTCATCTCGCCGAAGTGAATCGATGTGGTGCCAGAATAAGGGCGGCTAACGCTCGTTCTTATAGTTTGACACGATGACATTAGGCCAGTGGCCTCTACTTATGATTTTAACGAGCAGCAGAAGAACCCTGGAAATTGGGAGCCACATTTTCATCAAAAAGGAAAACAACCAAGTGATTTATCCAATCTGGGCCACAGGGTTTCCTCATCAGCGGAGCCCAGGGTTGGCGGCGGCCCATTTACTCTGGACTCGTCTGCTCGTCGGCGCAGCATAGCGGTTTATTCAGCCAGGGTTCCCGTTCAATCTGCCCATCGGTGGCCAGCTGTCGCGGAAGCCCACTACACTATCAAAGGATTTGACGCAGCGTCCTTGAACTGTCAGCGCTTACTCTCCATCCAAAAGGCATCGGTATTTTTGTCAAACTTACCATTTCCCATCCGATCGTCGAGCCACACCCAAGATTTGTTCAGCCACCTCCACCGGAAGTTCTTGATAAAGAAGCGGGGTATAGCGTAAATTCTTCGAGGCGGCTTGGTCCATGCGCATTGGCGGACGCACGTGCTACAGGTAGTCCCAACACGGTTCTGGAATGTCATGCACTTCTTTGCGTCAACCTTCCACGAGAGCACTCCCGTTGCATTGCTCTCGTCCAAGGGCTCCAAACTGCGGTCGCCCTTAGTGATGGCTCCCGTACCGCACTTCGGGACACATTTTTGACATGCGTTGCAGAACTCAGTGATGCCGAAGTCCACCGCGCCTATGGTCTCCAGCGGAAGGTCGGTGAAAATTTTGGAAATACGGCAGCGTGACCCTACTTTGGAGTTGATTAAAAGGCCATGTCTCCCTAGTTGGCCGAGGCCCGCGTCAACAGCCAGAGGGATGCTCAAAGCTGTGTCATTAGCCGCAGGGATAGCCTGGTACCCCAGCCCTCGTATAAACTCAGCCAGCATCCACAGAGTCGGCGCCATGCGGGCATATGCCAGGGTACTGAGTCCCTCAGTCAATAGGCTCGGCGCATGCTCCGTGCCATCCAGATCCTTACCCCACTCGTGGAGTACCACCACCACGTATCGCATCTCCTTGGGGATGACACGAGTCCCATCTTCAAGGCGAATGGGCTGGTCGTACTGTTGATATCCGGGTTCGTCGGAGAACTTGATGGGGTAGTCCTTCTTCGTCTCAGCATCGAAGTAATGGGAATACACCCAGCGACGGTCCAACTCAGCAAACCCAACTTGGTCCGCTCCGAACAAATGTGCTGCCTTGCGCAAAATCTGGGAAGCCTCTTTAGCGGACGTCTTTGGTCGACCCGTTGGCGCAGGCTCCAACTTGGTCTGCCATGCGGTAGCTCGCGTATCCGGCTGATTCTTTGAGAAGTCCATAAGCGATAGCAAGGAATCTGCGGCGTATTCCAGGCTCCATGCGGTCGCTTCGAAACCGGCGCGTCCCTTCTCCGCAAGCTGTCGCTGCTTGATCTTTAGTTTGGCTCGTTCACTCTCAGCGCGAGGTTCCCATACCATCTGTGAGCCCATATGGTCTCTCTGATTGAACCGAACGTACGAATCTTGCACATCGTACATTTCGGCCGCAGTGACATGGCCCTTTGTGTTTGAGTCATCCTGGGACGGGGGATTAGCATGGCGCCGCAGCTTGAGATTCATGCCAAAATGCCTCCTACGGGTGTTGGATTCTCACATTAGGCCTGATCGGACTTCCCGTAAGAACACTAGTGATTAGCAGATCAGTACCCAAAATGTTTGAATATGGTTTCAATTCGTCTCGACTATTTCGGGAATAGTGCTAGTCATTACGGTTTGTAATTCACGAAATACCTTCCGAAGGGATTTCCTGTATTCTACACCGAACTAGGAATGTCTGTGTTTACATAGACCAAATGGAGGAGCGGGTACCACTGATTTGATCTGTTGGATTACTATTAACACCCCGTCTGGTCCCCGTCTGGCTTGTGAATACTTCTCGATATGGAAGAATAACGCCTGAATGTGCTTTAATTCGTGTTGGAGAAATGATGAAGAAACCAACCCCCTCCGCCCCCCAAAGGCCTCATAAGCTATCGACTCACGGCGATTCTCGCATTGATCCTTGGTTATGGCTTCGGGACGTGAATGATCCCGAAACCTTGGAATATCTTCGTGCCGAGAATGCCCATACCGAGGCCGTCATGGCTCCGGAGGAAGAACTGCAAGAGCGCCTCTATCAAGAGATGCGAAGCCGAA
This sequence comes from Dehalococcoidia bacterium UBA1141, assembly GCA_002311385.1. GTDB lineage: Bacteria > Chloroflexota > Dehalococcoidia > Lucifugimonadales > UBA3495 > UBA1141. The sequence goes on along the minus strand of DCAE01000121.1, from coordinate 13,021 downwards.
TCAAGGAGGAAGATTCTACGGTTCCGCAGAAAGAAGGGGACAAATGGCTGGCTTATTCGGTTGATTCCGACGGGTCAGAGCAATACACCATCGTATTCAAAAACTTGGAGACCGGTGAACTTCTAGACGAGGCTATCCCCAATTCCTATTACTCTCTCGAATGGGCCAATGACAGCCAAACTACTGCCGCAAGCTCCTGTCCAGGTGATGATCCCTCCAATGATGGGTTGGTCTATGAGGACAAGGATGAGCTTTTCTTCATCAGAGTAACAAAATCGGCCAGCAAACGGTTCATCTTCGTCATATCATCGGGCAATAACATGTCAGAGTGGCATTTCATGGAGTCCGACGATCCGAACGGCGGGTTAACACTGATTCAGCCAAGGCGTCAGGACTTCGAATACGATGTCGACCACCACGGTGACCGTTTCCTAATCCGCAATAACGGGGATGGCGCCAAGGACTTCAAGGTCTCTGAGACATTAATCTCGACTCCCGGATTGGAGAATTGGAAGGACTTGGTTCCACACGTTCTCGGCCGTCCCATCCGCGGGATCGGCGTTTCACAAGATTATTTCGTCCTCTATTACCGAGCGAATGGCCTGCCTCAGGTACAAATCACGGACTTCTCCACAGGGACATCCCATGATTTGACTCTGGAAGAAGAAGACTACTCGGTCAGGCTCCAAGGAAGCCGGGAAGCGGAGTGGGTAGTTGGCCTTTGTGCGTCCACTATAGTGTATTTAGCCAAGAAGTTTCCAATCGCAGAAACCTAATCTGTAGAAGAGGTTGTGAGCTTAAGCTGGTTGAGCTGGTTCACCAAGATTCGATTCCCTGAACGGTAGTCGGCTCGGTCGTTCTCCGCATAGGCTGCCAACTAGTCGATGAAATAAGCAATTCCGGATAAGGGCAATAATCTCGGCAGAGCGCCGCTGTGCCAAATAAGAGATTCCCATATCGTAAGGCACATCAATCCTCGTCCACCGACGAGCCAAGATAAGGAGTTAAATGGTATGAGCAGACAGATACTAGAGATAACATTACGTTTGCCCGATGGCCGGGAACTCACGGGCCGAGGGCGAAATGTGCCTGCTACTATGGAGCGTATTTACAATCAGGACCTCACCCAACCACCCCGACGCCATGTGAGGTTTATGGAGCCCTTAAAGTCTGGACAGAGGCGATACTATGGCACCTACAATGTCCAATTTGGATACCGTAGCGGTCACGACACTACTCTCGACGAGGTTGTGGTAGCAGAGGTAGCGAGCCCAAGGTAACTCCTATAGCTTAAAGTGAAGGAAATCGCCTATCAACCGGCTCCAAGGGTGAACGGAGCTTATGGTCAATAAAACCGCCAGCTCGTGTTTATAGTTGTCCGGGACGTTTTTCGTCTCGGTCAGTCCGCCAAGAAAAAGAGCGCCAAAACCAAGTCCTTTCAGTGCTCCTGTTTAAGAAACAGAATCACGGACGGCTAGGAAATATTCGGACTTTATCTGCTCCCTCTAGGCCACCTGTCAATGAGGAGAAAATATGCCGGATCCTTTTAATCTAGGGGTGGCCGGAGCCGCACAAGAAATCAGAGACAAGATTCTTTCGCCGGTCTCCTTGGCCGAGTCGTTGTTGGACCGCATAGACTCCTTGGACCCGGCGTTGAAAGCGTGGGTCACCATTGACCGGGAAGAAGTTATTAGCACCGCCCGGGAGTTGGAAAAAGAATTGGACGAAAAGGGTCCGCGAGGTCCACTCCACGGTGTTCCAGTAGGACTGAAAGACATTTTCTACACAGAAGGAATGCTCACCGCCGCTGGCTCCCGGATCTATTCCGATTTCGTTCCCAAGTACGACGCAGCTACGGTGACCAAAATTAAGGAGGCTGGCGGCATTATCCTGGGTAAGACGGCGACCACAGAGTTCGCCATGGCCGACCCGTCGCCTACCATCAATCCTTGGAATAAGGCCCACACGCCCGGTGGCTCCAGCAGCGGTTCATCGGTTGCGGTGGCTACAAGAATGTGCGCCGCAGCGTTGGGCACTCAGACCGCGGGTTCCACCTGCAGGCCCGCCGCCTACAATGGCATCGTCGGATTTAAGGCCACATACGGCCGCATCAGCCGGCACGGCGTGGTCCCGTTAAGCTGGTCTATGGACACCGTGGGTATTCTGGTACGCAGCGTCCTCGACGCTGCGGTGATGCTTCAAGCGATGGCGGGATATGACGAGAATGACCCCGGTTGCGCCAATGTCGCCGTCCCTAACTATCTGGAAGAAATGGACAAGTTGAGCGGCCCTCCCCGTATCGGGCTGATAAGAGAGTTTTACTCGGATCGGTCCAGCGCCGAGGTTTGGAAAAATACCGAAGATGTTGCCCAGCGCCTGGCCCAAGCCGGCGCTGAAATCGCGGAGATTAGTCTGCCAGAGAGTTTCGAAACGGCCCACGACTGCCAGGTAATCGTCAGCAATGTCGAGTGCGCCTCATTTCACGAGCAATGGCACCGGGACCGTGCCGACGACTACGGACCTAAAATCCGGGCGTCCATTGAAGTGGGTATGTTGATCCCAGGCATTCGTTACGTTCAAGCTCAGAGACTGCGCCGCCAGTTCCGCCGGGATATGGTCGAAATGCTCAGGCATGTCGATGCCGTTATTACCCCATCCTTTCCAGTTCCAGCCCCCTTTGGTTTGGATAGCACCGGCGACCCGGTCTTTCAGCAACCTTGGAGTTTCAGCGGATTGCCCAGCATTGCCGTACCATCCGGACTGAGCGGCGCTGGCCTACCCTTGTCGGTGCAATTTGGCGGCCTGCCCTTCAAAGAAAGCACACTCTTGGCTGCTGCAAGGTGGTGCGAAAGCGCCTTAGGAATCGATTTGTCGCCACCCGAGTTTAGCTAGGCTCTGGATTCAGCAACCGGAAATGCCGACCTACTCAGTCAAACCCTAAGGCACCGCAAAACTCGATCCAGCATCGCTCAGCACCCAACAGAAGCAGCGGGTCCACATCATTGTTGGAATGTTGGATTAATCATCATGGCAACAGACGCTGTTACGTCGCCTAGATGCTCAATCAGCTCAGTTACGAACAACGAAACTGGCGATGCCGACGCCGAGCTGACGGGGGACCTTACGGTTGACTTGAAAGCATCTCGCACCGGAAATGGCGACGGCCGCACTTACACCATTACGGTGGCGTGTACGGACGGCACGAACGTTTCCGAAGCCACCACCGATGTTACAGTGGCTCACGATCAAGGGAACGGCAAAGCGAAGGGCAGGAATAAGTAGTCCGCAATTTCCGAATCGATGTGCCATAGTATCCGAAGAGGCCCGGAGAATTCTCCGGGCCTCTTCGGATACTATGGCACATGTCTTACTACCATCTAATCTGCATGCATTCCTCCCTCAACGCTGTGCTTCCGTAGCTACGAACCACTCTGTATCTGTCCACATTTGTGCTGCTATTCTCTCCAGTCCTTCGTCCTATCCCAGAATTCTCCTAGGTTTACTTCCGCTAACGTGCTGGCACGATAGTGGCTTGTTAATTGTGAAGCTATCCTAGAGATTGGCAATCTCACGCGAGATTACAAACGTTGGATAGTCGCAATGATTATTCTGAAGTTCAGGGTCTAAAAATGGTTAGTTAGTTGCAGCGCAAAGGAGTCTGGATAGGGGCCGTAGTAGCGGTTCTGTTGGTCGTTATTGCGTTTTTTAGCAACCAGGCATTCTCCACCGGTCTCACGGCAACCTCCGAGCCACTGCAAAACGCAGGGACAGACGGGGGTCATTAACTATGGTCAGGACTGGAGTGCTGCCTCTGCCGTCGTCACTCGGCATGAGTCTTCAGACATCACAGTCAACGGTAGTGACCTGGTCACCAGCGTGTTCGTACAAGGGACTAAGTCCAGTGGAGGGGTCGACGTCAAAGTGGACCTACTGGACACTTCGCAGACCGTCTTAGACAGCGCAACGGTGGCGGTTTCAACCGCTTCCGGGTCCTACGATCAAACTGTCACGCTCACCTTAGGAACAGTTAAATTAGTGGGCGCGGCCAAAGTATTGGCTACCTAACACAGCCACGGGCGGCAGTCCGATGAACCTCACCCTTAATCTGACTGACGGCTGGGACAATAAAGACAGCGACGTTCTGACAACGTTGGGCACCTTCAACCTAATTCAGAATACAGACAATAGCTGGCTTCTTGTCGATTCAACTTACTGGACTTCTTTCCAATTCGACGGTGCTGCCCCGGGTGGCGTAACTATTAACTCGGTTAAAGTCTACGTGGAACATTGGGAGACAACGGATACAAGAACGCCGAGTTGACCTGGGAGATCGGCACAGGGACGTTATCCAGTCCCACGGTGTTGGGCAGCACAACACCAGGCAACTTAAACGGCCAGAGCAACGAGGCAGTTGTTGAATGGGACGTGAGCAGTTGGATCGACACAGTTGCCGAGGCCAACGACATCAAACTCAAAGTGCTTAACGGCAACACAAAGGGAAAGAAGGTCAATCTGGATCAGATCTACGTGGTGGTGAACTACACACCGTAATTTGCCTGTCGGAAGCTGGACCCGAACGCGTAAATAATAACTAAGCCCGCGGACAAATCCGTGGGCTTAGTTATTATCTCCAAATCATCAATGCATTGGCTGGGCCGGATGTGGGACCAAGCAGACCCGACTAGACCAACCCAATGCCACTAACACCGCCAGTCCGTGTTGCTGGTATCGTTCGACTCTACTCCGTCTCCCATTACCCAAATTTTCTTGCCTCCCGGCATTTTCTTATTAGGTGTTGATGATTGGGTCAAAAAACTCGCCAATGCAGCATAGTGGAGGGGAGATAGAGGAGAGTCTAGCAATGAGAAGCCCTGGGATCCCGTGGTAGCGAGTCCTCCTTATGCCACTGGCACAGAACTCCCCGTGAAGGCTGGCATCACTTCTTCGATAAACAGGCGTAACGAGCGCAGCGTCTGCTGGTGGGTGAAGCTGCCCCAAGCGAAGGAGCAAGCAACGTAGTTGCAGCCGCTAACTTCGAATAACTGCCGCATCTGTTCCCGAACACGCTCGGGCGAGCCAAAAATGACGGTTTCGTGCTGGGTAGCGGTATCCCACGAGAATAGTCCATCAACAAAGTGGTCGTCGTAGTCGTGCCACAGCTTTGTGATCGACCGGTACCAACTCTTGTGGGCGGATTGCGTAGCCGCCAGCGCCGCGGTATCGGTGTCAGCCACGAATACCTGGCGCAGGACACCGACCTTGGGTTCTGCTACGTGGCTGTTAAGTCTACCTGGCTCATGCCGATGCGCCTGCCATGTTGTCCAGTATGCGTCCACTAGCTTCCGAACGTTTACCGCGGGGCCGCCGCCCACGAAATTGAGTCCTTGAGTAGCCGCATACTCCACGCTCGAAGGCGAACCAGCGGGATACCAAAGCGGTGGATACGGCTGTTGCATTGGACCCAGTTCCATGGGTACATCGTGGTACTGGTAGTGGATGCCCTTGAACGTCAGCCGTTCCTGTGTCATCCCAGCGACGAGGACCGCCAGCGCTTCGCTGAACATCTCGCGTGATCTCGCCGGATCTACACCGAAGTAGGCCAACTCATAAGGAGAAACTCCACGGCCAATTCCCAATTCCAACCGCCCGTCCGACAGGTGGTCCAGCATGCAGATCTCTTCTATGAGCCTTAACGGATTGTAAAGTGGCAGCAAGTATACAAGTGGTCCCAGGTGGATTCGCTGGGTGCGCTGCGCTGCCGCAGTGAGGAAAAGCGCTGGTGAAGGAGCCATGCCAAGAGGCGTTGCGTGGTGCTCCGCCAAATGGTAGCAGAAGAACTCGGCGGCGTCTGCTACCTCAAGTAGTTGCAGCCTCTCCTCATAGAGTTGATGCAACGGTGCCTCGTCCCGGTCGATCCAATCAAAGAGTCCAAAGGCCACTTGGTCCATGTCCGCCTCCTTCACCCAGGATGCCTCGAACTATAAAAGGGCATCCGGAGCGCGTCAACTGGTTATTGTTGAAGAGGACACGGAATCTTCGTGTCTAAAAATGGCGGCCCTCTTGGTTATCGCTCAGCCAGCAAGTGGACTCAACTCTGTTTTCATCTATTCTGCCCCATGCTTCGTAATCGGCTTGGGGGAATGCCTGTGCCGCCCTGTCGTTGCTCATTTGTTCTTGACCCACCAAATGGAATCCAGTAGGCACAGATTGTTCGTCAAGGACCAATCTGTCCAATATTATGGGTTGCGAAGTCGATATGCCTCCGCAAGCTAAAACAAATGCTACCCCAATAAAAATTATGGCAATCTTAGGTATCATAAGATACTCATAATCTCCTTGCGGAAATTAGATAAGTGAAAATACCATCAGTGCGGGCTGTCTGGCAGCACACGGTAGCTTGCCTCCAGTGTTAGAGATGGTGTATTGGGAAGTCGGGCTCCTTTCTTCCTCTAGTCAGATCGACCTTCCTAGGGCCGCATCAAAGCTAAATCTGTAGGTTTTTTCTGTACTTAAGACCCTAGTCTTCGTGCGACCACGGCGAAAAAAACGCTCCTTAGATCCTTGACTGTTAACTACTTCCCGAAACAGAAGGGTGGGATGCCAAGAAAGACAAAGGGCCCCAATTATTGGGGCCCTTTGTCTTGCCTGATTTCGGAGAAGTTTAGCGGCTAACCATGTCGTAGCTGCGGAGCAGCTTGCCAGGGGTCGCGTCGGTGCACACTGTGCCCTCGGTGAAGGTAACTCCCCCGTTCACCAAAGTATACCGGATGCCCTTGGCTTTCTGGATAAGCCTTCTCTCCCCGCCAGGGAAGTCGTCATCGTAGATAGGACTGTCGTACTGAAGACCCAGCTTGTCCAAATCGTAAACGATTATGTCGGCGGCAAAGCCTTCTTTTAGTACCCCGCGGTCGGTAAACCCGGCGATGAACGCGGGCAAGCCGCTCATTTTGTAATGGGCTTTCTCCAGTGACATTGCCTCGTGGTCCCTTGCCCACATGGTCAAGAAGTTGACCGGCCAAATCCCTACGGTTAAGTAACGGACATGGGCGCCTCCATCCGATATGCAGGGATGGGTGTAGGGGTGGTTCAGTATTTCTTTCATCGCCTCCGGGTCGGTGCCTGTCGTGGGGTCGGTGGAGAATTCGGTCCTCAGGTCTTCGTCGATGGCAAGATCCAGCATAGCGTCCATTGGGTGCTTACCAGTGGCCTCGGCCAACTCGGCGATATTCATCCCCTCGTACTGGAGGTTAGAGTCTTTCCGGACCTCGACAACTCGCATCTTGGTCCAGTTGGCCGCTACGTCGGCTGTGCCGCCTATCCCTGTCCATTCGCCACCAACATCCTGTTTCATCTTATCCCGCACGCCTGGGGTATTCAGCTTGGCAATCCGTTCTTCCGGCGTGCCAATGAAGGGGTCAATCCAATTGGGCAAAGCATCAAACCCGTTGTATTCCGCCAGTTCGAATACCGGGGATACTTGTACGCCCGAAGCCTGTGCAAATAGGTTTGCTCCTTCCTTATGGGCTCTCTCCAGGTAGGCTAGCTGCTCTTTATAGCGTTCCGGGTTCGTCTCACTGTAGCTGACACCGCCATAATTAAGCGGCCTTCCCGATGCTTTGGCCATCTGGATCAAGAAGTTGTCCCGGCCTTCTCCACGGACATCACCCTCGACTGGGTCGAATTGAAGTCCGGTAGCTGCGTTTGCTTCTATCCCAGCGCCTCCCATCAAGTCCGGCTCCCCAGGGGGAAGCGGGCGCTCAGCCTGCCCTCTGGTCCAACCGATACTACCTATGCCAAACTCGGCCATCGTCTCCGCCAAAGCCAAATACTCTTCATTAGAGGCTACTTGACTGGGGATGAAACGACCGTCGTCTGGACGGTTAAGCAGTGTCTTCATCGAAGACCAACCGAAAGCACCGGCCTCCATGGACTCTCGGACTATGGCCTGCATCTGCTTCGTTTCCTTTTCGGTCGCGTTGACCCTTTCCCTCGAATCGTTGAGGCCCATGACGTAAAGGCGCAGGGGGTTAAAGGGTACCAGGGCGCCTACGTTAACGCCCAAAGGCTTCTTGGCCAGAGCATCCATCCATTGCGGGAAGGTCTCCCAGTCCCAGCTCAAGCCAAGCTCCATGGTTTGCAGGGGTATAGCCTCGATCCGGGTGAGCAAACGCATGGCGGCTTCCCGGTCTTCGGGCTTGCAAGGCGCGAACCCGAACCCGCACTGCCCGATCGCGACAGAGGTGACCCCGTGCCAGCCGGACATGGTTGCGTATGGATCCCAGTTCAACTGGAGGTCATAGTGGTTATGCAGGTCGATCGCACCAGGAGCAACTATGCACCCGGTGGCATCCAACTCCTCCTTGGCGGAACCAAGAATCCGACCGCTTATCATTGCGATTTTGCCATTCTTAATGGCTATGTCACCGCGGTAGGCTGGCATACCACCCGTTCCATCAATTATCGTACCATTTCGAATAATTTTATCGAATTCCGGCATAGTTTCTCCTTATCTATATCTGTATGTGCTGGAATTGGAGCAGAGATAATTGTATCAGGAGAAATCTACAGGTCAAGCTCTAATCTCGGTGCTCCAGGGGCCGGTCTTGCGGCGACCTGTAACCGCTTAGGCCAGCTTCTGAAACAAATCCCGACGTGGCGCCTTCGACTCTGGACTGTACTCGGTCCGGTGTATGAGTAGGAAAAATGAACAGTATGCGAGCCACCTCGTCGGAGCGATTGACGAAACCGTGGGTGGTTCCGGCCGGCGCCAGAACCGCGTGGCCAGGAGTTATCGTCATTCGTTCGCGGCCTACAACGGCGTCCAACGTGCCCTCAAGCACTATCATGACCTCTTCGGTATTTGTGTGAATGTGCCTGGGCAACCTGGTGTTTGGGGCAATGGTCACTTCTCCGATTTTGAGGGCATGAGTGCCTTGTTCAGCGCCCACTATGTCGCGAACTTCCAAACCTGGGCTTGATCCCTCTCTGGTGTTGTTGTCCTGTTTCTTAATTATGGGCATGGCTCCTCCTAGCTCGGCTTGCTCGACTGCGAATCGTCCGTGTCTCCACCCATCGTAAGCTACCCAAGATCGCAGCCTGCCGGAGCATTCCGTTCCGGCCATCCGAGGGTTTGCGGTGGATTATAGGCACCTTTGGTCAAAGATGAAAGTAGTTAAATCGATCCGAGGCTGTTGGCATTGGCGTCCTACGGTTTATACTCATACATGCCCCTGGTAATAGTGGATTGTAGTTAAATTAAGGTAAATAACCCATGACACCAAGTTCTAGCGATCAGGTATACAACCGTTCGCAAGCCCAGCGGTATACTATGAGCAGCTGTGTCTTTTGCGACATTCTAGCCGGAGATCTCCCCTCCAGCGTGGTGTTTGAAGATGAATTGGTATCTGCCTTCATGGATATCCAGCCGGTGAACCCTGGGCATGTGCTGATCATTCCCAAGCAGCACGCCATGTTTCTTGCCGACTTGCATGAAGAAACAGGCGGACATATATTTCGAATAGCCCACAGGATTGCAATTGCGTTGCGAAGAAGCGATGTCAAATGCGAGGGGGTGAACATGTTCCTGGCAGACGGCGAGGCGGCAGGCCAGGATGTATTCCACGTTCACCTTCATGTGTTCCCTCGATTTGTAGGTGACGGGTTTGGCCTGCGATTCGGACCGGAATACGGAAACAAGCCAGCCCGAGAAGAACTGGATGATGCTGCAGAGCAGATTGGAAGCCAGCTATAGGTTGTTCTTCATGGATTCGACTCAGCCAGTTAACAACTCGCTGTAGCGGACAGCGGGGGGACGGCTCAAAACTGCCGCGCGTTGCCATCGGCGGGATTCCTTGGCGGAGCGAATCTGGCCATCTCCCCGCCGCCGCTGAGCGCCGGATAGTTACCGTGCTTTATCGGGCGGATATTACGTGCCGCTAAGGGTACATCGCCTAAATTAACAGGTATACGCTGCCAATCGGGGTTGGATTATCAAATAAAGGCAGATTATAAAAGGATAAGGCGATGACTGCTAATGATGGCAAGGTCGTAAAGCTAGCTGTTGACGAGATTACTGCCCTTGGGACGGATGTAAGCGTTTACCAAGCGTTGTATCAGCGCCGGATGGCTTGGCAGTTCAAGGACGAAGCGGTGCCAAAGGTGGCGCTAGAGCGGATGCTTGAAGCTGCCGTGTGGGCGCCGAACCACCGCTTGACGGAGCCTTGGCGCTTCTTTGTAGTAAATGCGGCAAGCCCGCTTCGGCACACACTTGGCGACCAAGCTTATGAGGTTTCCATGGAGCGGAGGGGAGACCCAAGACGGGCTGAGGCCAGCCGCAAGTCGATTTTAGATGCCCCGGTCTTGATTTACATTTATTGCGTGCCTGGTACCAACGACGAGGTTACCCAGGAAAACTACGCTTCGGTCTGTTGCGCCGCGCACAACATCTCTTTGGCTGGCGTCGCTGAAGGTTTGGCGGTAACCTGGGAAACAGGCGGGGCAACACGGCATCCCAACCTTAAAGTAACGCTGGGGGCGGAAGAAGACTGGACCTTGGCTACCTTGTTATCTGTTGGTATACCTGCGGAGTCTCCCGCTTCGTTCCGCACGCCAGTCACCAATTTTGTTTACTGGCACGAGTAGCTCATAGCGTCCTGAAACTACAACCGTATTCAGACAGTCTGAGAATCCCAGAAAATCTCTTCCCCTCTTTGCAAGCGAAGCGCAATTTGGTAGGTCTGAGCCGAAGCCCTCGGCGTGGGGGAATGAGCCGCTAGGAACCTGGACAGGCCGATCATAACATGACGCCCGTCCTCCGAGTCTTGACGGGTTTGGAACTGCTTAAAGCCGGCATCAACAATCTGGAACGCGTGGAAATCCGAGTCCTCCAGAAGCACCAACTGGCCCAAAGTGGCCTGCAGCGCGCTACCGTCTCCGCCTCCCGAAATGTATCGGGACACGATTTGTGCCACTTCCTCTACTTGCTGGCGAACATCTATGCGCTCAAGCAATTCAGCCAGCAAAGCCTCGCCGTCTATAGTTCCATTCTCGAGTTCAGGTATGCGCTGAGGCGGCATATTTAGGAACCTATCCAAGTAGATACTCATGGCAATATCGAAAACCCCTCTTAGTAGTTCGGCCGAGGGCGCCCGCCGCAATGCTTGGTGTAACGCGTTTGCGGCTGTCAAGGTGTTGTGTACGGTATCCCAGTCCCTGAACTCGTTGGAAGTATGAAAATGCGCCATTCTAAGGAACGCGGCATAGGCCACGGTTGAGCCCAGGGATTCGGCGTTGGCCCCCGATACTATAGCTTTTTTAATCGAATCTAAAATCGCGGCTGGGTCATCTCCCAGCAACTGTCGTGCTAACTCGGCTTCGCCTTGCCAAGTACCATTACTCCTCAGGGAACCGTCTATGAGCGCAGGAAGCTCTTCTCGCGACTGCCAAACCAGCGACGCAATATCTATCGGAGACCGCCAAGAACTAAGTTCCTGGCTGCGCCTGGCGCTGGCCATCCCGTGGACAATGCTGGTGAGAACCTGGTCCGCGTGCTCCCAACCGATGTGGTCCAACAACTCGAAAGCTTTGTTGGCAAAGTCCACTACATGTCCTGCGTCCAAGTAGATGTGGTCGGTCGCGGCTGCGAACAGCATGTCCGCAATACTCTCGGGCGGTAGTCCTAACCCGATGGCGGTGCTCAGGCAGCGCTCCGCACCTTCGTCGTCCCTAACATCAATAAAGCTGCGAAACCAGCTTTTTAGAACCTCTGGGCGAGTCTCACCGCTGGGAAGCGGGTCGACGGTAAATCGCGGTGGTTTGCCTGCACACTCCCGGGCAACATGGAGCAATCCCTGGTACAAAGCTCGTGGCTTGTCATCAGCATTCAGATAAGGCAGTATGTTGGCTGTCGAAGTCAAAATGGTAAGTGCAGCACTCCATCCCGCTGCGGAGTTGGTGGTGCCAAAGCTAGCTCCTATACGGAGAGGAACTCGGTAATCACAGCCTGCGGCTTCAAGTCCAAGCACAGCTTTGGCGATGACCAGCCTGAGATTCTGCTCCAGACCATCATTCAATCGAGCGGTCCAGTGTTTTTCTTCATCCCGCATGGGTGGTTCCGGGTTTACCCACACTTCTCCGTCCACAACACTCACAGGGAAGCTCCGTACGTCGTCGGCAAAAGGATTGAAGGTGCCGCCGCTGGAGAGGTCGAACCTGGCGTGATGCCAGTGGCAGGTTAGAATACCGTGCTTGACGCTGCCACGGTTCAATGGAAAACCCATGTGCGGGCACCGGTTGTCCACCGCAAAAACCCGGCCATCGTGATAGAAGACAGCGATCACGTGACCACCGCCGGTAATCACCGTGCAACCGCGTTCTTTCAGTCGGTCTAACGTGCCCGCGTTAACTAGCCCAGCAATTGATGCAGCCATAGTCTTAAATCTCACACTTTATAGGAACTCCGCCAATCATTCGTTAACCGGACATGAGCACTCCGTGGATATGCGCCCTCGTAGAGTGCACGAGCCCGGACTTTTGTTAGCAGCAGCCACAAGTTCACGCCTGTATGCTGCTGCGTTTGCGTAGAGTCGAACTACACCGGAAACACGGACTGGCGGTGTTGGTGGCGATAAGCTGGTCACCACAGATCTTCAAGCATCGCCTTGGCGTCAACCAAGTCAGGAGTGTCAAATCCCTCGGTGAACCAGCCATAAACGGAAGGACTCTCCGGCGACCTTATGTCGATAAAACCATTCGGCATATCTCCGGAGGCTTTCCCTAGTCCGGATGGGCACTCTACCGCGTGGAAGGGGTTTAACGAACCTCGTCAACTCCTGTATGGCCTCCGCGACTTGTGTTCTCGACTCAATTTCCAATCGTTCTATCGCTTGCCCTACCGTTTCACCCGCTCGAGCATCAAAACTAATGTCGCAATGAAATTCGGGACTCGGCTGGGAATAAGCTGTATCTTCAACATCCAAAGAGCCCGTGAAACGCCATGAAAAATCGTCCACCAGTACCCTGG
>DCAE01000078.1:1516-3143 GCA_002311385.1 Dehalococcoidia bacterium UBA1141 | reverse complement strand
TTCCATGACTGCCTTCCGTTAGCAATCACGGACTTTCTAACCGTCAAGGCTCAACACCTAAACAAGTCTTTTCAACCATGCGTTGGCGCAAGGGAAGTTGATGCTTATACGCCTTTGACTCACGATTTCCAAATCGATTGACATTCACTTGTCGTATAGGTGTATATTGCGCCCATCCCATTAGTGTACCGGCGCAATCTGGAAATAACCCAGTGGGAGATGCATGAAATACATCCAGGCTAGGAGGCTTTAGTTATGTCAGGAAATTACAGTATCTTAGTCGGAACCACCGGCGCGGGGCTGTTTCAGAGTCCGGACGGCGGCGATAGCTGGAGCCGCATCGGTAACCCCTTCCCAGGCGAGTCTCAAGTTAGGGCCTTGGCCAGCGACCCTCAAAGCTCCAACGTGGTATACGCCGGGTCCAATAACGGTATCTATCGCAGCACGGACTCCGGGAGCAGTTGGGTGAAGCTGGACTCGCCCATGGACGGATTGAACATCTGGTCCATCGCCGTCGACCCACAGGACTCCGATACTATATTCGCCGGCACCAGTCCAGGCATGGTGTTCCGCACTAAAGATGGCGGCAAGAGATGGAAGGACTTGTCGGTGCCGATCAACCAGGAGTGCGCCATTGGCTCTACCAGGGTTACAACGTTAGTGGTGGACCCCGTGGACCGAAGTACGGTATTGGCTGGGATAGAGATTGACGGAGTGTATCGCAGCAGAGACGGCGGGGACTCTTGGACCCACGTCGACAGCGGCATCACGAACCCTGACATCCACGGCATGGCCATCAGCCTTGGCGAGCAGAAAACCGTGCTGGTAAGCACGCCCAGGGAGATCTTTGCCAGCCAAGATGAAGGGGAGACCTTCCAGTCCATAGCAATGACGTCGTCATTTCCGATGCCGTACTGTCGACATATAGCAGTCAAAACTGACGACCCTCAGGTGCTCTTCGCCGCCAACGGCGACGCGGCCATCGGGAGCACCGGCACGATCCAACGTTCCACCGACGGAGGCAAGACCTGGGACACCCGGCCCTTGCCGGTGGAACCCAACTCGCCCCTGTGGAACTTCGCCACCCACTCAGCCAACCCGGAGTTGATCCTGGCGAACAGTATTTATGGCGAACTGTACCGTAGCGCCGACGGCGGCGAAAATTGGGACAAGATCAAGAAGGAATTCACCGAGGTTCGCGCCTTGGCCTGGGTACCCAACTGACGGGAAAAATCGTTTCGCAACTACCCGGATGACACTGAACAGGCCCCGGAGATACTTTCTGGGCCTGTTTGACCTAGGTTATCGTTGTCTGTGAAGGCCTCTTTACAGATCAACCTCCTGACTCTCGTCGAAGGCCAACTCATTGGCCAGCCTTACCGCCGCATAGTCGCGTGTAGCCACCACCTGGGTTGAATTGGGGGCGCCGAAAGGCCTCTGATATGGTCTGGTTCGATCGTTGGGGGAACACCCAAGGGAACCCCGGCGCGGCGGCGATAAGTGAACTTACCGCGCCGGGCGTGGCCGTAGAAATCGACATCGCTGCCCCCGGAGCGCGTATAGGAGTTTGCCAGCGACATAAACATCCCGGCTCAATTCAGCGATGAGTTTCAAGGGGCCGATTGGG
>DCAE01000078.1:0-1414 GCA_002311385.1 Dehalococcoidia bacterium UBA1141 | reverse complement strand
CCGCCCCGGGTTTTCGCCTGGAACGTGAACGGTCCCCCGATTATCGGGTCCAATCTTTCGGCCACTAGTAGAGCGATGGAAGCCAATCCTGAACAAGCACGGCAGATTCTCGCCAACCGCGGGGAGCAGCACCGCGGCATTCTGAACCTCCAAGGGATAAAACGCCTTGCCGAGGCGGGCGGCTGATCGAGTTATTTCATAGAGTAAGGAGGACTGGTTTGGCCGACAAAGATTCCCTGAAAGAGCGAATACACGCCGGAGAGTTGGTGGTGGGCGTTTCAGCGCCACTGGATTCCACTAAATCCCAACTGGAAGCGATTCTAAGTAAAGACACCTATGGCTTCCTAACCGTAGATAGCCAGCACAGGCCCTTCAACGAGGAGAAACTGGTTGCATTCCGCTCCACCGCCCGGGACCTGGGCATGCCGGTGCAGTTCCGCATCAAGAACACCCGTCACGATTATCTCATCGGGAACATCCTGGACCTGGGTCCTATGGCCATCGAGGTTCCCCTGGTGGAGGATGAGAGCATTGTGGATGAGGCACTGTCCGCCTTTTATTACCCTCAAGTGGGACACCGCAGTTGGGGTGGGGCGGCTCGCCACGGCATCGGTGGACGGGACAACAGGCTGGAATACGCCGATTGGTGGAACAACCATGGCGTTCTGTGCTTGCAGATGGAGACTCTGGCTGCCGTCACCAACGCCCGGCATCTGGCCAAACCTGGAATCGATTGCCTCACGTGGGGACCGGCCGACCTGGCCTTCGACATGGAAGCTCATCCCCAGCATCCGTTCCAGACCGTGGATGATTGCCTGCGTCATGTCCTTACCCAATTGGAAGGTACCTCAATCAAAATCAGTTTCCGCAACGGCACTCCTGACCAGCGCCAGAAATACATCAACATGGGAGTCACCGTGTTCATGGAGCGGCCCCAGGCTTAACCTGCCCTTAACTCTAGCCAGATATGGGAGGACAAAAATGCCATACGTAGACAGTTCAGGTGTGAGTATCCACTACCACGTCGAAGGCGACGGTCCGCCACTGGTGCTGCAGCACGGCCTCACCAGCAGCCTGCAGAACTGGTACGCCTACGGCTTCGTGGAAGAGCTGCAAAAAGAGTACCGGGTCATCATGGTGGACGCTCGGGGCCACGGACGCAGCGGTAAGCCCCACGACCCCAAGGGCTACGGCCTGAAATTGCGGGTGAACGACGTGCTGGCGGTCATGGACGACCTGGGAGTAAGTAAAGCCCACTACATGGGATATTCCATGGGAGGACGCATTGGCTTCGGCATTGTTCTTCATGCCTTGGATCGGTTCCATTCGTTAATCATCGGGGGCATGAGTGCGGACACCCCCAACACCGACGTGCCGCCCGAAGACCGTATCTCGCTGCTGCGCCAGGGAATGG
>DCAE01000038.1 GCA_002311385.1 Dehalococcoidia bacterium UBA1141 | reverse complement strand
GATCACGGATAACGTGGGTTCCAGTTAGTGCTCTTACGAGTCGGTTAGTCTTCTCTAAAGGTCGCAGGAACCGTCCTGCGTCCTATCTGAATCTCCGTCTTAAGTATGTTGCCCTCTTTGATGTCGTAGAGTGGTATCAACGGCACCACGCGGCTAATAAGCAGCATCAGCATCGTTACCATGGCAAATGTGCCACCGATAATCACGATTTCAATCGAGCTGGGAGCGTAAGTATACCAATCAAATGTGAAAACCTGCTTTTGGGCCAAGCCCGGAACAATAATCATGAACCGTTCCAGCCACATGCCGATATTGACTGCTATACAGGCTGTGGACATAATCCACAGGTTTCGCCGGAAGGCCCTAGGCAACCACAATGCCACCGGCAAGAAGTAGGTTAATCCCACGAAGGCAATCATCCACATGTTCCAAGGCGCCTGTGTGAACTGGAATTCCCTAACAGCTATTTCGTCTACCTCTCGTCCGTANNAAGCCAAAGATGACTTCCATAACGAAGAAGTAGAACCAACCGGTCGCTACCACGATGAGCAGCCTACCCAAGGCGTCGATGTGTTCCAAGCGGATGTAATCTTGCCAGCTGTATACCCAGCGAAGCAGAATCAGGACGAATACCACGGCTGACACTCCCGAGTGAACAGCGCCTACGACGAAATAGGGAGCGAAGATTGTGGAGTGCCAAGACTTGACCGCCACGGCCATGCCGAAATCCCAAGAAACTATGCTGTGAACCGAAACGAACACCGGGAGGATGAGCGCCGACAGCAAGACTCCGGCGATTATCTGCAACTTCCATTGTCGGGGGTTGCCCTGCCAACCCATGGCCAAGAGGCCATAAATTCGGCTAGTCCAGCCCGTGGTTCGGTCTCTCAATACCGCAAAGTCGGGCAATAAGGCAATCATAACGAACAGTATGCTGGAGGTTAGGTAGGTGAAGATGGCGCTGGGGTCCCACACCAACGGGGAGCGAATGTTCGGCCAAACACCTCGAGCGAAATCGTAGGGGACGAATGGCAGGGTATAGACCCAGTAGACCAAACGCCAAGGGCGACCGCTGTGGATCAGCGGCATCAGCACCGCCGTCATCAGCGAGAACACGGTTAGAATCTCTGCGGCCCGTGTGGCTGGTCTTCGCCACTCAGCCTTGGAGAGCCTCAAGATGGCCGATAACATCACCCCTGCGTGGCTGATGCCAATCCAGAAGACGAAGTTGGTGATGAAGAAGCCCCACATAACCGGGCGGTTTAGGCCTGTTATACCCAATCCCTTGTTAAACATGAGCCCAGCGGCAGCAACCGCTCCCAGCACAAAGATAGAGAGAATAGCTATAGTTATCCAGAACCACTTAGGCGAATGCAATATCGACTTAAGCAGGTCCGCATTAATCTGTTTTGCTGGTAGGACTCTACCTTCCTGCATGGAAGCTCCTAAAATTTACTGGTAGCCGCGGAGTCCGCGAAATCAACAACGAACTCTGCGTCAGGTGTCTCAATTGCCCGTTATTCAGGCTTAGCCAGGATTAGATACTCGCCCTTGATGAGGGTGCCCATCTTTTGATACTTGGCCCCTTCTTTGGTCTCCCAGACCGACAATATGGGGATTATTTTGGTCGCTAGCAGGTAGATAAACAGCGCTGCCCCTAGGCCGCCAATCACCATGAACACATCCCAAACGTCGGGATAAGTAGCTGCCGGGACTTTTGACAAACCTATGTCGAATATGTCCCCGGCGTTGAAAGAGCCTACGAATATCCTGATATTGAACAAGAACGCCGCAGCCACGGCGGATAGCCCTGCCAGGGCTGGCCCCCAGGCGGTTTTTCGCACCGGGTTCCACAGGAGTATCAGGAATGGAATCGCAAAACCGAAGATTAGGTTGGCCAGGAATATTCCGCCGTACGACTCGACGAACAGATACTTGATGATGTTCTGTTCCACTTCCAAACGTCCAAACCAGAACGTGATAAAGAAAGCGAAGGTGTGGTAAATCCAGAGCAATGTGAGACCCAGAAGTATCTTACTGGCTGACCAGAAGGTGGAAATGCCGATATATTCTTCGTAGCCGCCCCAACGGCGCAAGATGTAAAGAATGACCAGAATCGCGCCCAATGAAGATTGGAGGCTGGTCAGAGTGTAAATCGGCGGTAGAATCGAATCCTTCCAGCCGGGCACCAAGCTCATAGCATAGTCGGATACGATAACAAACTGAACGAAAATCAGCAGCATGAAGTAGAAAGCGCCCAACATGGCCAGGCCAGCTTTCTGAGTATTCCACTGCCGTTTGGTGCCGAACCAATGTCCTGCCAAAAAATTGTAAATCTTCCGGCGGAACCCAGTGGCGGTCAGCCGACACTCTGCCAAATCGGGCAGGGCCGAAAGCCAAAGTATGCCCAGTCCGCAAACCGTCAAGAATACCAACCCCAGGATGTCCCAGGTCAACGGAGCGCCAAAGGGTACTTCAAACCAAATCGTCCGGCGGAGCTCCATCTCTTCTGCGCCGGGTCCCGGCCAACCAGCATTGTTGATTGGCGGCATCACGAAAAGCAACGGTATTAGCATTACTGTGGACAGTATGCCCAGCACCGCAAACAACTCCGAGATGCGGGAGAGAGGCCGACGCCAGTGACTCTTGGTCAGGCGGAATGCCACCGCCGCCAAGGGAGCCGCTCCGGAAAACATGAAGATGAAGGAGAAAATGGCTGCGTAGTAGCCCCAATCCATGTAATCGTCGAAACCGTCGTCCACTGCCCGGGCAATAAACCCAACAATACCCAAGACGAACAGAAGGCCCGCACCGGTCAGAACGAGAGGGAGTACCCGGGGTGTAGCGGCCATCTTGCCTGCCACGTCCCTGGTAATCTGTGAGGCCTCCGGGAAGACCCACATTCCTGCGTATCTTTTGTGTTCGCTAGCGGCCAAGTGTTGAACCTTCTTTCGTTTCTGTCTCTAGTGCTTTATTTACAGCTTTATTTACTGTAGATAAGGGTGGTTAAGCGTGGGTGGTTTTCTTCAAGGGATACAGGTCAACCTTCTTTAGATAAATCACATTGGGTTTGGTTCCCATCTCTTCCAGCAACCGGTATACCCTGGAACCCTCGCGGGGGTGAATCCCGGCGTGCCGGTCCTCAATCTGTTGGTTGGCTTCTTCAAAATATTCGTGCACCGGGCCCGTGGTGTCACCTTGGTCGGCAAACTGCAAAGCGTTGGTCGGGCAAGACATGACGCAAGCTGGTAAGAAGTTCCGCGCCTTCATGGTCTTGTAATCCAACGTCGAGCCTTCCTGTCTCTCCACGGTCAATTCGCCCCGCCGGATGCGCTGCACGCAAAAACTACAACGCTCCATGATGCCGCGGCTACGGACAGTAACGTCGGTGTTCAGTTGGTTTCGCATTCGCTCGGGCCAAACCGGTTCCCAGTAATTAAAGAACCTGGCCTGGTAAGGGCAGTTGTTGGCGCAGTAGCGCGTGCCCACGCAGCGGTTGTAAACCTGGACGTTCATGCCCTGGTCGTTGTGGTATGTGGCGAATACCGGGCAAACCGGCTCACAGGGCGCATTTTCGCAGTGCTGGCACATGATAGGGATGAACCGGGCTTTAACGTTCGGGTACTCGCCTTCCCAGTACCGTTCGATGCGAATCCATTCGTAGGCCCGGCGTTGCAGGTAAAAGTCTTTGGTGTTTATGGGCAGGTTGTTCTCCGCTTGGCAGGCAACGACACAGGCTTGACACCCGGTGCACCGGTCCAAGTCGACTACCATTCCCCATTTGTGTTCAACTCTAGGACTTACCATTTGAGCTGCTACCCCTTGCTAAATTTTGAAACCAAGTTTGGCCCAGACAAATCAGCTAAATAATTATGGTTCTCTGCTAATATTCCCGCTGGTAATCCCGTGATGATACCGGCTACGCATCCTCCGGCGTGATGGTCTGAATGATTCGCTCCGAAGGCAGGATTCCAATCTCCACCGCCCGGACGATTCCTTCGAACTTGGCTACTTTAACACTGTCCTCTGTCTTGGAAACATTGACCCAGGTGTTGGCCCAAGCCAATGACCCGGTGCCTTCCACTTGAGCGGGTTCCAGTATATCCAGCACGTTGGCGCTTTCCGTTGCCGGTCGGTCGGTGGCCCATTCGGTCCCGTGGGTGTGGCCCTGTCCCAATGGTACCGCTATGGTCCCGTGGGGCGCGGCTGGCGAAAGGTATGCCAAAACTTTTATCGCGCCTTGAGAAGACCTTATCTCAAGCACATCCCCTTCTTTGATACCCAAGAATCGGGCGTCCACATCGTTAATCTCAGCCCAAGTCTGCCAGGTAATCGTCGTCAATGGATCTGGCGTGGCTTGCAGCCAAGGCAGATGGGCGTATTGGCCGTCCTGTAATGAGTTGTGGGCGAAAGGCACCAGGTAAAAGGTATTGTCAGAGCTAGCAGCCCCGGAGAACTTGGGCGGGGCGGCGTCCTTGGCTAAATCGCTAAACAAGCCGTTGGGCGCATCCACATTCTGGGGCCCAAAGGCGTTTTCGTCCCACCAACCACCTCTTTGCAGGAGTTGGTTCCAGAAATCGTCAGCCGTCGCTGCCTGAATGGAGCCACGGTTCAAAGCGAATAAAGCATCCGAGCCTTCCCGCAGCATGCTCCGGTAGTTGGGCCAAGGCAAGTCTTCTTCTTTGCCCAATTCTTGGGCCATGGTCAGCAAAAGGTCGGGGAAGCTCTTGGGGTCCAACTCGTGGAATGGGTTGACCACCGGTTGTTGGAAACCGACAACCTGGTAGCCAGGACCGGGCTCGGGTATGTCATCGCCCCATTCTTCCAAAGAAGTTCGGTCAGGGAGAATCAAGTCCGCCATGGCAGTGGTTTCATCCATGAAGGGCGAGAAACTGGCCACGAACAGATCGCTAGCCGTATCAATCGCTTCTCTAAACCTGAGTTGGTCCGGCAACCCATACACCGGGTTCGCTTGGCGTAGCATCATCATGTTGATGGCGCCCGAGTCCAAGTCTTGCTTTACCCTGATCCAGTCGTTAAGGGTCCCGGTTGGCGCAGAAGCCGGAGCATCGTCCAATGGGCTTCCGGGGTTGAAACGAATCCCACCCTCGGCTGCCACGCTGCCCACCAAGTAGTTCAAGGCATAAATCGCTTTCAGGTTAAACAGGCCGTTGATCTGGGCGCCAGCGGAACCGCCGCCTATGGCCAGGCTGGGGGTTTTGCCAGCAAATTCCCTGGCTAGATGGCGTATGGTCTCGACACCTTCATCGCCCCGCATGCTTCCGGACAGGAACACCCGCTCGGCCATGGCTTCGGGCCTGAAGGCCTCCAAGGCTGCTGCTCCCTGACCACCGGTCAATGCTCCAACATCTACTCCTGGAGCTTGAAGGTTCTCTAAGATAATTACATAGGCAACGCTCATGGCCAAGTGGCCTTCGTATCCCGGTTCTATGGGCAACCACTTGTCGGCGCTGGCCGCGGTCATGGAAAATCTGGAATCGGCGTGATAGAAGGTGCCCCGTTCCTTGCCTACTCCGCTTCGGAACTCTCCGTAGCCGACATTCCAGCGGGTGGGTGAAACCCAGGTGGAAAGAAAATCAGCGCCGAAAGATAGCAGGAATCGGGTGTTGGCAAAGTCAAAATCAGGCATCAGGTCCTGACCGAACACGCCTTTGATGGCCCCGCGGTAAGTCGCGTTATCCAGAGTGTCGAAACTCATGTAGCGGCCGCCCAACGATTGGGTGAACCGGCTCACTACGGTTCCCAAATGACCCCTAAGCGGGTCGGTAATCATGAGCATCGAGTTGCCCCGGACTTTCAGTTCTTGTTGTAGTTTGTCCAAGGCAGCGGACCATGAGATGGGCGAAAAATGGCCCGATCCCCGGGGTCCTGAACGCTGCATGGGCGTACCGATGCGGTCTGGGTGGTACAACGCTTGCAAAGCGGCTTCGCAGGCTGGCCTATGCTTCCCGTGGTTGATGGGAAACATAGGGTTTCCTTCAACCTTCTTCGCCCGCCCTTCCATCACCCGTACGACAATGCCTTCCCCGGAGTTGCAGATGCGGCACATCGTTGCGTACCAGTTGTCCTTGCCCTTGACCAAGTCTTCGGGGAGGCTGACCGGGCTCTGAATGTCGAATTCCCCTTCCCTTATGCCAAAGCCTTCGCAAGCCACTGCGCCTACAGCAGCCACACCTGCCCAAGCCAAGAAATTTCGGCGTGTTAATTTCATCAAATTTCGCCCCAAATGCGGCCCCGGGACTGGACCTTTATGTTGACAATTTCAGGCATCATTTGTGGCATACCGTGCAATCCGTGGGAATGTCCGTAAATTCGGGTTTGTTGTATCCTTCATCGTCAGGCACCAAAGAAAGGAACCGGTGGCAATCCAGGCAAGTGCCCATCTTGAGCGACTGGAACCTCTTTGGCTTGACTTCCGTGGACTGGGAGATGTCACCGTGGCAAATCGAACAAGCCGCTTGGACTTTCTCCGATGAGTCACGCGACGACTCGTCCATGGCCGTCAGAGCCCGGATGTGAGCTTCGTGGACGAACCGAACGTGATCCGGCAAACGGTGAACCCGTTCCCAGTTGATTGGTTGGTTAGTCTCGAAGCTAACACGCACTTTGGATATTTCCGTCTGAGCGGAGGCAGTAGCTCCGTCGATATTTTTATGACAGAACAAACATTGCTCCACAGCTGGAACTGTGGCTGCGGCTCCCTTGGTCACATTCCTATGACAGAACTCGCACTGTATCCCGTTGTCAGCTACGTGCACTGTATGAGGGAAGGCAATAGGTTGAGGAGGTGCGTTGCCCAAGCCAAATGGCGGATTGGAAAACCAGGAAATCAGCAACACCGCAACCACGAAACCCATAATAACGGTGGTGCCCAAACCAGCAAAGGCCAAGGCTAGCATCTTGCCGCTAGGTCTCTTCACTATCTGGCACCTAGTCTAATGCTATTAATTTTTTTACTACCCAGTATCCTATTATCTGCCATTAGTCCTTGGGATATCCTTGGTGTATGTACTCGTGAATGGTGTCCGATTTGCTACCATTCAATCGGGAAGTTGGCTAGATCAGCCACCTGTCCCAGAATTTCTCCAGGTCCAAAGTTCTATCTACCGTCAAGACCATCATAATCACTGCTGCCACAAACACCAGAGAGGCAAAGGCCGTCATGGCTACCCTTATCTTTCCCGCCGATTCCGGGAGTTGCCCCGTCATAATTAGTGACGGGATAATGGCATGGGCGGTTACCATGGTAAGCGCAAACACCAACACTAGCGGCACGTATATCCAGAAATAAGTAAGCCAATGATGGATGTCGTTCCAGTTCTCGCTTGTTAGCGCTTGAATGTCTTGGAACATACTTGAGCAGCTCCTGCGTCGGGTTCAATTCATGGCTGGCCACCTACCCGGCGAAGGCCAGGTGAAAAATATCACAGGCCATTATGAGTGTCAAGGCCATTCACGAGCCAATCTGGTCTATAGCGAAGCTAAATTCCAGAATCTAACAGTCAGCAGGCCCCTGGAGCCAAGCGCCTCTTCTTCGCCTTACTGATCGGTCGGCTTGGCTCGTGACCAACCTATTGACTCAACCTAGCTGGCGACTCGGCAGGGGTAACCCAGCGACGCTGGCTCAATCTCAACATTCTGAGCCCACAGGCTGAATCTACAGCCGACCCTCCCGCAGTTAATGGGGTTTCTTCATAGAAGTGTCGTTATGATGTTTTGTTGAATCCAATTCAATTGAGTCGATTTTTTGACTCTATTTTTGGCCAATCCTAATAATAACGACATAAAATTGGCTACCAAATCGTGTGAATGAGGGTGCGGTGCTGGTGTCTTGTGGCTGGTGTCCTAAGGAAGGAAATCATGGGATGGCTATCAATTAATTCCCCAACCATCGAAAGACTGATTGGCGGACGAAGCAGGAGCTCGGGCAAGGTCAAGCAATCTCAGGCAGAGGCGTTTCCGTCCTTAAGTCTGCCTTTGAGCCCGATCCCGGCCTTGAGCCTGAAACCGACTCTGCAGTTGGTGTTGCGATAGCCGATGATGGACCCATAGCAACCGCGACGGAAGCGGCCACCCAGGTGTTGACCGGGGAAACCACCGCCACGCCAGCCGCGTCCCCGGATTCGGTATCAGCAGGTTCAGCCCTGGAGGGATCCGCGCCAACCGACCCGGAATCAGCCGGCTCAGATACAACGAAAGAAAGCGGGCAGTTGGACACCTGGGAAGCGCAGGCAAGTGGACAAAGTCTTGGACAAACCCCTGCTACCATCTCCTCAGCCAACAATATAGAGCAAATGTACAACACTTGCGTGGAACTTGAAGGAACTATCGTCGCAGCTCAGTCTGAGTTACGAGCGCTGCTGGCCAACCGGGCGAATGCCGAAGCTATGCGTTCCCAGGCCCATGAAGCCATGGAGCAGGCCGACGCCGCCTGGCAGGAAGCGGGTCTCTTGGGCGAAGCCGCTTGGCGGGCATTTGAACGGGGTTTTTCTGTCGATACGCCTGAATTCGTCAACCGCTTGAGAGTCATTCGGGAGGTCGACGAAGCCAGAAAGGCCCAGGATGAGCTTCAGAGGGTCAACAATCTAGAGGCTTGGAAGGAAGCCGACAGGGCAAGACAGAACGCCACTACCGACATACTAAAGGCGCTTACTGCGCTGGCTGTTGCTGCCGCTCAAGTGAGCCGGGAGCTAAGAGAAATAAATTGCCTCTCGGAATCCGCCATTTCCCTGGGCAATTCTGCTTTGGACGACCTCCGTTGCGCCCATATCATCGGAGAAGAGCTAGCAATTCTAGGGCAGGAAGCCCTAGGCCAATTGGGCGCCGGTAAGCTGGCTGGACAAGCGCAGATCCAAGAGCGGTTGGTCAACAGGGCGACTGCACGGCAATCCAGTGCCCAACCACCAACTGGAGACGCCACCCCATTACCTGATTTCAGCGACCGGCCGCCACCTAGCAGCGAGCCAGAGCCAGCCCCACATAACATCCCGCCCGCCCCCGAACCTAGGCCAGCGATATCAAATATTCCTGCGGCTGCCGCAAGCCCCGAGCCAGATCCGGAACCAGCGCGAGAGGACCCACCCGCACCAAGCGCCGCGGGTATTCCGGACACTCCTACCCCCCGTTCTCCGGTTCCTTCTCCCCAGGAACTCATCTCGGCTGCGGAGCAGTTCAGAAAGGAATTTGAAGCCACCACGTCGGCTCCACCGGAAAACGCGGGGTCGACCGTCATATCGGGCACCAGTGGCAGAGTGATAGAAGCCGAGCCGTCCCCCGGCGCTGCCCCCGCAGCCCCTCTTTCTGCGGCTGAAGAGTTGCAGCGAGAGATGGCCTCCATGCGCCCGACTACGATTGACGCCGTTCCGGCAAATACCGCTGACGCCGTTCCGGCAAATACGGCGCCAGAGCCCCCAGCCGCAAGCACACCCGGGAGTGCCGAGGTTTCAGACGATGCGCTTGCGCCAGGCTCTGAGGCCGTCCCATCAATACCATTGCCCGAGAGCTACTCAGGCAAGATATATTTGATGTTCCCATCTACGTTGGACCAAGACCAAGTGGGCTCGGTGTGGGAAGTTCTCGATGATATTATGGGCAGTGGGGCCATCGTCGACAGCCGCCTCGTATCCAGAGAAGAAGGCGTCCAGTTCACCTTGGAACTGGGAAGCAAGACTCTGACTTTAGGGGCTATCAAGAAGAAGATGCCCGGTGCGGAAATGACGGCGCTGAAGGAAGACCGGCTCAAGATTAACTGGCCTCAAGTAAGGTGAAGTACCGCCCTACTGTTTACACCTCAGCACACATATTCATTAATGAATATGTGTGCTGTTGACGCACTATCTATGCCCAGGGCCAAAGGATTTGTGCGCAGTGAGCGTGACCCCAATGCAGTCCTTCCCAATCAGCCTTTGGGGCGGTTTTGCCGGTACCAATCGATAATTTCTGAGCCGGAGGCTGCCCACACTCCTTGATTACGGACCATATGCCCCAAGGCATCATCCAAGAAGCCGATGCGGAATGGCTGGCCCATAAGCCAAGGGTGAATATTAATCACCAACACCCGTCCATTCTGCTCGCCGTCTCGGTACATGGCGTCGAAGCCCTCTTTCAATAACAAACCGTAGCGTTGGACGGTTACCCGGCGGGTCCACAGGGCATGCACATCGTCCAACTCCAGCATCGATGGCAGGGCGAACATTTCGCCCGACGGCGAGTGCATTGGGTAGGGTTGCTCATCGTTGGCCCAGTCGCACAGGTACTTTATCCCCGCCTGAGCCAGAAGCTGGGGCGTGTGGGCCGACTCGCCGTATTCCGGCCCCATCCATCCCTGAGGCGCCGAACCGGTGGCTTTCTTGAGGGCATCCACCGCTTTCTTGATGTAATCAGCTTCTTCCTCCACGGGCATGCTGCTGGAAATCATCTGGCTGGCTGATATTCCATGACCGATAATCTCGCAGCCGCGCTCCATGCAGTGCTTCACCAAGAACGGATACTCCTCGGCGGTCCGAGCGTCCATGGCCACTGTGGGTTTGATGCCGTGGCGCTCCAGAGTGTCCAGCACCCGGAATATGCCGACTCGGTGACCGTAGTCCCGGTGGGAATAGCGAGCATAGTCGGGGAAGGGACGGATTCCCAGTCCGCCGACCACATCAGTGCTGAAGCTGCCTTCCGGCGGCTCCCACTCCATGTGCTCCAGAGTTACGATGACGCATAGAGCAACCCTGGCGTTGTTGGGCCAGTGCAGTACCCCACGTGTTGAAATTGGCGACCAATCGTGATGTTCGTGGTCCATTCCTGGACGGCGTTGGGCGGTCATAAAAACAAATCTCCCATTAAATAATCCGGTTGGTCAATCGGCTAAAGGAAATATCAGTTAACAGCCTAAGCCGGGATTTGGCGGCCCTTCCTAAACTTTAAACTTCTGGGCGTGGGCCACCGCTTCATCATAGTAGTTTTCTATGTAATACTCAGCAATATCGTCGGCGGTGGTCTGCCAGACGCCGTCGTGGGACATGATGTAGCTCAGCATCTCGTCCAGGTATTTGATGCGGTGTGGCTGGCCAATCAAGAACGGATGGAGGGCGATGCACATGACCCGGCCGCTTTCCGCACCTTCCTTATAGAGTTGGTCGAATTGTGCTTTTACGATATTAGCAAAGTAATCACCTTCATAGTTCAGACGGAACAGAGGCGAATCGTTCAGCTCTATGGAGTAGGGGACGGAGATTAGCTTGCCGGACTGGACGTTGATGGGCACCGGCTGGTCGTCATGCATCCAGTCGGTATGGTAGATGAGGCCAGCCTCGGCCATCAGGTCCGGGGTTGCCGGAGTGCCGGATATGGCGGGGCCCAGCATACCCTTCAGCTGCTTGCCTGTGTGGCGGCGCAGGGTTTCTATGTTGTCCCGGTAGAACTCCCTTTCCTGCTCTTCGGTGTAGCTGTAAAGGTAACGGGTGTTGTAGATGCCGTGACTCATGAAATCCCAGTCCCGGTCCACCATGGCCTTGGCAATCTCTGGGAAGTGCTCTAAGACAGCCATATTCAGGGAGACGCAGCACCTTATCTTGTGCTTGTCCAGCACCTCCAGCATGCGCCAGAAGCCCACCCTGTTTCCGTAATCCCGGTAGGTGTATTGCTGAACATCAGGGTAGGGGGTGCGGGGCCACGGATCTCTCGGCCCATCCTGCACTGGGAGATACTCGTAGTGCTCCACGTTTGGCGCAACCCACAACGCTACCCTAGCGCCGTTGGGCCACTCCAGCTTGGGCCGGTCTATGATTGGGCTATAGTCCACGCGGTTGGATGTGCTAACCATAGTGGGTTCACCTCTTGAATCAAATCTGGCCGCCGGATTCGACAGACTCTCTCAGGCGAATCGTTCCGGCTGGGCCAAAATGGGCTACTTTGGGTGGCGACTAGCAACGACAGTCATGGCCACCGCTTGGCGCCAAGATTAGGTGACCGGCCTCCTCGGTGTCAACCCTGCACTATGATTCAGAGCTTCCCAAACACAGAGCCATTGAGGCACAATACAGCCAATTCGCCCCACTAATCCCAGCCTAAATCCCCCAGCCAAATTTCAAGGAGCAAATATCATGCCAGCAAGGACGGGAGCCCAGTTCATCGCTGGTCTCCAGGAAAATCCGCCCAATATCTACATAAATGGCAAGAAGGTGGAAGATGTAACCACCTACCCAGGGTTCCGAAACGGCATAAACACGATGGCCCGGCTGTATGACATGCAACATGACGCCAAGATTCGGGACGAAATGACCTACACGTCGCCCACTTCAGGCGACCGGGTGGGCCTAAGTTTCATCAAGCCCACTACTTCCCAGGAGTTGGAGCAGCGACGGGTCATGATAACCAATTGGGCCAGGGTGACCAAGGGAATGATGGGCCGAACCCCGGATTTCCTGAACGTCAGCTTCATGGCCATGGCCGCTGCCGGAGATTATTTCGGCCAAAACCGGCCTGAGTTCAAGAAAAACATTCAAGACTATTACGAGCACATCCGGGAGAACGACCTAGTATTGACCCACACCTTAGTCAATCTACAACGCAGCCGCGTTCCCGTTGGCACCGTAATCGAAGACTCAACGGACATCGCCTTGTCGGTGGTCAAGGAGACCGATTCCGGCATCGTGGTTAACGGAGCACGGTTGCTGGCAACCTTGCCCCTTTCCGACGAGATCGCAGTCTACCCCGCCAGGTCTCACGTGCTGCCGTTGGGAGCGCCGGGCCGCACATCTTTCGCCTTTTCTATTCCTTGTTCCTCTCCGGGTCTGAAGTTTCTATGCCGAGAGAGCTTTGACTTGGACCGTTCCCACTTCGACCATCCGTTGGGCTCTCGCTTTGAGGAGATGGACGCTCTGGCGATTTTCGACAACGTGGCGGTACCATGGGAAAAAGTGTTCTTGTTGGGTGACGTGGAGCTGTGCAACAACATGTCCATGAACACCCGCCAGTTTGTCCACTCGGGGCATCAAGTCGTGGCTAAAAATGTGGTCAAGTGCGAATTCATGCTGGGCTTGGCCAACATAATGGTCCAGACCTTGGGCTCCGGCCAACAGCCCCACGTACAGCAGATGATGGCGGAGATTATCGAGAACTTGGTGGTAACCAAGGCTTGTCTCCGGGCTGCCGAGGCCGACGCTGAAATCGACCGGTGGGGGGTGCTGTCACCCGCCGAGTTCCCGCTGATGATTGCTCGCCAACTGTTCATCCGAATGTACCCCAGAATGGCAGAGATTCTCCATCTGCTGGGTTCCAGCAGCCTCATGGCGCTACCCACGGAAGCGGACATGAACGGGCCTCTTGCCGATGACATAAACCGCTACTTGGAAACCGACACAGCTTCTGCTGATGAGCGGGTCAGGGTCTTCCGGCTGGCTTGGGATACCTGTTGCAGCGCCTTCGGCTCCCGGCAGGTACTCTACGAGCGGTTCTTCCAAGGTGATAGGAACAGGAACGTGGTGCTGCTGAACAACATGTACGACAGAGAACCCATGACCGACTGGGTCCGGGATTTCCTCCAAGAGGAGTAATTTATCCCCTTGGAGCGTCGCCTGGAGCGTCGGAGCATCTTTCTGATACTGGGTAATTCCCACATGGTTATGAACACGGTGGCGCAGAAAACTGCGTCGCAATACAAATGAATCTTTATGGGTGTTTGCCCCGTATAACCCATCTGGGTGGAAAACAGCTCAGCCTTTTATCCATGTAAGAGAGTGGTGACAGAACGAAGATTTTGACGGTGGGCATGATTGCCCTGATTTTCCTTATTGCGGCTTGCGGCGGCACTTCGGATGCGACTTCACCGCTTGTGCCAACTTCAGAGCCAAGAAAAGAAGTTGAATCTACATCTTCTAACGATACACAGCCGCAGTCCGGCCAAGCCACATTGGAGATTCGAGTCACTAACGCACCCCCGGAGGGGGTTTCCAAGATTGAAATCACAGTGGCCAGCGTGGACGTCAATAGGTCCGAGGGCCCCTCACCAGTCGGTTGGAAAACTGTCATTTCACAGCAACAAACCTTCGATTTGGTCCAATTAACCGGCGTAGAAGCAATTCTGGGAAGCGCTCAATAGGATCCGGGAAGTACCAAATCAGGTTGTAGAGGCAACAATCACCATAAATGGCAAGGAAACGATTGCCACCGTGCCTAGAGGCAGGTTGCGATTGGTCGGCACGTTCGAGCTTTTAGCAGATGAACCTACCTTGGTAGCACTGGATTTTTCTGCATCAAAATCCAATGCTACCAAGGTAATAATGCCCCGCTTCTTAAGCCAGTGGTTAAACTGCTGGTGCGCCGCTCCGACGAACCGTTTGCGTCCGCCGTCACAGCGCCTCTGCCAGGTGGACCGGCGCCAAGTGAAGGAACATCAGAACCACTTGGCAGCAATTCCGTGCGAGTGTTTGTTCCCTCAGCCGATAACCTTCAATTCATGAGTTTCTGGGTTGCTCTGGGAGCGGGCCTATTTGATGATGAAGGACTGGACATCCGCGTGGTGCTGCCGCCGAGATCCGGTGTGGGCCGCCAGTTTCTATTCGAAGGGGAAGCGGATGTGGCGCTCTATCCACCGCCTCAATATTTGGACCTGATAGGACAGCAACAACCCTTGCTCATATTCGCAAACCTGCTACAAAACGGCCCAGTAAACCTGGTAGTTAGAAAGTCCATCGTCGATGAACGCCAGATTTCCCCGGACGCACCGCTTATAGAACGGCTGGAGGCTATCAAAGGTTTGAAGGTCGGTGTCGCTCCTGGGCCTGTAGTCGTGCTCCGGGCATTATTTGAGTCAGTTGGGATGGATGTAGATGATGCCATAGAATTAGTGTTAATGGACCCCGAAAGTGAGAACGAAGCATTTGGCTCAGGGGCGGTAGACGCGTTATATAATCATAGTCCGTTCCTGGAAAGAGACTTGGTTGACCAGGAAGGGGTAATAATCGTCAACCAGTCAGCGGAACAATTCCCCCAGGTGAACTTTCCCCAGATTCACTCCATGGCGACTACGCAAAGTTATGCCGCTGAAAACCCTGAGGTACTGGTGGCAATTAGCCGGGGCCTACTCAGGGCACAGTAGCTGGTTCATGACGATTCACAGGCGACCGCCGCTGCCCTGATGCAAGCGATAGAAGGCCTAAATCCCCAGCATTTGGCTACCATCATTGAGATTCACGAGCCAGCTATTCCTCAAAGCCCAAGGTGTCCGTGGCAGGTGTGGTTAGGGTTATTGACCGTTTTCCTGGTCACAGAACCCCTCCGGATCTGACCGGCATCGATTTGAACGATTACGTGGACCCCCAGTATGCGCTGCGGGCTGTGGATGGCGAAGATTCATCTAGCGGCAGTCGAATCCCCGGCAGCGGTGGTGGCAGAGGAAACGGGAGCGGCGGCGGCAACAAAGTCGCTGGCAACCGCACGAGCGAGAATTCCGGCGACGGCGACGATAATGGATATTAGTCGTCGTTGGCAGTCAGAGGCGCTGCTGGAGATCCGTGGCTGTCGCCGGTGACGGCAGTTGTAGCTCTGCTGGTCGAGCCCTTCGCTTCTGCCGGCAAAGAATCCTCCCATTCGGGTATCAGAACGTGGGACGTGGAGTCCAAGGTGGCAATAACCACCACACCTCCCAGACTAAATACCATGGACAGAGCCAAGACCACCGTGTAATTCCCGTCGGTGACGAAGATTACTAAACCTGCCAATGAAGTTGCGATTGCGTGGCCCATCAAGGCGCCGGTGGTCTGCCAACCGTAAACCGACCCCATGGGCCCGTCACCGAAATATTGCCGGTTGATAATCAAATACCCGGTCCATTCGCCCCCAAACCCAAAGCCGAATACTACGGCAAACAGGTAGAACATCCAGACGTCTTGCGCCCAGAAGAGCATCAATATCGTCAGACCCTGTATCGTCAGGGCGGCCGCCATCATCTTCCGCGTTCCATAAATCTCGGCCAAGATGGGGGTCACGAACCGGCTGATTACGCTGACCAGAGAAATAATTGTTAGAATCAAGCCCGCGGACACCAATGACGAGAACACTCCCCGTTCAAAAGCCATGGGGATAATCCAGATAAGTATAACTCCATGACCAGCACACCCCAGACCGTGAATCAGCGGTAGGTTCCAAAACGCCTTGGTTCGCCTAATATGCTGGTTGAACGTTTTAAGGCGAAGCCTTTCCATGCCAGTATTCATGATAAGTCGAGGCGGGTCAGAGTCTAGTGTGCCGTATGGCTCTATGCCAAGATCGGAGGGACGATTCTTCATAAGCGGCAACAACAGCAACATCAAACCGCCGCCAACTGTCCCAACCGCAAAGAAAGTACCTCCCCAACCGATAGCGTCGATGGCGTAACCGATCACCGGGGCTAAGATTCCCGTGCCAATCCCTCCGGAAGCCCACAAGATTCCTATTCCCAAGCCCAGACTTCTTCGGAACCAGCCGCTTACGGCGGCCATCAGAGGCACCATTGCCAACGACTGAGTTAGGGACAGCATCACCCCGAAGAACAAGAAGAAGTGCCACACTTCCGTGGTCTGTCCCAGCAAAATCATGCTGGTGGCATACATGACCCCGGCGCCAAGCAGCATCAACCGGGAGCCATAACGGTCTCCCAGCCACCCGGTTATAGGAGCGAATATGGCACCCGTCAGGTAATAGGTGGCCATGGCGGCGCCGATGAGACCCAGGCTCCAACCAAAATCGCCGTCGGCATCGTGCAACGGCGGGACCATTATCCCAGCGGCCATGCTGATGGAACTGCCGAATATCTGCGCGGTGGCCAGTATACCTATGATTACCCAGCTGTAGTGAATCCCGAATGGAAGTCGCTTTATTTTGATGTCCAGCAGGGCTTTGTCCATTAGACCCAAAGCGTGCACCAGCCTCTGTTAATTCATAACCAAATAGAATATTTCAATGCGATCACTATAGCAGAACTTGATGGTAATTAAACCCATATAGGCCACGCATGTAGCCGGCTACCGAAGCCTCAATATTCAGGCTGTAGTATGACTAGCCGGGACGGGCCAATGAGTTGAGCGATGCCGGGCCATCAAAGTCAGTTAGGCTAAGGAATTCACGCAAAAGAATGCAACCGAGAGCTTGCGCAGGACGGGCAAAGTCGCGTGTATGGCCTAGGCGTGTGTTCGGCCTAGGATTGCAGTACCCATACGCCACCGGGTGAGCAAGACCTGGCTTAATCCTCGCCGCCAGCGACCGCCGGGCCGGTGGCAGTGCCAGGCTCTGGACCAGAAGCGTCCTCTGCTGCTGGAGGTATGTATTGGGAAGACCGAGCTTCCGGTGGCAGGGACTCCTCCCAGTTGGGAATAAGGATATGATCGGTTGAATCAAGCAACGTGATGACAACCACGCCAGTCAAACTGAAAGCGGCGGAGAGGGCGAACACCGTGTTGTAGGAGCCGCCAGTGGCCAGAAGCACCAGACCCGCCAATGCTGTGGTAACTGCGTGACCGACCATGGCGCCGGTCATTTGCCAACCGTAGGCGCCGCCCATGGGGCCGTCTCCGAAGTACCTGCGGTTTATCTCCAAGTAACTGGTCCACTCGCCACCGAACCCGAATCCAAAAACCACCGCAAACACATAAAACACCCAGGGATCGTTGGCCACAAACAGAATGGGCACCGTGATTCCCTGAATCAGCAGGCTGGCGAGCATCAGTTTCTTGGGACCGTGAATCTCAGCGAGGATAGGAGCGCCCAACCGGCTGAGAATACTCACCAATGACAGAATGCTTAAGATGTAGGCCGCAGTGGTAAGGTCGATGCCTCTCTCGACCGCCATCGGCACCACGAATATCAATACGATACCGTGGCCTGCGCACCCCAACCCATGAATCAGCGGAAGATCCCAAAAAGCGTGCGTTCCCCGCATATGCTGATTGAACACCTTGAGACGCAACTTCATGACGCTAGGACTCATCGGCGCAGTCTTCGGGTCGGTGTCCAATGTCCCGTATGGTTCAATGCCAATATCAGCGGGTTTGCTACGAATGAAGGGCCAAAGCAACAACATAATCCCGGAGCCGGCTATACCCAGGAATATGAAGGTGTTTCGCCAACCCACCACATCAAACATGTCAGCAATCAGAGGGGCGAGAATCGCTGTGCCGATTCCACCAACGGCCCAGAGGATGCCAATGCCAATACCCAAACGTCGCCGGAACCAGCCGGTGATAGACGCCATTAGAGGCACCATGGTGATGGATGCCGTTGCCGACATGAACATGCTGTAGAACAAGAAGAACTGCCAGATTTGGGTGACAAAACCCAAGGCAACCATTCCCACGCCGTACATGACTATGCCGGCCAACATCATGCGCCTGGCGCCGTACCGGTCACCCAAGTTACCGCTAATGGGAGCGTAAATGGCACTGAAGAGGTAATAGCAAGCGATGCCAGCGCCGATGATCCCGACGTTCCAGCCGAATCCACCATTCTCATCGCTAAGGGGGGCTACCATAACGCCGGCAACGAAGAAAATGGAACTGCCGAAGATTTGGACGACAGCCAGTACGCCTACAATCACCCAGCTATAGTGGATGCGGAAGGGCACGGGGTTGACGCTTACAACTCCGATTCTGGAGTTGATCGCCCGCACCCCGACCCCCAGCACCAATATGGCGCCTACGGCCAAGAGAACCAGAGCGGCCAGAATCATGGCTCAAACTCCCGAGAACCCTGCTTAGTTATCAAAACTTCGTAGTCGAAAACACAAGTAAAGCGCAAGCAAAATTGTGTGCTGGCCCACGTCTTTCAAAGGCTACCCTGAACGGTATGGTAGAATTCACAATACTACAGGGTACGGACTATTACAAGCGTCAGGATTTGGATGTCCATGCTCTGTTTCCTCCGTGTTAATGTCCTCGTTAATGCCCGCCAAAACCATGCCCGAATTCTTGTCGGCAGGCCGGTACTTGGAATTGGCTTTCTCAGGAGTAATCATGCTACCTATTACGCCTAAATCACGGGCGTCGCTGGCAATTTCGGCTTTATTGGCGGTCGTCTTTCTGGCGGCAT
>DCAE01000098.1:4934-5171 GCA_002311385.1 Dehalococcoidia bacterium UBA1141 | reverse complement strand
AGAGGGTCATACGGCGGGCGACTGCGAAGACCACTGAAGCCAGGTTCCGGTCTGCGAACGACATGGCGGATGCCCTGGAAGGTGCCTTGGGCCGGACTCCAGCCACGGGAGCCCCGACTCCTCCGTCCATACCACCACGACAGCCTCCGGTGGGTGCCGGGGCCGGGGGTGGGCATCGGTGGTATCCCCGTTTGGTTGCTGTTCGGCGGTTTTGGAGCGGTGGTGACGGCCGCTATT
>DCAE01000098.1:0-4884 GCA_002311385.1 Dehalococcoidia bacterium UBA1141 | reverse complement strand
CATGGTTCTGGGTGGGAATGGTGGTAAAGACACAGTGCAAGTTGATGTACCACCTCCGACGGCCGAACCGATCCTTGCACCCATACCGACGTCTACAATAGAGGGCAGCGCGGGCTCCGCTTCCATGATCACCTCGATCTTGATGACGGGAAGGCCGCCGACATCCTCTTTTGCCATTAACGAACAATAATCCTAGCAGTAACCTTCATCGGAACTTTGGCATCACTTTCTTGGCGAACAACTCCATGGAGCGCATCACCTTGTCGTGATTCATGCTGCCGAAGGACATACTCGCTCCAAAATAATCGATGTTGTGATCCTTTTTAAGATTGGCTATCCGGCGAATACAATTGTCGGGCGTATCAAAGTAAGCGGTAGTTTCTAGCTCGGACTCATAGCTTGGCGGTTCGGTGGGCCGGCTGCGGTGCCAACGGTCTAGGTCAACGTCGATCTCTTCACCGTGGGTAAGGGTACGGCGGTAACCGCCCAAGTCTCGCACCCAAGTCAATGCCTCCCGAGGGTATTCTCTCGCTTCCACCTGATCTTCTGACAAATACACGAATCTGAAGTAGGGCATTTGGTCTAAGTTTGACGGCTTGCCAAGCGCCGCGCATCGTTCCGCATACAAACTGAACAAACCCAAGTTATCTGCTTCGGGAGTGGAAAAACTTGTCAGAATCGGCAAGCCCCGGGAGACCGCCACGTCTACGCTGGCGGCTGTGCGGGAAACGGCCAGAAAAACCGGGGGATGGGGTTGCTGCAAGGGTGAGGGCGCCAGCGTGATGTCTTTTACTTGGTAGTACTCGCCTTGGTAGCTGAAGCGACGGGTGGTCCACAATCCAAGGATTATGTCCAGAACCTCTTGAAAGCGCTCATCTCGCGAGCCGAAGTCAATGTTGAAATTACCGTACTCGTAGTCCGCCGAACCCCGCCCCACTCCGAAGTCCAGCCGGCCTTCGCTCAAAACGTCCAGCATGGCGACCTCTTCGGCCAGGAAAATGGGGTTGTGGAAAGGAAGAACGCTTACCCCAGTGCCAATGCGGATTTTGCTGGTCCTAGCCGCAACGAACGAGAGGATCGGAACTAGAGACGGGAAAATCCCGTACCTGCTGGAATGATGCTCCGCGATCCAGACGGAGTCGAAACCCAGCTCTTCGGCATATTGGATCTGCTCCAGAGCCTCGCCATAAACCCGACGCTGGGCACTCCTCTCTTCATCGGACCATGATGCAAGGATAAACAGTGCAAACTTCATGCTCGGTCTTCTCAACGATAGCGTAACTTGGCGGTATTGGGAATTTTGGTCGTCCGTTTATGAATTGTGCTGGGCTAGGAATCTTGGGAGCATGCTGCGGTAGGGCCGGCCGACACGGTGCTTTGCGCCCACGTAGTCTACGGCGTAGCGGATATAGAGCCATTCATCCGGAAGCTGGAGCGGCACGCCAGAGAACGAGTGCTGATCCTATCACATACGGCATCTCCGCTGGCCCAGGTATCTCCTTTCTGGAAGCTGGTGCATGGCGAGGAGCGAACAGAATTGCCCACGCTGCCGGAGCTTCTGCCGGTGTTTTGGGAGATGGGCATCTTTCCGAATGTGCAAATGTTCCCGAAAACCAGCCCAGAACCTATCAGAAACCGGGAAGCAGCCCTCATATTCTACGGCAACTACTTTACGTTGAAGCCGATACAAATCTTGACCGGCGCTTGATGTCTGCCGCCGATGAACTGCTGGCGGAGACACCGGATGGTGTTGAACCTCGAGACGCTAAACTGCGCCAACAAGGCCTACATCGCCCAGGCCCTGGAGACGCTGTACGGCCCGCACGCTGGCATGGTTCGACAAGTATCTGTCTTGAATCGCTCCAGAATACCACACGCCGGCTCAGGNNNNCCGGCGTGTGGCGCCTGCTCAAGGGTTCCCCTGATTCTGGCCCGCCACCCACCTGGCGCCGCACCAGGGGTGTCAGGATTACCACCGGAATGAGGAACAGCAGGGCGGCAGCGGCGTTAATGCTGATGGCAACGCCAATGTCGAACGCCTTGGCTATTGCCCCTATCTCTGACGTTCCCACCAAGTGGCCTATGCCATTGACCATACCCTGGGACCCCACGGCGCGTCCCCGCAGTTCCGGCGTTGAGGCCAGCAAGAGGATGGTGCTCTGCATGGTGCTGCAAAACGCTGCCGCCATGCCCGCTGCCACCAGCAGGGCAAAGGATATTGGGAACCAGCGCGACCATCCCACTAGCATCACCGCCACTGCAGCGATCACTGTGCCAACCACGTATATCCGCCCGTGGTGCCGAATATTCCTCCTCGTAGCGATGATCGAAGCACCGATGAAGGTGCCCACACCTTCGGCAGACCCCAGCAGTCCTCCCAAGGTGGGCCCTACCTTCAGCAGGTCAGAGGCGATGACCGGGATGAAGTACTGCATGGGATATACCAGGGCGTTCAAAATCAGGGCCATGCAGAGCACTCCCAACACCATGCGGTTGGTCAGGGAGTGTCGAAATCCCTCCCAGAGGCTGAACCAGACTGATCGCGCCAGCCTGGTTGTACGCGGGTGGTGGGGTAACCTGAGCTGCACCATCATCAGCAAAGACAGCACGTCCAGTCCCGTCAGAACCGCGTAAGCGCCGGCAAATCCCACCGCGGTGATAAGGATCCCTCCTGTTAGTGGTCCCAATATCTTGCCCCCGTCATTGCCCATAGCTTCCAGTGACATGGCGGTGGCGATACGGCTTTCGCCCGTCACGTCAAATAGGGCAGTGCGCCGACAGGGATCGTCCAGCACCCTGGCTGTCCCTTGAAGAAGAATAGCTAGGTATATGTGCCAGGGCTGCACTGAGCCGATGATGAGCAGGACTAGCAGGACCGAGGCTATCCCCAAGTAGCACGCATGGGCTCCAATCATGACCCGCCGCCGGTCTAGCCGGTCGGCGATGGTGCCGGCGAACATGGCAAGAACCGGTCTGGGAGCGTTGAGGAAGACGGCGATCAACCCGACCTGGAAGACGGAGTCGGTCAGCTTCAGGATGAGATAGCCCAGTACCAGCAGCTCCATCCTCCGGGAAACCTCATGGATGAACCTGGTGGCCCAGAGAACGCGAAAGTCCCTAATCCGCAATACGGTCAGGGCTGGCATGGTGGAGGACAGCAAAGCCGGTTACCCTTCCATCGCTCTAATTAAGGTTCCCGAGTAATGGGCCGGAGTATACACCGGATTGGCATCCTCCAGGAAAGCCACGGTGTCCTCATCCAGATAGCCGAAGGTGTTATGTCCTAACAGCCTCTTGCGCTGCGCAGGGCCTTTTTATTGGCCTCGGGTGTTAAAATTGGGGCGCAACTCGGGCCTTACACGGATGTTGACTTGGATTCGTTCAGTGAATGGGTTTCCGTTAAGCAACAATCGTGATGCTTTCATTCAAACAATTGAGTAAAGTCCTTGGACTGGGTCTACCCTTCCTCTTGGTAATTCGGTTGATATCCTGTGCTGGAGCCGCGTCTCCTAAGGCAACACCCTTGCCACATACCCAAACAGAGACAACGACGCCTACCCCTAACCCAACGGCGACTCCAGTCCCCCCACACAAAGCTACAACTGCTCCGATACCAAATGCAGCACCCAAGCCAACTCCTACCCCAAATCAAAAGCGGCTCAGTGACTTGGCTAACTTCAATTTAGAAGCGGCAGCGCTACACCTTCAGGACTTGCCGGATGGCTTTGCGTTAGATTCTGCCACGTTCTTCTTGGTTGACGATTTTCCTGTGGATAATGTTGTTGGGAATTTGGCAAAGGAATGGGGTTTTATCGCAACCTACGCGGCAAGTTACATCAAACATGAAGGTCTGGCATCTGCCTCGATTAGTTTCACTATTGACCTATATGGGACATCAGAAGGAGCCACAATAGCCATAGATGAGCGCCAGACCATGATCGAGATGACCTGGGCAGCGGAAGAAGACATCGACTCCATCTCTATTTCTGAAGAGGCAAGGGCCAGGCCAAAGCCGGTTCCAGACAGCAGCAAGAACCGGGGGAAATTCTTCAGGTTGCCCAACCAGGCCAAGGTAACCGTCCCACTCAAACCTCCCACTCCAAGGCCCAACAGCATGATGCTATAAGTATCGACACCTCCCTTCAGCAACCGCTCGGCAAAAATGGGAAGTAGCGTTTCGAAGGACATCCCGAAAATCCCACCGATCGTTGCGATGCCGATAAGACTCAGGATCAGCCTGCTTTTTTGTATGTAGCGGAAACCCTCCCGGAGACTCTGCCACATCCTATGTTCACTGTTACTCCTCTGATGCGGGGATGGTTTCATCATGGACATCATGCCGACTGTGAGGATGTAGGACCCTCCGATGAGGTAGAAAAGTCCGTCCAGGCCCCAGAGATTGACCAGAGGAGCGAAGAAGCCGGGCCCAACGATGGCCGAGCCGCTGAACAGCAAGGAATAGAGAGCGATTGCATTGACCAGTCGCTCTCTGGGCACCAGGCGAGGCAGCATGGCCTGCCGAGACGGAATGTCGAAGGACAGCAATATGCCGGTGAGCAGCGACAAGGCTATGACCTGCCAAGGCCGGATTACATCCGTAGAAATCAGTGCTCCGGTAAGCAGTGCCAATACGGCGAACAGCGCCCGGGTCGCTATCACCAGCCTGAGCCGGTTGACCCGGTCGGCTAACACGCCGCCCCAAACTGAAAAGAGCAGGATGGGGCCCAGGCTGGATGTTGTAACCAGACCCAGGTACAGAGCAGACTCGGTGAGAGAGTGCATCAACCACAGCCGGCCGAAGACAAGGGCCCACATGCCAATGTTGGAGAAGGCTCCTCCGAGCCAGTACAGGCGGTACTCCCGGTAGCGGAAGGCCGCCAAGAT
>DCAE01000099.1:3411-3535 GCA_002311385.1 Dehalococcoidia bacterium UBA1141 | reverse complement strand
CAGGGCGGTACTTATGCGTTGGGCTTAGAAACTGCTACCGGGAAATCAGTGACGAAGGTTATCTTCTTGTTCTTGCACACTGGCGTAGAGTTTGTCATGGATGATTTGCCGGGAGCCATGAATG
>DCAE01000099.1:1634-3303 GCA_002311385.1 Dehalococcoidia bacterium UBA1141 | reverse complement strand
AAAAGGGTATTGGGAATTAACAGATCTACTAACGGACCTTCGGGCATCGAGTGCCGACACCCAATTCCAATGTCTGCCAAATCTAGAAATAGATTCGGAGAATATCCAACAAACAGCCACAACCACCTCACATAAGGAGCGATATACGTGGCAGACCTACCAAAGAGAAAACTTGGACGCACTGGGTTGAGCGTGACTGCTCTTGGTTTTGGCGCGTTGGAGCTACGCGGTATGATTGCTGGCGTTGGCCGAGAGCTAAAGCCAAGGCAGCCCGAGCGCATCCTGAACGCTGTCCTGGATGCGGGGATCAATTACATAGACGTCTCTGCTGACTACGGAGAGGCTGAAGAGCACATCGGCAGTTGTATCGCCAACCGCCGCAAGGAATTCTTCCTCGCATCCAAATGTGGATGCCCACCAGATGTGTCGAAATTTATACCAGCAGAGCGCACACGGTTCGGCGTACCGTTACCCCGGCTGCACGACTACAGCCGCGAGAACATAATCAAAACGTTTGATCAAAGCCTCCGCCGCATGCAAACCGACTACGTCGACGTCCTCCAATTTCACTTCAGCCCCGCGAGAGAGCTCTTGGAGCAAGAAAAGGCCGTAGAAACGCTGGAATCTCTCAAACGGGATGGCAAGATTCGTTTCATAGGCTGCTCGTCCATCCTTCCGAATATCACCGACCATATCAAGATGGGTGTATTCGACGTCTTGCAGATTCCGTATTCGGCTCTTCAGCCCGAGCATGAGGATACGATCGCCGCTGCTGCTAGGGCCGGTATGGGCATAGTAATCCGCGGTGGCGTCGCCAAAGGCCCGCCCGGTAAGGGCCAGGGTTCCGCCGCCTTATGGGATTTGTGGGACAAGGCCAAACTGGACGAATTGTTGGATGGCGAGCACCCCACTGAATTCATGCTCCGATTCACCATTACTAACCCGGACATACATACCACTGTAGTTGGAACTCTCGATCCTGAACACCTCATAGGGAACATCGCTTCTGTCTTGAAGGGACCATTGCCTGCATCCGTTTACAGTGAGGCAAAACGCCGACTAGTTGAAGCTCGGGCGGCCTAATTGTAGGAATCCAGTGGTTCGCTAACGAAACCGCTCTTCACGGCTCCAACAAATTCGGACTGGCCTTATCAAGAGTGTCGGCCAGGCGGGCCAAGGCCATAGATAGGTCACGGAGTGCATAAGCGGCCGTTGGGGCCATGTTTGGAGTTCGACTCCCTCGCACTCCCGCCAGACATTTTTAGGCACGAAATCAGTCGATTTCCGTCGATAAGAAAACCCCCAACTGTAATGGTCGGGGGTTTTGTTTTGGATCAAATGGTCACGAACTTTTTGGTACTCAATTTTCTGAGGGCCCTTCTTGTGAATGGAACCCTGGACCTACTGATTAAGAGGTAGTAGGAAATCATTGTCAGGCGTGGTCATACGTGGTTTTTAGTCTCAGAATTGTGCCTGAGAGTACATCTGAGTACCCCTGAGTATAATGTAAACAAGACCAAAACAAGACCATCATAATCAAGTCTATTGGAACGCGAGGTTCCATACTCCGTAATATTCTCTGTTCCGTATTTGCCCTGCTACTTCTAACAGCCTGCGATGACGGTTTAACCGGCCAGGCGAGAGGGAGGGATTCTACGCCTGATATCGA
>DCAE01000099.1:0-1431 GCA_002311385.1 Dehalococcoidia bacterium UBA1141 | reverse complement strand
CAAAAGATGCGACGGCAGAGGTTGAACCTACTCCCCACGTTAGTGATCCATATTCAGTCGTGCAAGAATCTACGGTAAAAATATCTTATTCAACTGCTGCCGGTGAATACCACGGCAGCGGGGTGATTGTGGGAGATGGCTACTTCGTAGTGACTAATGCCCATGTGGTTTCTGACGCTTTAGGTGATGTCGAAGTTGCTCATTATCAGGAAGTTGGCCCTAGAGTTGTAACCTACGGTTCTATCATTTACGTCGATGAATTCGTTGATCTGGCATTAATTCGTTTAACGGCTCCGCTGGGTCCTCCGGTGAACGTATCTTTCGGTACGCCCGAATTGGGTGAAGACCTAGTGATCGGCGGTTTTCCAGCCATGGGAGGAGAAACGTTGACTGCCATAACAGGAACTGTCGCAGGATTCGGCTCGGATGGGCTCACCATAAAATTTGACGGCGAAATCGGGCAGGGTAATAGTGGCGGTCCTGCATTAAACACAAAAGGACAATTAGTTGGGATAGTCACTTATGCGATGTCTGACGAGAGTGCCGGGAATCTCGGAATGATGTTTTCAACAGAGGCTTTTTACTATGGACTAGCGGAAGAACTCGTGAAATATACCGAAATCTCCAGCGCAACCGGGACAAGATACGGGCTTAAAGCAATAGGAATACCAGCGTATGTGACCAAACCTTCAGAATGGAGCCTAATGGCAGGTCTAAATTATTTCCACATCGCTGCCCCGGATTCGAGTACCAATTCTGAAGGCCAATTAACGGATGGCTATAAAGCTGTCGGAATATTTGTGGCAAACTCTTTTCCGGGAGAATCCCCAGAAGCGATTTTGAATAGGCTAGTAACTGAGTTCGGAGAGTCATTTCAGCGGATTCCTGAACCCGCTATTTTCACTCCATTGGGGATCGATGAATGCGAACTTTTGAAGACTGTTAACGAATATTCGGAGACTGCTTTCACGCGACGAGGATACGTATTTCCCGGGGGCTGGTTTAGCCATGCTGGTCTTTATACTGCATTTTGTGTGGGAACAAGCAACGGGCAGAAACTAATAACGTTTGCTGAGTCACCTGATAAAAATGACATCCTCCACGAGAGCGGGCTATTAAGTAAAATCAGCCTTACACAGTAGCCACACAGTTTATCTTGAGGATATGAGACTTCACCTTGCTAACGTTAGTCCTCCAAAGTTTGGCCCGGGTCAACAATTCATAAGGGCCATCATCCTGTATACCTCTCGAACCGAGGATGAAGGATGCGAAATTCCAAAGTTCCCGATGTAGCGGCAATGAAACTGATCCTAATTACATTGGTGGCCTTGGTCATGGGAACGATCGTTGCTTGTGCGGGTGGCGCCGTGGAGGTAAATACGGTGCCTACCGCGACTACCACACCAGGTGGTGAATCCAGCTAATAGGCCG
>DCAE01000069.1:1314-2976 GCA_002311385.1 Dehalococcoidia bacterium UBA1141 | reverse complement strand
CAGGTTGGCCAATTTGTCCTCCAGCGCCCATTGTTTCCAGGGGGTCCGGTGCATTGAAATCTGTAGTGGTGATATAATCAGAGCCACCGAGCGGGAGTGACCGGGATGGTGTGGGGAACAACCAAATGCCCGACCAGGTATTCATCGCATAATCGGGAGAATATCGGTACGGCGGTCTTGGTTTTCTCTTGAGGCTAGGTTAGACGTTTGATGAGTCGACTGCCCGGATGACAGTGTCTCCCGTCGACCCAAGCAGTGACCGACCTGTTGCGACCTCTCGACGATCTCACTGGCTAGAAGGTCTCATCGTCCTCTGGGTGCTCTTGATTGCCGTCGCCTTCAACCTGGTTCACCTTTATCCAGAGATAGCGGTTAAGACCCCCGGTTCGAATGACATAGTTCTGCACGTGGTGCTCACAGACCTCGCAGCACAGACTATCATTCAGGGACAGGACTTCACAGATCCCTGGCTGGGCACCATGGGCATGGGTTACCCCCCCTTCCATTACTACCAACACCTGCCCCATGTAGCTGTAGCTGTGGTTCATGTTCTTACTCGCGAGATTTTCCCCATAGCCAGCATGGTGAACTGGACAACCTATTTGTTTCTCAGCCTTTTTCCCCTGTCCATCTACTGGTCATTACGACGCTTTGGGTTTGATCAACTGTCGTGTGGCATGGGAGCCCTCGTTGCATCGTTGGTCGCGACTAACCGCCTTTTTGGCTTCGGTTTTGGAAGCTACGTTTCGGGGGGATTGGGGCTTTACACTCAGCTTTGGGCAATGGTGCTGCTCCCCCCAGCCGTAGCCCAGGGTTATCGAGTTTTGCGGGATGGCCGAGGTTACTTCTGGGCTACCCTGTTGTTAGCTGCGGTGTTAATGTCCCACGTGCTCTACGGCTATATGGCCTTCCTGACCCTTGGTGTCCTCGCATTCATTGTGACGATGCGATCATCCGACCTCAGGGCTCTTGCATCAGCGATGTGGCGGCGGTGTAGGAGGTTGATGATTCTCTTTCTGCTGGTCGTGGTATTGACCTCGTATTTTCTGGTTCCGCTTTTCATGGACTGGCG
Source organism: Dehalococcoidia bacterium UBA1141 (assembly GCA_002311385.1). Taxonomy (GTDB): domain Bacteria; phylum Chloroflexota; class Dehalococcoidia; order Lucifugimonadales; family UBA3495; genus UBA1141. The sequence goes on along the minus strand of DCAE01000069.1, from coordinate 1,904 downwards.
CTATCTGAACGTTAACGTCTGGGAGCAACCGGAAAAATACAACTCCTATGGATATGCCTGGGTGCTTCAATCGTTGGTTAGGGGAGACCTGTTTGACTTCTACAGGTACCCTTCGTTGACCATCCTAGTCGTTGTCGGGTTCGTGATATGTTTACTTCGCTGGAAAGAGGAACGATATCTGATTCTGATAGCGATATTCTTACTGTGGCTGATTTTATATTTCGGCAAGTCCACCTGGGGTCCACTCGTAAACCTGTTGCCCATCAGCAGCAACCTCCATATGTACCGCTTTATCGCCGGGGTCCATCTGACAGGCATCTTCCTCATGGCCATCGCCTTAGCTGCCCCCTGGCGTTGGGCCGTTTCTCGATCGAACTTCTGGTTTGTCGCAGCGGTTCTGGCGTTGACCTTGTTGGTCTTGTTGCCGGTATACAGCGAAAGGAAGTCGTACCTGGCAGAGAATGCCCTTTTCATAAGCGAGAAGCAGCATGGCCTTTTCGAAGAGAAGCAGGAATTAAATGACCTGGTTGAATACCTAGAGCGGCTCCCACCAGGCCGGGTCTATGCCGGCCAGACGGAAAATTGGGGCC
>DCAE01000069.1:0-1292 GCA_002311385.1 Dehalococcoidia bacterium UBA1141 | reverse complement strand
GTCGGCCCAACTCCGGTCTATGCATTGCTCCAAGCAGAGGGCCTAGATATGACAGGAAGGCTCTACCACGCTCTTTCCTTCAACAGTGATATTTTTCGCTATTTCGACGAGACACGTAGGGACCTATACAATCTTTACAATATACGCTACGTGGTGGCCCCAGAAGAGCAAATGCTTCCGGATTTCGTAAAGCCGCTCCAGCAGTTCGGCCGTCATCGCTTGTATCAAGTCGAGACAACGGGCTACTTCGACCTGGTGGGCTCAGGCCTGGCCTTCGCTGGGGGGAAAACGGACTTCTATCCCGCGGCATCAAGCTGGCTGGCCAGTGGGCTACCGGGCGCCAAGCAGCACCCGGAAGTTTTGATCGGCAGTACTTCTCAAGGGATAGAACGACCGCTGCCCCTCCGCGCAGCCGTGGACGTCATCCCTACGGTCAAAGCCTCTGCCGGTCCATCTCGAGGGGCAGTGCTCTCCGAGGAGGTTGGTAGTAATTCCTTTGCTGCCGGGGTTCGGGTGGAACGGGAAAGCTGGCTGCTACTGAAAGCCACCTATCATCCGAACTGGCGGGCTACCGTAGATGGGGTAGAGACGGATACCGTCATGCTGATGCCGAGCTTTGTTGGAGTACGACTGCTACCAGGAAACCACCAGGTACAGTTAGAGTATCGGTCTCGACGGTTGAGGATGGTGCTGTTGGGCTTGGGACTGTTGACGTTGCCGTTGATTGTGATATCTGAGAAACATGGGGAGAGCCTATGGAGACGAATCGCCCCTCGGTTCGTGGGACCAATCTCCAATTCCGCGAAGGGGAGGCGTAGATGAATAGTTCACAAGTTCGATGTCGGCGCTTTTTCATAGCTGGCTCAGATACGATGAGTTCGGCTATTAGTCCTCGCCCTGGTGAAACTAACTCCCGGTCTTCATGTTACTGAAGATAGGCAATCGCCGGCCGTCCTCCAGAGGGACGTGATTGTGCATCTTGAACACTTAGTCGGGTTCCTACCACTTGGCTGCTTCCTCCACCCTCTCATCGATTGACACCACCTCCAAAACTTCCCCTCCAGGGACACTGTCACTGGCCGAAAGGTTTATAGAGGCCGCCCGTCCCCTTCACCACCGAGGTGGACTTTCTGGCCTTGGTCACCTTGAACCAGGTCCATATGCTGGCTATCCAGGACGCCCGAGAAAACGTCGATTATCTCGTGAGTGGTTTTTCCTGCCTATTCTCGTTTGCGAGTTAACGGACCCCAAAGAATCCGGAGATTATTGTCAATTCACGCCCCCATTTTGGG
>DCAE01000117.1 GCA_002311385.1 Dehalococcoidia bacterium UBA1141 | reverse complement strand
GCTGTCCAGGTCGGTGATGAAGAAAATATCATCCTTGCGGCTAATCTGAAAATGGCGCCGAGAAACATACAGATTGTCTAGGAAAACATCGACCGACGACGACTTGCCGAACACCGAAACGGGCCGGTCCAAAACAATGGGCGCGTGGTCGGGCAGACCATTCTCAATGATGAGAGTTGCGGTGGGATTCGTCGCCATAAAGCATCACTCCAAACCTAAAGGCACGATAGCATTCACCATAGCGGCTGTCCAATTCGTAGTGATCCCAAACCAAGGCATGGGGTTATACGTAAATAGGGATTGCGGCGTGTTCACCTATAGCTCTGATGAATTGGCAAGCTCTTTTCACCCACAGGATCATTCAGCCTCGATGGCCGGCTCTCGATCTTTCGGCGGCCTCGTCATCAACAGCATGGCGACTGCGACGAAGCCGATGATAGCTAGGACTATGAACGCTAACCGGTAGCTGCCGGTTACGTCATAGACAATGCCAGAGAAAAGCGCGCCGATGGCTTGGCCTAGGGATACAAATGGCTCGGTCACACCTCTGAGAGCGCTCTGTGATTGACGACCGAAGTAATTAGCATAAGCAACTACCGGCACCACTAGGATTCCGCCCACCGCCCCTCCAAATAACGAGGCTACGAATAATGCCTCGATGGCAGTGTTGGCGAAGGGGAACAGAACCAAGGCAATCGCCATCATAGTCGCCACTCCGGCATAGCTGTACCGGACCGGGACCTTGTCCACCACCCATCCCCAAAAGAGGCTGCCAACGCCTGTGAAAACGGCGTTTAGACTCAATGACGCCGCTGAAATTCCCACGCCCAACCCCCGGTCCAGAAAATAGGCCCCTTGATGGATGTTTGTGCCGGACTGCAGGAGAAATAATAAACCGGTGGACAAGGCCAAAAGCCAAAGAGTGGGGGTGCGGGCAGCCTCTCTCAAGGTCCATTTGGGCTCTTCAAGCACGGCAGCGGACTCTGTCAGATTGCCAGGTTTATTCAGCTCGTCCCCGTCAGGCAGCAACCCGACTGACTCTGGGCTCTGCCGAATCAGCATCGAGACCGGCCCAAGTGCTATCACCCAGACCAGCGCCCCCAATACAATCCAAGCCTCCTCCCATCCTCGGTATTTGATGATTAGCCCAGCCAGGAGGGGGAATGTAATCATGCCTATAGAGTGGGACGAGAATAATATCCCTGTGGCCCGGCCACGCAGTCTGACGAACCAGCGGGATACCACCACCGAAGGTCCGATGGTCATCGGACTGGCGAAAAGAACACGGACGGTCCCATAAGCGAGATAGAACGCGATAGGCACCGTGGCCCAGGCCAGGGACACAGTTGCGATTCCCATCACCAAAATACTGAGGGTCAGAATAACCCTGGCGCCGAAACGGTCCAGAGCCCAGCCCACTGCCGGAGACGCCACCGTCGCCAGAAGTCCTCCGAAACTGGCAGCGCCTGCGATGAGGGTGCGGCTCCATCCCAGATCCTCGGACATTGGATATAAGAAAACAGCGAGGGTTAAACTGGCAGCTGAGTTTCGAACCACCATGGTGCTGCCAGCGGCGAAAAGAATGGCCCAGCCGTAGAAAAAAGGTAGGCGAGTTATGAGTGAGAACATGTGGAGATTAGTTGACCACCATAGAGCGAGTAATGACGCTAGGCAATGACACGAGCCCTCTCCAAAAGGACAGTCCTGTCTTCTGCGCTGGTCATTTGCCCAAAACCGGTGTATAGATTAATAGGATTTCCCATAGCCTATCACGGCCCCGGGTTCCCTCTTCGCCCCACTGCGTTGCCGTTTGTGACCTTTGGCTCGTCAAGATCCGCCGGAGAGACGACGGAGAGACGACAGACAGACGACGGAGAGATAGTTCATATAAAGTATAGGCCATTTGAACGTGATTGTTTGGCGCTCCAGGGTTCCAAGAAAGCTGAAGGAGCCAATCGAATTGGCTATGGCAAAATGATTCCAACTAAGGAGCCAACGTAATGCCAAACAAGATTCGCCTAGGGTTTGTGGGAGCTAACGTCAACTCGACTTGGTCATCCCAGTCGCACTACCCGGCGTTGCTGGCCAGTCCGGATGTGGAGCTTACCGCAGTCTGCACCTCTAGGCCCGAGAGCGCGGAGGAGGCACGCCAAGCGTTTGGAGCTAAACTTGCCTTCCACGATTTCCGGGAAATGGTGTCCTCGCCGGAGATTGACGCAGTAGCTGTGGTGGTGCGGGTGCCATTGCACTATGAACCAACCAAGGCCGCCATCGAAGCCGGCAAGCACGTCTTGACGGAGTGGCCCTTGGGCCGCACTACCGCTGAAGCTGAAGAACTGGCAGCCCTTGCCCGGGCAAAAGGGGTGCAGACGGCGGTCGGCCTACAATCTCGGGTCAGCCCCGCATTGTTATATGTCAAGGATTTGATTGATGCTGGCTACGTGGGCGAGGTACTGTCTTGTCATGTGACCACCATGCGTGGCGGCGGGTTGGAACGCCATTCCGGCGACACTTGGAATCTCGATGCCAGCCAAGGCGCAAACACACTGACCATCGCCAACGGACACGTGATAGATGCCTTGCGAATGGTGTTGGGTGACTTTGCTCGGGTGGCGTGCATGGTAACGACCCAGGTACAGCAGATTTACGAGACGGACACGAAAAAGTTTGTAGAAGTCACGTCCCCGGACAACGTGCGTGTATCAGGACAGCTAAAACGCGGCGCAGCGGCATCGGTCCATGTCGGAACTGTTCCTTGGGGCGGCAGCGGTTTTCGGATGGAGATCTACGGTCGAGAAGGCACGCTGGTAACCACCGGGAGCGTCTCGTCCCAGCGTGGTGAGATGCTACGCGTGCAGGGCGCCCAAGGAAGCAACGAGCTGAAAGACCTGACCATACCGGAGCGTTTCGTATACGTACCCGACGACTTCCCCCGCGGCGATCCGTTCAACGTCGGGCAACTGTATGCCCTGTTCGCCGAGGCAATAAGGACCGGTCAAAGCCGCCTGCCGACTTTCGATACCGCTGTTGAGCTCCATCGTTTTATCGATACTATCAAGGAAGCCTCGGACACAGGCCGAGAGCTGCCAATCACCTGATTCGGCTATCAAGCAACAGTATGCTGACAAGGCGAATCGCCATTCCCAAAGAAATTGCGGGGCATGTCCCGAGCAAACGGAACCTGGCCTAGGCAAATATTGTACACACTCACAAGAGGAGAACACGAATGCATTGCGGAGTGATGGTCACCGGCTACAACCAAGGTGACTGGGAGCGCCTGATGGCGGGGGATTATGACCGTCCACCGGCTGTCTCCGATGCCAAGAATATGGATGACACCCTGTATATGGGAGAACTGGTGGAGCCGCTGGGATTCGACTCGATCTGGGCGACCGAGCATTACGGTTCCGCCTACTCGATGCAGCCGAACCCCTTGCAATACCTGGCTTATTGGGCGGGCCGAACCAACCGAGTGGATATGGGAACTGCCGTGATAGTCGCGCCGTGGTGGAATCCAGTGCGGCTAGCCCACGAGATATCCATGCTGGACATCTTGTTGAAGGGACGGCGTCTGCACCTGGGCATCGGTCGTGGCATTGCGCCCCACGAGTATGCATCCCTCGGCTACCCGATAGAGCAATCCCATAAGTACTTCTACGATGTTATAAATGCCATCAAGGCCGCCGACGGAGCAGAGCGTTTTGAATTCCAGGGCGAGGTATACAATATCCCGCCGACCACCATCCGGCCCCAGGCTCGCCATAAGGGCGAACTGACCAAGGACATCAAAGTGGCGTTCACCACAGAGGCATCGGCAAAACTAGCCGCCGAGAACGGTCTTGGGCAGATGTTCGTCGCTGGTGACGATGTGGTGGAGATGACCAGCAAAGTACAGAGGTTCAACAAGATTCGGAACGAACTCGGTCTCCCGCCCGACCAGCCCACGACCCTCTTGTGGATGTATTGCGCCGAGACCGCAGAGGAGGCTGAAGATGGCTGGGTTTATTTCCACAACCAGCTCATGGCGGCCCAACACCACTACTTCGAATGGAACAACCCTGGCTACGAAGGCATACATGGCTACGAGGAGTACCTCTTACGCCAGAACGCCGACATAAGCACGGCCGATGCCGGCTTCGCCGCACGCCGCGCCACGCAGCCCATCGGCACTCCGGACGAGATTATCGAGAGAATCAAGACCCTGCAACAAACCATCAGCCTGGAAAAGGTCGTGATTCACATGTTTTACGGTGGGATGCCCAGGGACAAGGCCGAAAAAAGCCTCCGGCTCTTCGCCGAGAAGGTTCTCCCGGAGGTGCAGGCCATGGCCACGCCTATCAATCCCAAATCCTTGGGTGAAATTCCCGCCTGAACCAACCCGTTATCATTGCCGAAATGCCAGCGGTACCCAGACAAGGGTGGTCGCTGCTTCAGCTTTACCGCCAAGAGCTAAGTTTCAGCTAGGACTGGCCAAAGCGGGCACACGCGGCGTTGAATGTACCGATGTAATCGCGGTTAATACATCCAATCCCTGTTCACCTGCGAAAAAACGGGGTCCGCGAAATGATACCCGTTGCGTAGTGTCGAAATTCTTCGTGTGGTGGATTGACTCAATCGTCTGGTAGTTCTATTCTGAATTTTATAAAGTTTTTCATAATGCGTTACGAAATCTTTTGAACAGGAGTCTCTGATGACTTTAACGCTCTCTCACGGCGGAGATACCATATTTACTTCAACTGTTCCCTCTACGGAAGTGCTGGTAGGCACGAAGGATGGTGTGGTCCGCATCAAAAAGGACCAGCAGGACGGCAATTGGCACATAGCAGACCAGCGGCTGACCGACAAGCACATACATGCAGTCATCATCGAGCCGGTGAGCGGCACAATTTTTGCGGGCGCCACGGAAGATTCGTTATACGCCAGCGAAGATAACGGACACACTTGGGAACTCCGAGATAAAGGGCTTACCCATCACGACATCTACAGTCTCGCCTCGGCCCAAGTGGATGGCGGCACGCGTATCTTCCTAGGCACACAGCCCGCCCACCTTTATTACAGTGACGATCTGGGCCGCAATTGGTCCGAATTTGAGCAGTTTAGGTCCGTTGACATGTCGGAGTGGACTTTCCCGGCGCCGCCCCACATAGCCCATACCAAGCACATCAATTTCCACCCTGGCGACACCAATACCCTCTTCATCAGCGTGGAAGTAGGCGGATTGGTAAAAAGCACCGACGGCGGCAACACCTTCAAACTGGTTCCCGGCATGGACACAGATGTCCACAGGACTGCCATTAACCCCTTGAACCCGGACCGCATCTACATTACCGGGGGAGATGGCACTTACGTAACGTCCGATGGTGGCGATTCATGGGAACACTGGACGACCACCGAGCATGAGATTGGAGGATATCCGGACTTCTTGTTGATTCACCCCAAGAATCCCAATGTGGTTTTTGTGGCCGCTGCTGAGAAGGGGCCTGGCTCGTGGAGAGAGCACAGGTACGCTGGCTCCCGCATTTCCAAGAGCACCGACGGAGGCTTGAACTGGACAGCCCTGCGAAACGGCCTTCCAGACCGGCTGACCACGGCCTTCGAGGCAATGATTTTGGAAGATTGGGGAGAGTCGTTCTCAATCTTCGGGGCCACCGCCACGGGCGAGATTTGGGCCACTGAAGACGGTGGGGAACACTGGTCGGAGATTATTACCGGTATGTCTCCGGTATCCAAAGGCGGACACTATGAGATGCTAATGCCAGCCTGAGAAGGAGTCCACATCACGTTCTCCAACGAAAAAGGAGCGCTCTCTACGGAGAGCGCCCCTTTTTTGAGCCACCAGCACCGCCAACCCGTATTTCCGATGTTGTCCGACATTCGCCCGTGCCCACCAAGCTAGCAATTACTCCTCGGCTTTGACGGCTGGGGAGTTTTGGGGTACACCAAAATCTGTTGTTGTGATGCTGCTAAGATAATCCCACTCCAAACCAAGGTTAGAGGTCCAATCCATGACTAATAATGCCCTAATCACTCTTGTGCCCTTGGCTGGTTGGGCTAATGAGCGCCTCCGCGATATCCGGTTGACCGGTGGAAACGACCCGCAGTTGCCCACGCCCTTTCGGATCGGCGAAGCGGCCACCGCTGCCCTTGCCGCAGTTGGTCTCGCTGTGTCGGACCTCTGGGAAACACGCACCGGGCGCAGGCAAGAGGTCTCGGTCGATGCACGCCAAGCAACCGCTTCTTTGCGCAGCGGGCGTTATATGCGGTTGGACGGGGCGGCTGTTTCAACAGACCGAAACGCCGTGATGGGTGTGTATCCGGCCAAGGATGGCCGCTGGAGTTACCTCCACTGCAATTTCCCCAACCACCGCGAAGCTGCGCTTAAGGTGTTGGGAGTGCCGGAGGAATCGGATGCGGTGCGAAATGCAGTGGCCGGATGGGATGCGCTGGAGCTGGAAGAGGCTATCATTGCCGCAAATGGGGCTGGCGGAATGGTGCGCTCCATGGAAGAATGGGCCCGGCATCCGCAGGGAGTTGCTATTGCCTCCCTGCCCTTGATGGAAATCGTCAGGATTGGGGACAGCCCACCGGAGGAACTGCCTACCGGTACGATCTCCCAAGGCAATCGACCCCTATCCGGCGTCCGGGTGCTCGACCTAACCCGTGTTCTTGCCGGGCCGACCTGCGGTCGTACTCTGGCCGAGCACGGGGCCGAAGTTTTGAAGATTACGGGAGCGCATCTGCCGAATATCGGATACCAAGAATACGATACCGGCCACGGTAAACTCTCCACTCACCTTGACTTGCGTCAAGAAAAAGACTTCGATACGCTCAAGAGGTTGGTCCGCGGCGCGGATGTGTTCTCCCAAGGCTACCGGCCCGGAACCCTGGGCAATCGCGGTCTCTCGCCTGAGGCATTGGCCCAACTGCGTCCCGGCATCATCTACGTATCCCTCTCCGCCTTCAGCCATACCGGGCCTTGGGCTTCGCGCCGCGGGTTCGACACCGTGGTCCAGGCGGTCAGTGGCATTACCAGTCTCCAGGGAGAGGCGTTCCCAGGCCAGGAACCGGGACCTCAATTCTATCCGGTATCGGCCATTGACTACCTCACTGGGTATCTGATGGCATTCGGTGCGCTGGTGGCCCTGAAGCGCAGAACCCAGGAGGGCGGCAGTTGGCTGGTGAGAACCTCCCTGGCCCAGATTGGGCATTGGCTTGTGGGATTGGGACAGGTGCCTGCCGCAAATCTTCTGAACGTGCCGGATGAATTTACGCCGGAGGAGTTGGAACGCTGGTCTACGGAGAGTGACACCCCCGATGGTCGGCTCCGGCATCTTGGGCCAGTTGTGGGACTTTCGGAAACACCGCCAAAGTGGGATAGGCCGTCGGTTCCCTTGGGCTACCATGAGCCGGTGTGGCCAGGTAATTGACTAGGGAACCAGCAGTGAAGGCTGGGCTGAATTGAGGCCCAAAGATCACATTTTTACGAACAGAATAAACAAAACATCTAGGAGGAGTTCATGGAGTGGGAAAGGAAACGGAGGATGAAGCGGGAATGGGAATGGGAGCTGGTTGCCGGTCCTTTTAGCCGGTTGACCGAGGGCCCTGCCTGGGATGGCAAGGACCTTCTTTTCACCCATATACCGGAGAGCCGCATCATGAGGTACAGCCCCGACACCGGGGAATGCACAGTGTACCGGGAAGGAACCAATCACATAAATGGCCTGAACTTTGACGTAAACGGCAACCTCTACGGATGTTGCTCCGGTGGGCGCTCCATCGTTCGGCTTGAGCACGACGGCTCCACCACCACTATCGTTGACCGCTTGGATGGCGTGCGCATCAACACACCCAACGATTTGGCCATCGACCGGCAAGGTCGAATCTGGTTCAGCAATCCCTGGAACGCCATAAACATCGACCCCAGCGAATCGCCGGACATGGAAGGAAGGGACATCCTGCGTGCGGACCCTCAGCCCGACGGGACCTGGGTCTGTAAACGCATGACCTTCGACACCACCGGGACCAACGGGCTGCTAATATCCCCGGACGATAAGACTCTGTACATGATTCAGACCGAGGCCGAACTTGGCGGCTTGAGGGAACTTCGTGCATATCCCATCTTGGAGGATGGCTCTTTGGGGCAATTTACGGTGCTGCATCACTTTGGCAATGACCACAGGGGTCCGCAGCGGGGCATTGACGGGATGTGTTTGGACTCCGAGGGTAACATCATCGCCACGGCCGGTTCCTGGGTCAGCGGGCCGGGACCGATGATTTACATCTGGTCTCCCACAGGCCGGGTATTGGAGACTCACCCCATGCCGGTGGGAGTGGACATGCCCACCAACTGCGCCTTCGGCGATGCGGACCAAGGGACACTTTATGTGACGACGCTGGGCGGCCATCTTTTCCGTGTCCGCAATACCAATCGGCGAGGCTGGATCATGTGGCCGCCGGTCAGGTAAAGAAAATCTCAGTTCCAGCGGCATGCAACGGGAAGTCACAACAGGAATACTAGATTGGCAAAGGTTTCTCGGGGCTGTCCGCCGGTAGCTCAACGCCGAAAGCGTTTACATTAAAAGCCAACATGGAGTAGCAGCCCATCAGGTTGGTTAGTTCAGACAGTCCAAGCACCCCAAACTGGGCCAGGGCCGCATCGAAGGTCGCTTGGCTGACCCGACGCGTTCGGAAGAACTCCTGGCCGTATTTCACCAGGGCGGCTTCGTCGGGCGCCATTCCCGGAATCTCTTTCTTGTCGCGTAGGGCGTCAACCACTTCATCTTTGAGGCCAGCTTGTCGGCCAGCCGGAGCATGGGCATGCCAGATGAACTGGCAGTCGTTCTCCCGTGCGGCTACCAGCATGCCCAGTTCTCGGATGCGGGGCGACAATGACGTATCGGTTCGGAGGTACAAAGCCAAGCCAAGGGCGCGCTGTGCGACCTCCGGGGCGTTCATCATCACCGAGCCTGGCCCGGTGGTGGGTATTGACCCTCGTTGTTTGACCATCTCGTCAAATGCGGCCCTTTGTTCTTCGGGGATGTTGTCCCTGGATAAAGCAGGTACCCGCGCCATTTTTCCTCCATCTGGTTGGCCAAGATGCAATCCGGGGCTTCCGGATAAGCTAATTTACGTATTTACTGAAGGTCAAATCCTTCATAGCCGTTGGCTGCCACTTGGGCGCGTTTTGCTCGCATAACCGGGGCAGTGTCCGGCGCAGTGAGCAGCGCCCGGGCCTTGCCGGGGATGTTCGCGCCCACGAACCAAGAATTGGCCTGGGTCCGTAGAATCTTCGCCCCGTCCTCGTTTACATGTTTGACCCATGCGTTTTCCGCCTCGGGGGTTGCCGAGATACGCATGTATTCATTGTCTCGCACGTAGCACATGGCTTCGCTTACCCAGTCTACCAGCGGTTCGGCGGCCCTGACGAAATTGCCCACCGAGGCTGCGTTGATGGTGAATAGATTCGGAAAGCCTGCACTGGAGATGCCCATGTATGTGCGTGGACCGTTGGCGAATTTGTCTTTCAACGTCTGTCCGCCTTCCCCTTGTATGTCCAATTTGACCAACGAGCCGGTCACGGCGTCAAAACCGGTGGCAAATATGATGACGTCAAGCTCGTACTCGGCGTCCTTAGTCTTGACCCCCTGTGGGGTGATGCGCTCGATGGGAGCCTCTCGCACGTCAACTAGCAAAACATTGTCTTGGTTGTAAACCTCATAGTAGCCGCTCTCGCAGGGCAGACGCTTGGAGCCGAACATGTGGTCTTTGGGAACCAGCATCTCCGCCACAACCGGGTCGTTCACCCGCTCGCGAATCTTATTGCGGACGAATTCGGCGTAGTCTTCGTTGGCTTCTCCGGGAACCATGACGTCTCGGAAATTGCTCAGCCATTTCTTGAAACCAGGCTCCGCCCATAACCGTTCATACTGCTCCTGCCGTTCTTCCGGCGAAACCTCCATGGCGGAACGAGGGTCGAATTCGTGCATGAACGACCCTGGGGTCTCGCTGCACTTCTTGAAAATCTCCGGATAGCTGGCTTTAATCTTGCGTTGGGTCTCGTCATCAATCAGGCCGTTACGCAAGGGCGCACAGTAGTTCGCCGTCCGCTGGAACACGGTGAGGTGGCCCACTTCCTTGGCTATCTCCGTGATGAGCTGAACCCCTGTCGCCCCGGTGCCGATGACGCCCACTCTCTTGCCAACTAAATCCATGCCCTCTTTCGGCCATTTGCTGGTGTGGCAAGTGGCGCCTTTGAAGCTTTCTATTCCTGCAAAGTCTGGGGTGTAGCCGTCGGAAAGGCTGCCCACGGAAGTAATGAGATATTGACCCAGAACTTTTTGTCCGTCTTCAAAAGAAATCTCCCAGCAGTTTTCGGTCTGGTCAAAGACTGCTGAATCAACGTGGGCATTTAGCTGGATGTCCTTGCGCAGGTCGAACTTGTCCGCTACGTAGTTGAGGTAGCGCTCGTTCTCCGGTTGACCGGAATAATGTTCTTTCCAGTCCCATTCTTGTAGCAGTTCCTCGGAGAAGGAATAACCGTAGGAGTAGCTCTCGGAGTCGAAACGACATCCCGGATAGCGGTTCCAAAACCAGGTGCCGCCCACGCCGCCGGCGTGGTCGAAGGCTCGCACCGAGAATCCCAGTTCCCTCATGCGGTACAGCGAATACAGCCCGGTAACTCCGGCTCCGATGATAACTGCGTCGTAGCGCTGGATTTCGCCAGGATTTCCCTTGCCGGATTCCTGTGCTCGTTCTTGTTCTTGATGTAGAGAGCTTGCCATCTCTTCGCTCCTTAAGGCGTCAAATTCCAGGCTTTCTTTTGCGGCTCATTTTATAGTCTAGCCAGATGATCCGCAACAAACACTATTATGAAATACTTCCATAGCAACATATAATGAGTTTGGTGTCCGGCTAATATTGGGCGTTTTTCCAGTCGGTTATTGGCCAATTGGGTTTCGGCCAGTTCGATTTAGGAGGATAGGTTGGCTAATCCGGAGCATATGGTGTTTGCCAAATCGGGGGTGAACGCAATCGCTCGGTGGCGGGAAATGAACCACGTCATTCCCAGCGCCCCCAGTCGCCACACTCTGAACTACCGTCTTGAGGACCGGACCACTAGCGAGGTGTTTGAACCGGAATTCGTTTATGGGCGCCCGAAACTGGACCTGACCGGCGCTATCCTGACCCGAGCCAAATTGGCTGGTGTAGATTTGGCCTATGATGAACTCAGTGGGATAGATCTCACCAATAGCAACCTGCGATTTGCGGAATTACAGGGAGCTAATCTGGTTTCCGCCCATCTGTCGCGCTCCAATCTCTCCAATGCTGATCTCTCCAGCGCCAACATGTCCAGATGCACCCTGACACGGAGCAATCTCTCTCGAAGCACATTACGCTGGGCCGATTTGGCAGGGGCCGACCTGTCTTCCGCGGACCTGAGTTTCGCCAACTTGGAGGGCACTAACCTTTCCAACGCTGACCTTTCCTTCGCTAATTTGACCGGCGCCAGCCTGAACGGCGCGATTCTCCGGGGTTCGACTTTATCCTCAACCTGCCTTATGCAAGCCGATCTAAGCGGCGCTGACCTGCGGGGAGCAACCTTTAACAACGTCGATATTGAAAGCGCCACGTTTATCGAGGCCGTTTTTGGGATGTCCACCTTTGTGAATTGCGACCTGCGCATGGCCATCGCTCTGGAGTACGCACGCCATTCGGGGCCCAGCACAATCGGCCTTGATACCTTGGCCAAGTCCGGTGGTCATATCCCAAGGAAATTCTTGGTGGATGCAGGAGTTGCGGCTCCCCTGATAGATGCTCAGGTTAAAATCGCTGACGTCGATCGAATATTTCCGACAGTGTTAATCATCGGTTCGGTGGGGGATGGAGAGTTGGCTGGCCGCATCCGGGATTGCTTGCTGGCGGCGCAGATTCCCTGCTGGAGTATTGAGGCGGATGATGAAACTCGGCTTCAGTCCCATGAGATTATTCTTGACCATTCGGTCTTTTTCGATTGCCTGGTGCTGCTTGGAACACAGGCTTCCCTAGAAAGTCCGCAGACAAGACGTTATATGTCCCAGTTGGCTGGGGGAAAAGGGTCAAATTCCGGGAATAATATCACTACCTTGGCGGCGTCCGACCTGTTCGACCTCATAGGAGACGAGCTTTGCGCTCTGTTGAAACAGAGTGTGGTGGTCGACTTTCGGCGATGGGAGGACGACAGACTCTTTGAGGCCGCAGGCGCTTCTCTGGTAGGTGTCCTATCGAAGGCTGGGTCTTGATGGCGCAGCCTGGTGATTGGTTAGAGAAATCCAACTGATGAGTCGATATTACCGAAGGTAAAGAAAGGCGACAAGAAGTTTAATCGCTGGCTATTACCCCAATTTCCGCTTCGTTTCAGGATGCCTCGGTCGTTTATGGGCCTGAGAAAGCAGAAACTTGTCCACATCCTTTCGCTCGAACTTGCGGTCTCCTCTTTCTCCGAACCGGTGGGATGGGAGAATTCCGGTATCCGACCAGCGTCGCACCGAGTGTGCGTGAGCGCCCAGAATATGGGCTACTTGGGAAACCGAAAGAAGGGCTGGGACGCTTTGGAAATCGAACCCAGGCGATTGATTTATCCCTAGAGCGGTGGTGCGAATCCGGCCATTAGCCAGTTCCTCTTGGAACTTTCGGATAGCCCTTACCGGCCGGGAAACTCGCTTAAACGATTGTCTACCTTCTTCGGTCAAATGGTGGTGGTGAGCGCCATCGACATAAATCAAACCGTTTTCAGAGAGCAAAGAAAGGTATTGCTGTAGTTGGGCGTAACTTAGCCTGACCTGGTACATGATACGAGTTCGTTTAGGTGATTCTTTTTCGCACAATGCGAGAATCTCGTAAACCAGTTCGATGTGGGATCGCCTGCCACTCACTGTAGTCATATCAAGCTCTCATCCAATCAGGAATGACCACGGAGGATTGCTGAATTTTACCAAAGTGGCCAAATTAATTCAATCCTGTCATTCATTACGGTTATCCGCATTCCAACGGATTTACCACGATTATCTGCGATTCCGGCCGAATCAGTTGGCGGCGACTAAGATATCCTCAATTGAACCCAACAGAACTCTCCCGGTAAACGGCTTTGTCATGTATCCGTCCGCCGCACTTATTTCTGCGGGATGGTGCCTGTAGAGCGCGTTTTGGGCTATGAGAAGCGTAGAACGGAGCGATAGAACTATGAACAGCATTAATTACTATATGGTTAATAAATCGTGTCGGAGATGAAAAGGCCAAGGATGAAGCGGGAGCTTGGTCAATCGCTGACTGGCAGGTGGGGGATTACTGTGCTGCTAAGAGATAATTGTCCGGCTAGCAATCGAGCCGCCCCCTAAAAGTGATGTTTATATTGATGACCCAAGAAAACTCCGCCGCTAGCCGGTCAGCCCAATAAACATGAATTCGCAGTTTGGCGCTGCGCTCTTGTGTCCTTTACTGCCCATATCGTCAATCAGTACCACGTCCTTGGGCCCGAACCGCCGAATCTCGCCGTCGCTGGCAGTTATGGTGTCCTCGCCGGTCATAACCACAATCAGCAATCTCCTGGGCGTGGGATGATAATCGTCTGAATACTCGGCTGGAGTGTGGACGAAGAAGACATCGGTTGCTGTTTCGGGCTTGGTTACACCAAACAGTGGCACGCCGGGCCTGAATTCGGTCTGCTGGAAATCGGCTTCAATGTCCTCAAAGTGAGTCTCGCCGTCGGCATCGGCATACAGGCGTGTGTACTTCATTTTGGCAACCCCTTCTGGCTTAAACCCCTGATTGAACTTCCTGGGATGGCCTTTGGCTA
The DNA here is from genome assembly GCA_002311385.1 of Dehalococcoidia bacterium UBA1141. Classification (GTDB taxonomy): domain Bacteria; phylum Chloroflexota; class Dehalococcoidia; order Lucifugimonadales; family UBA3495; genus UBA1141. The sequence goes on along the minus strand of DCAE01000117.1, from coordinate 26,806 downwards.
CTACCGGCTTATCTTTGTGCCCAAATATCTAAGCATTCAAGTCTGCATCGATCAGTTCGGCGACCTGAAGATTCATGTCACCGCTTAATTCCTTCAGTCTCTCGGCCACCCGCCGCCGACGGCGTTCGGGATGATTCTGGTTTATCTTCCATTTGCCTTGTAACGACGTTATTTCGATCTCGAAGGCGACGATGTGCTTAAGCATCTCCTTGGTGTAGTCGGTGCTGAAATCCGGCTGCCATGGTTGGGGCTGGCCTGCTTCGTGCTGATGAGTGAGCCTCTCCACAGCCTCTTCCAGGCCTGCTGGGTTCTCCGATGCTTTGAAGATACCATTGGCGTGGACGGCGACGTAGTTCCATGTGGGTACCACTTTGTCTTCCTGGTACCAGGTCGGGGAAACGTAGGTATGGGGACCGTGAAAGACCACCATCACCTGCTGGCCGTCGGCATAACCCCACTGGGGGTTAGCCTTGGCCATGTGCCCTATGATTCGCCCATATTCGTCCACGCTCTCATCGATGATGAACGGCAGATGGCTTGCCATGGGTTCGGCGCCGGTGTGGGAAAACAGGATGCCGAAGCTGTTCTTTTTCATGAAATCCAGCATCTTGCCTTGATCGGTGACAGCGTAATGCTTAGGGACATACATCGATAATTCTCCCCGCCAGCTTTTTAACCCGTAGGCCTTGTTATAAGTTAGATTCTAGCTATAAGAGGGGTGCGCCAGTAACAGCAGAAGCCCTCCGTTTGAGAGGGCTTCTATTTTCTTTCTGGTTATCTTGGCTTTTTCTGACTAGACCAATGGTTCACTTGAACTTGGGAATCACCTTCTCGGTGAGGATGCGCATGGTATTCATGACTACCTCACGGGGGACGGACGACGTCCAGTTTACCTCGAACATAATCTCGTCGGTGCTAAATTGTTCCCGCAGTACTTCGATCTTGTCGACCACTTCTTCCGCTGTGCCGAACAGATTTACTTCCTCGGTGGCGTCCGGGCTGGCTGCGCCCGCATCGGTACTGCCGATGCCAGCCCTTCCGGCGTAGTATGACCTGGCCAAGCTCATGAGGTTCTCGGTCTGGCGATTGGCCTCGGATTGCGTATCGGCTAGCAAGGTGGGTATTCGCACCACGGTGGTTGGGTCGCCGGGGTGTCCTGCGTCTATCCAGGCCTTCCGGTAGCTTTTAACGTCTTCTCGGAGCACTGCCGACCCTCTCAGGTTGTGAGGAGAGCTTCCGGCGCCTATTGCGATTCGGTAGCCCAGGGTGCCCATAGGCACGAAGCTTTCCTGGCTGTCCACCGGCAACAACATGGGAGGATAAGGCTTCTGGTAGGGCTTGGGGATGGCGATGTATTGTTCGTAGAATGCGGGGTAGTTGTAGTACTTCCCTTCAAACCCGGAGAAGTGCTCCTCGGTCCAGATTTGCTTCATAACATCCAGGAACTCGAAGAAGTGCTCCCGGCGTGCGTCGGAGCCGCGAGTGCGGGAGCCGGCGCCGTAAATAAACCGTCCTTGGCTGACTTGGTCGACAATAGCAACCTGCTCAGCGGTCTGGATGGGGTCTTCCAGCAGAAGATTATCGAATGCGTATCTCTCATGGGGGAGCGCTCTCTCAGACAGTTCCTCACCGGCCTGCTTCAACATGGGACGGTGGATGGACGAGCCAATCTTGATTCTCTTGGTGCGTCCGGCAATGACGGCGGCGAGCATGAGCACCTGGGGGTCCATACTTGCCTGCTTGGCGAAGTGGCCTCCTCCCAGCCAAAGGTAGTCCCAGCCCATATCCTCCACTGCATCAATCTCTTGGAAGTTCTTGACGTAAGCTTCCTCTTCCAGGAGTTTCCCCCCACTATAATTGGGGTCCCACGGAACCTTCCCATCTTCGTACAAAGCGTTCCAAGTATTAAAAAGCCCGAAGTCCATGATTAATCCTCCCAATTAGGTACATTGTGGGTCGTGTGCCGGTGCTACTCCACCGGCAACTCGATTTTGTCTAAAATCCTTGAACCGCCAGGATTGGCCAACCTGGCGCAGCTAGGTATTGCCGGCCGACCTGCCGCCATCCACCATGTATACCCCACCGGTGCAGAAGCTGCTGTCGTCACTGGCTAGGAACAGCATCAGCTTTGCTACTTCCTCCGGGTCTCCGTAGCGCTGGAGGGGGATACGTGCTTCGAACGCTAGTTTGGTTCGCTCTATGGTGGCCTCGGAACTGTCTTCCGCAGCAACCCGCATCTCCTCAAGCGAACGCATCATCCGCGTCTCGATTGGGGCAGGATTGACGGTATTGACCCGAATACCCAAGGGAGCGCATTCCAAGGCAGCAGTACGCATCATGCCGATTACCGCATGCTTGCTGGTGACGTATGCCGACATACCGGCGGTCCCACCAATGCCGGCTGTGGAAGAGGTTATGACGATGCTGCCGCTGCCCCGTTCGCGCATAGCCGGAATCACATATTTGAGGCCCAGCCAGACTCCCCGCACGTTGACCGCCAAAACCTGATCGAAGGTGTCGATGGCGTAGTCGGTTATTGGCGATACTGCGCCTTCGATTCCTGCGTTTGCCAGAAGTATATCCACGCCGCCCCAACGTTCGACGGCCGCTTTTACGTAGCCTTGCGCCTGTTCAGGTTGGGTAACATCCGCCACCACGTAGCTGGCCTTATCTTCGCCGATGGACCCCACGATACTCTGTAGCGCGGCTTCTTCGCGGTCCACCAATACGACCCGCGCGCCTTCAGCGGCAAATTGTCGCGCCGCCGCCTGGCCTATCCCTCCGGCCCCTCCCGTGATGATGGCAATCTTTCCCTGCAGGCGCACCATGCTTCACCTCTTATTAGTGTGTAGGGCGGTCGGCGGGCCTAAATCTCGCCGGCCATTTCGTTAGATCGGAGACGCCGATTCATGGCGTCTCCGAGACTCGCGGTTTACGCTCCGGCGTTTGGCGACCATTTATAAATCTTTTTGAGAGTCCCTCCCATGAGGTCGGAGCGCTCTGAATCCGTCAGCCGGTCGGTGACGCGGAATGCCTCGACGCCCTGCTCGTAGTTCAGCAATCTTACTGCCCGCGTCCAGTCGGTGCCCCACATGCACCGGTCGAAGCCGAATGCGTCGAATACCTTGCCCAGAGATTCCCAGATGTCCGGGTAGGGGAATGGCTGATGAGAAAGGGTACATGCACCGGAAATCTTGATTGACACGTTGGGGAATTCCGCCAGCGCAACTACGTTGGCTAGGTCTGCGAAGGGTTCCGGCGGCGCTGGCGGCACGAAGGGTTGGGCCAGACCCACATGGTCAATCACTATCTGGGTGTCTGGGTTTCGACGTGCCAGTTCCAACAACAGAGGCAGTTTACCTGAAGCCATGACATTGACCGGAAAGCCAGCTTTGGCGCCAGCCGCCAGCAATCTATTAAGGCCGGGGTCGTCGCCCGGGAATTCCTGGGCATTGAGCATGATTCGCGCTCCCACTACGCCCGGGGTCTTCGCCCATTCAGCGATATCGTCTTCCACCGATGCTGCCTGAGAATCGAAGGGCCTAATCAAGCCGAACCGTCCCGGATGGGCAGCATATACACTGAGTAGATAGCTGACATCGTACCGGTATAGACTGAACGGCGAAATCAACAATGCTCCATCGACGCCCACAGCGTCCATCGCTGCGACCATGTCGTCGCCCGTGACCTCATCTGGACCTTCCAAAAATGCATTCCAAGGCCGACCAGGATGATTTCGCTCGTAAGCGTGTACTTGTGAGTCAATCGTTTGAGTCTGGGTTGCCATTTGATTTCCTCCCTTCAGCTAAATACTCAAATGTCCGTCCCAACATGGGTCTGACCCACGAACAGGGGCCATAACCGGCGGTGATTGGGATATAGATACCTTAATTCAATCATTTAGGCAAGACTGCACTGATATTCCAGGGATGTCCCGAAAATCGACCAGGCTCGGGAAAGCAGTGCAAGAAATGTTGGTGTGTGGGTCCTCAGTTCTCTGTGGCAGGTGTCTGGCCGATTTTGACCAGCTTGCGCCGGAGCACCGTCTGGCGCCAAGCGGCTTGAATCAAGAATCCACCCCATCGGGCCAGGGTTCTTAATCCCATCTTGCTCTTTCCCGCCCGCCGGTCTCGAAAGGTGATGCCAACTTCGACTATAGGAAGCTGCGCCTGTCTAGCCAGAAGAATAGGCATCAGCATGAATTCATAGCCTAAAGGAACGGGGCAGTCCAAGATCATCTGCGCAAGTCTTCTTGAGTAGACCCGGAAGTTGGTCGTATTTTCGCGCAATCCAGTCCCCAGTAGCCTGCGGCACAAGATATTGGCAGTGTGGCTTAGCAGGAGCCTGCGCAGAGGCCATCCCACAACCGACCCATCTGCAACGTACCGGCTGCCTTGAACCAAGTCGGCTGTGGCGGCGGCGGACAAAAGTTGCCCCATTTCTCTGGGGTCATGGGACAAATCGCCGTCCATGGTGACGATGTGCTCACAGTTTTGGTACTCCAAGGCCAACTGTATCCCTGCGACCAAAGCGGTACCCAGGCCGCGCTGGGATTTTCGAGTGTGGACGATAATGTTGCCGTAGGTATCGTTTGCCTGGTTGGCCAGTGAAGCCGTGCCATCGGGGCTGTCGTCGTCAACGACAATGATGCGAAAATCCGCTGGGGAGAATTGGGCTTCAACCTCCTTGAGGAGAAACTCAATGTTTGCGGCCTCGTTATAAGTTGCGATTACAACGCAGAACATAGGTTAACCGTTAAAGGTCGGATTTTCGGGAATTTCAACTCTGTTTGGTTACGGGAAGTTCAGGAACGTTATCACCCTTTCAAATCGTTGTACATAGTTGCCCAGCTTACGGCCGCAGCCAATCGGCGAATGAGCTACGGGCAATCTACGTGTGGACAATACCGGTTGCTAAGGCTACTATCCGAATGTGAGAACCGGCTACGATTACCCATTAAACGATTACCCTTTGAACGAAACTAAAGAAAATTCAACATTTGTCTGGATGAGGGTGATTGCTGATCCAGACCTGATTCAAAAATGGCTAATGGTGTCCGTTTCCGAGCTAAAGGAAAACGTGGCGCCGGAGATTGAGTGAAGGACGCAGCTATACCCTCGGATGGCCCTAGCGATCAATTCGTGACTTTGTTGGCAATCCGCCCCCACCCGGACGATGAAAGCACCGCAACCGGCGGCATGCTCGCTCACTACAGCGCATGTCAAGTGCGCACCGGGGTGGTGATTTGCACGGGCGGTGAGGAAGGGGAAATCAATGACCCGGACCTGGACCCGGTGGCCGATAAGCCTCGTTTGAGAGAAATCCGGGAGCAGGAGGTCAGGGACGCTTGCGATATTCTCGGCGTGGCTGAGCTTCGGATGCTTGGATACCGGGATTCAGGGATGCTGGACACTCCAGCTAATCAGCACACGGAAGCCTTTATGAATGTCGACATAATCGAGGCTACGGGCCGTCTCGTCCGAATTATCCGCGAGTTGCGGCCTAGGGTCATAGTCACCGAGCCACCGGGAGGAATATATCCCCACCCCGACCATGTTATGTGCTATGAGGTGACCGCCAAGGCCTTTGAGGCGGCTGGAGACGCTCAGGTGTTCCCTGAGGCTGGACCGCCCTGGCAGGTATCAAAGTTGTACGCCGTCGCTCAAATTGACGATGGCGCATGGGAGTCACTGCTGCCACAGTTCCACGCCGCCGGGTATGATATGAGCTGGCTGGAGCGACGGCCGGACCGTTCCCAAGGTCCTAGCGCCGAGTCTGCGACGGTGTCCCTTGATGTACGCCCATATAGCGAGCAGACTCGCCGGGCCCTACTGGCCCATCGTACTCAGGTACCCAAGGACAGTTTTTTGGTCAGTCTCCCCCCGGATTTGCGCCAGGATGCCTTTGCGACAGCCTATTTCAACCGCCTCTCTCCGCCAAGCGCTCCAGGCGAACACGAGCCTGGCCTTCTCGAGGGCCTAAGCTAAACTCTCGGCGCGTAAATTCTCAGCATCCTGTGAAATCCGAGAACGGCTCCGATGCAAAAATCCCCTGCCAGCGGCACGCTCGCATTGTGACGCCCTGGTTTCCACCAGCAATTCACGAACCATACAGACTCTGACCCACACGATATAGGACAATCACCGCCCATGGTAGGTCTCCCGCAACGCGTCTATTACGGATGGTATGTTGCTGTTGCAGCTGCTGCCATGGAATTCGCCAACGCAGCCTCTGCCATAGCTATCTTGACTCTTTTCGTTATACCCATGGGGGATGAGTTCGGGTGGAGCCGCACCGAGATTTCGGGAGCCACCAGTTTGGGGGCAATCTTGGGAGCTTCATTAGCGCCATTCGCCGGTCGGATGGTGGACCGGCTGGGCTCTCGAAAGATACTGGTCTTGGGCGGATTGGTAGTCGCCGGAGCCTGTTTCTCCCTGGCGGCGACTCAGACGCTCCTCGGGTTTTACATCGCATTTACCTTTGCCAGGACCGCCGACCAAGGTTTAATTAAGATTGGCACCTCCCCAACGGTAGCCAAATGGTTCCTACGTTACCGAGGCCGGACAATTGCGATGGTATTTTTCGGCGGTGGATTGGGAATCATCATTCTGGCGCCGACAGTGCAGTTGGTGATAGGCGCGTGGGGCTGGCGGTCAGCATGGGCCATGCTTGGAGGTTTGATGTTGGTCCTGGGAGTACTGCCCAGCGCCTTGGTAATCCGTCGTCAGCCCGAAGACCTGGGACTACGGGTGGATGGAGCCTCTCCAGAACACTCATCGAATGACGCACGTCCGATTGACTCAGCCCCGGCCGACCCACCTCCGATCGACCCAAGTCCAGCCAGCGGCCCAGACCTGCCTACTCCGGATGAGGAAGCCCAGTGGCTGTTGCGAGATGTGCTTCGCACGCCTTCATTTTGGCTATTGCTGTTCTCACTGTTCGCTGTAAGCACGACCAGCGCAGGCGTCACATTGCACCTAGTTCCATACCTAAGTGAAAAGGGCCTTAGCTCAGGGTCCTCCGTGACAATAATCAGCATTTTCTCGGCATCCGGCGCGGCCGCCACTGTTCTGGCGGGGTTTCTTTCCGAGCGGATTTCACCTCGGTTGATCATATTCCTGGGGTACCTATTGGCTGCCACAGCCATGGTTGTGCTAATCATTATCGACAACCTGGCCGAGGCATATCTGTTCGCGGTGCTCCAAGGAGCAGCTAACAGTGGAATCAACGTTTTGGCGCCAATATTGATGGCCAGTTACTACGGAAGATCGTCCATGGGCTCAATCTTCGGAATCACCAGAGCCGGCCAGGTGATTGGTTTTGCCCTTGGGGCTCTGATTTCAGGCGTTGTTTACGACTCGACGGGAAGCTACCAAGACGCATTCATACTTTTTGTAATCATAGCAGTGGCCAGTTCGCTATTCATCCTGCTGGCCCGGCGACCCTTGCGAATCGGGCCGACGTCTCGATAGCACAGTAGCTTTAGGAAACGGGGAAGAAAGGCGTCACGGTTAAGCCGTTTTGCCCACCGGCCAACAAAGATTTACCGGAATTTGCTTCATCTCGTCAGTCATTATGAACCACCGCTAGAGCCACCACAGACTCTCTCCGGACGCTGTTTTTAGGGTCTTCTTTCTCCCATGTTGCCTCACCTTCCCCTTTCGGCCCCCGTACATACCTGCCGTTTAGACATCCAACACCCTGGCTTGTCGCCCTTGTTGCGCCCAAAGCCGTTAGTGAAAGATAGAATAATTAAGGATGAGCGTGTAACCCACGGGTCATGCCGAGACCTTCTAGGGGCGCATCCGTGTTGCTGCATCAGGAGATAAATCCTAGGGCCTGGTCAACGTTAGGGCGTTCGAATTGAGAAGGGACTTTCTGCTGGTCACTTTTCTCTGGATGGCGCTGACCGCCGTGGGCGAATTTGTAGCGGTGAGTTGGGGCTATCAGCCACTGTAGGCGGCGAAAGAGGCCGACCTGGTGGATCATGCCTTCTACGTTCTGGTCTTGATGGCCGTCCCGGTTTGCGTCTTTGTGTTCGCAGGCGTGACCTACAGCATGATTCGGTTTCGCCGGCGCAGAGGGGTGACAGAAGACGGGCCGCCAGTTTATAGCAACAACAAAGTCGTGGCCGCCTGGTTTGCCATTACCACAGCCCTGATAATCCTGGTGATCATCTACCGAGGAACCATTGGTCTGCTTGAATCGCGAGACCACGGCCACTCCCAAGGCACCGCCAGCGCCAGCGGGAACCAGCAGATGGTCGTCGAAGTAGAAGGCAGCCAGTGGGTTTGGAAGATTACCTACCCGGAACAGGGCGCCATCAGCTATGCCGAATTGGTTGTTCCACGATGCTGCTGCTCGGGCCTATCGTCTGCCGGTTTTGGATGAACAATAGCCCTAGTATTTATAGCCTTGGTATCTATTGTGGACAATCTGGAGTTTGTTCTGCCAAAGAAAGATGCGACCCTTGTAGTATCATAAATATCTATTGCCGCTTCCAATGAATGGAGCCGGAACCACATAGAATCCCAGGCTTAGTCCAAAGATCAACTGGAATGCCGGCACAAGGAGAACCGAACCACGTATGCCCCTACTATCCACCGTAGATGTAAGCATAGCCTTTGGGGCGGACGTGATTTTCGAGAACCTCAACGTGGTAATTCACGAAAGGTCGCGCATCGGGGTAGTCGGTCCCAATGGCGGCGGCAAAACCTCCTTCCTGAAAATTCTCGTCGGTGAAATTGACCCCAGCGCTGGAGCCGTGCAGGCAACTCGAGGCATGAGGGTCGGATACGTTCCTCAGGCACCGGAGACCACCACAACCGGCTCCTTGCGCGACGAGATTATGACCGCCTTTGCCCGCTTGCGTTGGCTGGAACAAGCTCTCGAGTCCGGCGCGACCCAATTGGACCAGCCGAATCATGGGCAAGAGAAAGGCCAAGAAGAAGCGGCGGGAGAACGCTACGCCGTCCTCTTGGACGAATTCGAGTCCCTAGGTGGTTACTCTTACGAGAACCGGATGGCCCGTATGGTGGAAGGACTGGGCCTCACCCCACGGGCTCTTCAAACCCCAGCAACCCAGGCCAGTGGTGGGGAGCGGGCGCGGGCCGCTATGGCCAAAGCGCTCTTGGCAGAACCGAATCTCTTGGTTTTGGATGAGCCTACTAACCACCTGGACATGAAGGGTCTAATCTGGCTTGAGCGCTACCTGTCCCACTTCGACAGCGCTTTCATTGTGGTCTCCCATGACCGTTACTTCCTTGATCGCACTGTTAATCAGGTGTGGGAATTGGACCACGGAAGGATTCGGACCTATGCGGGCAATTATTCCAAATACAAGGTGCTGAAGAACGAGCAGATGCTGACTCAACAGCGCGAGTATGTGAAACAGCAGGAATACATCGTCAAGGAAGAGGCATTTATTCAGCGTTACCGTGCTGGCCAGAGGTCCAGAGAGGCCCGGGGCCGGGAGACACGCCTGCAGCGCCTTGACCGGATAGAAAGGCCTGGCAACGATCGGGCTATCACCATTTCCAACGTTGCCGCCAGCCGGTCGGGCCAAGTGGTTCTCAGTACCCATGAACTGACAGTGGGATACGTTGCGGGACAAAGCACAACCGAGTTGCTGTCAATTCCGGATATGAAACTGGAAAGGGGCTCACGCACCGCCGTCATTGGCGACAACGGCACCGGAAAAACAACCCTGCTTAAGACCCTCCTGGGTCTCACGCCTCCGCTGCGGGGCAAAGTTGGCCTGGGCCGCAATGCCGCAGTGGGCTACCACCGTCAGGGACTGGACGACTTGGATGGGGAGTCCACGGTTATTGAATCGCTTCTGGATGCCAAGGACATGCCCTATGAAGACGCCCGGTCCTATCTGGCGCGCTTCCTGTTCCAAGGCGATGACGTATTCCGGCAGGTGGCCTCGTGTAGCGGTGGCGAAAGGAGCAGGCTGGCCCTAGCGCGGCTTTTGGCCACCGAGCCCAATATCCTTATCCTGGACGAACCCACCACCCACCTGGATATACCCAGCCGGGAAGCTCTGGAGCAGGTGCTTCTGTCCTACCATGGCACTCTCTTGTTTGTTTCCCATGACCGGCAATTCGCCTCGCTGTTGGCCCAGCAATTATGGGTTGTTGATCAAGGTGGGCTGCAGTTGTTCCCAGGCACTTTTGAATCATGGCTGGAGAGCGTCAAAGAGGGCGATCAAGGGGCTGCTCCCCGGAAAATCAAAGCTCGCAGGCCCCTGCGGCCACCCCAAGCCAAGAAGCCGCCTTCACCGGCCCTTGACGATCGGCTGATAAAAATCATAGATGGCCTGGAAACACGTCTTGCGGAGATACAGTCGGAGTTGGAAGAAGCCTCGGCGCAGCGGGATTTGGAATTGATTTCCAAGATTGGCTTGGAGTATGACCGCACCAAAGAGGAGCTAGACGAGAAGATGGCCCAGTGGGGAGGTTAGGCTCTGCCCAAGCCCGGAGATAAAGATTGAATAAAGATTGTCGGTCTGGCGTAGGTAATTTCGGTGATTCTTAACTCGGTATTGAGGGGAAGAAAATGCTGTTTCTAGTGATTAGCACGCCTGCGCCGACGCGGCCGTCGGAGGTCCGTGAGCACAGGAAGAATTTTTGGCCTTGGATGCAGGACAAGCTGGACCGGGGGATAGCCCGGTCTGTCTACCCGCGGATCGGCAGGGGAGCGGTGGTGACCTTCGACGTGGACTCCCACGAAACGCTACACCGCTTGCTTAACCAATGGGCGGACGCTGTGCCTGCGGAGTTTGCAATTTACCCGCTGATGGAACCCGAGTCCATCATAGCGTTCCTGAACGAAGACAGCGCCGCCGCTTGAGGGCTGTTTGAGGTACATGGCCGGGCATAGGCCGGAATAAATTAGACTGTATTGCCTCGTTACCGGCGCGCGCCCTTGAGGTTCTTCTTCAATCCGTTACGCTCGCCCTTAGGCAGGCTCATGCGCGCAACGAATTCCTCGGTCGATTCTTCTTTCTTTTCCCGCTTGGGCCTGGGCTTTGACCGGACCATGATGACTAACTCCTCGTGCGTGCTGTACAGAATCTGATTGTCAGGCATTGAAGTATCCTACACCAATCCACCACCAACGTACACCGAACGGCGGTCTAACACGTACTGATTTTTACGCCGGTCGCCGATTCGCTGAGTCATATTCCAGTAATCATGACTACTGCTCTGGACGAGGCTGACGGCAAGTAAAAATGGATGGACCTGGGGGCTCATGACTATTTAACAAAGCCGTTTAATCCAGTGCATCTAAAACCTCGCATCGCCGATTGTTTGAAAAAGACCACCCAGGTCCCTCCCGGTCAATAAAGGACGGAGCAAGCAAGTGAATTGGGATGCGTTGGGAGTTGTAGGAGAGGTTGTCGGGGCCGCTGGGTCCATACTCATCGCATGTCTGGCGGTCTACATCGCCACCCGGCAGTGGTTGGACGGCAAACGCATCAGCCGGGAACAGCGGGAGTTGAGCGAGAGCATTGAACGCAATAACGAGGCAGCCCGGCAAGAACAAAAACGCATCGTGCGAGCCCAGAGTCTGGATTCCTACTTCGATGGCATTTCTACGCTGCTCCTAAGGGAGGAAGACGGAGTTCTAGATGAGATGGGCCGGATCCTGACCAAGGGCCGTACCGACTCCATTCTGAAGATTCTAAAATCGGGCGAGAAGCGAAATCTGGTGACATTTCTCTGCGGCAGCGGCCTCAGCCACGTGGACTTGACTGGCATCACCCTGCGTCAGGAAGGATTGGAAGTGGCCAACTTTCAGGGCACCCAAATAATGGGGGCAGATCTGGACCATTCGGACCTCAGGGCGCCAACCTGGCTAAAGCGAACCTGAGTGGCACCGACCTGAGCAACTCGGACATGCACGGAATCATTGCGGCTGAGGCAATTTTTAGCGATGTTGACCTCTCGGAGGTAGATCTCAGCGGAGCGGACTTGTGGGGAGACGACTTTACCGGAGCCGATTTGGCGTACGCCAACTTGAGCGGCAGTAATCTCCGGGGAGCCAACTTCGAAGGAGCCAACTTAAGTTCCGCCAACTTGAGCGGAGCGAATCCGAGAGAAGCGGGCCTTGTGGGCACAAATCTGTTGGATTCGCGGTTTGATAATCTAATTTCGATAGAGGACGCAGACTTCTCTGGAACACAAAAGTTATCTGAACACAGTAGAGAATACCTGCTTTCCATAGCCACCGGCGCTCACCCGGTTACAGGTATAAATACGACGAAAAGTCTGGAGTAATTCCAAAAACTCCGATATATCCGTGCCTAGCACGGTTTGACAACTAAGTCGAGTGCCGGTAGTATACCCCAATCTGTTCCAGGCCGCTGAGAGTGTGAGCCGGTATAAGAGGAGACATCTAATCAGGCCAGAAGCCTCAAATAACTTGACGATAATTGCCAATTATCGGAACCCGATTAAGGGGCCCGTTGGCCAAACAACGTTTTTCCCAAGTAAATCGCACCACAATTGGCGAGAGTTTTTCGTGCCCTGCGAACATTAACCCTCGGTCCAATCGCATAGCCCATGTAATCCACTGTTTCTCATCCCACCCAAGCTTGTAGGCGAAGCTGTGCTTCGTAGGGTCACATGAGCCGGCCAAACAATCAACGGCATCTACGGTTGACTACATCCAACAATTCCATAACACACAGCAATCATCTAATTTTGTCACTATTTAAGAGGAGATTACAATGCGAGTCGTACTAAAATCCAAGATTCACCGCGCTTGGGTGACCGACGCCAATACGGAGTATATCGGCAGTATCCTCATTGACGAGGACTTGATGGACAAGGTAGACCTGTGGAATTTCGAAAAAGTGTTGGTCTGCGACGTCACCAACGGCAATCGTTTCGAGACCTATGCCATCGCTGGTGAGCGAGGGTCTGGTGTCTGTGCGGTACAGGGAGCTGCTGCTCGTCTAAGCAGTCGCGGCAACTGCCTGATCATCATGTCGTTTGAGTACACTGAAGAACCTGTGGAACCCCAGATGATTCTTGTAGATGAAGAAAACCAGTTCGTCGAGTTTTTAGAGGCTGCCAAAAATGTCCAGCCAGTTCACTGAGCAAGATACCGAGAGCTACTACGATTCCGAGGATGCGATCTACCGGTCGTTCTGGGACGAAGACGGCAGTGTCCACTGGGGCGTCTTCAACGAAAAAACCGGCCAAGATTTCCTCAAGGCCTGCGCCAATCTCAACGACATCATGGTTGAGAAGGGGAGAATTAATAGCTCCGCCAGAGTATTGGATCTCGGTTGCGGAAACGGCACCACCGCCATATGGCTGAGCACCAGCCAGGACTGCCACGTAACAGGCGTGGACCTGAGTGGCGTCCGAGTCCAGAATGCCCTTAGTACCAAGGCAGGTTTGGACGCCCAAATTCAAGAACGACTGGAGTTTCAAAAGGCATCCGCTACGGAATTGCCTTTTGAAGATGGCACCTTCACTCATCTGTGGAGCCAGGCCGTTATCTACCACGTTCCAGACAAATTCGCGGCCTTGTCGGAGTCGTACCGCGTGTTGGAGAAGGGCGGCATCATGGTCTTTGACGACCTAATCAAACCCCAACCAAACATCAGCGCCGACGGCCAGAAATATGTTTATGACCGGCTTCTGTATGACACGCCTTTCAGCTTCTCCTCATATCAGGAAGCGCTGAAGGCTCAAGGATTTAGTAGCCTGGAAGCCGTTGACCTGTCCTCACACCTGAAGAACAGTTACCTGCGATTGGCCGATCGCACGCCCAAGTCCGCGGGCGAACACGCAGAGCACTACGAGATGCTGAACAAGGCCTACCGGGAGACCGCCAGAGCCGTAGACAACCAAGAAGTTGGCTGGGGTCTTTTCATCTGCCAAAAGTAGTCCTATCCTAAATACGATTCTATAAAAATGGCCCGGACATACCGGGCCATCTACGCCCCATCTTACTTCAATTGCTCCAACCGAACTCCATCCACCACTCCACGCTGAGGAGCCACCAAAAAGTGCAAGAAAGTCACAAACGTGTCCAATGGGTTTATGAGTCCACCAACAATAAGGAATTGGAAGAGCGCTACGACCAGTGGGCTGCCGACTACGATAAGGACTTGGCCGAGGAATTTGCTTGGAATTCCCCTCAGAACTCTGCGGCGGTATTCTCGAAGCACGTGGATAAGTCGGCCAGGATTCTGGATGCCGGGGCTGGTACTGGCCTAGTTGGGGTATGTTTAGCGCAGGATGGATACAAAAACCTGGTGGCCATGGACCTATCGTTGGGCATGTTGCAAGAGGCCCGGGAAAAGAACGTCTACAACGACTTCCACCAGATGGCCTTAGGGGGAACGCTGGATTTCCAAACCGATGAGTTTGACGCGGTAATCAGCGTTGGGGTGTTCACTCAGGGCCATGCCCCGGCAAGCTCTTTCGACGAGTTGGTGCGCATCACCAAGCCCGGCGGCATAATCGCCTTCAGCCTGAGGGTGGACACATACGAGACCGACGGTTTCAAAGAGCGCCAGTCGGCCTTGGAAAGCTCTGGAAAGTGGAAGCTTGCCGAGGTCACAGAGGAGTTCCAACCCTTGCCCAAAGGCGAGCCTGAGGTATTTCACCAAGTCTGGGTCTACCAGCTGTTGCCGGACTAGAAACCCTGCGCTCTCCTGTTGGCGCCCCTTGCCGTCATTTCAACCAGGCACACCACCTCTCTCTGCGGCTGTGGCATGAATGGCCTGTATTGGCCCCTACGTGGCTTCTCGACGATTTCTTGCTGACCTCCCAAAACCAGCTGGACCGAGGCCGCATCCCACGCTTCTCCGAATGGCATATAGTAGCCATACGAGGTTTTTGCAATTAGAATCTAGGGCGTACCTGGACACATTCTAATGGGAGTACCTTGGTCGTGGATCAAAAGATTAGATTCTGCACATCAAATGACGGCGTGCGTATCTGCTATGCCACCGTTGGCGAAGGTCCGCCGCTGGTCAAAGCTCCCAACCGGCTGACCCACCTGGAATTCGAATGACAAAGCCCAGTGTGGAGCCACTGGTGGGAAGAATTAACCCAAAACCATTTAGTAGTTAGGTTCGACCAACGCGGCTCCGGGTTGTCGGACCGGGAGGTGGAGGATATCTCCTTCGATTCCTGTGTTGGCGATTTGGAGACAGTCGTAGACGAACTGGACTTGGGAGAATTCGTGCTTTTGGGCATATCCCAGGGGAGCGACGGCCATCGAATTTACGGCGCGGCACCCAGAAAGAGTTAGCAAATTTATTCTGTATGAGGCCTACCCACGGGGAGCGATGAAGCACGGCGGACTAACTCGGGAAGAATTCGATGCCCGGCAGGTCTAAGTTAGTCACGGTTGGGGCCGAGATGACCCTTCTTATCGCCAGATGTTTACTTCCAGCTTCATACCAGAAGCAACGGCTGAGCAAGCCGACTGGTTCAATGAACTACAAAGGGTGTCAACTTCACCGGAAACCGCAAGCAGAATCCAGACGATGACCTCCAACGTGGATGTGCTGGACCGTCTGCCGCTGGTAACCGTTCCTACGCTGGTGTTCCATGCGCTTAATGAGCGCCAAGTGCCTTTTGAGCAGGGCCGCCAGCTGACGGCCTTGATTCCCATCTATTGGGATTAACTCAGGTCAAACTCTTTCGGGCATAGAAAACACAGTGATCAACGCTCTTGGGGTCGGTGAAGTACATCAGGCCACTCAGCTTCCTGGGGTCTTGGTCTTGAATAAGTGTCATGTCTAACCTGCTGAGGACTTCAAGCAGCTCGCTCTCTTGGTAAAGACGAAAGCTACGGTCGATTCCGTAGTCCTTATCAAACACGGTAGTAACGTCTTCGCCGCACTTGAACATCAGCTGTAATACACCCCCCGGCCCCAGTACCCTGGCAAATCCAGGCAAGACCACCTTTTGCACCACATCCGGCTCTATGTGTTGGATGACCGCATTGCAGGCCACGAAGTCAAAGGACTCATCATCGAAGGGCAGTGGACGTTTCAGGTCCGCAACGAATACTTTGTCCGCAATTTCTGAGTGGAGCAGCCGGGTTTCTAGAATGTTCTCTTCGACTGAGTCTATTCCGACAATGTCGTAGCCTTGAGACCAGGCGTGGAATACATCGCGGGCACCTGCGCCACAACCAGCATCCAGACCCCGGAGGCCCGGTGCCAACTGTACCAACCGGTCCCACAAGTCCCAATCATGATTCAAATTTGGGTGAGAACTTTTCGCATAGACCGACTGTAGAAACAGATCAGCCACTCTGGCATATTCTTGTGCGTGATTACGGTAAAAGTCCGTTGAATAATCAATCTGAGTCAATTTAAATCCTTTGACTGCGATTTGATTCAGGGCCAATCGCTTTTATAGCAAGCGACCCAGTGCGACAAGGAACCCGCGGACATCTTCTTGCGAAATAACACCCACCGTGCCAAGGCGGAAGGTGGTATCGCTCAGATGACCTTGGGACTTGTAAATCAGGTAGTCTTGTTCCTTTAGCGGTTTATGCAAGTCGGCATAGGAAAGCCCCTTCGGCAGGTTCACAGTGGTCATGGTGTTGGAAAGATGCTCACGAGGCACCAAGAGCGATAACTCCAATTCGGCCAGACCGTCACGAAGGGTGTTGGCAATGTCCTGGTAGCGGGCTATGCGTGTAGAAACACCTTCTTCCAACAGTTCCCGCAATGCCTCACGAAGGGCATACATCGTTTGGACGGGAGGCGTGAAGGGGGTCTCACCGTTCTCCTCCCGGTTTAGAGTACTGACCAAGTCCGTTGAGTAGGCAACGGGCCGACGCTGAGAAATGGCCTCCCTGAACTCATCGGAAACCACAACGAAGCCGATGCCGGGGACGCCTCTGATGCACTTGTTGGCCGAACCGATGACCAAATCGACTCCCCAGTTAGGCAGGTCCAACTCCTCTCCAGCCACGCCGCTTACTGCGTCCACCAAAACCCATTTGCCGTGGGCTTTGGCCAACTCGGACACGCCTTTTAAGGAGTTAAGTACGCCTGTGGTCGTCTCGTGGTATATCAGGTACACCGCACCGTGGGAGGTGGAGTATATCAACTCTTCGGCCCGGTCAAGGGCGATGGGAGCGGTCCAGTCCATCTTTTCAACGGTATAAGGAATCTGAAACACGTCAGCAACCTGGGCGGCTCTCTCTCCGTAGACTCCATTGGCTAAAATCAGCACGCCGTCGCTCACGTCGGCCAGTGAGGTAATCGAAGCTTCGATGCCGGTGGTACCGGAACCGCTGAGCACAGCGCAGGAGTATCCCTGAGGCACGCCGCAAATCTCCAGCAGCATGGTCCTGGTTTCTTGTAGCAAGTCGGTAAACTCGCTTTCCCTGTGGCCGATGTCTGGGTTGGTCAGAGCTTGGCGTACACGCTCCGTGATGTTGGCGGGGCCGGGGGAGAATATAATCATTTGCCCTCCCCTTGGGACTGGACTCTGGATTTAAACCGGTCTCGAATTTCGGTGGGCGCATGGGATACCCTGGGAATGCCCTTGACCGGCGCTATTCCCACCTTGACCATTATCAAGTGAGGACCGGTGGTAGTCTCATTGTCTTGAAGGGCACCCTCCAAGCCTTCAACGTCCTCGACACGGGCAACGTGAGCGTAGCCGCAACTCTTGCCGATTTCCGACAGGTCAACCTTGGAGCTGATGGAAGGCTGCACGCCGGTTGACTCGTAGGCTTCGTTATCCAGGATGAAGTGAACCAGGTTGGTGGGACGCTCGGATGCTATGAGAGGCAGGGTTCCCAGACTCATCAAAGCGCTGCCGTCTCCCTCCAGCACGTATACTCGCTTGTGTGGTGACTGTAAGGCCAATCCTAGTCCGAATGATGACAGTAATCCCATCGACCCAATCATGTAAAAATTGGCTGCCCTGTCTTCGGAAAAGAAAACCTCTCGGGAAATCATTCCGGTTGTGCTCAGGACTAGGTCGTCGTCCTGCACCTTCCCTAAGATCGTCTGAATCGCGACATATCGGTCGATCATCCAATCATTCCGGAGCGTACCAGCAGTGCGCCGGGCACGGAGCCTTGTTCTATCTTGCCAAGCAAACGGTCTAGGTCCGCTTCCAGAGTTTCCGTTTCCATAATCTCGTAAGGAACTTCAAGGAGGCTGAGAATCTCTGGGGTCTTTACGCCCATAATCCAGTGCTCAGGAGCATCGTTGGGCGGCCCGCCATATCCCCGCCAACCGACGATAATCAGAGCGGGAATCTTGTACATCAGGTTGAATGATGTCAGAGGGTTTACGATGTTGCCGATGCCGGAATTCTGCATGATTACGCCGCCCAACCTGCCGGAAAAATAGGCAGCGCTGGCAATACCCAGAGCCACGTCCTCACGCACGGCGGGGACATAGCGAATCTCGGGGTCGTTGACCATGTAGTTGTAGCCGTCGCCGAAGGTGGAGTCCGGCACGCCAGCGAAGAACGTCAGTCCGCGGGCTTTCAGGACGGCCCAAAATGATTCCGGGTCCATAGCCATGCTGTTAATTCCGCGATCCTGAAACTATCGCCGGCTCGTTGGTTTTTCCATTAAGCAGCCGTCGGGTTTCGGCCCGCTCCCGGTCTTTTTGGGTGATGCGGTCAAAGCCCACGGTAGCGAATACATTGGACACCGGTGCGCACACGGAATCAGCGTCCAAACTGCTGCCGCCGGTCAAAATCGTCGCAGCAACCTCGGTCATGGCTTTGTAGGCAGCCCGAAGCATATGGTTGGCATGAATGATTAGATTGAAGCCGTTGGCCACCAAATCAGCATCGCTCAGGGTGTTGTAGGTGGTCGGCACGCTGACCAATATTGGCCTGCGCCCCAGGCGGCTACACAGGCCCTTATAGGCCTGGGCGAATTCGAGAATCTCTCGAGGGTCCGTTTTATTGGAGTGAATCATAATCCCGTCGGTCCCGGCCATGATGTACTGCTCGGCTCGGTTCAACGCGTCAGCGACTCCGGCTCCGGAGATTAGGCTCTCTAATCGGGAAATTACCAAGAAGTCGTCGGATATTGCCACTTCTTTGCCAGCTTGTATCTTTTCGGCAAAGGAGTAGGGGTCCTCCAAATCCTGGTTGGCCTTGGCATCCAAGCTATTGCGCTTGGGGTATATCTTGTCCTCGATTATGACCGCCGAAACTCCCAGCCTTTCTAGATGGCGGACCAAGTACTCAAACTGGGCCGGTTCGCCCCCTGTGTCTCCGTCCACAACCATTGGCTTGGACGTTACTTTCAGAATTTCGTCAATGGTGTGGATGCGGGAGTCGTTGCCCACGATAGACGCATCGGGCATTCCTTTGGAAGCAGAGTCGGTCAAGCTGCTTTCCCAGATGCCGTCGTATTCCAACGTCTCTCCATTTTTCTCAACTTGAACGCTTTCCGCAATGATGCCGCTCAAGCCGTTGTGGGCCTCCAATATACGGGCATAGCCCTTACGGTCTATGGCCTGTTTTAAACCTTTCACTCGCTCCGAGGGTGTGACCGGATTTTCAATTATCATAATTAATACCTCTTAATGGACAATACTTGCGTCTACGCAACATTTGACTGGTAATCTTTGGCACTGGAAATCACTGGCATCAAGTCTAGGTAGGGATGGTCATCCCGCAGGTGGTTTCTCTGCGGTGACCAAGCCCAGTTGTGTCGGCAACTGAATCGATTTGGTACTTTGGAAGCCAGCCTCTTCTAGCCAGGACGCTACTTCCGCACCCTCACGATCACCGGCGCCAGGGTCGAAGACCACTAAAACATATAGGTCTTCCAAAGTATCCAGACGCTTGCGTGCGGGGTCGTCTTCGATGTGCATGTAGTCTTGAATGACTACCAACCCGCCCGGCTCAAGAATCTCAAAAGCAAGTTTGAACAGCTTTTTGCAGTCCTCTTCCGGCTTGATGAGGACAACACCGGAAATCAAGCATACATCGTAACCGGATCCAACCTGGTCGCCAAAGAAGCTGCCTTCAACCAGGCTGATTTGGTCCTGCAATTTGGCTTCTTCTACTAAAGGTTTGGCCACCACCAATGGTTCTTTTTGGTCTACTACTACGGCTTTTAGCTGGGGGTTTGCGGCGCATAGGGCTATGCTGTAACTGGCAGCCCCGCCGCCCAAATCGATGAGCTTGCGCTTATTCGCCAAGTCCAAGCTCTCCACCAGATAGTGGGCCTGCCCTGAGGTTGCTCGGTTGTGTTGACCAATCATGTAGTCGGTCCAATAGGTGTTGGCGTCAACAAATCCGGTCTCGTAGGGAAGGCGAGTTTTGCCTTCTTTTATTACCTCGTCAAGATGGCCCCACGAGTCCCAGGTATTCGTGTGGTGAAGGGCGTGGTCTCCAACGTACGCTGCTTTGCCCTTGACCAGAAACTTACTGGACATCGACGAATTATTGTATTTGTCGGCCTTCTTCTCCAATAATTCCAAAACCGCACAGCTATCCAGGAACGCCTGAGTATATCTGGGCGATGCGCTGATACGAACGGCCACGTCTTGGGAGGTCAACGAATCGTTTTCCAGCAGGGAGAAGACGTCGAGTTTTATCCCTGCTCGTAATATCGCCGAGTACCAGAAGTTTCGGGCAAGCTCATTTACGCTTTCCACGCCCAAATCTACCGGTGAGTTGGATTGAGTCATTTCACGGGTCCCTTATTTACTATTCACTGCTTTTGCCCTCGGCTACTTGCAGCGCTTATTTCAAACTATCGGATATACGAATCTATGCGGCCAACCATGAAGACCGCAGGACAATAGGTTCACAGGACAATTAGATAAATAGAAATGATTAAAGTTAATTGTGAAGGCCGGGTTGTGGTTGCTGGGGCAGCAACAATCGGGGGCGCTATGGCTCCCGGGGAGTGATTTGCCTTCGAAGTGACCTAGTTGGAACCGATTCAGCAATTTTATTACTTGTGTTCGGAACCGGGACACTTGAGGCGGATGATAGCTCCCAAACCCTGGAGAAAGGCGAATGTCCTCTAATAATCATGCCTGCACCCTGAGGTGGTGATTATTTGCCGGGAATTCGCAAAACGATATTTTTACGCCTGTAGTCATAATTTGACAGTAGAGGAACATTAGCACCTACCGGAGATGCTGTCAAACGATGTTCAGGCGTGAAAATTCAGTAATCTCGGCTATTCTGCCACGTCGCTCATGGTGGACACTAAGCCGAGCCACACGTTACTATTCAGCATTATTGGAGGAGACACTTAATCCACCGATCTTGTGCGTCCGCTCTTTCCAATTCGAGTCTACTAAAGCCAGAACCGAAGGTTTAATAATCATGAAATACTCCATCAACCATGTCCATATCAGGTCTGCCGACCCTCAAGCTTCAGCATCGTGGTACGAGAAATACTTCGGTGCGACGAAACTGTTTGAACGGGAGGTCATGCCGGGCACAGTGACCATCAGCATGGAGATGGGAGGACCGGTGCGGCTCAACATTTCGTCAAAACCGGAGGGAACCTCCGACGCTAGGAGCGTCGCCGAGTTGCACCAATTGGGATTGGAGCACTTCGGATTCGACGTTGAGGACCTGGAATCGGAGCTCAAACGGCTGGAGGCAGATGGTATACGTGTCGTGCTGCCACTGACCCAGGTACCCACAGGCACCCGTTTGGCTTACATCGAAGGCCCCGACGACGTGCTGATAGAGTTGGTTCAGCGTCCTTAAATGGCAATTTACCCCACTCTTATCAGGAATAGTTGGTTGTCGAGAGGGCTTATGGGCTCTTCGCTGAGACCGGGGTTGCGGGGTACATCCTGGCGATTAGCCCTTTATGCCAGTCCGCGTCCTTGGGGAACAGGTCTTCCGCAGACCTGATGTTGTAGTAGGTTGGCGCCAATCCGGGAGGGTCTCCCCCGTCCTTGACCGTCTCAACGGCCAGTTCCAGGATTCTGCGGGCGGCCACGATTGCTTTATCGGAGGGGCCCAAGAATTCCTGAGACCGGTCAACGATGGGCCCCATGCTTTCCTGAATCGCCCGGTCTTGGGCATTGATGCCGCGGATTCCCGTGAAAGTCTCGTACTTTTGTATCCGCCGGTCCAGCTTGTAGTTGTTGTCCCGGTTTAGCACGGAACGGAAGCCGTTCTCCACGTTGATGTCCGTATAGAAATTGTTCCCTGATTCCCTCAGGGCGCTTTCCTCAGAGGGCAGTGGGTTTTCGTCGTAACTGTAGCCCCAGTTGTAAACCATGACGTTATAGTCGTCCATGGGCACCCAAAAATGCCCATCGACGATTGCCTTGGCGCTGCCAGTGGGGCGCAGTTGGGTAAATGGCATCACAAAGTGGTAACCGCGAACGTAGGTGCTTTCCTCTCCCATGGGCCTGATTCCAAAGTAGCGGTAGCCGTAATCCGTGTTTTCTACCTCCAAATCAGGGGCGGCGCCTTGTGCGAAAGGTGAATCGAAAGGTATCCCCGGCTCCGTAGTGTCAGCCGTCAGCTTGCGGTGCAATATGGGAGCGTGAGATGAGTCTATTCCCCCTTCCAGTGCCTGTAGCCAGTTGCATTCTTGCCAAACTTTGGTCATGTACCGGTGAGTTTCTGGCACCTGAGTTAGCTCGAACTTGGGCGGCGCCGGGATTTTCCCGACGGGGCCCATATAGGCCCAAATAACCCCGCCCAAATCCAAGGCAGGATAGGCCGTAAGTTTGACCTTGTCAGCAAATTGGCGGGACTCGTTCATCTGGTCCACGCAATTACCTTTGACATCGAACTTCCAGCCGTGGTAGACGCACCGCAGTCCGCACTCTTCATTGCGACCAAAATATAGGCTTGCCCGGCGATGGGGACAGGCCTCTTGAACCAAGCCGATGCGCCCATCTGTGTCCCGGAAGGCCACCAGTTCCTCACCCATAAGTTTCACTCTGACCGGAGGGCAGTCAGCATCGGGAATCTCGAAGGAAAGCAAGGCGGGAATCCAATACCTGCGAATGGTGTCGCCCATGGGCGTGCCACGGCCTACCCGCGTCAGAGTGTCATTTAAAGTGCTGTCCATAAATCGGTCTCTCCTGGGTTTTGGCTAGATAACAAATTGTTCAGCATGCTCACTCTGGATCTGCACTGGGCATGCTCACTCATGTTCGATCGGGATGTTCACTGGGCATGCTCACTCGGGATGCTCACTCATGTTCACCAAGCACGATGAACCCCATTTAACGTTCGTCCTGAGCGTATCGAAGGATTGCCAACGTAGGTGTTCTTAGGTAATGCTGGCCACTAACGCAAAAACCAATTGTTGTTATGGGTTTGTTTAAGAGCCTAACATACTCCAAAGATGGCAATGGTTCGACAAGCTCACCACGAACGGCTTCGGCCTACTACGAACGGCTCAGTCGGCCTCTCTCTCGCCTATCAATTTGACGGTGGCACTGGCGCTGGGTCTAGAACTGAATATTAGGGCCATTTTCGGCTTGTTCGGCGTCTGATTTGCGCAACCGCAAGGCGATGATATTCTACCATCGGTTTCACGATTTTGGGCTTGGTCCCTATAAAATATTCGGGCGAACGGATGACAGCAATCCGTGCCCGTCTAGCGAGTGGCGTTATGCTATCATTGTGTGTCCAATCAATGACCTAAAATGTTGCGCCAACATGCATCCAAATCATTATTGGAGGCGCTAAAATGCCCTTCGGCAACAGTGACTGGCTGGCTCTAACTCAGGAAGAAACCCTAGAGCCGGACATCCCAATCTGTGACCCCCACCACCACTTCTGGGATATGCGGGCTGAGTATATTCCATACCATCGGTATTTGCTCCACGAACTGGCCGCCGACATCGGCAGCGGACATAACGTTCGATCCACTGTGTTTATCGAGGCCAGGTCCATGTACCGCGCCGACGGGCCTGAAGAGATGCGAGCCGTTGGCGAGGTGGAATTCGTGCAGGGATTGGCTGCAGCCAGCGCCAGCGGTCTGTACGGCCCTGGCCGAGCTGCTGCTGCGATTATTGGCCATGCCGACCTGAATTTGGGAGAGGATGTAAGGCCTGTGTTGGAAGCGATGCAAGCAGCCAGCCCAAACCGGTTCCGCGGGATCCGCCACTCCGTGGGTTGGGACCCCCATCCCGAGGTGGTGAACCGGGACGCCGAGGGAAGGCTAACCAGCCCTGAGTACCGGGCGGGAGCTAAAGTTCTGGCTGACATGGGCCTCTGCCTGGAAAACTCCCTGTATTTCCCCCAACTCCAAGAGTTGGCGGATTTTGCCAATGAGGTGCCCAACCTGACCATTGTGCTGAACCATATCGGTGGCTTGCTCCGGGATGGTCCCTACGCCAACCGGGACGACGAAGTGCTGCCAGCCTGGCGTGAGGGTCTTGCTACCGTTGCCAGGTGCCCCAACGTCGTCATGAAGTTGGGGGGCGTCGGTCAGCTACGGTTCGGTTTTGATTGGCACACCAGAGCCAAACCCATAGGCTCGGAGGAACTCGCGCAAGCCCTGTCTCCGTTGATGGGTTATTGCATCGAGCAGTTTGGGCCTGAGCGCTGCATGTTTGAAAGTAATTTCCCAGTGGACAAGAGGTCCTATTCCTATAATGTGGTTTTCAACGCCTTTAAGCGGCTTTCTAAGAATTACTCCGCCAGTGAGCGGGCCGCCATGTTCCACGACAATGCCGTCCGGGTTTACAAGATTGACGTGTAAGCTGGTGGCTATATTCTAATGAACGAACATGAATCGTTCGTTTGAGAAACAAAATATTCTGCCAGGAATCAGGATGATGTCAGAGGAGGAATGTGCGGTGAGTCCTTCGTCGAGTTCAAATGGTAAAGTCGCTATCGTCACAGGCGCTGGGACAGGGATAGGCAAAAGCTCCGCCTTGGCTTTGTTGGAAGCAGGTTACGCTGTAGTCCTGGCGGGTAGGCGGGCCGAGTTGCTCGAAGAAGTTGCAGTAGAGGCCGGATCAGCATCTTCGCGAGCTCTGGTAGTGCCCACCGATGTGAGCGATCCTGAGTCGGTTCGTGCCCTTTTCGCCAGCGCCAAGGAAAAATTTGGCCGACTCGACCTTTTGTTCAACAACGCTGGGTTGTTTGGGCCTCGTGCGCTTCTGGAAGACATTAACTATGAGGACTGGAAAGCAGTTGTGGATGTCAATTTGACCGGTGCGTTTTTGTGCACTCAAGAGGCCTTCCGGCTGATGATTAATCAGAACCCGCAGGGCGGACGAATCATCAACAACGGATCCATTTCGGCCCATGCGCCTAGGCCAAACTCCGCGCCCTACACATCCACCAAGCACGCTATGACCGGTTTAACAAAGTCCACGTCTTTGGATGGCCGCAAATACGACATAGCCTGTGGTCAGATTGACATCGGGAACACGGCCACCGATAGCACGCTGGGCATGGCTCAGGGGATGCCCCAGCCCAACGGGGAGGTTGTCCCAGAAGCCAGGTTTGATACTGCCCACGTGGCCCAAGCTATCTTGTACATGGCCAGCCTTCCTCTGGATGCCAACGTCCAGTTCATGACGGTCATGGCCACGAAGATGCCCTATATCGGACGAGGTTAATCTAGCGCCTGTCATTCTGAGTCTAATTAAATTCTCCGAAGCAATGAGGGAACAAACATGGAAGTTACACCGTTCAAGATTGAAATTTCAGACGAAGTGCTGGCCGACCTGCGCCACCGCTTGGAGAAAACCCGCTGGCCCGACGAGATTCCCGGCTCCGGCTGGGACTACGGTAGCAACCTGGACTACATCAAAGAGTTAGTCGAGTATTGGCGCACTAGTTTCGACTGGCGCGCCCAAGAGAAAAAGCTCAATTTATTCAGCCACTTCAAGACTAATGTGGATGGGCTGAACATCCACTACGTCCACGAGCGGGGCAAGGGCCCAAATCCCATGCCATTAATCATCACCCACGGCTGGCCCAGCACTTTCTTTGAGATGTCCAAGATAATCCCTCTTCTGGCAGACCCTGGAAGCCACGGTGGCGACTCGGCCGATTCCTTCGACGTGGTGGCGCCGTCCCTGCCTGGGTTCGGCTTTTCCGACCGTCCTACTGAGCGTGGAATGCAGGTGCTGTTGGTGGCCGACATGTGGGCCAAGCTAATGACCGAGAACCTGGGCTATCCCCGTTTTGCTGCCCAGGGGGGCGATATTGGGGCCGGCGTCACCTCGCGTTTGGGTTTTGCCCACCCTGATAAGCTTCACGGCATTCACCTGACCTCAATCACCAGGCCGACGCCTTATATGGGCGCGGACACGCCTGAGATTACTCCAGCGGAGCAGGCGCACATCGACCAGCGAGCCAAATGGCAGCAGGACGAGGGAGGCTACAATCACCTCCAAGGCACCAAGCCCCAAACCTTGTCCTACGGTCTCAACGACTCACCGGCCGGCCTGGCCGCCTGGATTGTGGAGAAGTACCGCACATGGAGCGACTGTGGCGGCGACGTTGAGCGTAGCTACACCAAGGACGAACTCTTGACCATCGTGACTATCTACTGGGTCACACAGACCATAGGCTCGTCGGTCAGGATGTACTACGAGAACCAGAAATACACTTGGTTCATGCAGCCCGGAGAGCGGGTCGATGCGCCATCCGGCATGGCCCTGTTTCCCCAAGAGATAGCCAAACCGCCCAGGGAGTGGGCCGACCGTTCCTATAATGTCCAACGCTGGACCGAAATGTCTAAGGGCGGTCACTTCGCAGCACTGGAAGAACCGCAACTGCTGGCCGAGGAAGTTCGGGCTTTCTTCCGGCCTTTCAGGGGAAGTTAGTGAGCATGGTAATGGAGGACGAAATCCCCCTAAATCCCC
>DCAE01000122.1:4511-7486 GCA_002311385.1 Dehalococcoidia bacterium UBA1141 | reverse complement strand
AGATGCCAGGCGCTCAAGGCCCGCCTCTATGGCGATGGCCGTGACGGTGATCGCTCAATTTTCCCAAGACGATATATAACACCAATCATATCTGCCGCAGCATTTCCTGGCTTATGGCCCCTTTTCTTTTAGTGTCTTGGTGTCAATGACGAACAACCGTGGAGCGGCTTGCATATGTGGCAACGGGTGGGCGTTCCATTTTCACCCCGGGGCTACGGCAATTTAGTAATACGTCTAAGGAACAGATGGGTATAGGCGAATGGACTCAATGGACTCCCGGTCTGGCCTCCTCGTCATGAGCCAAATCAACCAAGTTAGAGCGTCTGTCCGCATTGGCGGGAGCGCAGTTTGGTACACATCAATCGATACGCTGTAGTTCTGAATCGCGCGTTGGAGTGGGTAGATAGAGGTCAAAGCCTATTTGACAACCTAACCCGATGATGAGGATTAGGTGTTAAAAAAGGTGGCAGGACACTTTGTGGCCGGGCGCTAACTCCCGCAAGACCGGTTCCTCTTCAGGACATCGATCAAGAACAAATGGACATCTGGTGTGGAACGAGCACCCAGAGGGAGGGTCGAGGGGCGAAGGAACTTCGCCCGACAGTACCAAATCTTCCCGTTGAATGTCAGGATGAGATGGCAACGATGCTGAAATCAAGGCCTTGGTGTAAGGGTGCATGGGGTTGGTGAACAGCTCACGGGTGGGAGCTTCCTCCACCATTTTGCCCAGGTACATCACCCCTACGTAATGACTCATATAACGCACTGTCGCCAAGTTGTGTGCGATCAGTAGATAGCTCACACCGTATTGGTTTTGCAATTCTTTTAGCAGATTCATTATTTGCGCGCGAATCGATACGTCGAGGGCCGATACCGGCTCGTCCAACACGATGACCTTTGGTTGCAAGGACAACGCCCGAGCAATGGCGATGCGCTGCCGTTGTCCACCGCTGAATTCGTGGGGGTAATAGTCGGCGTGGAAGTTGTGTAGGCCAACGTCTCTCAGCAGTCTTTCTAGGTTCTCTCTGGCTTCATGCTTGCCCATGGGCTGATTGGCCAGAAGCGGCTCTAGAATGATTGAGCCAACCTTCAATCGAGGGTTCAACGAGCTCCAGGGGTCCTGGAACACCGCTTGCACCGACGACCGGTAGAGTTTGCGGTCGGCCGCGTCGAAATCAGCAATGTTCTTGCCGTTGAACCGAATCAGACCACCGGTAGGCGTTTCCACCTGAAGCACCATCTTGGCAGTGGTCGTTTTTCCGCAGCCCGACTCGCCGACCAGACCGTAGGTCTGCCCTTCACGAATTTGGAGGGAAATCCCATCAACCGCCTTCACCTGCCCAATGGAGCGCTGAAAAATCAGCCCTTTGGTGACCGGAAAATACTTCTGACAGTTGTCCAGTTGAATTATTGTGTCAGTCGACTGTTCGAAGGTTGTAGCCAATTTATTTTCCCGCCAGCTTCCAACAAGTGGCCGAATGCCTGTCTCCAACTTGAATCAAATCCGGGAACGCCTCGTTACAACGGTCAAATACGTAGGGACACCGCGGCGCGAAGGTGCAACCGGGCGGCAGATTGTCCAATGCCGGGGGTTGGCCTTCAATAGAATAGAGGTATTCAACCTCTTCATCCACGTTTGGGACCGACCGCATCAGGGCTTCAGTGTAAGGATGGGCGGGGTTGTTGAACAGGTCTCGGACATCGGCGATTTCGGCGATACGGCCGGCGTACATTACCGCCACCCGGTCGCACATCTTGGCAACGATTCCAAAGTCGTGGGTGATGAAAATTATCGACATGCCGGTCTCAGCTTGAAGTTCTTTGAGAAGGGCCAGGTATTGATACTGGATGGTAGCATCCAGGGACGTGGTGGCCTCGTCGGCGATCAGCACCTTGGGGGCGCCAGCGATGGCGATAGAGCCCACCACCCGCTGCCGCATGCCACCACTCATCTGGTGGGGATAGTTGCTCATGCGGATTTCCGGCGAGGGGATTTTCACCTTTTGCAGCAGCTCTATCGCGCGGTCCATCAAACTGGCCTGGTGTGGCTCTTTGTTTTGCCGCAACGTCTCGACCAATTGATTGCCGATAGTGAACACCGGGTTGAGCGAGGTCATCGGGTCCTGCAATATCATGCAAATGTCCCGGCCTCGAATTTCCTGCATTTCGGACTGAGATTTCTGGAGCAGGTCTTCACCCTGGAACAGAATTCTCCCTTCTACAATCCGTCCTGCCGGTTGTGGGACCAACTGCATCAGCGATAACGCGGTCATACTTTTCCCAGAACCCGACTCGCCGACGATGCCCAGAGTCTCTCCGGGCATTAAAGTGAAGCTGACCCCGTCTACGGCTTTCACCACTCCAGACCGGGTGAAGAAATAGGTCTTCAAGCCCTGAACGTCTAAGACCGGAATTGCCGCCATATAGAAACTCACCGAGGAAAAAACTTAGGCACAGTAACCGGTAATCACCACGTGAAACCAAGATTACTGGACGCGATACTCGCTGGAATGACTCCAACTATAATCCCGTGCCCAGAGGGCGTCAAATACCGTCCGGTTCCCTCAAATTCCCCGCTTTCGGAGATTTTGCTGTGATCGGTCTTGAGAGCCCAGGTTTCGGTTGCGTGTCGAGGCGATTACAAGTGCGGGCTCAGCATTTTCTTCCTGGACCACATCTGATAACCCCAGGATCGAACCCGCGGTCGGATCGGCAAGGAAAAGCTCCTTAGAGAACCGCATTATTGCTCGCCGGTCCCCTAAGGAGCTTGGAATCAAAAAATTTAGTCTTCGATTATTTTAGGGTTATGGTATGAAGACCAGAGGGATTTGGCGCCAGTGACAAAGGTTCCCAGTTATCGATACGTGACCCCACTCCCCAGGGAATGTTCACGTATCCAACCCCTATCTCGTAGGCTTCATCTCGGACGACCTTGAAAAGCTCGGCCAAAGCAATCGCTCTTTCATCGTCGTCCG
>DCAE01000122.1:0-4266 GCA_002311385.1 Dehalococcoidia bacterium UBA1141 | reverse complement strand
CGGCGACTAACTGGGCAGCCTCGGTCTGAAATGGCATGGATGTGGACTCCCAGGTATGCAGGACTACCTTGTCCGCCCCCTCGCCGCCGGGATAACCCGCATCCACCATAAGCTCTCGGGCTTTATCGGGATCAAAGGGGTAGGGGTCCAGGTCGGTGGAGTATCCGATGGTGCTGGGAGTGACTGCGCCGAAGCCTTTCACCCGGAACACTTCGGGGCCGCCATAAAGTTGGTCTCGGATGAGTTCCTTGTCAATAGCGTAGGCCAGCGCCTGGCGAAACTCCTTCTTGGCACATGGGAAGTTGGCATCCGCCCAACACCCCATCAGCGGCACCCATACATAGTTGCCTTCCGAGCCGAAGACTATGCGTCCGCCGCCAGATTCCAGTTGGCTCTTGGCCGCCAGACTGACCGGGGCAATATCGGCATCTCCCGCTCGTATGGCAGACACTCTGGTAGATTCTTCCGGCACCAGGAATAGAGTCACTGTGTCGAAGGGGATTCTCTTGTCCTCGGGGAAACCGTTGTCGGGCTGGTAGTAGAAGTCGTCGAACCGCTCAAAGGTCATTGAGCTTGCCCGAACGTGGTTTACCAGCTTCATGGGCCCGGCGCCAATGGGATCGTTGTCGTAAGCCACCTCGGCGTCACTGTCATTAAGCTCGGCTCGGGCGGGCATCAGGTGGTACCAACTAGTCCCCGATTCGGACATAATGTTGGCGATTTCCGGAGAGGGTATGGTGCTGGTCAGACTTACATCCCGTCCGTTCAACTCAATACCTCCGGCCTGACGAGACATCCTAAGCGCCGAAGGAGCGATGATGAAATCCTTCGCTTGAGGGCCATAGAGGTGTTGGAACGTCCACAGCACGTCTTCCGGGGTTAATTCCGTCCCGTCCTGCCACTTCACGCCTTCACGAATGGTGAAGGTCCAGGTTAAGCCATCTTCGGAGAGATTCCAGGCGCTGGCGATACCTGGCACCATCTCTCGTTCTGCATTGTCGGATATGAGAAACCCGTGCATGATTCGTCCATAGTTGAGATCCCCCGCCAGCCCCAGCGAGTAACCGACATCGAACCGTTCACTCCCGAGGTCCCCCACCATGATCTTGAGTTCGGTGGAATAAACCCTGCCCCCAGTCGGAACGTCGGTCGCTTGAGGCATAGCCGTAGGCTGGGATGTTCCGCCTGAAACAGCAGTGGGCGCGTCGCCACCGCTTGGCGTGGATGTAGCGGAACTACCGCAAGCCAACACCAGTGCCAGGATTAGTCCTAGGATAATCTTTACGGACATGCAATCTCCTCCAATCAAAAGTAGTTTTGGCCAATGTCCAGAGTATATTAGGCGGTTGCTGTTGGTTCCTCCTTATTCTCAAAGGGATTTCACTCAATTTCAGTTTTCTGGGGTTAGTCGATATCACTGATATATCCAAAATTTTGCTTGCCGCTGCTCCGTTGATTTGAACTATCGTCAGAGGAGAGTCTCATGACAGAGTACATATTCTTTGGGAGTCGAATCATCGGACGATCCAACTGGGGCATAGCGGGATAGGAATGCTAGAGCCTTCTCAACTTGGGGTCCAGGGCGTCCCGCATCCAGTCCCCAAAGTAATTGAACGCCAACACCACTACGGTAATGGCAACGCCAGGTAAAAGAGACAGCCACCAGACATCCAGAATGACGGCTTTTCCTTCCGACACCATAATGCCCCAAGCCGGCTCACCAACCGGCAGGCCCAAGCCCAGAAAGCTTAGAGACGCCTCCAACAGGATGACCTGTCCCACCTGAAGACTGGTTATGATCATCAGGGTATTTACTGTGTTAGGGAAGACGTGCCGCCAGATAATCATGGGCATGGAAACCCCAGCGA
Organism: Dehalococcoidia bacterium UBA1141; assembly: GCA_002311385.1. Classification (GTDB taxonomy): domain Bacteria; phylum Chloroflexota; class Dehalococcoidia; order Lucifugimonadales; family UBA3495; genus UBA1141. Next base: position 2,398 of record DCAE01000122.1, on the reverse strand, counting down.
TCTTGGCGGCCGTGATGTAGTCCATATCTTTTATGCTCAGCACGTCCCCCCGAATCATGCGGGCAAACCGCGCCCAAACCGTCAATAATACAGCCAGAATTATGCTTTCGATGCCGGCCCCCATGATGACCACAATGACCATGGCAACCAGAATGGTGGGAAACCCAAGGGCAGCGTCGGCAGCACGCATGGTAATCGCATCGAACCACCCCTCCCGAAAACCGGCTACCAAGCCAATCACAGTGCCTGCCAGGGCACCGGTGCCGAGAGCCACCAGGCTGATAAATACGGTGGTGCGGGCACCATAAATCAGGCGGCTCAGCATGTCCCGCCCAAGGATGTCGGTACCTAGAGGATAGTTTAGGTTTTCGCCGGGGGCCAATTTGCCATCCAGTATATTAATTTCAGTGGGGTCATGGGGTGCAACCAACGGGGCAAAACCGGCGCAGACCAGTAGGATAAGCATGATGAATACAGAGATCCAAGGCAGTTTGAGATTCCTGACCCGCCGGTACGCTAACCGCCACCAGACTTCCCCAACCTCAGCGTTACTTGCGGTTACCATTGCGCACCTTGCTATTCGTACCTGATTCGTGGGTTCACATAGGCGTACAGGATGTCCACGACCAAGGATACGACAACGTAGAAGAGTCCTGCCGCCAATACAGTGGCCTGAATGATGGGAAAGTCCCGTTGAGTGATTCCCTGAAGCAACAATCGACCGATTCCCGGCCAGGCAAAGACCACTTCAATCGCCACCGAGCCGTTGAGCAATCCCGCGAGAGTCAGTCCACTAAAGGTAAGGGCCGGAATGACAGCGTTTTTCAGGGCATGCTTGTAGATAACCATCTGCTCGGGGAGGCCTTTGACACGCGCAAATTTAACGTATTCGGTGTCTAAGACTTCCAGCATACTGGAGCGTACCAGGCGAACAATCCCAGCCATACCTCCCCACGAAAGAACGAAGGCGGGAAGAATATAGTGGTCTATGCCTCCCCGGCCAAAGGTGGGAAGCCAGCCGAGTATAGCACCGAACAACATAATGAGCATGATCGCTACCCAAAAACTGGGCGCGGCAATGCCCAGCACCGCGAAGAACTTTCCCAAGTGATCGAAGATGGAATCGCGTTTCACCGCAGATAGGACACCCAAAGGAATACCCACGATTAGGGTTAGTAGGAACGCAACCCCGGCTAACTGCAGTGTAGCCGGCAATCGTTCCATGAGCGTGTCTCGTGCCGACTGGCCCGTAATAGGTGAAGTGCCAAAATCTCCCCGGACTACATTACCCAAGAAAACTACGTATTGCACGGGAAGAGGTTTGTCTAGTCCGATGTTCTTCTTGAGCTGCTCATAATCCTCCTGGGTGCCCTCTGGACCCAATAGGTATAGTGCAGGGTCACCGGTCAGATGCGAGCTCAAGAACACTGCCATGCTTAAAACCAGGAGAGTAAGCAACCCTTGCGCTAAGCGGACTAGAATATACCGTTGCATTTCGCCTCTAACGTGGTTTTTGTACCAGTGACGGCACTGAGGGGGACTTGAACGAACTGAATCAAAAACTACCCGACAGAATTACGCCGTTAATCATAGTCACTACTGAATCCACAGGACCTTACGATCGTAATCCTCCGTAATCCTCGCCCATCAAGTTCTATATGTTTCGAGTGATTGCACCGGAGTGGTGATCTTGTCGGCCTAATCTGGCAGGCGATCTGCTTGCCGATTTTTAGGCTCGAGTCCCGAACGGGTGGAGGCAATACTAAAACTAATGTCAGAAGATTGCCACTATTTTCTTGGCTAACACGAAAGGGTAACACTCAATCTAAGAGACTCCTAGTTACCATCAACAAGTCAGGCCGACATGGACTCAGTGGCCGCTACTGCCGTTATCCGCCGTTCTGCGGCGATGCGCCCCATTACGGTTCGAGTCCCCGCTGATGAGCCTGCCCAAATAACACGCAGAACGCACTGCGTAGTCGCGTAGAGTCGTGCGCATTTTATAACGTCTGGCATTTCCTACGTCGAGTTGCATAGTCACCGTCGCAACCATATGCGCTTAAGCAATCGTCTCAACTTTCGGGTCTCTTTCGGTAACCCAGCCGTGTTGCGGAGTGGTGCGATGTCAAAATCCTCGCGGGGGCCGGTATCTGGTACGGGCGGTCGAGAAAGTGAGGATTCACGCTGCAAATCGGCTAAGTCCAATTCCATGGGCCAGCGTCTCTTGCAAGTATGACGGAAAAGGTCGTTTGATCTCGGGCGATACTCCAGGCCTTTCGATTCTCGTTGACTCTTTCCACAACAGGGGCACTTCCCGTGTTTGTTTCATGTCCTGCTCCTCTATTTCTGCAATTCTAGGAGCGGGACTCTCTCTTAGCTACCTGTTCAATTTTCCCAG
>DCAE01000042.1:36941-40970 GCA_002311385.1 Dehalococcoidia bacterium UBA1141 | reverse complement strand
AGAAGCGATTGCGCCCTCCCGTCGGGCCGCCATAGGGGATGCCCTTAAAGACCTGAATCGCCTTTGACGTGTAGCCGCGGACCTTGCCGGCGGTCGTCTCTACGACCGGATCGCTCATGGCACCCTCCTTGCGGCTTTCCCCTGAAACTCGGCGCAAGTATAGCCCAAGCAAAGTCTGCTGTTAAGGATAAGCAAAGCCTGGAGACGCGGTGGGGCACCCTACCGTTCGTCCTGAGCCTGTCGAAGGGTTTTCCTAACGAAACCTAAAGCTATCCCTGTTCTATCGACTTCAGCTCCGACAGTATCCGCTCCAAGGCCGGCTTGTCGGTATGAGATTTTCCCACGTAATGCCAGCGGACTCTACCTTCTTAGTCCAGCAAAAATGTAGCGGGCGTTGTCATGCCCTTGTCCAAAAGTCCATACACCTGGTACTGCTGGGACACCTCTCCGTCCAGGTCGTACAGGACCGGAAATTGCAAGCCCAGATGCTCCACCGCCGCTTCCGCCAATGACAAATCCTCGGCGCTGATAGCAATCACTTGGGCATCCAATTCCGATATCGCCTGATATTCCTCATGCAACTCCACGAGATGTGCTCGGCAAGAGCGTCACCAGAAACCCGTATAAAACACCAGCACCACATTATTCTCGCCAACATAGGTTTCTAAGGATACCTCGCCGCCCAAGGCGCTGGGCAGAACGAACAATGGAGCCAGTGAGTTGCCGTCACCTCTGTTCAATAGTGGAGAGGGGGAGGTCTTTTCTAAATCATTGGGCGCTGTCGATGCGGCACATCCCACAGCGGTCAAAGCCAGAAACAACGCCAATACTCGAAACATTGCCGTGTATGTAGCCGGAAAGGTCATTACTAGAATTCCTTGAATTAACGAAACCTTAAAGTCCGAAATATGGGATTGATGAAATACCCGAAAATTTCAAGATTGATTTGATGATACGCTCGCAGACGCGTAATTGCCCGAAGGTCTGTACCCGTCGAAGAAACTTGGGGGCATTCGAGTGGGTGTCCACTCGCTATACGGGCCGAGGCGTGTTAGGTGGCCCACCGCTTAGGGCACACCCTCAGCGTAGTCCATCCCGATGTGTCCCGATTCTTCCAGCTTCGCGTATTCCTCATCCGAATACTGCAATAGAGTTTTGTAGACGTACTCGTTGTCTTCGCCCAACCTCACGGGGCCGCGTCGAATGGACGCTGGGGTTTCCGACAATTTGAAAGGGGCGCCAGGATATTCATGCGTCCCCGTGTCTTCCTGATAGACCTCTTCGAAGATGCCGCGGTCTCGGAGGTGCGGGTCGTTGTAGGCGTCTCGCTCATCCAACACCTGCCCGGCTGCCACGCCAGCTTCCTGTAGCCTCCGCATTACTTGGTTGTGGTCAATCCGGCTCGTCCAATCCGCGATGTGCTGGTCGATTTCATCATGGTGCCGCAAACGGCTCAATGGATCGGCGAATTTCTCCTCTCGAGTCCATTCTGGGTTCTCCAAAATGCCGCAGAAGGCGTCCCAATCCGTTTCGTTGTATATCGTGATACAAACCCACCGGTCCTCACCCGAGCATTGGTAGCAGCCCTGGATTGCGTAAGGATGGCGATTACCCAAGCTTGTCTGCAAATGCTGATTCATGGTGAAATCCATGATTGCCTGCCCCAGATAGGGCAGAAAATGTTCAACTTGGGCTAGTTCCACCAGTTGCCCCTTGCCGGTGCGGCGCCGATAATTTAGGGCGGACAATATGGCGAACGCGCCGCCCGCTCCCGAAGCGGCATCGGCGGCGTAGACCGATGTAACACCCGTGGGATCCATGTCGGTGTAACCCCGTAGCGTGTTGTGGCCGGCTACGTCTTCGTTCATTGGCGCCACCGCCCGGTAGTTCTTATATGCGCCCGAATTCCCGAAGCCCGGCATGCGAAGCATTATGAAATCGGACTTGATTTGAGTCAGCGATTCGTAGCTTATCCCCAACTTCTCCATGGTCTCAGTGGGATTGTTTTCGACCAGCACGTCGCTGACCGCCACCAGCCGGTTGAAAATCTCTTTGCCTTCGGGCCTCAGCATATCGACGGTCATGCTTCGTTTGTTTCTTGCATGAGAGTTGAACAAGGGCCAGCGGTTCCAGGGCCTCTCGCCCACTTCTCTGTGGGGCAGACCGGCCAGGAACAATGGCATGGCCTCCACAAACGCCGGGGTGGGATGAGCCATCACTCCCCTGGTAAGAGGCGGAAAGAACTGGCGGGACTCGATGCGTATCACCTCGGCTCCCAAGTCCGACAGCAAGGTCGTGGTATACGGCCCGGCCCAAACCAGCGTCATGTCCAGAATCCTGACACCTTCCAGTGGTAGTTTAGGCATTTTTCTCCCTTTTGCCTTAGTTCTGACTCCAAGCAAATTCAAACCGAAGTTTATATAGCCTTTTTCCAGCTAGGCTCCCAGGTATCTGCGCAACCAACTCATGGCGTGGGCGTTGAAATCGGTGCAAGGGTTGTGGTTTAGGTCCGGGTAGACATGAATCGCTTTGGGGCCGGGAATCTTCTCAAACACCGGCATGATTGTCGGATAAGGGCAGGTAGGGTCTTTCATGCCTATGTCCATCAAAATCGGGCATCTGATAGATTCGGCCAGATTCAATGGGTCGAAGTACGCCAACGTTTGCAACATAGATTGTCGTTGCTCCGGGTGTTGCGCCAGGTACTCCCCCAGTTCCAAATAGGGTCTCGTTTCCACGTCGATGGCAACCGGGTAGTTGCACAGAAATGGCTCTTCGGCCACCGCCACTTGGAGGCGAGAGTCCAGAGCCGCCGTGGCTAGAGTCAGACCTCCGCCTTGGCTCCGGCTCCACATACCCAGGCGTTCCGAGTCTATCTCTTGCCTATAGCACAGGAAATCCAGACCGCGCAGGCAGTCCATGTAGGCTCCGCGGTAGTAGTACTCTTCTTTGTCTTCGATGTGGTATGTGAGTTTTGTCCCGAACTCCAGTTCCCACTCTTCAAGGCTTTCTCCCTGCCCTCGTGGAAACAGCGTGAGAATGGCAAAACCGGCGGTGGCCAGATAGGTAGGAATAGGCTTGACTCCACCGTAGCCCGGCACCGCCAGCACTGCTGGCAATCCACGCTTGGCGCTAGCGTCTTTGGGGACCGTGTACCAAGCTCGGATACGGTGGCCTTGAAAACTGTCCATGGCCACACCGTATGTTGTGTAATCGCGACCGCTCAGGTCGGGGACTTCTTCCAGACTGGCGTTCAATTCCGTCTTGGCCAATTCCTTCTTGGTGCGCTCCCAAAATTCCACCAAGTCTGCGGGCATAGGTAAATTCCTCCGAATTTAGTTGGCCGGGCTTAGCTGGCCGCATTTGTCAATCGCTCAATTTGGGGTCTCAAATAGCGCCTTGTTGCCTCAGCTGAATCACATCTTCCCGGCTGTATCCCAAGCCGGTGAGTAATTCTTCATTGTGCTGCCCCAACGTGGGCGCGGGGCGACGCAAATCCCATGGGGTCTCGCTCATGATGAAAGGCCGACCCGGGATGCGAACTTCGCCCGCTTCCGGGTGGTTCATCATGGCGAATGCGCCGCGTTTGTTGAATTCAGGATCGCTGAGCACGTCTTCGACCGTGTTTACCGGTGCGCTTATGACGTTATTGGACTGACCTATTTCCCATAGTTCCATCTTGGTGCGTTCCAGGCACCAACCAAGAAAATAGGCGTTGAATTCATCCACCAGATCGGGGTCGCTTTGGGCCTCCGGCGTATACCACCTGGGTTCCTGTAAAAACTCCGGGTTGCCCAGCATGGCGACCACTCGAGGAAAGTACAACAGCCCACCAAACCACTCGAAATAACCGTCTTGACACGGCCAAATGCCGAATGGGTACCCTGCCGTAGACAGAGGACGTCGAGGAGACACTTCGCCTGTATATTGATGTCCAACCAGTCCGGAGGTGCGCCGGTCCTGGCTACTTATCTGGGTCTCGAAGATAGAGATGTCCACCTGTTGGCCCAAGTCATCGCCCTTGGCGCC
>DCAE01000042.1:0-36848 GCA_002311385.1 Dehalococcoidia bacterium UBA1141 | reverse complement strand
TTTGATGGGTTCCCGGTCATCAAAGCCGGTGGCGAACATTGCGCCGCCCATGCCGTAGAAGATGATCTCCGAACCCTTAAAATCGCGGTATGGGCCGGTCTGGCCGAAGTTGGAAACTGAGGTCATTATCAGCTGAGGATTCAGCTTCTTGAGGGTGGTGTAGTCCAAGCCCAGAGCAGCCATGGTTCCCGGACGAAAACTCTCGACCACGATGTCGGTTTCTTTGACCAGTTGAAACACGATATCCCTGGCCGCAGCGGCTTTCAGGTTTAGGGTGATACCCCGCTTGTTGGTGTTCAGGTGGAGAAAAAGCCCGCTTCGCTCGCCGTTTGGCACATCATCGGGGAAAGGTCCCAACCTTCTGGCTCCATCGCCGGTATCGGGCCGCTCCACTTTGATTACGTCCGCGCCGTAATCGGCTAGGAGCTTGGTGCAGTAAGGACCGGCAATAACGTGGCTGAAATCCAATACCTTGATGTCGGATAAGGCTTGGTCCGCCATAAGGGCTCCTGTAAGTGGCTAATCACGGCCAAGCCAGACTTGGCTGAGCTAAACAGCGAAGGGGCTGTCCGCCGTTGTAGGCGACCGTGTTGGGCAATGGAGGGATTATAGGCAGAGGCAAGGTGGAGGTCAACTTGACGGAGGTCGCCGGAATACCAATCTCACTTGATGGCATTGGGTCAGGTCTTAACCATAATATGCTAAGACCAGCACTCTGGCCCAGCACTCCGGCGTTGCAGGATTGTGGATTGGTGGTTCTTTCCTGCGTCTCGACGCCGCAGGCGCCTGAGGCAAGGCCCTAGGCCCTGGCATTCACAAGGTATCCGTCGATGTGCTGGCGTAGCAACAGACGGCCACGGTGCAGACGGGACTTGAAGGCTGATACCGACAGATCCAGTGCCTCTGCTCCTTCCTCGGTGGAAACGCCCTGAACGTCCCTCAGCACCACAGCGGCCCTCACGTCTGGAGATAGTATGTCCAGGCCCGCTTCCACCACACCTCTCAACTCTCCGTTAACCGCAGCCTGCTCGGGGTCGTTGCCCCAGTCGCTGATTATTTCATCGTTGTAGTCCGTTTCAAGCAGGTACTTGGACCTGGATTTCTCTTTGCGAATCTTCATCAAGTAGGCGTTTACCACGATGCGGTAGAGCCAAGTAGATACTTTGGACTCGCCCTTGAACCTGGCAAAAGAGCGGTAGGCGGAAATGAAGGCTTCCTGCACGGCGTCCTCAGCGTCTTCGGTGTTTCGCAACATGCGGAAGGCAACGTTGTACGCGAAATCGGCGTAATCTCCCACAACTTGGGAGAAGGCATCTTGAGACTCCTGGGACCGGTTCGTGGCGTCTGCCAGATTAGTCATATTGCAGGCTGGTAGCGCTGAAATCGAATCCGTCATTGAAACAATCTCCAGATATTTGGCCAAACTCTTAAAAGTGATGCAAGGTTTGGGCGCTGATTTCACCAAGGTGTTTTGCAACACCGGTTCCTAGCTCTTGGAATTCCCGGCAGCCGCAATGCGGCGAATCTCGGAAAATAGGTCCGCTGGGCTACAGTCTTTGGTCACATAACCGTCGGAACCGGCGGCGATGCTCTCTTCCACATAGTCGGTAAAAACGCTGAAAAACAAAATCCCCACCTCAGGTTGGCTCTTCTTGATTCTCCTAGTCGCTTCGACACCGTCCAGCTTGGGCATTTGCGCGTCCATGATTACTACGTTGGGCCGCAAGGCATCGGCCTTCTCCACCGCCTCCAAGCCATCTCCGGCTGCGCCAACCAAGTCCATGTCCGGTTCCAGAGAGATGAGACCGGAGAGGCTGTCCCGGATATTGGGTGAATCTTCTGCAATCAGTACTCGAATCATGGAACCTCTGGGAAACTTCGGTCTGGTTGTTGGTTCTGCTCCTGGGCATGCGGAGAACTTATTACGCTTATGCTATATGGCGTGAAGCGGGGGCACATCCACTACCGCGCTGAACGCAAAAAGAAAAGAGGTTGACAACGCAGTCAACCTCTTGGGCTACATGGTGTATTGCCGGTCTATTGTGAAATTGATCGAAAGAACCAATTCGTTGCACCGGCGCAAGCCGGCGCCGAGGAGATGGTGGGGATGAGGTGGACTCTGGATTCCGGCCTGCGCTGGAATGACGGGGGTGCCGAGTGTGCTCTCGGACCCGGAGCGATGACGTTAAAGCTCGATTATGCCTTTCTTGACGCCTTCGGACACGGCCTCCAGACGGCCATTGACACCCAGCTTGTTGAAGATGCGGACGATGTGGGTTTTCACGGTGCTCTGGCCGATTTGGAGTTGGTTGGCGATCTCTTTGTTGGCCGCACCTGTCGCCATGACCTGCAACACTTCAATCTCCCGGACGGAAAGTAGGGTTTCAGGGGGATGGGCGTGACTCAATTGGCCCAACCGGTCCAAGAGCCTGCTGGCCACCCGGGGTTGAATCATGGAATCCCCTTGGTGCACCGTCCTGATTGCCGTGACCACCTCATCGGGGGGAGAATCCTTGAGCAGGTAACCTTGGGCTCCAGCTTCGATGCCGCTGAATATGTACTCGTCGGTGGCATAGGTAGTTAGAATAATGATTCTGCTGCCGGTTCTCTCGCCTATTATCCGTCTTATAGCCTCCACACCGTCCATCTGAGGCATCTGGAAGTCCATGAGGATAATATCGGACAGCAACTCCTGCGCCTGAGCCACTGCATCGACCCCATCTACGGCCTGACCCACCACAATCAGGTCTTCTTGCTGGTCCAAAACTGTAGCGAGGCCCTGTCTGACTATTGCGTGATCGTCTACTATCAATACTCTGATGGATTCTTTTGCCTTGCTAGTCATCGGTGGCCTCGGGCTGTTTTTCGGGAGTGGGTTGCCGTTCCCCAGGGGCAGGAATTGTAGCGACCACAACGGTCCCGCTTCCCTTCGCCTCGCCGATGAGTGAACTCTTGACCGACAAATCGCCACCCAATAGCTGGGCCCGCTCCCGCATGCTAATCAGGCCGAAACCGCCCTTCTCCTTGTCCCATTGGAGAGGAATGCCAGAGTCAAAGCCGATCCCGTTGTCGGTGACAGTCAATTGAATCCCAGATTTCAGATAGGCTGCCGTTACCGTAACCTGGCTGGAATTGGCGTGTTTCAGCACGTTTGCCAGCGCTTCCTGACATATACGCAAAACCGCCGCTTCCACTCCTCCCGGCATGACCCGCTCGTTCCCGGTGACGTTAAATGCGGAGCGTAGATTCAAGCCCGCAATTTTGGCTGTCTCCTTCTCCAAAGCCTCTACCAGCCATAGCCCTTTTAGTGGGCCGCTACGCAGGTCCCAAACCGACCTCCGGGCTTCTTGCAATGACTCTTTGGCAAGATCCCGGACCTTGTTCAGGCTCTCCCGCGCTGATTCTCCACCCGCCTTTACTACCATCTCTGAAGCGTTAAGTTGCCAGATGATAGCGGTCAGGCCTTGGGCCAATGAGTCATGGATCTCCCTGGCCAGGCGGTTGCGTTCCTCCACCAAGGCCAGTTCCCGCTCGGCGGCCTCGGCTTGGCGACGCTCGGTGATGTCCCGGACCATGGAGATTATGTGGCGTCTCTCGACAGCATGCCCAGAAGCATCTTCGTGGTTGAATTGAATGACAGACGCAGAAATTTCCGCAGGCAATAATTCTCCAAGTTTGGTTTGGCAACTTAGCTCGTTGGTCCAGCCTCTGCCATTGTCAAATACGGACTGGGCAAATGCTTGGAGCACGGCCATCTCACTGGGGTGAATAGCGGAGATGGGTAGGCACAGCAGTTCCTCACGAGTGTAGCCAAGCATGGCGCAGGCCCGGGGATTTGCGTCGACGATGCAGTCTTCCTCCGGATCTATGACGAAGATAGCGTCATTGGAATGGTCGAAAACCGCCTGGTAAAGCTCTACGGTATTATTCGACGCAGAGTGGGGCGAACCGGGATGGTGGTGATCCTCGGCCCGGTGGGAGTAAGCGCTTTGATGCCTTGATTCTCTATCGTCCATCTAGGTCCATCGTCCCACGGTTGCGGGCTCGGCAGGATCGAGTTGCCAACGATATATTGATAATCATTGGCTCCAATTATATACCCCAATGATGCAATTCACCTGGATATCGGGGCACGGTCCGCAACAATTAGATGCACGTTGGTCAGGAACAGATTCCATGGCAGGCTTTAGGAATTCTACGGCCTGCAGTTTTGCGGGTAACGGTTCTGGTGCTATGGTTCTATCGGAGAATCACAGCCTGCCGCCAAAGAATACCGGCTCTTGTTTCTGGTAAACCTGAATGCGGTTGCGGGCCGACTCCACCACGAAGACCCTGTCTTCAGCGTCCACGGAGACGGCTATGGGCCCCCAGAAAAGCTTCTCTCTTTCTATCCCTTGGGCTATCTCTCGCTCATGCCACATCTCAACGTTGGCGTCCAGTTTGTCCTTCCCCCACTTGGAAATCGTACCGTCGCCGGTAAGCTTGGCCACGAAGTCGCCTTCTGGGGAGAAAACCTGCAGACGATCGTTGCCCCAATCGGCCACGTATATATAACCCTGTTTGTCGACGGCGACACCGGTGGGCCGGTCGAGTTGCCCGTCTCCGTTTCCCGAGTGACCCAGGCTCATCAGGAACTGACCATCAGTAGTGAATTTCTGGACGCGGTCATTGCGCCAATCGGCCACGTAAACATTCTGATCCGAGTCGACGGCGATGCCCCAAGGAAGCTTGAATTGACCCTCGCCGCTGCCTTCCGAACCCCATTTCGCCAGGAATTTCCCGTCTTTGGTGAACTTTTGGATTCGGCTGTTGACGCTGTCCACCAGCAGAAGGTTGTCATCGCCGTCAAAGGCCAAACCGGAAGGGCGGTCAATCTCACCGTCGCCGCTGCCCTCGGTGCCCCACTTGCCCAGCCATTCGCCGTCTTTGTCGAAGATAGAAATTCGGTTCAACCACTCGTCGGCTACGTAAACATTCTGGTTGGAGTCTAATGCGATGGCCGTTGGCCAGATTAGAGAGCCGTCCGATGCTACTATGCTGGTGTCGCCAGCCGTTGTTACACCCCGGGCGAACTCACCTACATACTCTTCATCCACGGTGCAGATGGTCACCCGTTTGCCATCGGGCCGGTATTCGTATGAACGGCTCACCACGTACATCAATCCGCCTTCACCTCGGGCCAAAGCCACCGGATTGCGGAACCCGGGCCCACTGAATTCCCCTCGGCCAATGCTGTGGCTGTATTGGAACGATGGAGTTACTGTCTGAGTTGTCATTATCTCTCACACTTAGCTGAGAATTTCCTGAAATCACGTTGATTTGCTGAAAGCTAACGCCTAAATAAATTCCATCTGCTCAAAAGCGCCGCCCACGATAGGTTTAGCGTCCAGACCCATCCATCGCTCTAGCAGAGTGGAATAGAGGCCCCGGAAATCGTTGTTGAATTGAAGGTCTCCTTCCAGCAGCTTGTCCGTCGCCAGAGAAGGGTATTCTCCGTAAAGGCCGCCCTTGACAGCATCTCCTACCACGAATGCCATACCGCCGGAGCCGTGATCCGTGCCTGAGCCATTATCGTGAACCCGGCGGCCGAATTCGGTGAAAATCAAGATGACCACACTGTCGGAAGCGTCATGTTCTTTCAGGTCTTGGTAGAAATCTCTGACAGCATTGGAAGCGCCGGTCCAAAGGTTCGAGTGGGCGGTAAGCTGGCCGGCGTGGGTGTCAAAGCTGTTATAGGGCGCGGTGGTGTACAGCACCCGGGTACCCAACTCCGCCAGATGGACTTGGGCGATGTTCCTCATGTATTGGGCCACCGAGTTGTTGCCGTACTCCACGGTGGATGAGTACTTCTCCGGTGCGGTGCTGAGAGTGTCCGCCCCATGTAATGCATCGGTGCCGGTACGGGATAGATAATCGGTGACCGTGCTGCGGCCGATGGCTGGAGAATACATGCGAGCAAAGATGTCCAAAGCCTCTCCCCGTTGGTCATCGTTGATGCCCGTGAGCACACCGTAAGTCTCCAAGTTGCCCACTGAGGCCACCGGCACTTCCGGCGCAGCCAAGGCCCTGGGCAGTCCCCGGCCAAAATTGACGCCGGTCAACACGTTTTCGCCCTTGGGGTCCAGTTCTCGAATCGCTCTGCCCATCCAGCCTTCGGTCCCAATCTTGTCCGGCTCACAGGTGTGCCAAATATCCATCGAGCGAAAGTGGGAACGGTTGGGGTTGGGATAGCCTATGCCTTGGACTATGGCCATCTTCCCTTGATCGTAGAGGTCTTTCAACGGGCCCATGGACGGGTGAAGCCCGATGTAGTCATCAATCTGAAGAACCTGGTCTTCGGGAACCCGCACCGCTGGCCGGTTGTCTGTGTAGTTTGGGTCACCGTAAGGAACCACGGTGTTCAGGGCGTCGTTCCCGCCGGAGAGTTGAAGCACCACCAACACCGGGTCTCTCTTGTTGGAAGTCATTTAATGCTCCTTGCCTGATTCTATTATCCGCGAAACCGGGAACACTTGCCGCTCATATAGAGCCTGTCGAAGGACGTTGCTGAGCGCAGAAGGTCACTTACTCAGCGGTGGTGCCTCCGTCTATGACCAGTTCAGACCCGGTGACGAATGATGCTTCGTCGGAGGCCAGGTATATCACCCCGTAGGCAATATCTTCCACGGTTCCAATCTTCTTTAACGGCAGGCGCTGCATGCGCCGCTCCATTCGCTCCGGGTCGGACATGGTGTCCTTAATCATCTCGGTGTCGATGGGACCGGGATGGACCGAATTGCAGCGGATGTTTTCTTTGGCGTATTGAATCGCTGTCGCTTTGGTGAACAGCCGCACCGCCCCCTTGGTGGCTGTGTAGCTGGGCGACCCGTCCAAACTGCCAACCAGACCGGCAGTGGATGAGATATTAACTATCGAGCCCCCTCCTGCCTGGCGCATGGCCGGAATGGAGTGTTTGGTGCCAAAAAACACGCCCTTGGCGTTGATGGCCATGATGCGGTCCCAATCCTCTTCAGTGGTCTCTTCGATGCTCTTACGAATCAGGATTCCCGCATTGTTGACCAAAATATCCAGCTTGCCGTACCGGTTGACGGCGGTCTCGACAGCCGATATCCAATCGGCCTCCTTCGTAACGTCCAGGTGAACGTAGGTGGCTTCAAGTCCCAGCTCGGCAATCTCGGCTTCAACCTTCTTGCCTTCGTCGCCCAGGATGTCTCCGAAGACCACCTTGGCCCCTTCGTTGGCCATCATTTTTGCTTCAGTGGCCCCCTGACCCCTTGCCCCACCGCTAATCAGAACTACCTTGCCATCTAATCGGCCCATTTGCCGCTCCAAATTCTTATTGATTTTTTATTTGAATTGGTTATCCGGTGTTCTATCTGTCTTGTACCAGTCTTCTACCAGTTTTCTAAGCGAACTGGTATTCCTGCGTAGCGACGATGAGTTGCAGCACTTGTCCCACCCGCCCAGCGTACTCTTGGCTGTCCGGCTGAAGCTGGCCGCCCTTGGCAACGTGGTCCACCAACTCCTTGTGGGTCTCCTCGGGTAGCTTGTAGGTACCCAGCATGTCCAAGCAAGCTTCCACCAAGCCCTCCGGCGACTGAGCCCGCTCGTCGGCCGACAATCGGCTGATGATGATTTTTACTCCCGGCAGGCTGGTGTTGCCCACTTGGTCGGCGGCAAAGTTGATGCGCTCAACCAGCGTTCCGCTATCAATCCACTCCTGCCCCGTGTGCCAACCTTCCACCGTGGGCGGGTTCATCAGGTCTTGCCCCATGTAGCGAATCTCCATGGCCATCTGGTGAAGGCCAGGCTTGGGTGTGGTGAAGTCTCCCACGATGCGCAAGGTGCTGATAACCGCTTCTGCTGGGCTTTTGACTTTGGCGAACCGGGCATTCTTAAAAAAGTCGGAATTGAACAGGACCCGGAGCATGGACCGAATATCGTAGTCGGACCGGAAATACTCCGCCTCCAGTAGCTTGATGGCCTCCATGTCTCTGGGAGGACTGTCCTGCCAAGAAGGTATCTGGGTTTCATCGGCCACAAAGAAATTGTAGAGGTGCCTGGAAATGAATCTGGCGGCGGCTGGCTGGCGAGCAATGATATTTATGATGTCCTCGCCATTCCAATTGCCGGTCTCGCCCAAGAAAGTCTTCTCCTCGGCGTCGTGGTCTCCATCGTTGAAGATAAACCCTGCGTAGTAACGACCGTATGGGTAACGAGGAATGGCGTTGGTGATTGTCCAGCCGGTGAAAGCCCTAGCGCAGGACTTCACGTCCTCTTCCGAGTAATTGGGGTGGCCGTCCATGCCCACACCCAAGGAGAACAACTCAAGTAGCTCTCTACCGTAGTTCTCATTGATGGCGTGCTTATGGCTCATGCAGTTGTCCAAGTAAAACACCATCGCCGGGTCCAAGGACAACTCCAGCAGCAATTTGGGGAAGCTGCCCATACCCAACTGGCGGAACATATCTATCTGGACTTGTATCTGTCCACCATGTTCGCACTTGGAGTTTCCTGAGCAGAGAATGCCATGCCAAAAAAGCGCGACTTTCTCTTGAAGAGGCCTAGGGGTGTTAATCATTCTGTAGGTCAGGTAGGCCTGATTAACCTCCAAGGCGTTCATTTCCTTCCATTCGACGTAATAACGCTGGAGGATATCCATGTCCAAGTCGGGCTGCTCTTCGGGATTTAGCAGTTCTTCCACTGTGGCTTCGTATCCCTTGGCCGCTCGCCGTTCCAATTCTTCGTAGCTGGCGCCGAATCCGGCGCGGCGCATCAGGTGGGCCATCAATTGGATATCTTCACTGGCCATTTTCTCTCTCCTATTGGAGTATCCGCTGGAGTATCCGCCGGGTATACGGGAATTTACTGAATCTTGTCAGAGTTAGTTTGTGCCCGCCAAAGGCAGGATTGTGGCTGTAGAGCCTAATATGGGGATATTAAGGACTGACTTCAAGACTGTCAACTAGAAGTGTTGTCTTTCCAACTCAGGCCGAAAAGACGGCTGGAGCGCTCGGAGGTGGGGTTAGTGACCTCCTGTGGAAGCTTCCGATGTCGTGGAGAGTGAGTTACTCGCTGGCCTTTTAGCCGCCGAACCGGCGGCGATGCTGGCGGAGGGTTCAATCGTCCATGATGACTGGAATGCCAACAGCCTCGGATTTGGCGGCAGCCACAGCGTCAACGACCCCATCTTGCATCCAGATATACTTGACGCCCACCTCTATGGCCTCATCCACCACCGGGGCCACCAACTCGGAACGCCGGAATATGTCCACCATGTCGATCGGTTCCGGGACAGATTTTAGGTCCGGGTAGCTCGTCTCCCCCAATGCCTCTTGAATCATGGGGTTGACGGGGATAATCCGGTAACCTTGGGACTGCATGTATTTGGATACTCGGTAGCTGATTCGGTCCGGGTTGTCGGACAAGCCAACCACGGCGATGGTCTTGCTGTTGCGCAGTTGCTCTTCTACTAAATCCATTTGAGTCTCCGGCAAGATAGGATTCCTCCGGGAACGGGCTGCTACCAGTGAGAATGGGCTGCTACCAGTTTTGGCTGTTGATATATTTGAATGCGGCCCCGGCTGCCGTGGCGCCGTCCCCGGCTGATGTCACCAATTGGGAAGCTGAATTCTGACGGATGTCGCCAGCGGCATAAAGGCCGGGAATCTCGGTCTCCATGGACACATTCACGGGGATATGGCCGGCATTATCCAGCTTTACCAGTCCTTGTAGCATCTGGGAGTTGGGTTCCAGCCCGACGTAAACGAACAGGCCGGTCAGGTCGACCAGATTTTCAATGTTAGTAACCACGTTACGGACCCGCACACCGGATACCGTATCTTCCCCAATCACCGCTTCTACGATGGAATTGTATACCACCTCGATGCGCCGGTCTTCGTACACCCGATCCGCCAAGACTTTCTGGGCGTCCAATTGCTGTGATTTGTGGAACAGCAGCACGCGGCCAGCGTACTGGGTCAAGGTCAGAGCCTCGTCAGCGGCCGAGTCTCCTCCTCCCACAACCCCCACCACCTGCCCCATATAGAGAGGACCGTCACATGTGGCGCAGTGGGACACACCCCGGCCGAACATTTCCTCTTCGCCTGGAATACCCAGCTTGCGGAGCGTGGAACCGGCGGCCATGATGACAACCTTGGCCCGGTACTCTCCGGCATCAGTGGCGACGACCTTGTAATTTCCGTCGCGGGACACACCCGTTGCCTCTGCCATGATGAACTCGGCACCGGCGTTCATGGCTTGTTCTTGCACCGCAGGGGCGAGCTCGGCTCCAGCAATCCCTTGGGGAAATCCGGGGAAGTTCTCAATCTTCTCGATATTTATGATTTGGGCTCCGCCCATCATTTGTTCGATAAGACCGGTCTTCAGCCCGTGGCGGGCCCCAAACATACTGGCGGTTAGTCCGGCAAGCCCGCCTCCGACAACCAAAACATCGTAATCATTAGCCAAATCAAGTCCCTCCTATATAAACCAGGTGCAAATGCCAAGCGGCGCAATTCCCCGGTGCGATTTTGCTCTTAATAAGCGATATTAATACCCAACCGTTTTAAAGTCATCCTATCTGGTGTCATCTATTTTGGAGAATTTAGTGCCGACGCGCAACCTTATTAGACCTTGATTTACTTAATCATCCGGCAAGAATCATCCGGCAAGCCCAGATTGGTCCTTGGTTGCGTCAATAGATTGCTACGCTTAGAATTGACGCCGCCGCGATTCTTGGGCGGCCTGGTTAGGTAGTTTCTAACGGTTCACGATTGTTGAGTATTCACATTTGAGGTAAGCGAATATGCTGGTAGACCTAATGAGCGTAAACAATGCTAATGGCGTCCGACTTGATGGAGCTTTCTTCGCCCCTCCATTGGACGCCGAGCCTATTGGGCCGGTAGACGCTGTTTTGCTGATTCACGGCTCTTATACGAACTTTTCCGATCCCCTCACAAGGGAAACGGCTGAGGAATTGCGTAAGATTGGATATGCCTGCCTGGCTCTTAATACTACGGCCCATGACACAGTATGGGTCGATGCCGCTAACCGGGTTAATTACGGCAACGCCTACGAGATTCTCGATGAAACCAACCTAGACCTAAAAGCGAGCGTTGATTACCTGTGGAACGCTGGATACCGTCACATCGCATTACTTGGTCATAGCATGGGGGCTGTGAGGGTTGCTTACTATGCCGCTACCCAGGATGATCAGCGGGTCGCCGCCGTCATACCTATATCGCCGGTTCGACTATCCTACGCTTACTACCAGGCCTCCGAAGACTCCCAGGAGTTTAGCGAATTGATCCGTAAGGCTCAAGAGTTAGTGGCGGCAGGGAAGGGCCTCGAATTGTTCGATGCCGATTTCCCTATAAAGCAGTTGTTTGGCGCCACGTCTTACTTGGACAAGCATGGCATCGAAGAACGCTACAATTTGGTTAATCTGGCGCCGAATATCAAAATACCCATGTTTATTGTGGGGGGCTCGCTGGAAACTCACACCAGGTTGCTGAACATGGCGAAAGACATGGCTGAGGCCGCCGTGAACAGCCCCAAGGCTGAGTATGTGATTATTGATGGCGGCGACCATGCCATCGCCAACAAGAAGAAGGAAGCTGCTACGACTGTTTTGAGATGGCTAGCGTCACTGAAGTCACAAGCTGCTAAGGTTTAGCCAATCTTCGTCCAGCCCATTCGCTTCTCGAGAGATCCATAAAATAAGCCCACAATATTTGAGCTGCCAGATTTGACTCCAAAAAATGATCTAATCGAGCCCGACTTTCAGGTCCATTCCCAGTACGACCTGGCGGTGCCCATGCGTGACGGGGCGAACCTGGCTGCGGATATTCACAGTCCAGCCACCGACGGTCTGGCCGTGGCCGGGCCGCTGCCGGTGCTCCTACACCGTACCCCTTACAACAAGTCCACCGAGGCCCCGGTACTTGAAGCAAGTTTCTTCGCCAGCCATGGATACATTACGGTGGTCCAGGACTGCCGGGGGCGCTACGCTTCAGACGGTGGCTTCACCAAGTACGTCGATGAAGGATTCGACGGATACGACACATTGGAGTGGATTGGCAAACAACCTTGGTGTAACGGCAAAGTGGGCACCTTCGGATTGTCCTACGCTGCCCATACGCAGGCTGCGGTGGCTTGCCTGAATCCCAACCTGCTTGCTTGTATGTGGCTGGACTCGGGCGGCTTCTCCAACGCCTTCCTAAGCGGTTGCCGGAACGGAGGCGCCTTTGAACTCCGCCAAGTCACTTGGGCTTTCAATGAGGCGATGCATAGTGCTCAAGCCAATGCCGATCCCATGGTGACCAAGGCCGCATTGGAGCGGCAAAACATCCACGACTGGTTTCAAAAATTCCCCTGGAAGAAAGGCCACTCACCGCTGCAGTGGACTAAGGACTACGAAGATTACTTGTTTGAAATATGGTCCCACGAGATATATGACGATTATTGGCGTCAAGGAGGATTGTGCGCCGAGGCCCATTACGACGAATTTTCTACCGTGCCTCAAGTACACATGGGAAGTTGGTACGACCCATACGCACGCAGTACTACCGATAACTTTGTGGCCTTGTCGGATAGAATCGAAAACGTGAGTCTGATTATGGGACCTTGGACTCACGGTGCCCGCACCGTCACCCACTCTGGCGACGCCGACATGGGCGCCCAGTCTACCTTGGATCATAATCTAGACCTAGACTATAACTACCTGCGATTGCGGTTCTTTGACCGGTGGCTCAAGGGACTAGAGGAATGGTGGCTGGAAGAACCTTCGGTCAGGATTTTCGTCATGGGTGGAGGTTCCGGAAAACGCGATTCCAATCATCGCTTGGATCACGGAGGTGAATGGCGAGCCGAAAATGAGTGGCCATTGGCACGCGCAAAAGTCACCCCTTTCTACTTGAAGCCTGGGGGAATCTTATCGTCCCAGCCTCATGATGATGTCACGAATCAGCTAATAGAACAGGACAGCACTTCTTACCTGTTTGACCCTGATGCCCCTGTGCCGACAATAGGCGGCAACATATCATCGGGCCGACCCATCATGGAGGCTGGAGGGTTTGACCAGCGGGAGTCCCCGGCATTTTACGGTTCCCGAGCGCCTTACCTGCCCTTGGCCACCCGCCCTGATGTCGTCGTGTTCCAGACCGACGCGCTTTTGGAGGAATTAGAGGTCACTGGGCCGATTAGCGTCAATCTATGGGTGTCGTCATCGGCGGTTGACACCGATTTCACTGCCAAGCTGCTCGACGTCTACCCACCGTCCGAAGATTACCCCGAAGGTTATGCATTGAACCTAACGGATGGCATCCTGCGGGCTAAATTCAGGGACTCTTGGGAGAAGACCGAGTTGATGCAGCCGGGCCAAATCTATTCGGTGACAATCCAGATACTACCCACCAGCAACCTATTTGCCCGTGGCCACCGGATTCGGCTGGATGTTTCTTCCAGCAATTTTCCCCGTTTCGATGTAAACGGAAACACAGGCGAAAACCCGGGTGTATCGCCGGTCAAGGTTCCAGCCCGGAACACCATATACCATAGCCTGATCTGTCCATCCAATGTGGTGCTGCCGGTGATTTCCTAACCGCTGGCTTAAGACGAACGCCGGCAAACCGGTGTGAGTCACCTGACGATGGTCAGATCCTCGGGGCTGCTCTGACGCCTCACACGTTGCGGAGCACCGTCATGTACTGGTCACCATTTAGGTCCCTCCAGCTTACGTGCCTGAAACCTGCTTCCTCCGCCATTTGTTGTAGGTCTGGCGGGTCGATTCGCCGTTCCGCCGGTGGTCCCCCGGATTCGGTATCTTTCTTGTACCACTCCAAAATGGTGCACCAACCCTTGGGAACTAAGAGTTCTCTCACCGCCCGCAGCAGCCGCGCCTTGTCGGGGCTTTGCTGAATCACGAATGCCATAAATGCTCCGTCGATCGAACCATTTTCCAAAGGAAACTCAAACTCAGAGCACTTCAGAACCTCTACATTGCCCATGCGTAACTCTGCGACGTGAGTACGGCAAGCATCCAGCATCTCATCGTCAATATCCAAAGCAAAGACCTTGCCGGTTACTGCGTACTTGGCCAAGGGCACTGTGAAGTAACCTGGCCCGCAACCGATGTCGGCAACTGTGCTATGGATATTGATATTACTAAAGGTCAATATCAAGAAAGTGTCCAAGCCCTTGGCCCGGTCAGGGTTCATGAGACGTTGTATTAGTTCTTGTGAACTCATTCCGTAAGATTCAGAGGTCATATTCTTTTATCCATTTGGTTCATCCATCCGGTCGTAGCATTCGGAATTTATCTTATTATCCGCCAGCAGCCGTCTTAGGCAAATCGGCTGTGGCAATTTGGTCTCGCTCCGCTGCCCTTTCAGATAATTTACACGAGGGTGTGGCGAGGCGCAATCGCTTGATTTTGTCGGGAACCCAAATGGCGGTACATGATTTGGTGGGCGTTCACCCTCAATTCACAGAGTGCCCACCCTGCCAGATCACGCCCCAAAAGAGCACCATAATATGGGGAAGCAATCAGATAATTGGGGCTGGATATTGAAACTTCATAATGCTTGGGGCTTTAACTTCTTTAAACAAGGAGCAGTTGGGACTGTTCCCCGAAAGTAATTCTAATTAAATGGGAAGAGTATTTTCATTCACTGTATTTTGTTTGAGCCTAACATTGGCTCTCTCAACCATGGTGATTTGGAATTCCTTCAACGATGGTGAGGAAGCTATTTATGAATCCAGTTTATTGGGCGTGAAAAACAAAGAGGTCCGGGAAAATGCCAACTTGGGGAAGTTGCCGGAGGTTGATCTTGACGCCGCCCCTGAACTCCCCGTGGACTATGAGGATTTAACCCCAGGTTTACAAGAACTGGTCCGTGAAGGGAAAGCGAACGAAAAAATGACTGTTGACCGCGTCCGTTAGAGGATCCCCAATATGTGGCCCCACGGGCTCGACACCCTCCTCCTTAACTTCGCCGAAGTAACTTAGCGGAAAACCAGGCCGTTCTACTAACTGGGCGTGTAACGGGGCGTGAATAATCATCGGGACAACTGCTGTAGGTGCTTGCGAACTCGCCTGGGAATGGCCAAGAAGAGGCCTCGTTGACAGTCCAAAGTCCCCATCGTACACTACCACGGCATCAGCAATTTGCTGCTTCCTATCTTGGACCAATTTAGACGTGCGGCCAAGGAAAGCAGGGCATGACTGGGAGCTCGGTCTTAGGGTGGTCGTGTAGGCCATTAGAGCCGTTTTAGTCTAAGGTCCGATTTATCGCCAACCTCACATTTCGCGCCCTGTAATCGTCCGAATTAAACTCAATTCTCTCTTGAATCCGAAAGTAACTTGCCGGAGATTGGCATGACTTCCCTAGCCCAACAGGACCCTGAAATAGCTCAAGCAATCCAACAAGAA
Organism: Dehalococcoidia bacterium UBA1141; assembly: GCA_002311385.1. Taxonomy (GTDB): domain Bacteria; phylum Chloroflexota; class Dehalococcoidia; order Lucifugimonadales; family UBA3495; genus UBA1141. The sequence continues at coordinate 21,415 of DCAE01000042.1, read as the reverse complement.
GACCGCCGACAGCGGGATTTCGTCGTTCTGATAGCTTCGGAAAACTACGCCAGCAACGCAGTGCTCGAAGCCCAATCTGGCGTCATGAGCAATAAGTATGCCGAAGGATATCCGGGACGCCGCTACTACGCCGGTTGCGAAAACGTGGACGTGGTGGAGCGCTTGGCATTAGAAAGAGCCAAGCAACTTTTTAACGCCGACCATGCAAACGTCCAACCTCATAGCGGAGCTCAGGCTAATATGGCCGCCTACTTCGCATTGTTGGAGCCTGGAGACCGGGTGATGGGGATGCAATTGGATCACGGTGGGCACCTCACCCACGGAGCATCGGTCAACTTCTCAGGGAAGTTGTACGACTTCTTGCCTTATGGGGTGGACCGTGAGACGGAGCAAATCGACTATGACGAAGTTGAACGGTTGGCCAAACAGCATCAACCGAAATTGATTGTCGCTGGTTGTAGCGCCTATCCTAGGACCTTGGACTTCCCCAGGTTCCGGGCCATAGCTGATCAAGTTGGAGCGTTGTTGATGGTGGACATGGCCCATATCTCCGGGTTGGTGGCCGGGGGCGTCCATCCTTCCCCCTTTCCTCATGCCCAGATAGTCACTTCCACCACCCAAAAAACCCTACGGGGACCCAGGGGCGGATTTATTCTGGCCACCGAAGAACTGGCCAAGAGCATCGATTTTGCGGTTTTCCCTTACATGCAGGGAGGGCCGTTCATGCACACCATCGCCGCCAAAGCCGTGTGTTTTGGCGAAGCACTAACCCCAGGATTCGCCAATTACGCAGAGCGGGTGGTGGAGAATGCCCAGGTAATGTCCCGGGAGATATCCGAAGCAGGACTAAGACTCGTGTCCGGAGGTACCGATAACCACCTTATCTTGGTTGATCTGACTCCGGCAGGCATCACCGGTAAAGATGCCGATGCGGCTTTGGAAAAAGTGGGCATAATTGCCAACAAGAACGCCATTCCCTTCGACCCCAAGCCCCCCAGGGTGACAAGTGGCATTCGCGTAGGGACTCCCGCGATTACCAGCCGCGGCTTCGATGAAGCTGCGGTGAAGACTGTGTCTCGCTTGCTGGTGGAAGTGCTAAATTCCATCAACGACGAAAAGGTCTTGAATAGGGTCTCGCAAGAGGTAAAAGAACTTACCTCCAAGTTCCCGGTGCCCGGCTTGGACCAATAAATGTCTACCTAGTTGAGCAGATAACCCCTCAATGCTATAATTTCAGTACTTCTGAACAGGTGGTGTATATTCCTTTGCGTCATTATGAACTAGTAGTTGTCCTTAGCCCCATGCTTAACCAAGAGCAGCAAACGGGTGCTTGGGGACGTATAAAAGATTTTATTAGCACTCGGAACGCCGACATAACCTATGAGGAGCAGTGGGGCACCCGCCGATTGGCTTATCCAATCAGGAAAGGTTCTCACCAGTTCCTGGAAGGTAGTTACCACTTAACCCGCTTTAGCGTGGAAACGCCCATAAATCGGGAACTGCACACCTTTCTTCGCCTTGATGACCAAGTACTTAGGTCCCTGGTTGTCACGGCCCTGCCTCCCGGTATTGAGCCGGAAACACCTGCTCAAAAACGGGCTGCAGCAGCGGTTGTGGCAGCGGCGGCGGCAGCGGCGGCTGAAGCCCGAGCGGCAGCGGCGGCCGCTGAACTAGCAGCGAACCCACCCCCGGAAGAACCCGCAGCAGATGGAGCCGATAGTGAAGAACCTACTGCTGAGGCCCCGGCGGCAGAGCCGGAAGCGGTAGTTGTTGAAGAGCCGGTGGCGGAAGCCCTTGAGGCAGAGCCAGAAGCGGTTGTTGCTGAAGAGTCCGTTGCAGAGGCCGCTGCGTCAGAACCCGAGGCCGTTGCTGAAGAAACCGTAGAAGAGGCTCCGGCAGCAGAGCCGGAAGTCGTTGACGAAGCGCCAGAGGCAATAGTTGAAGCGGCAGCCGAGCCGGAAGATGAAGCAGAGACTGAAGCATAACCGGGTCGGGTGGAGAGGGATGCCTTGAACAAGATAATTGTAATCGGAAATTTGGGCAGGGACCCGGAGATGCGTTATACAGCATCGGGTCAGAGCGTCACCTCGTTCTCTATCGCCACCAACCGCAAATTCACCGTGGGCGGTGAGCAGCGGGAAGAGACAGACTGGTTCAATGTGAGTGCATGGGGCCGTTTGTCCGAAACTTGTAACCAATATCTTACCAAGGGGCAGCAGGTGTACGTAGAGGGACGCTTGCATCTCCGAAGTTATGAAGGCCGGGACGGTCAAACGCGCTGGGTGAATGAAATCAGTCTCACCGATGTGCAATTTCTGTCACGGGGTACAGGACCTGGGGATGATTCACCGGCGTACGACAACGAGCCAGGAGGCATGGACTCCGGCCCGATGGGCGACGACGCGGATGACCTGCCGTTCTAAGCAGGCTAATTACCAGTAGTGATGTTCGGCTAGAAAAGTTAGCTGAACAGCAATAAGTCCCGCTAAATATTAACGATTGGACAATTCTGGAGGACCGTAACTATATGACTAGACCACCAATGCGTGGACCCGCTGGCGGGCCCGGCGGCAGACCCCCAGGGAGACCCGGCGCCGGGGGAGGCCGACCCGGAGGCGGCAGGCCGCGAGGAAGATTCGCTCCTCGCAGGCGCGTTTGTTCCTTTTGCGTCGATCACGTCAAATACATCGACTACAAGAACGTAGAGCAGATACGCAGATACATCTCGGACCGGGCCAAGATTGAGCCACGGCGCCGGACCGGCGTCTGCGCCAAACATCAACGAGTCCTGAGGACGGCGATTCAGCGGGCCAGGCATCTGGCCTTGGTTCCCTTTGTGGCCTACCACCACGGGAGCAGCGGAACCCGCAACTGATTGCCTGAGTGATTGCCAAATCAGCCGTTTTTGCCTGCTGGCGTTAGTCGAAATCAGTGGCGGGACAGTCCGGCGGCCTTATGGCGCAATCCGTCGAGAATATTTCTGATTCCTCCCACCCATTTTGCCCGAGGGTTATTTATGGCTTTCCCCAAGAGCCGTGACGAAGCCGATCAATCAAGGCCCTTTTGGCGGCGTTGGCGGGGGAATCGGGCAGAGCGACCAGAGGGTACGACGCCCCGAGTGACCCCAGAGTTTTCGCTGGAACGCTTCCACCAGCGTGTGTCATGGGCGATAGGCGGCTTTCTAGTGCTCGTGATTGTTGCTGTCCTTGCGGCCGGTTACAAAGATAAATTTTGGGACCCTCCTAGGGCTGAAGCCGGTAGCGTGCGAGGGGTGTCCTTTTCCATGGGCGACTTGGTGCAACGGATTCGCGTTGTGCAAGGAATCACCGGGTCTGCCAACCTGACGACATTGCCCTTTGAATATCTCCAGCGCCTGCTCCATGCCGAAATACTAAGGCAAGACGCCGAGGCACTGAATATAAACGTGACCGAGGACATCGTGGACGATGCGATACATCGTCAACATGACCCCAATATCCGTCCCGGTCAGATTACGGACCCCGGTCAATTGGAAGAGGAATACCGCAACAACCTCCAGATTTATCTAGACCGCACTGGCCTCTCCCCAAATGAGTACAAGGGAATAGTGAAAGAAACGTTGCAGCGGCAGGTTCGTTATTTTCAGTTGGGCTCCGAGATCGAAGACACCATGAATCAGGTTGAGGTAGAGTGGATTCGCTTGGATATCGCTAGCGGCGCGACGCCTACTGAGGTTGTTGCCAGACTGCAAAACGAGAGCTTCGCATCCGTTGCCCGAAGTGTCGGAGTAAGTTCGGGATATGCTGAGGAGTCCGGCTATGTCGGTTGGGTTCCCCGGCAAGCGTTCAAGGATATCGGTGCCTTGCTATTCGGCGATGAGATACTTGGCCAAAAGCCGCTGAGTGTGGGCGCGACCAGCCAGCCTCTATTCACTATCGACGGAATCTACATCGTTCATAAGCTCTCCGAGCCCGAAAACCGGCCGATTTCCGATGTCATGCGATTTAGACTTAATGGTCAGATGTTGGAGGACTGGGAGCAAGAACGACTCCGTGTGGGCGCAAGCGAGGGCTGGGTGGAAATGACCTTCAATGACGATTTATATCAGTGGGTAGCGGACCAATTAGCCCTCAGTGCACCCCGTAGCTCTTCTTCACTAGACCAATCCGGAAACCAACCGGCGCAGAGGTAGAGTTTGGCTTCTCCCCCGCAAATAAATGTGGGCCTGCTGGGAATGGGCGTGGTGGGTGGCGGCGTAGCAGCTGCATTGATCGAGCAATCCAGCGACATCGCCCTTAAGATTGGACGCCCGGTTAAGTTGAAGAAAATCCTGGTGAGGGACTTGGGGAAGCACGCTGGGGCCAATCTGCCTACTGGCATGCTTACCACAATCCCGGAAGAGATTCTCAACGATAACGAAATTCACGTTGTGGTTGAGGCGATGGGCGGAACCCAACCGGCTGCTGGCTACATGAAGCAAGCATTGGCCTCCGGCAAGCATGTGGTGACCGCCAACAAAGAAGTTATTGCGAAGTACGGCCCCGGTCTTATCTACTTGGCCCATCAGAAGGGCGTAAATCTGCTTTATGAAGCCAGCGTCGGCGGCGGAATCCCCATCGTTGGCAGCTTGATGAGGGATTTGGCGGCTAATAACGTCCACTCCATCAAGGGCATTATCAACGGCACTACCAACTACATCCTCACCCGTATGGCCAACGACGGCGCCGAATTCTCTCAGGCGCTGAACGAAGCCCAACAGCGTGGCTACGCGGAGGCAGACCCAACGAACGACGTAGAAGGCATAGACGCAGTTTATAAGATATCCATCCTGGCCTCACTGGCATTTCACCGTAGCGTAAGCCCCGGCGATGTGTATCGACAGGGCATCACCAGGTTGGAACCGCAAGACTTCCGATACGCATCGGAACTGGGATACGCCATCAAGTCTCTAGCCATTGCCACATTGCAGAACGGGAACATCAAAGCCAGAGTGTATCCCGCACTGTTGCCGCTGGACCATATGCTGGCAAAGGTGGATGGCGTTTATAACGCGGTTGAGGTGGAAGGCGACCTGTGCGGCAAAGTGCTCTTCCACGGCTTGGGAGCTGGCCGTGAGCCGACAACCAGCGCCGTAATGGGGGACGTGATCGAAGCATCCCGCAGTTTGGTGGCCCAAGACGAGTCAACGAAGGTGTCTGCAAGCCAAAACCGCTCGTCAGAGCCGGACAGTTTTGACTACGCTGATGCGCTGACCGAAGATCGCGAAACCGGCTCAAGCGAAAACTCCATAGACGACTTGATTTGCAAGTATTATTTGAGACTGAATGTGCAGGACCGGCCTGGCGTGTTCGCCCAAATCGGCAAAGTATTGGGTGACGGAGAGATTAGCATAGCTTCGGTTCTGCAAAAAGACACCAATCAAGCTGAGCAGACCGCTGAGATTGTGATAACTACCCATCCGTCCATCGAGTCCTCAGTGCAGGCCTCTCTAAAGGCGTTGACGGAATTGGATGTGGTGCGAAATGTCAGTAACGTGCTGCGTATCGAAGAATAGTCTATGATTGTGCGGGAACTCCAATGTGAGTGTATGCTGGTGACTGATTTCCTACGCAATAGTACCTGGGCCATTTATAAGGGTAGGTAAGCCAACACGTATGGGCATCGGAGTTTTAAGACATTACAAAGACCATCTTCCGGTGACGGACGCCACTCCTATGATTAGCCTGGGGGAGGGTGACACGCCCTTGGTCAAGTCCAACCGCTTGGGTGAAGAATTGGGTGTGCCCGAGCTGTACTTCAAGTTGGAGGGGTGCAATCCCACCGGCTCCTTCAAGGACCGAGGGATGGTAGTCGCTGTGGCAAAGGCATTGGAAGAGGGCAGCAAAGCAATCATGTGCGCCTCCACTGGGAATACTAGCGCATCTGCCGCCGCATATGCCGCCTACTGCGATTTGCCGGCTCTGGTGCTGATTCCCAAGGGCGAGGTTGCCATGGGCAAGCTGGCTCAAGCAATGGCCTACGGGGCCCAAGTAATCATGGTGAACGGGAACTTCGACGTTGCCTTGGACTTGGTGAGGGAGTTTACTGCGAGGCATGCCGTGACCTTGGTGAACTCGGTCAATCCCAACCGGCTGGAAGGCCAGAAAACGGCGGCTTTTGAAGTTGTCGACGATCTGGGAGACGCTCCGGACTATCTTTTCATCCCGGTGGGTAACGCAGGCAACATCACAGCCTATTGGAAGGGATTCAAAGAGTATCGGCTGATGGAACGAAGCAGCCGCTTGCCCAAGATGATGGGTTTTCAAGCCGAAGGCGCTGCTCCCATCGTCCGCGGAGAGCCCATCGCAAATCCCCAGACTATCGCCTCCGCTATTCGCATCGGCAATCCGGCCAGTTGGCAATCAGCCCTGGATGCCAGAGACGAGTCTGGTGGTGCGATAGATGCTGTTAGCGATGACGAAATTCTGGATGCCTACCGGCTTCTAGCCTCCAAAGAGGGCATATTCTGTGAGCCAGCCTCGGCGGCCTCTTTCGCTGGTCTCGTGAAAGCCCTTCGAGGGGGATTGAATCTTGCCGGGGAAAAGGTAGTATGTATCTGCACGGGAACAGGGTTGAAAGACCCTGACCTGGCGGTTAGTGCCTTGGCGACGAAAACCATTGAAGTTGCGCCAACGGTTCAAGCGATTGAAGCCGTTGCCCAAATGCCGGTAGAATAGCGCTAAACACGGGCCAATTAATAATTCTGGGTGAATCAACAGTTCTGGAAATGCTCTAGGTTTCTCGTCCTAGTGGAGATAGAGGTTCAATCATTCATCAAGTGCGCATTGAGCAATCGATAAACGCTATATTAGAGGCAATCGGCGAAGACCCAACCCGAGAAGGACTGCAAGAGACTCCGGAACGAGTGGCCCGGATGTATCAGGAGCTATTTTCCGGAGTGGGACAAGACCCTCAAGACGCTATAGATGCGGTCTTCGAGTCGGAAAACGAAGACCCTGTGGTGATTGGCAACGTGCCTTTTTATTCCATGTGCGAGCACCATCTCCTGCCATTTTACGGTCAAGCTCACCTTGCATATATTCCCAATGGCAAGATTGCCGGTCTGAGTAAGCTGGTGCGTGCCTTGGAAGTGGCCTCAAGGCGTCTCCAAGTCCAAGAACGCCTAACCGGTCAGGTGGCCGACGCAATATTTTCCGCCCTCAATCCCCACGGAGTGGCGGTGGAATTCGAAGCGGAACATTTCTGCATGTCCATGCGCGGAGTACAAAAACCGGGTAGCCGTGTGGTTACCACAGCCATCCGTGGTCGGTTCCAGTCCTGCGCGACTGATCGGGAAGGGCTTCTTGCCCTCTTGCGTAGGAGGTAAATAGTTGGTAACCACACCCCTGACTTCTTTCGGTGAGATTCGTACCGAGTGGGAGAGCTTGTTGGCAGCTTCCCCGGTTAACACCCTGTTCCTAACCCCGCAATGGCAAGAAGTGTGGTGGGAAAGCTACGGAGCTTCCAGTGGCATGGCCGGTTTTTACGTTCGATCCACGGAAGGGGTGACCGCGATCGCTCCTTTGGCCAAGCAGGGTGACACCCTCTCCTTTGTGGGTAACCAAGACACTTTCGATTACAATGACTTCATGGTGAGCCCCGGAACTGAGGGCGAATTCTACCATTCATTGCTACATTCCATCGAAGAACAGTGTTGCAAATCGTTGGAGCTATACTCATTGCGGGAGTCGTCTCCCACTTTGAAATACCTGCCGGAGGCGGCCCGTTCCCATGGATTCAAAGTGGAGGTGGAGAAAGAGGACGTAACCTCCGGCATTGAGCTGCCAGGCACATGGGATGAATATCTGGCTCTGCTGAACAAGAAGGACCGTCACGAACTGCGAAGAAAGTTGCGCCGCCTGGATTCTGCCAACAAGTGGAGTTTCTACGGCATTTCAGAGCCGGAACAAGTCACGGCCCGGCTCGGCGATTTTATCTCGCTGATGAAAATGAGCAGCCCGGACAAAGAAGAATACATGACCGAGGATAGAGAGCGGTTTTTCTACCAAATGGCCGAGCGGATGGCCCAGCAAGGCTTGCTCAAACTCTACTTTATGGATATCGACGGCCAGACAGTGGCTACCAGCTTATGCTTCGATTACGCATCGTCCAGGCTGTTGTACAATAGCGGCTACAATCAAGAATTCAGTTACTACAGCGTCGGTCTGCTACTAAATGCCCTCTGCCTCAAGGACGCCATTGAGCAAGGCATGAGCTACTTCGACTTCCTGCGCGGTCCAGAACCTTATAAACACCATCTGGGCGGCCAGCAACGAGACCTTTATCAGATGGTGGTTACCCGCAGTTGAACATACAACGGATTGCGTTTGTCGCATTTCATGCCTGCCCCTTAGCTGCTCCCGGGCAGGGAAAGTCGGGCGGTATGAACGTTTATGTCCGCGAGTTGGCCCATTCACTGGGCGACTTGGGCGTTAAGGTCGACATATTTACGCGCAACCACGCTGGCGCCAGTCACACTATCGAGGATATTTCGTCCAATGTCCGGGTGGTTCATCTCCCCGGTGGTCCTCCTGACGCGCCCATGGACTCCTACTACGGGCATCTGCCCGAGTTTCTGGATGCTCTGTCGAGTTTTCAAAAAGGCAACAACCTGGACTACCAACTGACCCACTCCCATTATTGGCTTTCAGGGTGGGCAGGCCAAGGATTCGCCACCCAGCGTCAGATACCCCACGTGATGACCTTCCATACCTTGGCTCTGATTAAGATGCAGTCCAGGGCCGGAGAAGCGGAACCGGAGCAGCGCTCCGAGTCGGAGCGAGACTTGATGGCCTCATCCCAGCGCATCATCGCTTTTAGCCCACATGAACGTGACGCAATGGTGCGACTCTATGGCGCCGATGCTCGACGAATCTCTTTGGCGCCCTGTGGCGTTGATCTCTCCCTATTTCGTCCGCTGGACCAGCAACAGGTTCGCAAACGGCTGGGGCTGAACGGCGAGAAAGTTTTCCTGTATGTGGGCCGTTTGGAGCCTCTAAAAGGCATGGAGTTGCTCCTGCACACCGCCGCCCAGATGGATTCATGCGACGAAATGAGGGTGTTGGTGGTAGGCGGCGATGCAAACGGAGGCCAAGAGGTAGACCGGCTTAAAAGTCTTGCCAAGAAGCTGAATGTTGAAGATATGTTCGACTTTGTGGGCCGTGTGGACCAGGAAGATCTGCCTCTGTACTACAATGCCGCAGATGTTTGCGTGGTGCCCTCGTACTATGAGAGCTTCGGGTTGGCCGCATTGGAGTCCATGGCCTGTGGCACTCCCGTTGTGGCAGCGCGGGTAGGCGGTCTGTCAACCATAGTTCAGCACGGTCGGACCGGATTTCTCAAGTCTTGGCGTTGCCCGGAAGCGTTCGCCAACTCGTTGGAAATGATTATTTCCAGTGACCGGCTAAAGCAGAGCATGGGATTGGCGGCTAGGAGGCGGGCCGAAGGGATGGGGTGGGATCAAGTCGCGTCGGATATTCGTAGTCTTTATGAGTCGTTGACCATGGAACCAGCAAAAGAAGATAATAATTAGCAGAGCCTTCGGTTCCCATCCCACGCCGAGCCGCTAGACTCCTTCTCGAGCACCGCGGAGGTGCCGATGTACAAGAACGACAATACTAACGGAAACTCTGGCCAAGACCATGGCCAAGAAAACGGGCAACCAACCAAAAGTCGCCTGCGATTTTTGAACCGTCCCTTTGTCCATCTTGAACGGACTCTCGGGGCGGGAATCCTGATTATCCTGCCCATCGGCATCACTGTCCTAGTCATCAAATTCTTCTTCGATCTGCTCGACCCCCTCTTGGAACCCATTACAGACTACCTGCCTGGCAAGGAAGTCCCAGGATTGGGGCTTGCTGCGTTGCTGTTGTTGGTCTACCTGATTGGACTTGTGGCCGCTTTTGTGTTGGGGCGCAGGCTGATTGCAATTGGCCACCGAATCATGGAGTTTATACCATTGGTAAAAGGAATCTACGGCACGACTAGAGCAGCAGTTGGCGTGCTTTCCAACAATAATAGCAGCCGATATAGCGGTGTGGTGCTCATTGAATTTCCAAGGCCCGGGATAAAATCCATAGGGCTCATTACCTGTCGGATGATTGATGCTGACGGCGTAGAGATTTTGGCCGTCTACGTTCCAACTACCCCGATACCTTCCTCAGGTTACCTGGTGTTTGCTCCGATTTCAGAAGTGACATCTACGGATATGAGCGTGGAAGAGGCGATGAGCGTGGTTATATCGGGTGGTGTACTGGCAGGACGAGTCTTTGAACGACACGGAGTGGTCACCCACGCCGATAACCATTCCAATTAGAACTGAATTAATCTAGGATAGCCGGCGATCCAGCCAATTGAGTTCACCGACTTTCTGGAATCCCTAGACTAGTCGGCGTTCCAGCCAGTTAAGCTCTCCCACTTTCTGGAATCCAATAGAAGTGTAGAGCCGAACTCCGGGGGTGTTGGCGTTGTCCACCTGCAACCCAATATCCGCCACATTTTGTGACCGGAGAGCCTTCATGCCGGCAACAAGAATCGAGCTGCTGATTCCTTTGCCCCGGTAATCCGGCACCACGCCTATCATCCCAATCATGCCCCTGATTGAGCCGTTCACCGGCACTAGGCAGGCCCAGCAATATCCCGCCGCTCTTTCCCCATCCATGAGGAAGCAGATTCCATCATGGGGCATGTTCGCCATTGAACTGCGATACTCGATTTGCTCCACGGTATTAGGGCAGAAACCCCAGCTTACGGCAAAGGCCGAGTTTTGTACTTCGGTCAACATTGCGGCGTCCCCCGGCCGGAACGCGCGAACGGTAAAACCGGCAGGTATATCAACTGAAGGCAGATCCGGGAGATCCCATACCATGTCGTCGTAGGCCCGGACAAGCGTAAAACCCTGGGCCTGAAGGAAAGATGCCGCAGGCGACGAAATAGGCACGCAAACATGGACTACTCCGGGCCCATGTTCTTCGGCCTTGGTCAATGCCTGTAGAATGAGTTCCTGCTCCAAGGCAGTGCCTTCATATTGCGGCGCTACTTTCGGTTCGAGCACCATGCGGCTTATAGGGCCTTCGTGATGGACTAGGCAATATCCCACAACAGTTTCGCTTTCTTCCAGCAAGAAGCAGTGGCTCAGCAGGTCCAGCCCAGGTTGGCCGAGTATTTGTTCGAATGTCTTACGGCCAAGTTCCCGGCCCTGCTCACCCCAAGAACTACCCGACTCCACGAAGTCCAAAAGCGGCGTAAGTTTGTCGTGGGTAAAATTACGGACTGGCAAGACAAAATCCTTGAGTGGCCCTTGGCTAGTTAACGTAACACAATGGTTGTTATTAGTCTATTTCGTTGATTATTACGATTATAATTAACGATTACGGCATTTAATCGCAGGAACAAGCACTTGACACTACTGGGCGATTGTAGCAGAGTATCCAAGGGCCTACAATCCCCGAAGTGTATCGTTCATCGTGGTTTGAATTCGTATTTCAGGCTCAAAATCAGGGATGGGGACCGGGTGTTGACGACGGGAGCAGACGACCCCTTTGCCTTCGCTTTGTTGACTACAAGGATGTAGCCGGAATCGTAACATTCTACGTCTCAAAATTCCGCTTGAAATGATTCGCTAGTATTAGTTTCGCCGACTTTCTTCTACCGGAAATAACCAAAGATATAAACACTTAAGGAGCCCCCATAGATGGAAGAGACACCGCAGCGTGTGCTCGTAGTAATCCCTCACCCTGACGACGCCGAATTCTGGTGCGCCGGGACCGTCTCTAAATGGACCTCTGAAGGCGCTTCCGTGCACTACCTTTTGTGCACCGACGGCGGCAAGGGCACCAGCGCCCCTGAAATGACATCAAAGCAGTTGTCAGTAATCCGTGAGGGGGAGCAGCAGGATGCTGCAAATGTCGCCGGTGTTAAAGATGTTGTATTGTTGCATCATCCGGACGGGGAGTTGGAGGATAACCAAGAGCTCCGCAAGGAAATCGTTCGGGAGATTCGCAGGGTTCAACCCGATGTGGTGTTGTGTCCGGAGCCTTACCGCAAGAACTTGGCTTGGCATCGGGACCACAGAATAACGGGCCAAGTGGCCCTTGATGCTGTTTTCCCCTACGCCAGAGACCATCTCCACTTTCAAGAATTGTGGAGAGATGAAGGATTGGAACCCCACAAGACGGCCACTGTGCTCTTCTGGGGAGCCGAACAACCGGACACCCACATCGACATTGGGGGATTCATCGACTCCAAAATAGACGCGGTTTTGGCCCACAAGAGCCAGGTGAGCACCCGAACCCGGGAAGAGATTGATCGGTTCGTCAAGGAATGGGCCGCCAGCGCCAGTTCGGAGCAAGAATACGATTATGCGGAAGCTTTCCGTAAGGTTACTTTCCGTACTTAGATAGGGCTACAGGGGCGAGCTGCCCGGCTCGTTCAACATCTGCTCTCTGACCAATGGTAGTGGCGGAGCGCCGTAGGACAAAAGCCGGTCATGGAAGCCCTTTAGCGAAAACGCGCTAGCTTGTTCTCTGCGATAATCTTGGGCCAGTTTGATTATCATCAGTTTGCCCAATGTGTAGTTGAGATAGCCAGGATCGAAGGTTCCTCGCAATGCCTCTCGCCTGGCTGGCAGTTCTCCCATATAGGCATTGTCGATAAAGAACCGGGTTGCGTCTTCCATTGACATGCCCTGGGTGTGCATCCAGATTGAGCACATGTACCGGCAGTTGCGCACCAACGCCTCCAATACCTGAGTTAGCTGTAATGCCGTCTTATCCTTGGCGTATTCCGTCTCCATCATCATCTGTTCCGCATAGTGGGCCCAACCCTCGGTGAACGCATACGAAGTGGCTGCCCGGTTTACCAAGGGAAGACCGATGCCATACCGGTTGTGCAGATGATGGACGAAATGACCCGGAAACACCTAGTGGATGGAAATGATGCTTAGCGTATCGTAGTTGAAGTTACTCAACCATTCTTCCTGTTGGGCCGCAGTCCATTCTGGCTCCACGGGGGTCACGTAGTAAAATGACTCGGTCGCCCGGGTCTCCATCGCCCCGGCGCTGTCCATGGCGGCAAAGGCGTATCGCATGTAGGTTGGCGTCTCCATCACCAGGCAGCGGTCATCCGACGGAACCGTTATTATGTCCAAGTCGATTAAAACCTGGCGTAGGCCTTCCAACATGTTCCGCGTGGCGGGAATCAAGGCTTCGGCTGTGGGGTGTCGGCTCCCGATATCAGCGACGATTTTCGAGACGTTGACGCTTCCGGATGCGCTGCCTTGCTCCGGCGCTTTGCCTTGCTCAATCGAAAGCCGCTGGGCCAGCTCTTTGACTTGCTCTAAGTTAGCATCCAGGTTGGCTTGACCCACCCGTGTGATTTCGGCCAAGGGCAAATCGACGCCCTCACCGGTGGCCAGCATCTACGAGTAGAGTGTTGAGCCGATAGCAAAATGTCCTTGGGTCTTGGCCAATCGGGACTCCATGGCCGCCACGAACCGGTCCACCGCCACAGCCGCTTTTTCCCGGGCCAGGTTGAACTGGGAAACAGTGGAATGGTCCAACTCGGCGTCGCCAAAATCGGCCAGCGCCTTGGGCAAATCTTCCCGGTAAAAACGGGCCATACCCGAATAGCTCTCAATGCTCATCTCCAACACCGGCGGGCCGATTTCTTGTTCCAACGCAGCGTCCAAGACACCCAAGAAGTCCGGCACCTGTGCCAGAACCTGAGTCGCTGATCGGACTCGGTCAGTAATCGGGGCGTAGTCCCTCCGTATATACCCGCCAACATTCAAGAATGCTGTCTGGCGCATAGGGTTGTTTTCCAGAGGCTTCATCTCATTGAAGGTGAACAGCTCTCGCCGCAGGAAATGCTCGAGCATCTGGTGGCTGAGCCTTTCTTTGCTTTGAGCAGCCCCGACATCAATGGCTTTTAACTGCTCTAATCCAGCATTCAGTTCCGAAACCCGTCGGCGGAAGCTGGCAGGCGACAGGTCAGGGAGGCGACCGTCGTACTCATGGCGCCCGATGCGGGAACCCGCAGTAGGGTAAAACTCCCAGTGTTCCTCAATCAGCTTCTGGCTCAGCGATTCCAATGGGTTTTTGCTCTCGGCCTCTGGCATAATTCTTGAATCTCCCAAGCGAGTAATATGCTGTTTCTAATTCTTGCGATACTCCAGAAAATAAAAGGACAGCCCTAGATTGAGCTGCCCGCCGGTGTGACCTAGTTACCAAAGTTGCCTAAACAACAATAATGGACTAGACAACAATCTCGCTAATCTGGAAGGTGGGTTTGATGTCGGTGAAGTTGGGTATGTCGCCCATAATCTCGCGGCCACTGGCCTTGAACCCTTCATGGACTTCTTCCACTGTATTGAAGGTTAGGTAGGCTATGGCAACGAATGGCGCGGGCTCTGATGGGTCGGGTGAGGATATGCCTTTATCCACCTCAAGCTTGAGTAGTCCCCGTCCACTCAGTTGTTCGTTCACCAATGGCCCGTGGGTGTTGAGGTAGTAATCCCAATCAAACTTCTTCCCAGGTTCGTTTGGGTACGCTACAGTTACTCGTATCATCGTTTGCTCCTCGTGATTTTGTACAAAATTTGCCTTCCTATCAGTGTAGCGGTTTGGCTATGGGGCCGCAAACGTACCCACCGGCGCAACTGCTACCCCAACTGTTGCGGCATCTGCTACACTGAGGCCGTCCCAGGCGATAATGCAACGCTTTTTCACTCTACGAATCCGGTTTTTTTAGTTTTTCCGTATTCTCCTACTGGGCCGCTGATTTGCTCGCTCGCCCCAATTTTGCGCTCTGACTCAACAGCTTAATCCAACACGGAAGTGTCATGCCACGTGAAGAAATTCTTTATAAATCACACGATGTTGATACCGTTTAGTGTAGGGCGAATAAGCCCCAGAGCGTTCTCTTTCTTGATTGTCATTCTTTTGGGCTTGGTCTTGGCCTGCGGGTCCGATGGCGACACGGCCGCTCCCCAAGACGACATCGCTTTGGCCTGGGAAGCTTGGGAAAAGATCGACACCTCCATAGCAGACAGAGAGTCCTTGGATATCGACGCGCTAGTTGGTGGAGCATTGAGAAGCATGCTCAGCCTAGCGGATGGGCCGTCGTATCCGTTTCTGACGGAGATTGGAAGACTGAGGGGTCAGGCGCCGCCGGATGTTCCATCAGAGATGACGGACATATGGCGGGGTATGCTGGTGCACCAGCAGCTTTGGCCCGATGTGGAATTCACCGACCTGGTGACGGCCGCCATTCAAGGAATGGTGGCTGGTTTGAACGATCCTTCCGCTGGGCACCTTGATGAGGAATCTTATCCGAGAATCAAGGAAGATATTGAAGGAAGATTAGAAGGGGAATACCGCGGTATTGGCGCCAGGGTGGTGGCTCAAGACAACCGAATATTGCTTTTTCCATTTCCGGATACGCCAGCGGAAAAAGCAGGCATCGAAGGCGGCGATATTCTGATTGCTGTTGAAGGCGACCCGGTGGCCGGAAAAGAACTGGAAGCAGTGGTTGAACTGGTAGCTAGACCGGATGATTCAAAGGTCACTCTGTTGTTGGAGCGGGCTGGCGAATCGGAGCCTTTGGAATTAGATGTCTTTAGAGGAACCATCAGCTTGCCATCTGTTTCTCGCCAATTGGCGCCGGGGGGGATTGGACATGTCCATGTGTCAATTTTTAGGGATAATACCGGTGAGCAGGTTCTGGAAGCCCTGGAGGAGCTAAAACGCTTCGACATGCTGGCTCTGATCCTGGATCTGCGCTCCAGTTCTGGCGGATCCGTGCAGGCCGCAGCCGATGTGGCCGGGCAATTCCTGCCCGAAGGAAGCCTATTCATTTATACTTTGGACCGCCTGGGAAACCGGCAAGACTTGACCGCCAGCGAGGACCTGGATAGAGTAGATATCGGAGACATTCCCATCGTGGTCTTGGTCAATGAGGCGACCGTGGGAGAAGCGGAAGCAGTAGCTGCGGTTTTACAAGAGAAGGAGCGGGCTGTGGTGATGGGAACTCGGACCTTAGGCAGAAGCGGGATCTACAGCTTCGTGGAGATGAGCGACGGTTCGGCGATCTACATGCCTACGCGGCGTTGGTACACCCCTGCGGGCAACGCCATAGGGGCGGATGGCTTGGAACCGGACTTGGTCGTTGAGTCTCGCTCGGACACCGGTGGAATCAGCGGAGAATACCAATTCAACCAAGCCTACGAGTACTTGGACGACCAACTTCCTGCTTTCCGGTAGTTTTTTTAGGCGAGGCTGTAACAGGCCATTTAAACGTCAACTGGGCTGGTTTCACGGGCCGGCCATGTTGCTTGGCCAGGTATCGGTAACGAGCTTTGCTTGCTATTCGGCCTCTTGGCAGGTCTTACAAACAAAAGTAGACCGGTCTTCGGGGAGGCTATCAATCTCCACGTTGCGCTTCCGATTGCACACAGAACACACCACGCTTTCGAGAGCAACGGGTACCGGCGTTGCCGCCACTATACCCGCACCGCGAAAACCAACGTAATCCTGGTTCTGCTGCTTTCTGCTTAGAAAGCGTTCCATGTCTTTTCGGCGGCTCAAACTTTCCCTCCCCGATATTACCTCAAGGGAATGACCTCTGAACCAAGGCGAAACGGAAGATCTATGCTACCTCGACGACTGCTCCGGCCTCTTCCAGTTTGCCTTTAATCTCATCGGCTTCCTCACGGGGCACAGCATCCCGGACCTGAGCAGGGGCCGATTCCACCAGTTCTTTGGCTTCCCGCAGTCCCAGTGACGTGAGTTCCCGCACCGCTTTAATCACGTTAATCTTGTTGGGGCCGATTTCCTTGATGGTCACTTCGAATTCAGTCTGCTCCTCAGTAGGCGCAGCGGCTTCGGCTCCACCAGCGGCGGGGGCTGCTGCCACAGCAACGGGAGCGGCGGCGGTGATGCCAAATTCATCTTCAAGGGCCTTCACCACGTCGGCCAGCTCCAGAACTGTCATGGTTTTGATTGCTTCGATAATCTCTTCTTTACTCATGGTTCCTCCTCATGTATTCGCTGATGTTTCTCAGGATTAGAATTTATGTTTTGGCGTAAGTTATGCGCTGGCTTCGCCGGATTCCGCCGATTCCAACTGCCGTATACGGGCTTGAAGTAACCCGTCAAAGCTCTGCAATGGGCCGTTCAGCGCGCCCAACAATCTCTGCATCGGCGCCTGTAGCTGGCCCAGCAAAGTTGCGATAAGCTGAGGCTTGGGGGGCAACGAGGCTAGTCGGCCTACCTCGGCCGCCGTCATTACCGGCCCGTCTCCCATTATCGCTCCCCTCACCGCAAGCACCGAGCGGTTGGTTCGCACGAAGTCGGTTATCGCCTTTGCCACGGTCAAGGGGTCATCATAGCCGAAGGCGATGGCGGTTGGTCCCTGAACAATGTCTTTCACCAAGGGTCGGTTGGCGGCGTCGGCGGCCAATTCCATCAAAGTGTTCTTGATGATGGTGAACTCCACCCCGTTTGCTCGCATCTGCCGCCTGAGTTCGTTCATCTCGTTTACTGAGATTCCCGTGTAATCAGCGGTCAACGCAATGGTGGACCTTTCGAGTTTGTCGGCTAGGTCGCTGACCCGGTCGATTTTTTGTTGTGTAGGCAAGGCTTCTCTCCCAACTTAGAGTCCCAATCTCGAAAATATAATCCCGGTCGATATCCTCGAAAAACAAAAATCCCGCAACCAAATAGAGGCGCGGGACTGACAGTGCCTGATTGGCACTGAGTTTGCGCCTCAACGGGCGACGTTTCCATCATTAACCCCGCCTAAGGCAGGGACCCGCAGTCTTTGGCTTTATTAGATTGTAATGGGTCGGTTTATTGAGCCGGTGTATTGGGCCGGCAGGTTTAGCTGATTCTAAGCCAGGTTACCCAACCCGGCCCTCTAGTTTATGTTGGACTTTCGTTTTTTTGTCCTACTCCGGGCCCTGCATGGTCTGTAACGCACTCATGTCCAGCATAATGCTGGGGCCCATGGACGAAGTCAAGAAGGCTGATTTCAGGAACGGCCCTTTCATGGCCGAGGGCTTGTCCCGCACGATGGAGTTCATCAGCGAACCCAGATTCTCCGATAGCTGCTGGGTACTGAAACTAACCTTTCCAACGGCACTGTGGATGATAGCGGTACGGTCCGTCCGGTACTCCACGCGACCGGCCTTGGCTTCTTGGATGGCTCTGGGCAGGTCTTGAGGCTGCACCATGGTACCCGATCGGGGATTGGGCATCAATCCACTCCGGCCCAGGATGCGCCCGAGCCGTCCGATTTTTGGCATCACTTGGGGTGTCGCCAGGCCAACCTCGAATTCCATCCAACCGCCCTCGATCTGGGCAATCAAATCATCTTCTCCGACATAATCGGCCCCTGCCTGCCTGGCTAGGTCGGCGCCATCGGCGCCGGTAAATACCAGCACCCGCACCTGTTTTCCCAACCCGTGGGGTAAGACGGTGACGCCTCTAACCATCTGGTCGGCGTGGCGGGGATCCACATTCGTGCGCAAGTGAATCTCTACGGTCTCATCAAACTTGGCCGTTGAGACCTCTTTAACCAATTCTATTGCTTCTTCGGGCGCATAAACTCGATCCAAGTCTACGTGTTCCGCCACTGCGCTATAACGCTTACTATGTTTAACCATTTTCCTTACCCTGTTAAGAATTCCGCATGATTTAAGCCGCTTGGTTTGCCGTGGGGTTGTTCAGAATGGTCCTGCGCCGGTTACCCAATCCCATGACGTATAAACCATAGTCCTAGGTTTCCGAAACCTCTATCCCCATGCTGCGGGCGGTGCCGGCTATGATTAACATGGCCTCGTCCACGGAAGAGGCATTCAAGTCGACCGCTTTCGCCTCAGCAATTTCCCGAAGAGCACGGCGGCTTATGGAGCCAACTGCGCCTTGCCGAACGTCTGAGGACCCTTTGTCCACGTTGGCTGCTTTCCGAAGCAATTCCGACGCTGGTGGGGTACGGGTCACGAAGGTGAATGACCGGTCTTCGTATACCGTGAGGTGAACCGGAATGATGGTTCCGGACTGGTTGGCAGTCCGGGAATTGTATTCCTTCACGAAGCCCATGATATTGACCCCGTGTTGGCCTAAGGCCGGACCCACTGGGGGGGCCGGGGTCGCTTTTCCCGCTTCCAACTGAAGCTTGATTATTGCTCTTACTTTCTTCGCCACTAATAGCTCCTAGATTCGCTCCACTTGCAAGAAATCCAGCTCCACCGGGGTTTCCCGGCCAAAGAAAGACACTAGTACTCGAACTTTGCCTTTACCCTCGTCTATGTCGTTGACCGCACCGATGAAGTCCACAAATGGTCCTTCGGTGATGCGCACCGTTTCCCCCATTTCCAATCCAATCTTGATGCGTGTAGCGTCGGAATCCACCTGCTTGAGGATATCCTCAATCTGCTTATCTTCCAGAGGCACCGGTTTGGGCCTCTTGTCCGACTCATCCTCGCTGGAAACAAAGCCGGTTACTCCGGGCGTGTTGCGCACGGCATACCAGCTTTCGTCGTCCATATCCATCTGGACCAATATGTAACCCGGGAATAGCTTTTTGCGCTCCGAGCGGCGCTTGCCGTCTTTGAAGACGACTTCTTCTTCGGTGGGCACCAGCACCTGGATTATCCGGTCTTGCATATCCAGGCTCTGGATTCGCAGATTCAGGTTTTTTTCGACCACGTCTTCCTGACCAGAGTAAGTGTGGACGATGTACCACCTGGGTCCTTGTATCTCTTCTACTTCAGAGTTTCTAGTTGTCATGAACGTTACCTGTTGGTGTTAAGACCTTTCGCAGTAGTTGAGAGATTAGCTGAGCCGTGTTCGCAATTAGAGCTCGGTAACAGGGCTCGTTCAACCTTGCTATCTTACCCAGTTGTCAGGTTCACTAGCTCCTTGCTGCCGCAAAGGATGTTGTTATTATCTGTTGTCGGGATTGAACCAAGGCAGGTCCGCTAATCTTAGAGGACGTACCTCGTAAACGTCTCAGCGAAGATACGGTCCAGACCTCCCAAGAAGAACCCGGCGGCTATAGCTAAGGCTATGACCACCACGGTCAAACGGGAGGTTTCTTCGCGACTGGGCCACACCGCCTTGCGCAACTCCGAGAATGTCTCTTGGAGGAAGCCGATGGGGCTGACTCTCCCTCCTGCTGACGGAGCGATGACTCGCGCGCCTCTGGTTGATGAAGATCTGGCCAAGGTTACCTCACTTCCCGGTGGGTAGTGTGATTCCGGCAACGGGAGCAATACTTGCGTAGTTCCAAACGTTGCGGGTCATTACGCCGATTCTTCGTTGAGGTGTAATTGCGCTCCCGGCAATCTCCGCATTGCAGGTCTATGACCTGCCTGACATCTCCGGTTTTTCTAGCCATAACTTAATCCAACAACTTAGTGAATACGCCGGAGCCCACGGTGCGACCGCCTTCTCTGATGGCGAAACGCAGTCCTTCTTCAATGGCCACTGGCGTTATCAGTTTAATTGTCATTTGAATGTTGTCGCCAGGCATGACCATTTCCACGCCTTCAGGCAACTGAATTTCCCCGGTAATGTCACTGGTCCGGATGTAGAACTGAGGTTTGTAACCGGGGAAGAATGGTGTGTGGCGCCCGCCTTCTTCACGGCTGAGCACGTAGACTTCCGCTTCGGCGTTAGTGTAGGGCTTCATCGAACCCGGCTTGACCAGCACTTGGCCCCTTTCCACTTCGTCCCGGTCCACACCGCGAAGCAGTACGCCTACAGCGTCCCCAGCTTCGGTGGTATCCAGCAGTTTGTGGAACATCTCCAAGCCAGTGGCCACCGTCTCTCTGACATCGCCGAACCGGATAATCTCCA
The DNA here is from genome assembly GCA_002311385.1 of Dehalococcoidia bacterium UBA1141. Classification (GTDB taxonomy): domain Bacteria; phylum Chloroflexota; class Dehalococcoidia; order Lucifugimonadales; family UBA3495; genus UBA1141. The sequence goes on along the minus strand of DCAE01000042.1, from coordinate 539 downwards.
CGGGATCGCCCTGATTCAGGCTGCCGCGCTCTACCCTGCCGGTAACCACGGTGCCGCGGCCCTTGATGCCGAACACGTCTTCAATGGGCATCAGGAAGGGTCGATCGGTGATTCGGGTAGGCACCGGTATGTAATCGTCCAAGGCCTGCACCAGCTTGGTGACGCCCTCGATTGCCTCGGGGTCGTCCTCCAATGCCTTGAGGCCGCTGACACGGATGATGGGCGTGTCGTCACCAGGGAAATCATACTTGTTGAGTAAATCCCTGATTTCCAGCTCCACCAGTTCCAAAAGCTCTTCGTCTTCCATCATGTCCACTTTGTTCAAAGCGACTATGATGCGGGGCACTGCCACTTGGCGGGCTAAGAGGATGTGCTCCCGAGTCTGGGGCATGGGGCCGTCCGGAGCGCTGACTACCAAGATCGCGCCGTCCATCTGGGCTGCGCCGGTAATCATGTTTTTGATATAATCGGCGTGGCCGGGGCAGTCTACGTGAGCGTAGTGCCTGTTTTCAGTCTCGTACTCCACGTGGGCAATGGCA
>DCAE01000128.1:142991-167549 GCA_002311385.1 Dehalococcoidia bacterium UBA1141 | reverse complement strand
AAGTTATCGCATCGGGAGACGGCAGTTGGGAGTTGGAGCGGGAAGTACCCCAAGAACCGCCTTCCGTATTGGACGAGCAGATTGAAAACGCAGGACCAAGGTAAGGATGGGGGTGAAATGGTTGAAATCCATTTAGATGGAATGATGGCCCAGATGGAATGATGTCCACCAAAACCCTGTTTGGAGATTCACAAGTGCCCACTCAGCCAATCATAGAGGAAGCCAAACAAAGAGCGTTTGTCCGTAAAGCTCTGGGAGATATAAGCAGCACAACAGCCGTGGTGATGGCCATGATTGGAGACCGGCTGGGCCTGTTCAAAGCCATGGGCGACGGCTCGCCGACGAACAGCCTAGAACTAGCTCTACGGGCCGGTGTTGATGAGCGATATGCCAGGGAATGGATGGGAGGCATGGCTGCCGCCGGTTACCTGGAGTATGACCCAGACAGTCAGCGGTTTACGTTGCCAGTCGAGCATGCCATGGTCTTGGCCCAGGAAGGCGGCCCCAAGTTCCTGGCTGGCGCATATCAGGTTTTGCTGGGTATGTTGGGCCCTTTCGACCAACTGCTACAAGCGTTTCAACACGGCGGTGGTGTTCACCAATCGGCCTACGACGATAATCTGTGGGACGGGTTGGAAAGGTTCTCGGGCGGCTGGTTCGAGAACCTGCTAATGCAGGAATGGATGCCCGTCATGCCAGAGGTGCAGGCTAAGTTGGAAGCAGGGGCATCGGTTGCCGACGTAGGTTGTGGCCGAGGCCGGGCCTTAATCAAACTGGCCCTGGAATTCCCAAATTCAACATTTACCGGTTTCGACGTCTTCCCTCCAACGATTGAACTTGCGGCTGACAATGCCCAAGCCGCAGGGGTAGCCGACCGAGTCGAATTTCAAGAGTTGGACGTGACTCAAGGCCTTCCTCAGAAATACGACATTATCACCACATTTGACGTGGTCCACGACGCCGCCACCCCCCAGGGTTTGTTGAGCGCCATACGCCAGTCGATAAATACTGGTGGATACTACCTGCTCCTGGACATAAATTGCTCAGGCGATTTGGAAGAGAATCTTGGTCCCTTGGGCACCATGTTCCACGGGTTCAGCCTTCTGTACTTCATGACAACATCCCTGGCCAACGACGGTGAGGGCTTGGGCAGACTGGGACTTTACCCGCAAAAACTTGAAGACATGTGCGCCCAAGCAGGCTTCAGCAGCGTCAATCCCCTTCATTTACAAAATCCGTTCCATAACCTTTATGAGATCAGACCATGACAGCACTTAAGAATGGTGAAATATTCAAAAGGCGACCCTTGGACGGCATAAGAGTTGTAGACCTTAGCCGGGTATTCGCCATGCCCTTTGCCGGGGCAAACCTGGCCGACTTTGGCGCTCAGGTAATAAAGATCGACACCCACCATACCCAGTTCATGGACACAACCCGTACCATCATGGGCCCCTTTCCAGACAACGAACCCGGCCAGGCTTACTGGGAGCGGTCCGGAACATTCCACACCCTAAATCGAGGGAAAGCCAGCCTCACCTTGGACCTGCGCTCCGAGGTAGCTCAAGAAGTTTTGAAAGACTTGGTTCGAGTCAGCGATATCGTCCTGGAAAACTTCACGCCCAGGGTGATGGCCCGCTTTGGCCTTGACTATGCCAGCCTGCGGGCGGTCAAGCCCGACCTAATCATGGTGTCCAACACCGGCTACGGCCACAGCGGCCCATGGAGCAACTTTGGCGCCATGGCGTCCGCCTTGGAGCCCACCCACGGCACCGGCGCGTTCATGGGTTACTTGCAGGACGGCCCAGACGGTCTGGCACCCGAAGACGTCCCCAACAAGATGGGGAATTCCTACACCGATTTTCTGGCCAGTTGGACTGCCCTAACCGCCATAATGGCATCCCTGATTTACCGGGCCCGCACCGGACGTGGAAACTGGATTGACCTAGCCATGTACCAGGTGGGGGTAACTTACGCTGGCGAAGGTCTGCTGGATTACGCATTTAATGGTCGCCGCACCAAGCGCATGGGCAACCGCCACCAGTCCATGGCTCCCCACGGTTGTTATCCCTGTGAGGGTGAAGACCAGTGGGTCACCCTGGCCGTGCGTGACGATACCGATTGGCTGGCCTTTAGCCAGGTTTTGGGCGCAGATCAGGGATTTGAAGAGATAAATGACGAACAATTCAGCGAGCCTTTGGGCAGGTTGGCCAATCAGGACCAGTTGGACGACATTGTGTCCCGGTGGACTTCGACCAAGGGCCAATATCAGGTGATGGAGGTTCTCCAAAAAGCGGGAATACCGGCGGGGCCGGTGCTGAACGCTCGAGGATTACTTGCCGACCCTCACTTCAGCGCTCGGGGGTACTTCGAGCCGGTGGAGCACCCGACCGAAACCGGATTGGGCCGCAGGGAGTACATCAGTCGTGGCTGGAGACTCTCGAAAAACGACTTGTCCATCACCAAACCCGCTGCCTTGTTGGGTGAGCAAAACGACCTTGTTCTTGGTCAGCTTCTGGGTTTGAACCAGGAAGCAGTTCAATCTCTGGAAGACCAAGACCTAATCGGAAAGTCTCCGGTGGGCGGAAGATCTCCAGCCACCGTCCCCCTGGAGCGCCAAGTTGAGTTGGGCTGGACCGTGGAGCGAGACCGTAATTTCAAACCCCGTTGATGGCCCCTCACTTTGGGGGAAACACCGAAAATGGGTAGCGCCTTGACGCTGGCGGGATTTTCATGGAATATGTGAGTGGCAATCGGCCTGTCAAAGCTAGATATATCTAAAAACACCGGAGGCTGAGATGGCAGACCTTAATAAAGACGAGATAAGGGCCATGGGCAAAGCCGTGGGCCTGGACATTCAGGACCCCGAGCTTACCGAAGTGATGTATAGCCTGAACGCCCTTCTGGAAGCGCTGGATGGGATTAACCCGCCTGGCTTGGATGCCGTGGAGCCCCTCCCCATCATTCTGCCCCCGGCATAGGGCGCTGGTTAACAGCTTTCAGCGGTTATCCGCCTTTGCAAGGCGTAACTTCCTAATCCTCATTCTCCGATCCTCTGCGTTCGGTAGCTTTGCTTTGAAGCTCAAGGAGGCATCACCGTGGACAAAGCACAATTACCCTTTCTGTCGGCGTCCGATCTTTCCCGCCTGATCGAGAAGAAAGAAGTGTCCCCGGTTGAGGCTACCGAAGCCTATCTGGACCGGATTGATAGCCTGGACTTCAAGTTCAACTCGTATATTACGGTCATGCGTGAGCAGGCGATGGAAGCCGCTCGTAATGCCGAAGCGGCCATCGTAAATGGGGACCATCTTGGCCCCATGCACGGGGTGCCGGTGGCTGTGAAAGACCAGTTTTGGAGCAAAGGAGTCCGCTCAACTGGCGGTTCCCGGTTTCTGGCCGACGATGTTCCAAACGAAGATGCCACGGTCATAGCTAATCTGAAGAAGGCCGGTGCCATCGTCTTGGGAAAGACTAACCTAACCGAGTTTGCGGTCACCGGGTTTTCCCACCGTTTCAGCATCCCCAGAAATCCATGGGACTTGCAGAAGTACACGGGAGGTTCCAGCAGCGGCTCCGGCGCCGCGACCGCTGCGTTCCTTTGCGCTTCATCGTTGGGCGAAGACACCGGCGGCTCTATAAGGTTCCCGGCCACGTGGTGTGGATTGGTCGGCCTCAGACCCAGTTGGGGCCGGGTCAGCCGCTATGGCGTGATGCGGGGTGTGTGGACCATGGACACTGTGGGGCCAATATCCCGCACTGTGGAAGACGCAGCTATCACCCTTGGCGCGATCGCAGGCCAAGACCCCAAGGACCAGCACAGTTGGAAAATCCCGGTGCCGGACTACCGCAGCGCACTGACCGGGGACATCCGAGGTTTGCGTATAGGAGTGATTACCGAGCAACTCAACAGCGATCTCGTGGAGAATGAAACTCGGGAGGCAGTGGTCAAAGCAATCGCTGTGCTGGGTGAGTTGGGAGCTACTGTGGAGGATGTTTCGTTGCCCTTAACCATCACCGCCAGCGTGGCCTCGTCGGTGCTGCTGGCCGTGGAACCGGCCTTCGAACACCGAGAATGGGTCAAAGAAAGAATTCATGATTATGGCCACGATGTGCGAATCCAGCAACTGGTTGGTAGCATCATGCCAGCCCAAGCCTACTACAAGGCCCAGAAGCTTAGGACCATGCTACGGGACCAAGTCCAAGAAGCCTTGGCCAAGTACGATGTGCTGGTGCTGCCCACTTGCGGCAGACCGGCTCAGGATATACAAGATGACCCGGCGATAACCAGCAAAGAGACAGCATCCCGTCTACCCTACCTGCTAACACGGTTGTTCAATCTGGCCAGTTCCCCAGCCGCTTCAGTGCCCTGCGGGTTCAGCGCCGACGGTCTACCCATTGGTCTCCAGATAGGCAGCCGACCCGGCGGGGATGAACTTATCCTGAAAGTCGCCCACGCCTACGAACAAGCAACCCCATGGCACAACCAGCGGCCGCCGGAAGCTTAAAATCTTTGGAAGTACCCCCTAGTCGAACTCCACTTGTCCCCTGGCTTTCATTTCCAGGGGCAGCAAGCAATGATAGATGAAGCTGTTTACCGGCGTATCCACTCCACATTCTAGCCCCAGTCGGACAGCTGCGCCGTTCCACGACTCCAGTTCCGACGGCCTTCCGTTCATGATGTCGTCCTGCATTGAAGGTTTGGCCGTAGGTGCCAAGTTGTCGGTCATATGGCGGAAGCGGTCAATGAAACCCTCGGGCACGATTACGCCGTTAGCTTTTGCGATGGCCGCTGCTTCCAATCCCGCCTCCTCGGCCATACGCCGCAGTTCGGGTTGCTGCCGCCATATCCCCATGGGGCTTCGGGACACTGTGGGTATCCCCGCCGAGTAACAAGCCCAACAGAATTTCTCCCAAAGGCTAGCCCGAATGTCCGGGGGGATCGCCACGGAAAGACCGGCGGCCCTGAAAACGCTGGCCAAATCTTCCGCACGCTGGCTGGGCCGATTGTCGAATTCACCAATCTGAAGATTGGGGTCGCTGTCGAATGTATGACGGAAGCAGCCGGGAGAAATGCGGAAGCTACGTAGAATCAACAATCCAATCATCACGTGCTTCTCTCCCAGTACGTCGGCCAACTGAGTTGGAGCGTCCACACCGTTTTGGAGGGCCACCACGGCGGTGTCGGGGCCCACTAGGGGCACGATGGCCTGAGCGGCTTCGGGGACCTGCCAGGCCTTGACTGCAACGATGACCGTATCCACCGTGCCAATCTCGGCCGGTACGCTGGTGACTTGGGCCGGCCGAACAACGAAGTCGCCCTTGGTGCTCTCTACCCTCAGGCCGATGGCTTGGATCGCCTTCAGGTTCTCACCCCTGGCAATCATCGAAACCTGGTTGGCCGAGCGGGATAGCAAAGCGCCAAGGTAGCCGCCGGTTCCACCTGTGCCGAAAACCGCGATGCGCATTGAATCCTCCGGGCGTGGGTGTCAAAATTCGTGGTTTGGTAGATTCTAGAAGGCGGCATAACCAAATCCGCCTTTATCTAAGTGGCAGATACTGGGTGGAGGATTTAGAGCAGCCTGTGGAGTATCCCATCCGTCACATCGGCGTAGCCTGGTGTCCAAGGGCTCTTTGGGTTGCAACATTTTCTGGATTCCAGCTTTCGCTGGAATGACGAGGCTGGTGATGGTTTTCTGGAGTGAATCACCTGGGAGCAGGCACGGTTTATAGTCCCTATGGCCCGCGCTGGAGAAGCATTGATTAGCTTTGAACCAGTTCACGCACCGCAGCGGTGAAAGCGGGTATCACCTGCTCCCAATCACCGACTACGCCGTAACGGGCTTCCCGGAAGATGTTGGCCTCGGAGTCCTTGTTGATGGCCACAATGACCTTCGCTCCGGAACAACCGGCCATGTGCTGGCTAGCCCCTGAGATGGCGACCATTATATAAATGTCGGGAGTGATAGTCTTGCCGGTCAACCCCACCTGGTAGGCAACGGGAACCCAGCCCGAGTCCACCGCGGCCCTGGACGCGCCCACTGCGCCTCCCATAACCTGGGCCAGTTCCTCCAAGTGGGAGAATGGTTCAGGTCCACCCAGCCCGCGGCCTCCGGAGATAACGACCCGTGCGTCTTCCAGCTTGATGCCTGTGGAGGCTTCCTCAACGCTTTGCACAACCCGAGTTCGGGCTTGGGAACTTTCCAATTCCACCGGGAACGACACGATCTGGCCTTGGCGGGATGAGTCCGCTTCTAGAGGCTCGTAAACTTTTGGCCTAACCGCAGCAATCTGCGGCGTGAAGTCGCAGCTAATCACAGCAACGGCATTACCGCCATAAACTGGGCGGTTCGCCAGCAGACGTCGAGCCGACGGGTCCACAGACACTTCCAAGCAATCTTGGGCTAAGCCCACCCCCAACCGGAATGCCAACCGCGGCGCAAGCTCCCGGCCGTCTTCGGTGCGGGCTATGAGTAGGATGTTGGGACTGATTTCTTGGCAGAGGGATTGCAGGGCAGCCAGGTTTAAGTCCACCTGGTATTGCTCCAGCAGAGGATGGGTCACAGCGTAGACTTTGTCGGCTCCGTAGCTGATCGCCTGCTGACCGGCGCTATCAACGCTGGCGCCCAACAAGGCAATGGCCAGTTCTTCGCCTAAATCGTCGGCCAACTTGCGCCCTGCCGCCAAAAGCTCCTGAGAGACCGAGGATAACCCACCACCGGTCAACTCGCCCAGGACTAAAACACCTGTTGCCTCTGCCATGATTTCCTCCAAGGGATATTGGATACAAGACCAGTCACCTTGTTTGTGAATCGGCACCCGAGATAAACAATGATTCAGAATTAATTTAGAATTGTGGACCTGATACCCGGTGGGCCTTAGATAAGTTTGTCTTCTCGGAGTTTCAGCGCCAATTGGCGACCGGCATCGGCGGCATTCTCTCCTTCAATGTACTCACATTCTTGCCCGCTTTCGGGAACGAACAGGCTGCGCAGAGTGACTCGGGGTTCAAGTTGAGCCGGGTCCATACCCAAGTCGCTAATGGTCCAGATGGTCGGCTTCTTGCGGGTGGCCGCCATTATCCCCCTGAGGGTTGGGTATCTCGGTTGGCCCAGTTCGTTGCTGACCGTGACCAAGGCGGGCAGGTCGGCCTCCACCACTTCATAACCGTCCGGGGTATTGCGCTCGGCGGTTACCTTGCCGTCGCTCACGTCCACTTTCCGACATAACGCGATGCAGGAAAGCCCCAGAAGTTCGGCTAAACCCAAGGGCACTTGGGCATTGTCCCAGTCGGAGGCTTGCCGGCCACAGATAATCAGGTCGAATCCTTCAAGTTTCCGAACTGCCTCGGCTAAAACCTGAGCGGTGAAAAAGCTGTCTATGGTGTTGCCGAACGCATCATCCTGAAGCAGAATCAACTCGTCCGCTCCCATGGACAGTGGTTTTTTCATCACATCCAAGGCGAATTCGGTGCCGCTGGAAATCACGGTGATGGTGGCTTCCTGGGCATCCTTCAGCAGTAGCGCCGCCTCCACCGCATTTTCGTCGAAGCCGTTCACCACGGGAGGAATATTGGGAGGCGTAACCACTTTATTGGCATTTGAGTCCACCTGGAATGCCGCCATGGGCATTTCAGGGTCTATCACTTGTTTGGCCAAAACCGCAATCTTTAACGCCATAGAATGTCCTCCTGTCTATCCCTCAAAACAATGTGAAATGTATCACTAAGTATTAAAAGGTGTCAACGAAAATTTCACCTTGAGATTCAGAAAATCCGAGTCCTCTGATAACACAGGAACGAACGCCCTAGAGTGCCTGGAATGCTATAATTAAGAACACTGTGCGCAGTGATTGTTTCTGTAATGTCAGCTTGGCCCGAGCGCTCACACCAAATCTGTTAGAGGCGGTCAAATCGCCATGAATACCGTTAAAACCTTCGCCCTGATGATGATCATGAGCGGGTTGCTCTTGGTAATCGGGCTAATCCTGGGTGGCATTCCACTGATGATAGTTTTCTTAGTGGTCGCCTTGTGTATCAACTTCTTTATGTATTGGAAGAGCGACACCCTGGCCCTGAAAATGGCCAATGCCCATGCAATATCGGAGCAAGACGACCGGGAGCTTTTCAGCATAGTCGCGGAACAAGCGTCAATGGCTGGTCTGCCCATGCCAAAAGTTTACCAGATTGACTCAGATTCTCCCAACGCTTTTGCCACTGGGCGCAACCCGGAACATGCCGCAGTGGCCGTGACCACCGGCATACGCCGCATACTTAGTAGAGAGGAACTGGGAGCCGTTTTGGCCCACGAGATGGCCCACGTTGGCAATCGGGACACCCTGATTATGTCGGTGGTGGCCACCATGGCTATGACCATCATGATATTGGCGACAATCGCCAAGTGGGGCGCAATGATGAGCATGATGTTCGGTGGCCGAGACCGCAATTCTGGCATTGGCTCTATGATTGGCACCCTGCTTGTGGCCATGATTGCTGGCGTGGCCGCTACCATGATTCGCTCGGCAATCTCTCGCACACGGGAGTACCAAGCCGACGCAACCGGGGCCCGCACTTCGGGCAATCCCTTAGCGTTGGCCAGTGCTTTGGAGAAGCTGGAGCAAGGAAGTCAGGCCCGTCCCATGAAAGTCGCCGAAGGGGCATCCCACTTGTTTATCGTGAACCCGCTGAAAGAAGAAAAGAGCAAGCAACAAAGCAATTTTTCCATGGCAGGCCTGTTTTCCACCCACCCGCCTATCGCTGAGCGCGTCAGGCGTTTGAGGGACGTTCGGCCAAATTATTAGCGGATACCAAATTATTAGCGGATAAATGAGAACAGGAAAGCAGCAGCGGGACTTGAGCGAAACTTAGCCCGGAATTTGGAGATAAATCGGTTGACCGAGGCGTAAATTCAATTGACAATCCGTCAGGCATAATGATAACATCGTTAGGCTCAATTACGTATTCAAACTGACCCTAAGGGTTGTTCCGATATGGGCAATAAAAGGTTTGCCGACAATTAATGCGAACCCGAGATGTCCGCAGGTGCTGAATCCGTACCACAATGACAAACTCCCTAACACCACTACGCCCCTCATACCGCCACATCATCTTATATATGCCTAGATTTTATGTATAGAGATTATGCACAAGAATTACGTGTCTGTAACTGCCGCTGATTCGCAGCTATTCCGTCATTCCTGACATTTAGCCTGGGAGGTCCCCATATGCAAATGCGTGACTTTGTAGTTCGGTTCGCTGGTGAAGGCGGCCAAGGCGTAGTCACCTCAGCTGAAGGCCTGGCTCAGACCGCCACCAACGCCGGTTACCACGCATTAACCTTCGCTACTTTCCCGTCCCAGATATTGGGCGGCCCCACTTGGACTCAAGCCCGCATCTCCGTTAAACCAATACTCAGCGCCGGCGACGATGTAAACGTCTTGGTGGTTTTCAACCGGGAAGCTTATGACACTCACCAAAGCGAAGTGCGTGATGGCGGCGTCATAATCTTTAACTCCAACGAATTTAAATTGGATGATGATTCCCGTGGCTTTGGATTGCCGATCGACGAATTGGCTAAATCCACCGGAAATAACCGGGCAGCCAACATGGTCGTCATAGGCGCTCTGGCCCATCTGGTGAACATGCCCAAGGATTTCTTGGAAGAGTTCGTGACCAAGCGGTTCACCCGAGGTCGAGCAGGAGACGACGAGATTATCAGGTCCAACATCGAGGCCATGAACCTTGGCCGGAACCATATCGCTGGAACTGGGTTCTCGTTGGGAGAACTGGCTCCTCCGGAAAAACCGGAAGAAACCCAGATAATGCTCAAAGGCAACGAAGCAATATGTTTGGGCGCATTGGCAGCGGGACTGGAGTTCTACGCCGGTTACCCCATCTCTCCGGCAACTACCGTGTTGTTATACATGGAGCGAAACCTGGTTGGGTCAGGAAAATTTTCGTACCAGGTTAGCTCGGAGATCGAGTCCATCACGGCGCTTTTGGGTGCCGGCTTCGCTGGCAAAAAGTGCATGACCGCAACTGCAGGTCCCGGAATATCCCTGATGAGCGAGGGTTTGGGGCTGGCCTGGATGGCGGAAATTCCCATGGTGATCGTGGACGTACAGCGGGGCGGGCCGGCCACCGGACTTCCCACCAAGACAGAACAATCGGACCTGATGAGTTGCATGTTCCCGGCCCATGGCGATGTGAGGTTACCAATTATCGCCGTGGGTACTGTCGAAGAGTGTTTCTACGGAGCCATTAAAGCCTTGAATTGGGCCGAGAAATACCAAGGGCCGGTCATCTTGATGAGCGAAATGTCCTTGGCTGAAAGGGTGCAGAACATCCCCAAGCCCGACATTTCTAAAGTAGAGATTGAAAACAGGTTGGTATACCAGGGCACCAACGGGTACAAACGATATGCTGGCTTTGAGTTGTCGGCCATGCCTTTGCCAGGTAGCCCCGGTGCTTACGTGGCCAACGGCAGTGAGCACGACGACATGGGAGATACCACACACTTGGGAGAGCGCCACATTCAGATGACCCAGCGGCGTTTCAGCAAGATTCATCTGCTGGAAGAAGACGACTACGAGCGAGACAATGCCGAAGCATCGATCGCTCTGGTTCCCTGGGGAGGAAGTAAAGGTCCTGCCCAGGACGCATATCTAGAGTTGCAAAAAATCGGTGTAGACATCGGTTGGTATTACACAATGTTCCTCAATCCCCTGCCTCCAAAGATGCTGGAGGAGCTCCGAAAAAAGGATTTGGTGATTGTGCCGGAGCTCAACTATCAAGGCCAATTCGCCAGCATCCTTCGTTCTATGGGCGTGAAAGCCGAGGCGATAACTCAATACACCGGCCTGCCCTTCAAAGTGCGTGACTTGGTGACACAAGTGAAGGATTTGGTGGGTGCTTTCGATAAGGAGATGGTTCGGGCATGAGCAAGAAGAATGCTGAATACGACTTCAAATGGTGCCCCGGTTGCGGAGACTTCGGTGTGCGCCGTGCCCTGGAAATGGCGATGATTAATCGGTTGGAGGAATCCGGCCAGCCAGCCGAGAACAACGTTGTAATTGCGGGTATCGGTTGCTCGGGCAATCTGGTGCACCTTCTGGAAGGCGCCCAGCCCTACGGATTTCACGGCATTCATGGAAGGTCCTTGCCCATATCATTCGGCGTTAAGATGGCTCGGCCCGAATTGAACGTGGTCGTGGTCGCAGGGGATGGAGATTTCCTGAGCATCGGCGCAGAGCACATCGGGCCACAGGCGGCAAGGAATCTGAACGTCTGTGCCGTTATCATGGACAACGGGGTTTACGGTCTGACCAAGGGTCAGAGCTCACCGACGACGGATTTGGGTGTGATTACCAGCTCAACTCCTTTCGGGAAATTGGAAGGTAAATTAAATCCCTTGGAACTATATATGACTCTGGGTGTGTCCTACGTGGCTTCGGGCTTCTCCGGCCAGGTCAAGTCTTTGGCCAACTTAATTAAACAAGGCATGGATCACCCTGGATTCTCCATCGTGCACATTCAATCACCCTGCACCACCTATAACGACACATTCGAGGAACTCAAAGGCGATCCCAAAAAGGGGATCGAGCCAGCGCTCTGGTCGATACCGGAAGACCATGACACATCGGACCGGGGGGCAGCCTACAACATTGTGCAGCAGGGCGGGGTCCCAGTTGGGGTAATTTACCAAGATGAAGCCCGCCCTTCTCTGGATCATCAAGTGCAGAAAACCTGGGACAAGGCCGGTTCCAAGACGGTAGAAGAACTTATGGATGCTTATCTGGTGTAAATCCTCGCCAACTGTCGCAACGGCATTAATTAATGGTGTTCATAAAATGAAGCCCCGGCAATTTTGCCGAGGCTTCATTTTATTTAAGCTGGTTAATTTACCTGTTCCTAGTACTCTTTATTAGTTTGGTCTTCTAAATAACCTCGGATGTACTCTCGTAACTGGACCCGGCCCTGGTGCAACCTGGCCTTGAGGGACGACACCGAGACTGCTAACACGTCCGCCGCTTCCTGGTTATTCATGCCTTGCAGGTCTCTCAATATCACGGCCGACTTCAGGTTGGGCGCCAACCGATCCAGCCCACGTTCCGAGCGATCCCTAAGCTCACTGTTGATTGCGAGTTTCTCCGGTCCGTCTTGAGCGCTTACCAACCGTATCTCTTCGTATTCCGGTTTGAGAATGAGTCCGCTTGTTCTTGTCCTTCCTGAGCTTCATCAAGGCAGCATTCACTGCGATGCGGTATAGCCAAGTGCTGACCGATGATTCCCCTCTAAACCGGTGAAGATTGCGATAGGCGGACAAAAAGGCATCTTGAGCTGCGTCTTCCGCGTCAGCATGGTTACCCAGCACTCGATAGGCTAGGTTGAAGACAAAATCGCCGTATTCACTAACGATGTCCTCGAAGCTGGGTCGATCCTCTGAAACCGTTCTTTCCATAGCCTAATAAATGTTGATTTTGTTTCCAGTCGATTTTGCCTGCCAAAACATGAACCCTTTTGGCCTGCATTGTGCATCTAAACTTATGAGAATGTCCACACAGATGGATGTTAACTGGTTGATGGAGACCGGTGTTGAGATTAGAATGACTAGGGGTGCAAGATGCGTAGCTTAGTAGATAAAATGTTCGGCCGTGGTGGAGAGGTGGATTGTGATGAAGTCCAGCGCCTGTCTTCCGATTATTTGGAGGAAGAACTTCTCCCGCCCAAGCAATCTGCGATTCAGTTCCACCTCAATTAGTGTGGGTCATGCAAGGCGTTCGTTGAAACCCTGGCGTCAACCATCGGCTTGCTATCCCGCTTGCCGAGAATCGCAGCGCCACCTGGATTCAAGCAGGCGATTATAGAAAAGACCTCTGCGGCCAGAGATAATCGTCCATCTTAGGTAAGGGCGTCCCTAACCCGGCGTCGATTCTTGTTCCAGCGGGCCCAGGCCGAGTATCGCATCAACTCCCTGTGTTAATCTCTGAGTCTGTGGCGGAACCCTCGCCGGGATAGAACATAAAAAGCGTTCCGAGGAAAGCTAAGACCCGATGACAGGGCCTCCAGCCACCACATGCTTCCTGCTTCACCCGCTTTGCTGTTGCAACTCGTCTTCTAGGGAACGATATTTGGAAGGGCATTTCACCAGGATCGTATCGGCAGCGAACACCTGACCCGGCCCATAAGACCCCTGCAGGATAATCTCGGAATGGGGATTGAAGAACAGGTCGGGCAGGATACCTACATAGCTGGCTAATAAGTTGTCCGCGCCCAATGGGCTTCCTTCATCGATTAACCTAAAAGTGGTGTTTGTGGAATTGTCTGGGCGGTGGAATGAGCCATCCATCAATTTACCGGAAACCCGCACTATCCTTCCGTCTTGAGCCTCTTCTTTGTCCATGAACTCGTTGACGCTCATGAAATAGAGGGCGTTGCCCGGGAAGGCCGCATAAACCATGTAGCCCAATGCCAATCCCACGACCAAAAGAAGAATCACCAATCTATTTTTGTTGTTGCGCCCCGTCGATTCATCCTCTTCGAGAAATTCTTCGGGGCCATTCTCTAAATCTTCCAATTTTCTCTACCTATCTCCTGTGGCTATCCCGTTGGGCGCAACTCTTTGATTCTTCCGCGGTCACCTTTAATACGGTGTTCAAACATTATTTAGATTCACATTGCCTAGCATCAATGGTATCAGTTTCAGTCTCGCCCGGCCAATCTATTTTGTCGCCAGAATGGCTAGCCGTACTAGGGTCCTATTCCGGATCCTTCGTCTCTTGTAGGTCCAGAGTCCGACGCAACTGCCGAATCTGGCTCTGCATCTCTTGTTGGCGGCGGGTCACGTAAATAGCGTATATGAAAAATACGGCCCAACTGACCGCAAACGCAGCAAATAGCCAGGGGAGGTTGGTTGAGGGTAATTCGATTTGCAGCGCTGTGATGGGCGGCATTATTGACTAATCTCCACTATTTATTCTGGGACTCTTGGTAGGCAAAGTATCGAGTTGTTAACCTGGATCCTCTGAGTTTGAGCAAGCTGGCTCAATCTCGGGCTCAATCTCCCGATATGACGTCCTGACAGGCCCTTCGTAAGGAGAACCTGATTTTTCGGACTCTTTCTTCGGTGTCGTGAAGGGCTATACGTTCCATTATTAAGTAGGTCAGCAAAGCCAAGAAAGTTAGAAACGAGAAAAGGAGCACGCTCCTCATTGTGCTATCTAAGGAACCTGAGGCGGCCAGAGGTCCCACCACCGGCGTTGGGTGTATGCCAGGCCACCATTGGACCGAGAAGTACACCACCAAAACGTCGGCGAAGCCGATGATGCCCATGGCTGCGCCGTAGATTGCGGCCTTTGATTGAGATGGGGCATACGAGCGAATCATCAGGTAGGCCACGTAGATTAGCCAGAGAATCAATGTTGTGGTCAACCGGGGCGTCCAAAGCCACCAGGCGTTCCACACCGGTTTGGCCCAAATCATTCCCGTTATTAGCGCCAAGGTGATGAAAATCACGCCCACTTCAGCGGAGGAATGGGCTATCTTGTCCCATTTTGCGTCCCTTTTGAAGAGGTAGGCGATACTGGCGATAAATACAACCAAAAAAGCAGCAAAAGAGACGATGGCCAGAGGAACGTGAAAATAGAAAATCCGCTGGACGTGGCCTAGGACCGCGTCGGTCGGTGCCACCATGAAAATCATATATAGGTTAATCAGCATCAAGATCCCGGTCAACACCAACAAGCAGCCCCGCAGGTTCATTCGGCCATCAACGCGAATGATATGGGACCATCGAAACGTCGACTCATAAAGGGGTTGACTGGTGTTATCAGTTCCTGCCACGGGCGGTTGTGCCTCCACTAAACATTACCGGTTACTCCTCCACAACTACGGAGAAAAGCCAAGGACATATTACCAGAAAAAGAGCGTCGAAAGCCCCCAACAGAGGGAGCCAGTGGCCCAATCCGACCAGGGTTTCGCCGCCCAAGGATTGCTTGGTGGCTTCCACTGCTCCCACCAGCACAGGAAGGATTACCGGGAAAAACAACACCGGCAGCAAAATCTCCCTGGAGCGAGTCTGTACGGTGATTGCGGAAAACAACGTGCCTACGACGGCGAATCCGAGGGTCGCTAGTACGATGGTTAGTACCAAGCTGAAAGACGCAGGGGAGAAATTTAAGAGGCCGGCGAAAACCGGCAGCAGCACAGCCTCCACCATGAGCATGAAAATGAAGCTGGCGGCGGCTTTGCCCAAGAATATGGAATCTCGGCTGATGGGGGAAAGCAGCAGACCGTCCAACCCCCCTTCTTCCTTCTCTCGCACAAAGGCGCGATTCATTGCCAGAACTCCCGAGAATGCGAAAGCGACCCAAAGAATGCCCGGAGTCACTGCGGTGACAAGCTGTGGCGTGGCATTGAGGGCGAAATTGAACACGACTACGACCACTATTCCGAAAACCAATAACGAAATTACCAGTTCTCTTGACCGCAGTTCCAGGAGGATGTCCTTCCACAGAAGCACTCCGATGGGGCGCAAAAACTCATTCATCGCCCGGGCTCCAGAGCCGACGCCACCATTTGGCGGACTTGGACGCCATCCATGTATTCGTCAGCAGCTGGGAATTGGATTCTCCCACCGGACAAGACTGCGGCCCGGTGGGCCCACGACAAACCCAGATCCAAATCGTGGGTGGTCATGATTACGGTCAGGCCTGCCTCGGTCCACTCTTCCAGCACTGCGCGCAGGGACTTTATGGACTCCCGGTCCAAGCCTACTTCCGGTTCATCAAAGATAAGAATCTGTGGGCGGTGCAGGATTGCCCTGGCTATGGATAGGCGTCTTTGCATCCCATTTGAGAGGGTTCTCACTCGACTTCCGCTGCGATTGCTTAGTCCGAGCTTCGAGATTGCTTCCTCGGCCCGTTCCCGTGGGTCTTTCAATCCAAAAAGTCGTCCATAGTGGACCAAGTTTTCCAAGCATGACAGGTCTTCATACAGAAACGTCTGGTGGGCCACTACCCCCACACGCCGCCGGATTGCTTGGGGGTTTCGCTTGGGGCTGAATCCGGCCACTTGAACGGAGCCAGCATCGGCTTTGGACTGGGTGGAAAGAATCCTGAGGAGGGTTGTTTTACCTACGCCATTGGCCCCAAAAAGAGCCACCAACTCGCCCCATCGCAGGGTCAAGTCCAGATTCCACAGGACAGGCCATTCACCGAAACTCTTTTCCAGCCCTCGAACAACTATCGCCTCGCCGGAGTTGGGTGGTTCCACGAGTCTGGGTGAATCTTTATCGGAGGGAGCTTCATCGGACGGTGATGGGTCGTGAGGGGAAGGGTTTACTACCAAGGGAGCCCTCGGCAGCATGCCCGAATTGCCGAATCTGACGCCGAATCTGACAATGAATGGAGGGCATTGCTGGGACGCATAGAACCATGTTACAAGGGATGCCTGGCGCCAGCAAGTTCAGGAACCCCGCTGCGGTTGGCAAGCAGTGAGCTTCGCCGGGCAGGCAGGGCTCTCTGTTATTGCAGGTTAGGTACTGTCTCGAATATAGCTCAGTACCGCTTGGACTCTTGGATGAAGCGTGCAATCGTGGTTGAGACTGAGCTCTTGATAGATGGCGTTTATATAGTTTTCAACCGATTTGGTTCCCAGCACCAGCCGGTCGGCGATGGATGTGTTGTTGTAGCCCTGGGCCATCATGGACAAGACTTCTTGCTGCCTGGGCGTCAACCTTGCTGTCACCGAGCCGGACCGGGGTTTCATTCCGTTTACAACGGATGGGTCCATGACCACCAAACCGGCGGCTGCGCCTTCAATGGCTCTGACCAAGGAGCCAGCATCGCTGACTGTCTGCTTTAGCAAGTAAGACCAACCGCTGTACTCTTCCTTGGCAATCAAGTTCAGGTATTCCCGCTCTTTGTGAGCCGAAAGGACAATCATGCCAATCTCTTCATTTTCTTCTTTGATTGCCCGGCCTGCGGAAATCCCATTGGGCTCGCTGCCCAATTCGATGTCCATCAGTACCACGTCCGGCTTCAGTCGATTGGCTGCCTCGATGGCCGCCTCGCCGTCGGAGACAGCTTCTACAACTTCCATGTTCGGGATTGAACTTAATGAAATCTTGAGCATGTCCCGGAAGAGGCCTTCATCCTCTACAATGAGTATCCTTAACATTCTGCATTTATCCTGCCCGACAGAGTTGGAAGCAAAGGTTGGTTCCGTTTACGCTTGATTAGGCACAATTTCGATTCTATATAACTAAATCCTCAAAATCAAGGGTACGTTCTCCCCAATTATTTTCCCGGATTACCGGAGATATTCCGGCAATCGCCTGATTGTAAATTGGCTGGGAAAAGTTGTTCATTTTGGTGTTCGGATTCCTGCTGCTCCAATATCAGGTCCCTCCATTCTCGCCAGAGGTTACCGGATGCGCCGGAGGGTCCACATCCTAGATAATCAAGTCTTCGTGAAAGGCATCGGGTGATAGGACAGTGCTGGCAGTTTGGGCTTCTGCCGCAGACCAACTGACTGTGAAGCCTGAGAGATTCATGGATATCCACCATGGATATATCCAACCGTTCCATCCTCAACCTGTGACCATTGAAGATTGCTTTAAGGCGGTCTCGGATATCTACAACTCTCCAATGTTTAGCCACATCCGGTAGTCCCATGAGACGTTGATACATCCGGCAACCATTGCCGTCCATAGGCAGGGATTCGATTCCCCATCCATAGGCCAAAACGCATTCGGCGATTTTTTCACCCACTCCCACGACTTGTATCAACCTCGCTTTGTCGGCAGGGATGTCGCCTCCCCACTCTTTGAGTTTTACGCACCATGAATCTATGAATGGCAATTGTCCGTTTCTCACCAGCAGCCGGAATTGGGGGTCTTGCGGGGCCCATTTCTTCATCAAAGACGAAGAGTTGGGGAAATGATGGAAAAACCCTCGGCAGGTTTCTACCAGAAGTTTGTCTTTCGTGCGAGCGCTTAACCCGAAGAGGACCATCACCCGGTAGGGGCTTCGGTTGGGGCCTACCCTCTCCCAGAGTTGAGACTCCCAGGTGAAATTGCGGTAATAGGACTTGAGTTCATCCAGAGTCTGCAAGACAGCCAAGGAAGATGCGCTGTCATCGGTTTGGCCATCCAGCGGCATCACCACCTCCTTCCTGCGTTCAGGCTTCAAACAAACAGGCCTCAGCGCAGGCGAAGTGTACTTAAGGCCACATACACCGTCAACAGAAAAATCCGGTCAACGGCCAGCATGGGTCTCCTCCCTTAGAGCCGGAATCCAATCTCCATTTTTTGTCGAGGGGGGGGTTGCCCCAAAAGTCTGGGTAACACTATCATTCTGAGTGAAGCGAACATTCTTTACCGCTGAGCCGGGAGATTATTCGTCGCTCCGCTCCTCAGAATGACAGTGTTAAGGCAAGGCCCGTTGGGGACGTTATGGGGATTATTCCATGTCCCCATTTTTGACTAGGCTTCATCTTGAAGGTAAGATTCGATGGCTATCGGAGGCGGATGCTAAGTCAACGGAATCTGGGTCAAATGACCATGTTTGGTCTTCGGCAAATTGGTCACAGAGAGCTAGATTGCCGGATCAGCAAGAATAACTAAAAAACGGAGATATGAACATGAAAATCGCACGATATCTAGCCCACGGGCAAATCAGCTACGGTATGGTGGACGGCGACTCGGTAAAGGAGTTGAGCGCCAGCCCTTACGGGGACTACACAGTGACAGACCACACCCATCCCATAGACCATGTGAAGCTGTTGCCTCCCAGCGAACCGACCAAGATTCTAGCCATCGGTCTGAACTACTCCAGCCACCTTCACGACCGGGAAGCGCCAGCGGAGCCAATGGTTTTTTATAAGACACCCACCTCCCTGATTGGCCCCGGCGAGACAATCATCCGGCCAAAGGGAACCGCCAAGCTGGACGCCGAAGGCGAGTTGGTGATTATCATCAAAGACCGGTGCCGCAACGTTTCCAAAGCCGATGCCATGAAGCACGTGTTGGGCTATACCTGCGGCAATGACGTTAGCGCCAGGGATTGGCAGAAAGATGACCGCAACTGGTGGCGAGCGAAGTCGGCGGACACTTTTTCGCCAGCCGGCCCGTATATGGAAACGGAGTTGGACCCGCACAACGTGCGGCTGATATGCAGGATCAACGGCAAAGACGTGCAGAACGAAAGCACGACTTATCTCATCTTCGACATCCCCACCATCATCGAGTTCACCTCCAAGTACGTCACTTTGGAGCCGGGGGATATGATATACACCGGCACCCCCGGAGAGCCAGGTGAGATGAAGGACGGGGATGTTTGTGAAGTGGAAATCGAAGGCATCGGAAAACTGAGCAATCCGGTCAAGCTTGAAAGCTGAACCCTGTCTTTACGACCGAGCCGCAAACTTGCATCTATAATCTAATATTCCGATGGGTCACTCCCAGGCTGGCGAGGGGCTCCCTCCCAAATTCTCCGTAACACCGTCATTCTGAGCGAAGCGAAGAATCTTTACGCCAGAGCATAGAGATTCTTCGTCGCTCCGCTCCTCAGAATTACAGTTTTGAGGCAAAGCCGTAGCGATTAGTCTCTTGGTTTTTTCAAGGACAGAGATTCTTCGTCGCTCCTCTGCTCGGAATCACATTTGGCGGCTGATGAATCCTGGGACGGCAGTCACGTGCTATTCCGGGATGATTTTGCCAGTGAAATACCTTATTAGACGTCCGATGCCTATTCGCTCAGCCCAACTCTTGGCGCCGTAGCAGATAGGCGTCCGATGCCATAATCTCGGGTATCCGGGGCGGCAAGCCCCAAAAGTCGTCCAAAAGCGAGTGGATGAGCCGCCCGCTTAATTCCCCCGACTCGTCGCTGGCCAAGAAAACCGCTAGTTCGGCTGCCTTCTCGATGGATGCGCCACCGCCGCTGGTTACTCTTTCGCCTACCTTGTAGATATCGGCGGACCCGGACTCCTTCGCCGAGTCACGGAGGTTCTCCCACAACCTTGTGTTGATTGACCCTGGCCCCAGCACATTCACCTGCACATTGGAGCCCGCCAGTTCGATGGCCAACCCCTCAGTCAACCTAACCACTGCCGCTTTGGAAGAGCAGTATGCCGACAGCTCTCCCCAAGCGGCCATGCCGCCGCCACCGGAGAGGTTGATGATCTTGCCCCAGTCTTGTTCCAACATGGTGGGCAAGACCTCCCGGCAGCATAGGAAGGTACCGATAAGATTAACTTGGACAGTTTCTATCCATGAGGCAACGTCGTTGTCTTGAATGGAGCCGACAGGACCGGCGATTCCTGCGTTGTTTATCAGCACGTCGATGCGGGAAAACCGGTCAAGGACATCTCGAACCATGGCCTTAACCTGTTCGTGGTCGGTAACGTCTGTTGGAATGACACAAACTGACGCCCCTAGCGCTTCTACCAGACGGGATGTCTCCTCCAATTCTTCCCGGTTACGTGCTGCCAAAGCCAGGCTAGCGCCCTCTTTGGCGTAAGCCAAAGCCATGGCTCTGCCGATGCCCCGTCCTCCTCCGGTGATAAGGGCCACCCGATTTTCCAGGCGCATGAATCGTCTCCTCTTGATAGTGTTTACCCGGTGATGGTGTTTACCCGGTAGGTTTCAACTTGTTTAAGAACGGCAAAAGTGGCCGCCATCTTATCCATTGGGCCAGGGATACACCAGGCGGCCTTGGGCTAATTCGGGAGGCCACAGGATTACCTTCTTTCCGCCTTGCCACTGGACGAGGAGGGTGGAGTTTCCTGTTTGCTTTCCCGTGTCCGAATCAATCTTGAACCGCCCGTAGAAAGTTGATATGTCCAGGTCTGAAGCTGAGGCTCGCAATCGCGCATCCTCCAGGCTTCCCGCTTTCTCTACGCACGCCTGGGCCACCAGACCTGCGGCATACCCTTGGGCCATGGGATAATCCACAGACACCGAGGCACCACTACTTAGAGAGGCCAGGACTGACTCTGGTGATGGACCGTAGTTGCTGGGGTAGTTTGCCTCCGGTTCCCACTGGCTGGGGCCGATGAACCCTTGTGCTTCACCTCTTAGAGCGTCTACGAACTGCTGGATGGGGGTCGCCACAATAGCGGCGACTTTCACGCTGGTCCGGGCCGCCGCAAGTTGCTGAGCGAAACCTATGTCGTTGGCAATCCGCCCAACCACCACCAGAACTTGGAGCTTCTTGCCCCTCACTTCTTCCAAAACCCCGGAGAAATCCGTTAACGAGGGTGGGAATTCTCGGATGTAATTTACCTGAAATCCCAACTCACGAGCTTGCCTATGGACTGCGGAACTCACGGCGTGGGGGAAAGCGCCCGGATAAGCCCGAATGATGCCGATGCTGGCAATAGAGACGTCGGTTTGCCGAATCAGAGGAAGGAGGCCTGACAGGTACCCGCTGGCAGGGGACAAGACGCCCACGGTCCAATCAAATCCCTGCTGGTAGATGTTGTCCGCTGCGCCGCCTTGGTTCCAGAGAACCTTCTGGTGTGCCTCGGCGATTTCCGCCGCCGCCATGGACAAAACACTGGAATATGGCCCGAACAGGAGGTCTACGGAGTCACGTTGAATCAAACGGGACGTGATTTGGCGGGCACGGTCTGGTTGACTTTGGTCGTCGTGATGGACCACGGTGACCGGCCAGCGCGTGCGAGGGTTACTTACGGTCATTCCGCCAGCGCGGTTTACGTCCTCGGCCCAGGCTTGCAGCCCGGCCAACGCCTGCTGCCCTTGCACAACGAATTGGCCTGTTAAAGACGTAGAAATGCCAGCTATCAGTGTCCGGCTTCTAGGCATGAAAATGGGCTATTCGGGCCTGATACCGGTATTGAGCACCGACGCTCAGTACCGGGGGCGGAATATCCCGAAGGAACTGGTATAGCCATGAAGGAACGTGGTGCCGCTTACCGGCCCAATTTCTCCGTTACAGAAAAATCCGCCCAAAGGCACCTCACCGATTTTCTCATGGAAGATATCCGTGTCATGGTTGGCGTGGCCATATAGGTATTGTCCACGACCCAGGCAGGAAAACAACAGTGCTCCTTGTACCTGATTTTCCCGATTATCAGTGGCAAAGCGCTCAAGCACCGCCGTCAAATCTGCACTGGAGGTCTCTGCGTCCCGCAGGTGGAACTGGACCATTTGACCCTCTTTCAGCTCTTCGCCGATGGCCAAAGTACCGGTTCTTGCGTCCATGCCGACGACGTTCCGAATCAGGAAATCCCCTTGTTTGGGAGCATCCAAGAACTCGTCCATTACCACGCCCAAGAACAATGAATTTTGCATCAATGCCTGGTCTCGATCATTCATCGTTTGGAACAATTCTTTCAGGACGTTCAGTGGAGCTTGTCCGTCCAATCCCAAGAGCAGATTTTGGCGGCTCTCGGTGATGTGCATCAGTTGGCCGATGGGGCGGCATCCTTGAGCAACCACTGTATCGACGGTGATGTTCCCTTGCAGCGCCAAACCGATGGCCCCGGAATTGTGCATCTGGTCTCCCAGGAACAAGGCATTGCCCCCTTGGGAATTGGCGCCGCTGGCCAGACCGCCGATTTTGGTCGACTGGGGGAAAGCGAAGTCCAATCCCATCAGCAGGTTCTGGACCGGGAAGGAAAATGGGTCAGCCAGTACAACGAATTGGGGCTCTTGGTCGTTGGACACACCCAACAACTCCTCCCAAGAACTCGGCCCGGCATCCAAATCGGGCAGCCCGCTTCCATCCAAATGAAATTCGGTGATTTCGACATCTGGGAGACTGGCGGCAGTGATTGAAATTCCGTGGCGTTGCTCCACTTCCACCCCGTCTCCGATAATTCCACCGCCGGAGCAACCGAAAATCTTGACGGGACCCAGCCCTTGGGAAATAAGTTCAATGACCTTGCTATATTCGGGCTCAAAATGAGGGGAAATAAAAACAACGGCCAAATCAGGCTGAGTATCACCCAGGCTGGATAAAAGACCGGTGATGCATTCGTCTATGGCTTGGTCCAAGTTCGGAAGCTCCGATACCGAAGAAGCCCATTTCATTACGCTTACCTCTTCACTGCGAATTCACTGCGTCTGTACTATGACCTAACTGAGATTTCATCACTAAGTCACTGCAGCGCCTTTACTAACGGCAATAGCCTTTTTTTATCCAAGGCGGGAAACTTCCCACAGTATACCAAACTCGCTCTGCTATTCGCCCACAGCCAAGAAATCGGGTGAGCGCAGAATCGCCAAGGCCATTTGAGCGGCGTCCCCCAGTAGGCTGGGTTTAACGAATTCCAGAGTGTCAGAGGATGTGTGTATCCGAGAGAAATCCGGGCCATAGAACATCAAGACCGGAATGCCCTCTTGGGCGAAACTCATATGGTCGCTACCGCCACCCTGAAGACCGCGTCCGGCTTGCACGCTTATCTCTTCTTCGCCAGCTTTCTCAATTGCCAATGCCGTCAATGCGAGGTCTCCCAACACACCTGCCTGACGCCCGGACCCCAAGGCATCGAAGTTAAACATGGCTATGATTCCGTCTTTTTCGTCCTCAGTCAACGAATCGACGTAATGCTGGCTGCCCACCAGACCCAGTTCTTCGGAACCAAAGCCGACGAACCGCAATGTGAAGGGTAATGAATCTTGGGCCAGCGCTTCGGCCAAGGCAAGAACTACTGCGGTTCCGGAAGAGTTGTCGTTTGCGCCCGAGACGTTTGGAACGGTGTCGTAATGGCCTCCCAGGACCACCGATGCATGGTCAATGATGCTCACTTCTGAAGCTGGTTTAGTGGCCACCACGTTGTTGGAGGTCTGGACTATCCCCTCCACCGACACACTGGCGGTCACTTCTCCCGCTTCAAGCAATTCCTCGATTCTCTGCCCGTCCAGTTGGGAGATTGCTAGAGCCGGTATGCTGGGTGTGCTGGACATCACTCCTTGGAAATTGCCGGGGATGTTGTTGTAAATAACTGCCGCCAATGCACCCGCCTCGGCCGCACGGTCCACCTTTTCTTGAAATTGGATCACGCCTCGTTGTATCAAGGCAATCTTCCCCGCAAGCCCCTCCTGGGGCAAATCTCCCTCCATGCCCAGTCCAATGGCCACCAAGCTTCCCGAGGCCTCTCCTTCCGGTGAAGATATTAATGGAATCACGGGAATTACGTCCGTGGTTTGGGGTTCCTGGCTTTCGTCAAGAGTATTAGTCAGAACATCAATGCTTAATTCGGACAACTCGGCGGACAAGGAAGTTATGGTGAACGGTTGCAACTCCACCGAATACCCAAACCCCTCAAACTGAGATGCCAGGTATTCAGCCCCATCCAATTCTTGCTGCGTTGCGCTTTCCCTGGGCCCCAACTCTTCCACCAGATAGGTGAGGTAACCAAGCGCCGATTCCGCTAATGGGCGAATTGGGACAGGGCTAGGAGTAGCAGCGGGCACCGCTGTCGCTGCGGGGGCCGCAACTTGGACGGTCGGCGTGGCAGGTATTGGTGTGGAACTCAGCGGTGTTGGGATGGGTGCAAGGGTAGGAGAAAGTGTCGTTGGTGCAGGAATGGTGGCGGGA
>DCAE01000128.1:110035-142942 GCA_002311385.1 Dehalococcoidia bacterium UBA1141 | reverse complement strand
GGGAGTCGAACTCGAGCAGGCGGCAACCAGCACGGCCAATATTGACAGGAAGAGCATTAAGACCCACCGTCGGTTGGTATTCCTCTGGCTCTTATCCTTTGGCAGAATCTTGAAGATGATCATCTGTTTTTTTACGTGCCGCAACTTAATGATGGATGTAAGCTTGAAGGCGGATGTACTCGATGCCCGGCTAATCCGGTGGTTGGGCGGCCAAATCCGAGTATATCACCGGTCATCATTTGCAGAAACAACAACCGGCGTGGGCACTGGACAGCCTGCGACACGCTGGTTATATTGGTGCCCAATCGGGTGAGCTAGAAGGTTTGTAGTGAGTGAAATGAATTCTGGCGCTGGTATTACCAATGTAGAAAGAGTCCGTTTGCTGGCCGATTTGGCCGGAATCAATGTGACTGACGAAGATTTGTCGGAGGTGGCGAACCGGTTCGCCAGCTTGATGGACGAATTGGACCGGCTGAAGGAGTTGGACCTTTCCAACGTCCAGCCGGTTGTTATTTTCGCGGAGGAACCCTAGGCGGTCACCGGCGAGAGTTTTCCAGTTCCAGACCCCGGAGGATATCGCAGCATAGAAGAAACCGCAGCATAGAGGTTACGGAATGGCCGCTGAAAATATCGTCATGATGTCCGCCACGGATACCGCCGCGGCCATCAAAGCTAAGACATTCTCCCCGTTGGATGCCGTCCGAGCCTATCTGGACCGCATCGACCGTTTGGACTCTCGATTGTCCGCATACATCACGGTCTGCCATGAAGAGGCTCTGGACGCCGCTGAACAAGCGGAACTGGCCCTCGCCAGGGGCGACGAACTCGGCCCCTTGTTCGGCGTGCCCATAGCGATAAAAGACCAGTTTTGGACTGCTGGCATTCTGACAACCAACGGCTCCAAGGTTTACGAGGATTTCGTTCCCAATGAAGATTCCACAGTCGTTTCCAGACTGAAGCAGGCTGGGGGTATACTCTTGGGAAAACTGAACCTGAGCGAATTGGCCATGGGAGGAACCCAGAATCCGCCGTGGGGTATTCCGGCCAACCCTTGGGACCTGGAACGCACGCCGGGGGAGTCCAGCAGTGGCTCAGGCGTGGCCTTGGCCGCTCACCTGTGCGCAGCATCCATCGGCGAGGACACCGGCGGCTCAGGGAGAGGGCCGGCGGCATACTGCGGTGTGGTGGGCCTAAGGCCAACCTTCACCAGAGTAAGCCGATTCGGTATGACCCCCATGTGTTGGTTCATGGACGCTGCGGCTCCGATGACCAAGACAGTCCAAGACTGCGCTTTGATGCTGGGGGTTATTGCTGGCCATGACCCCAAAGACCTCTATACCAGTCACAAGCCTGTCCCCGATTACACAGCAAGCTTGGACCAGGGAGTTCAGGGATTACGGGTGGGTCTGATAAAGGAACTTCACGAGAGCGGAGATATGCACCCCGAAGTGAAACAAGCGATAGAGCGGTCCTTGGAGGTATTTCGGGAACAGGGCGCTGATATACAGGAGGTGTCCATCCCTTTGATTCCCTTTGCCGGGGCGATATTTGTGGGAATAGCCGACACCGAAGGCGCTGGCGCTCGCGACGAGATTCTGCGTGAGCAGCCTGAGAAGTTGGACCGGGCCAGCAGGACCAGGTTGCAGTCGGCAGCCTTGGTCCCTGCCAAGGTTTATAACCGTGCTGCCAAGGCCAGAGTGCTGCTGCGTCAGCAATTCATGGAGGCTCTCAACCAGGTTGATATTCTAGTGTCTCCCACCTCACCCTACCCGGCTCCCAAGCATGCGGACCTGACGGCGGTATTCCAGAACGCCGAGGACGTCCGCTCCCGGTTCTTCTTCCGCCGCTCCTACACCGGAAGCTACGCACTCACAGCCCTTCCTGCCATCTCCATACCGGGCGGGTTCACTTCAGACAATCTGCCCATCGGGCTGCAACTGGGCGCAAGACCCTTTGCCGAGGAGACGTTGTTTCGGGCGGCCTACGCCTTTGAGCAAGCCACCCCCTGGCACACCAGGGTAGCGCCATTCGCTTCCCAGTAATGCGGCCAAAAATTCTTGTGCAGCCATAGTTGATTCGTTACAATGCGCCTCGTGATGACACTGCGATGGCTCTTTCTCACTATGATATTGGCCTTGGCGCTGCTGGTGGCCTGCAGCTAATCCGACTCGACAGCCACAACTGTCCCACCCACATCCACGGTGGCTGCCACGGCAAGCTTGGGCATAACGCCTGTTCCCGGGGATAAACCCACTCTTGTTCCCACCGTCACTACGCCTCCCACCAACGAATCGATACCGGAAGAGCTCAATCCTGTCAAGCTACTGGAAGACGTCAATGCTGCCATGGCCGGTTTGAAGAGCTTCCGTCTCGAAGGCGAGGTGGTTCTAAAGGCAACAGAAGAGGCTGATGAGGTTCTGTTGGTCACTGAATTTACCGGCTCTAGCAACGACGAAGGCGACAGCCAGTTATTGTTCAATATCGGTGCTCCAACGGGCGGAATTATCGACGCTCTGGAATTTGAAATGCGGTAAGTACAAGGAGTCAGCTACTCCCAGGACCCATTAACCGGAGAGTGGACGATAGATGGCGTCGTTGATCTGGATAGTAATTCCCTCGATGATTTTGTTCCCGAGGGCACGGTAGCCACTGAAGCCAATGCGGAGGTTCTTGACGGCCGATCCGTGTACCGCATCATCGGAACCGTGCCGGGCGAGCCGGAACAAGAACTGGTAGTCCTATGGGTGGGCGCCGAAGATATGTTGGTCCACCGGATGCAGTTGCAAGGGCTGGTTCAGGCCTCGGACTACGAGGACCTGGTTTCCGAGGAATATGAAGAGTTATTTCAAAACTCTATACTTCGCCTAAGCGGATTTAACGAGCCTTATCAATTTACCGCTCCTGTGCTGGCGGCCCGGTGAGCGACCTAACATTCGGCGGCAGCGACCAATTGACTGTCATTGATGGTGCGATTTCCAATTGAAATATGGGTACCAGGGAAGAGACTAAACGCTTAGCGAAATTAGATAGTAAGGTTTGGCCGGGAGTCGGGGCAATCAGTAAAGGTAAAAATTTATTTTCAGGAGCCAGGTTACTTGAAACACAAAGCAACAGGACGAATCACCCTGAGACCCGGCCTAGTGACCCTAAGCCTACTTGCGATGATTCTTGTATCAGTGCTTGCGGCATGTGGTGGCGGTTCATCAGCAACCGCTACCCCTAACCCGACAATAGAGCCGACCCAGATACCTACACCGGTTCCAACCAACACAACTTCGCCCACTGCCACTGTAGAACCGGAATCACTTGATGCCACCGAACTATTCGAAAACGTCAAGGCGGCCATGGCAAAGCTAGATAGCTTGTATCTCACAGGCGAGGTGGTCCTCAAAGCCACAAAGGAAGCCGATGCCAATCTGTTGTTCATTCGGTTTACCGGCTCGGGCAATGGCGTTGGCGATAACGAGATTTTGTTTGAGATGGATGTTTCAACCGGTGGGTTCACCGGCACATTAATCTTCGAAACACGAGAGGTAGTAGGTATCAGCTACAGTCAAGACCCGGGAACCGGGGATTGGGCTATTGATGGCCCAAGTGAGAGCGATGCTGGTACTTTGGATGAATTAATTCCAGAAGGTATGGTCGTGACGGAAGCCGATACTGGGGTGCTCAACGGCTTACCCATCTACCGTATAACTGGATTCGTGCCCGATGACCAAGAGCAAGAGCGGGTGGTGCTGTTGGTGGGAGCGGAAGACTTGTTGGTCCGCCAGATATAATCCGAAGGTCAAGTGGCGGACAGTGATTTCGACGGGTTGATTCCCCAAGAGGGCAGGGACGTATACCAAGACACTAATATGAGCCTGAACAGATACAATGAACCTGACCAGATTACCGCTCCCGTAGTCAGGTCTGCGCCCGCGCCTACGATACCCTTGGGACAACCGGGGCAGTATTCCGAACCGCCTCCCATGACGATAGACACCGCTGCTGACTACACTGCCACCATCCACACCAATATGGGCGATCTTGTCATACAACTTTTCCCAGCAGCAGCTCCGGTAACGGTAAACAGCTTCGTGTTTTTAGCCGAGGAAGGGTTCTATGATGGTGTAATCTTCCACCGGGTTATCCAAAACTTCATGATTCAAGGCGGCGACCCACTGGGCACAGGAACCGGGGGGCCGGGATACAACTTCAAAGACGAGTTTGACCCGTCCTTGGGTTTTGATGAGCCGGGCATGTTGGCGATGGCCAATTCCGGGCCCAACACCAACGGCAGTCAGTTCTTCATTACCGTTTTTCCTACTCCCCACCTGTCTGGATTGCACACCATATTTGGCGGGTTGGTCGACGGTCAAGATATTGCGAACGCAATCTCACGGG
The DNA here is from genome assembly GCA_002311385.1 of Dehalococcoidia bacterium UBA1141. Classification (GTDB taxonomy): domain Bacteria; phylum Chloroflexota; class Dehalococcoidia; order Lucifugimonadales; family UBA3495; genus UBA1141. The sequence goes on along the minus strand of DCAE01000128.1, from coordinate 138,556 downwards.
TACCAGCGGGGGCTGCCAACAAGCCAATAGAGCCCGTGATAATCGAGAGCATCGAGATAACCACACTAAAGAACTAGGCGCGATGATATTCTTTCGCCGTGCCAAATGGTAAATATATGGATGATATCTTTAACACCGTGCTCGTCCGGGCGGCGGGAATTCCGGCAGGACATCAACTCGCCGGGACGCTTTCCGGTCGTAGCAACATAATCGAGCTCACCGAAAAATCCCACGATGCCGCCCTCATACCTGAGCCGCCAGGAGGGTTAACCCACTCCCTGCGGGCAGCCTTGGCCTGCCGCATGGCTCACCTGAACCATGAAGCGGGGTTGGCATCACATTACGAATCCATGATAGCGGCGGAGGATGCGTTAACCGCCGACCCCAACTTTGTCGGCGCCGGTGATCCCTGGCTCAGTGCCGTTATTCGGCACACCGACCTAGTCACACGCAGCCCCAAGGATGCTGCCGCTGGTGACATCGAGAGCTTGGAGACAGTGGGCATACCGGTGGAGGATATCGTGCGGCTTTCCGAACTTATCGCATTCGTGAATTACCAGGTTCGGGTGGTTGCCGGTCTCCGGCTCATGGTGGAGGCGTCATGAGCGAGCCAATTATGGAATTTACCACCTCCATTCCCTTTTGGAGCCCTAGGGTCAACCCGGTAGAACTGGACGAGGCGACGGAAGAACAACTGGACGCCATGAAAGTTACGCCCTCGGACACAGGCGTTTCCGAGTACGTTTTGGTGCTGGCCCACGATCCAAAAACGCTGAAGGAGCGGACACCCCTCTTTAACGGCATCATGTACAGCCGGGGCGGACTGTCCCGACCCGAGACCGAACTGGGCGCAGTGGCGGCCTCGGTGGTCAATCGCTGTATCTACTGTGCGGCAGTCCACTCCAGCAGATACAACGAGCTCACCAAAGACGAAATGGTCATGGAAAGCATATTCAATCACGGCGAAGACGCTGACCTAGACCCGCGCCAAAAGGCCATCCTGAGTTTCGCTGTCAAGCTCTCCAAATGCCCGTCCGAAGCGGAAAAGGCAGACGTGGAATTGCTCATTGAAAATGGCTTGGGCATGGACGAGATACTGGACTTGGTTCTCTCAACCTCGCTTTTCGGGTGGGCCAACCGCCTGATGCACGTGCTAGGAGACCCACTACCTCGGCAGGCATAGCAGCCGTATCGGGTAACTCTTGCGGCCAGCCGGGAATCTTTCCAAGCCTAACTACCGATAGCCTCGAGTGGGATTTGTTCAGCTTATTGCTTTTGCTTTTGGAGGCCGACCATCATGCCGAAAGTCTCGGCGGGCCCAAACCTGGACCTGCACTACTATGAGGACGATTTCAGCGACCCTTGGCGGGCGGCGCCAACGATATTGCTACAGCACGGTTTTTCCCGTAACGGCAATTTCTGGTACAACTGGGTGCCGCTGCTATCCAGGGAGTATCGGGTGATCCGTCCTGACATGAGGGGCATGGGACGCTCGGAGATGGCCGAAGGCGATTATGAGCCAACCCTGGAAGTGTTCGTGGAGGACCTTTTGAGGGTATTGGATGACGCCGGGGTGGAGCAGGTGGTTTACGTGGGCGAGTCTTTCGGCGGAATAATTGGCCTGAAACTCGCTCATAGCCACCCGGAGCGTGTCAAAGCATTGGTATTATGTAACACGCCCTGCCGCCTACCGAAACGAGAACTCCAGAGCCAGTTCAACGCCGGAGGCGATTGGGATGATACCATGCGTCAGGGGATAGGTGCCTGGTCCACGTCAACTATAGGCATGCGTTTGGACACTAGAGTCGCGCCACAGGGGCTGGTGGACTGGTACATCTCCGAAATGGACCGGACCCCGTCATCCGTTGGGCGAAAACTCCAAGCTTATCTCGATACACTGGATTTCAGCCCTCACCTGAAAGAAGTAAGCACGCCAACTCTGTTGCTGGTGGGCGAAGAGTCGCCTACATCAACATTGGAACAGCAACGGTTCATAGCGGGCGAGATACCGAATTGCCGGTTGGACGTCTACCCTGGTTTGGGTCACGGAATCAATGCGATTCATCCCGAATGGTGCGTGCAGCGAGTGCGAGAGTTCCTTGGGTTGCAAGCTCATTCTGAATCTTAACGGAAATAATCACCGATGGGTTAGGAGAGAAAGACATGTCGGGCGAAAAGATTAGGCTTGGGATAATAGGCGCAAACGCCAAATACGGTTGGAGCATGCGGGCCCATCTGCCGGCTCTGCTGGCATTGCCCGAGTATGAATTGAGCGCAGTCTGCACCTCCAGCGCCGAAACAGCAGCGGAGTCGGCCAAGGCATACGGCGCCAAAGCCGCCTTCCATGACTTTCACGAGATGGTGGCTCACCCGGATATCGACGTGGTGTCGGTTTCGGTCCGTGTCCCGTTGCATCACGACATGGTTATGGCTGCTCTTGCAGCCGGTAAGCATGTGTTTTGCGAATGGCCGTTGGGGGCCAACCTGGAGGAAGCCAAGGCGATGGACGCCTTGGCCCGTTCTAAAGGCGTAACCAACATGGTGGGCCTACAGGCCCGTGGCGCTCCAGCTATCCTGCATCTGAAAGACCTAATCAGCCAAGGGTATGTCGGAGAAGTCCTGGCTTGCAACATGACCATGTTCCTTCCCGGCGTCTTACAACGGGGCGTTAGTATGCCGTGGATGGCGGACAAGGAAAAAGGAGGAAACACACTCACCATCGGCACTGGCCATGCCATTGACGCACTTTGTTTCTGCCTTGGCGAGTTCCGGGAGATTTCGGCCAACGTGGCCACTCAAGTTCCCAAATGGGATTTGGCGGAGCCAGGCAAGACGGTGGCGGTGAACGCAGCGGACAACGTCTTGATTAATGGTACCTTGGTCGGAGGGGCCGTGGTTTCAGCCCATGTGGCAACCATACCGTGGCACGGCACTGGCTGGAGAATGGAGGTCTATGGACGTGATGGTACCCTCACGGCCTCCTCCCAAGAGATGATTCAGTACGGGAACATCGCGATTCGCGGTGCCCACGGGAGTGATAAGCAAATGGCGGGGGTGCCTATTCCCGCTTCGCTGACCCATGTACCGGGGGATGTTCCCATGGGTGCGCCGTTCAATGTGGGGCAGATCTACCGAAGTTTGGGGCATGCGATCAAAGACGGCGAGGAAGCAGCGCCCAATTTCGCCATGGCAGTGGAGCGGCACCAACTACTGGATGCAATGGAACGTTCTTCGAATGCAGGAGGAAAGATCGTGGTTCTGTAAAACCTCTCCACTGACGTTGGCCGGTGATGTCGGACGGGCTTGTTTATTAGCCGGAGTAGGTTGTCAGCCGGAGTAGGATTTCAGACGGCCTGGGTTTTAAGACAAAGATTCTAGTTTTCTTTGTTCAGGTTGGACAAAAACTCTTTATTGCTGGCTGACTTGGCTAGGCGCTCCAAGACTCGCTCGGTGGCGCTGGACGACCCGTCGTTGGAAATCATAGTAATCATCCGGCGCAGCAACCAGATTTGCTTCAAGGTTTCTTCATCGAAGAGCAATTCTTCACGGCGAGTGCCGCTACGGACAATATCTATGGCCGGGAAGTAGCGCCTTTCCGCCAACTTCCTGTCCAAGTGCAACTCCATGTTGCCCGTGCCCTTAAATTCCTCATAGATAACTTCGTCCATGCGGCTGCCGGTGTCTATCAAGCAGGTCGCTATGATTGTTAGGCTGCCGCCGTTCTCGATATTCCGGGCCGCGCCGAAAAACTTCTTGGGCGGGTAAAGGGCCACCGGGTCAATTCCTCCTGATAGTGTGCGACCGCTGCTGGGGACAGCCAGGTTATAGGCTCTAGCCAGCCGGGTGATGCTATCCAGAAGGATGACCACGTCGCTGCCGGTTTCAACCAAGCGTTTGGCCCGCTCCATGCACAATTCCGCCATGCGGCATTGTTCTTCCACGGACTCGTCGAAGGTGGATGCGAAAACTTCGCCGTCCACCGACCTGCGCATATCGGTGACCTCTTCCGGTCGCTCTCCGATGAGGGCTACCATGAGAATGGCTTTGGAGCAGTTAGCCACCAAGCCGTTGGCAATCTGTTTCAACATGGTGGTTTTTCCGGCTTTGGGTGGCGAGACAATCAATCCGCGCTGTCCCAAGCCAATCGGAGCAAAAAGGTCGACCATTCGTGTGGCCAATTCGTTGCCTTCGGTTTCCAACACGATTTGCTCTTCGGGGAATATGGGTATCATGTGCTCAAAAAGCGTTCGATACCTGCTGCTGTTTTGGTCGGGGTCCAGTTCGTTAATCTTTTCTACCCGCACCAAACCGAAGTAGCGTTCTCCCTCTTTGGGCGGACGAACCTGACCGGAAACAGTGTCGCCGGTGCGCAGGCCGAAACGCCGGATTTGGGACTGGGAGATGTAAACGTCACCCGTGGTTATCTCAGGCGAGATTTGGCGGAGAAAGCCGTAGCCTTCGTCCATCGTTTCAAGTACTCCGGAAGCCATCAGCGCCTGGGCGGCTGAAGCTGCCTGAAATATCTTGCTCAGAATCTCTTCCCGTCGCAGGGTGCTCAGGGATGGTCCGTCGCTCAGGCCAGCGCTCTCCGCCAAGACAAGGAGTTCTTCCTTGGTCTTGGCCCCCATCTCGGCCACGTCAACGTATTCCTGTGTAGTCGCCATGCTCACCTCAAGATTTTTGTCCTAGACACGCTGGGCTACTTGCCGGGTGTCTAGTTTTGGATGACTTAGTTGCCATCCTGGGTCATCTGTCGCCTGCCTTCTTCCAGTCTTCCATGAACTTCGCCATTCCCGAATCCGTAAGTGGATGCTGGACCATTTGCAGCAAGACTTTGTAGGGCACAGTAGCAATATGCGCACCTGCTTTGGCCGCCATCAAGCAATGAAGGCTGTGGCGAATGGATGCTGCCAGCACTTGAGTTTTGATGTCGTGTAGCTTGTACAACTCGACAATCTCGGACACCAAGTTCATACCTACCTGTCCGATGTCGTCCAAACGGCCAACGAAAGGGCTGACCGCTGTCGAGCCCGCTTGGGCTCCCAGCAAAGCCTGGTTTGCAGAGAAGCACAATGTCTGGTTGATTTTTATCCCTTCCGAAGCAAGGGTAGAAATCGCTTCAAAGCCTTCCAAGGTGCTGGGAATCTTCACCCAAGGGTTGGGTATCCAGCTCGCTATGTCTCGACCCTCGGCAATCATGCCAGCAGCGTCTAGGCTGGTGACCTCAACTGAAATCGGGCCATCCACGATATCGGATATCTCCCGAACAGCGGTTTTATAGCCTTCGGCGTCGCTGATGCCTTGAGAGGCAGCCAGAGACGGATTGGTTGTAACGCCATTAATGACACCCATCCTAGCGCCGTCGCGTATGTCTTGAATATTTGCCGTGTCTAAAAATAGCTTCACTTCATTACCTTCCAGAACCAAGATAGAAATTACGTGTATTGATCCTACGAGAGAAGACGGGACGTTGATGCCCGATACTAGTGTCATGCCGGTGATAGATATTCATGGTTTTTTGTAGTTCTGTTGTAAAGATTAAAAGGTGGGAATCGGAAAACCGGCTGGCGGTAGAACAGGGACTATGGAATATATTGATAAAATTGGATAGGTCTCATTCGCCGCCTGTTCTAAACGCTATCTAGAGGCAACGGCCTTTGGGCGCCTTCCCGAATCGTGTCTTTTGCGGTGCAGATAAAATTATCAAACAGGGGATGAGGGCGGTCGGGTCTTGACTGAAACTCCGGGTGGAACTGCACACCGACCATGAAAGGGTGATCTCTAACTTCCCCGGTTTCTACCAGATTGCCATCGGGAGAAATACCGCCAATAACCAGACCCGAATTAATCAACGCTTCCCGATAAACGTTGTTAATCTCGAAGCGATGGCGATGGCGCTCATGGACTTCGGCGCATTGGTAGGCCGCCATCGTCGCAGTGTTCTCTTGAGGTACGCACGGGTAAGAACCCAAGCGCATGGTCCCACCCTTGGCGGTCACCGACCGCTGGTCTTCCATGATGTGAATCACCGGGTGTTTCGTATCGGGATCAAGCTCGGAAGAGTTGGCTCCCTCCAGGCCCATGATGCTGCGAGCCCAGTCGATAATCATCACCTGCAGACCCAGGCAAAGACCCAAGTATGGGACGTTGTGCTCCCTGGCATAACGCACAGTGTCGACCATCCCCTCTACGCCTCTGGGCCCGAACCCTCCGGGAACCACTATTCCGCAGGCTGAGGAGAGCAAAGCGTCCGGCCCTTCCTTCTCGATGTCTTCGGAGTGAACCCATTGAATATCTATGTCCCGGCCGTGGGCCAAGCCCGCGTGGCGGAGGGCCTCTTTCACTGATAAATATGAATCGGGATATTCGACGTATTTGCCGACTAAGGCAATGGTTACCTTTTCCGTAATTTCGCTCATCCGTTGTACCATGGCCGACCAATCGGCCATGTCCCTGGGGTGTCCCTGAATGTCTAAGGCTTCTAGCATTATCTCGCCTAAGCCCGAATCCTCGAGAATCAGGGGAATCTTGTAAACGTTATCTACGGTTTCCAGAGGTATCACTGCTTTTCCTGGCACATCGCAAAACAACGAAATCTTTTCACGGATGGAGTCAGGCACTGGCAGGTCGCTCCGGCACAAAATTGCGTCGGGTTGGATTCCAATGGCTCTCAGTTCTCGAACGCTATGTTGAGTGGGTTTGGTCTTCAATTCTTTGGCCGCCGAAATATATGGAAGCAACGTTAGATGGACGTAGAAGACATTGTCTCGGCCCACATCGTTACGGATTTGCCGAATGGCTTCAAGGAACGGTAGCCCCTCGATATCGCCCACCGTGCCCCCGACCTCCACCACCACAACCTCTGCTTGAGATTCTTCGGCTAACGAGATGATTTGTTTTTTTATTTCGTTGGTCACGTGGGGGATGGACTGTATGGTGCCACCCAAGAAATCGCCGTTGCGTTCCTTGGCGATTAGGTTGAGGTAAACTTGGCCAGCAGTAAGGTTTGAGGATCGTGTTAGCTCTATGTCTATGAATCGCTCGTAATGCCCCAAGTCCAAATCGGTCTCTCCGCCATCAGCCGTCACGAAAACCTCACCATGTTGATAGGGGGACATGGTACCTGGGTCAACATTGAGGTAAGGATCCAACTTGAGAACGGTGACGGTTAAGCCTCGGCTTTTTAGGATGCGTCCGATGGATGCGACGCTAATCCCTTTGCCGATTGAACTGACTACGCCCCCGGTAACGAAAATAAACTTTGTGGGCATGAACCTACGCTAAAGATTCTGGTCGAGGAGATGTTTTGTTATAGCTAAAATGATTAACTAACAAAACTGCTTGGCGCTCACCTTGGAGCTTACAGGCAAGGTGGAACAAGAGTTCCGAGGGGAAAAAAGTTGCTACCCACAATTATAATTGCCCCATTTTATTGGTGTCAAGTGCCCAAAGGAATCAGACATAAGACAGTTATGGCCGTCTTAACAATTTTGGCGGGGTTGGCTGAATGGCTGCGAGACGCCTGATCCACCGTGGTATTACGCTATTATTGCGCTGAAAAACAACCTAATTTAGTGTCCATTTCACTGTGCGGCTGATTGAGAGGTATAGGTAGTTGAGCTATACTGCCTTTGACTTTCACGAAAATACCGAAAAAGCCCGAAGCAAAAATACTTCACAACGCAATAGCGTTAGGGGAGTTTTTCTTTTAGCAATGTCGATACAACAAGATACCGAGTTTGACCTAGGACCCGAGATTTCGTTCACCAAATTTCCGAAGCTCATCACCCTGGGCGAAGAACATTACTACTTGGTCAACGGAAAGAAGGGTTACTTGCTTCTCTCTACGATCTGCCCGCATCAAGGGGCCAGAGTTTCCGATGAAGGAAAGGCTTTCATGTGCCGGGATCATGGCTGGCGGTTCGAGCACACCCAAGGGGAGTGCGTAAACGGCCCCCGCTCCCGAATGTTCTCCTTTCCGGTGACCGTTCAAGACGGCCATCTGATAGCAGACCTAGCCTAGCCATTGAATTAGTCCGGGAATTAGTCCGGCTATTCAAAAGCTCCGGCGATAGCGCAATCGGCCAGTTCATCGTCGGTCATGCCCAAAACTTCCCGCAACACGTAGGTCTGATCGGCTCCGAATTCAGGCGCTCCCCTGCTGACCCCGCCCGGTGTCCTAGACAACTTGTAGGGCGCCCCCTCAATCTTGCGCATTTCGCCCTTTGCGTCGGGTACTGTCCGGAAGAATCCCCGCTCTTGTAGATGTGCGTCGTGGGCTAGGTCGGCCCCCGTCTGGACCACTCCAGCAGGAACCCCTGCGGCTTGCAACGCTGCCATGGCCTCTTCCGCCGTGCGTTCCAAGGACCAAGACTCCACAAAACCATCCAATTCATCGGCGTGCCGTTGCCGTCCTGCCATGGAAGCGAAGCGCTCATCTTTGGCCCAGTGAGGGTTGCCCGTGGCTCCCACGAAGCTGCTCCAGTCCTTTTCTGTAAAAACAGTGATTGCGATCCAACGGTCGTCGCCTTGGCACCGGTAAACTCCGTGAGGAGCGCCACCGCCGTGGGGCAGCCGGTTGCCGTTCCTACGTTGGAGGTTTGATTGAGGGTTCTTTGACTGGGACGCTCCAGATTTATTTTCAGCGCTGGTTTCCAAAATTAGAGTGTCAAGAAGGGCGGACAGTGACTCGAATTGGGAAAGGTCGATCCACTGGCCTTGGCCGGTGCGGGACCGGTGAATCAAAGCCAAGAGCACGGCTTGTGCCCCTGCCATCCCGCCCACGGCATCGCTGTAGGCACTGGCCGGGCCGCTGGGGTCGGTGCCGGGAAATCCTGTGAGGTGAGTGAAACCGGATATTGCCTGAAGAGTCTGACCGTAGCTAACCCGGTCCATCCACGGCCCAGTGCGCCCAAACCCAGACATGCTCAGCATGATTGCATCGGGCCGGATCCGGCGGATGTTGTCATAGTCCATTCCCCATCCTGGCATCACCCGGCCGCTGAAGTTCTCTGCCACCACATCGCAGACGGACACCAGTGTTTTGGCGATGTCCAAGGCCTCCGGTGTTTTCATGTTCAGGGATATGGAGAGTTTGCCGGCGTTCCAGTTGTTCCGTTGGCCTAAGCCTCTGGCGGTCCTGGAGGCAGGACCGCCGACCACTGCCAAGGCTTGGTTGGACTCGACCTTGATGACCTCTGCCCCCTGGTCGCACAGTATACGGGTTGCCGAAGGGCCGGCATGAATCCAAGTAAAGTCCAAGACTCGAATCCCTTTCAGTGCCATGCCAGCGTGAATTTGCGGGTCTGCGGTCACAGCGATTCCAAAGTGAGAGACATAACCGGTGGGCTAATCAGAAACTGCATTCTTAGATAGCCCTTGCGGCAGACAGCGCTTCCAGATCGCTAACCGTAAAACCCAACTCGCCGCAATAAATATCCTGATTGTGCTGGCCAGCGTCAGGTGCGGCATGCCGAAACTGCCAGGATGACTGCGAGAATTTGTAGGGTGCGCCAGGATATACAAGGGCTGGTTCGGAGCCCTGATTATTGCTCTTAATAAAAAATCCCCGCTCCCGAAGCTGTTCATTCTCCAATATTTCATCTTCGGTGACCACGGGACCCCAGGGATGATGGTGGTCTTGACCCCAATCCGCTATCTCTCGGCGAGTGTGGTTCAGCGCCCATGCCTGAATAAGTCCCTCTATGTGGCTGGATAGGTCCCCACGCAGGATAAAGCGGTCATCGTATCGGGGGTCCATCAGGTCGCCAGCCATGCCGTCTCGCAGCATCCAGCTTCTGAGGTCGTCCCAGGCCTGCTGGGTGTTGGTGGTGATGCTCACATATCCGTCTTTGCACCGCCAAGTGGCGATGAATTGGCCACCGTGGCGGAAGCCGCAACGGACGGCCGGAACATGGTCGTAGTTATAGGCAGTGTTGACGTGTTCGGTGGTGGCTGCCACCGTTTCCTGCATCGAAACGTCTACCTGCTGCCCCAATCCGGTGGCCAAGCGGTGGTAGATGGCAATCAAAATGGCGATGTAGGCGCGGTTGGACGCAGTGTGATAAGCTTGGGACCCCCATAATCGGGTGGGCGGCGTGTGGGGCCAGCCGGTAACGTAAAGGTAGCCACCCATGGCCAGTCCCACCAAATCGGAAGCCTTGAAGTCTTTATTCGAGCCGGTTTGCCCAAAAGGTGTTACAGAGGCGTAAATCAACCCGGGATTTTCGGCCTCGAGGCTGGCAAATCCCAGACCCAAAGATTCCATGTAGCCCGGCGGGAACGTTTCCAATAAAACATCCGCGCCGCATGCAAGGCGGCGGAGAATGGCCCCGCCGTCGGCGGTGGCTATGTTCAAGGTTATGCTGCGCTTATTGGTGTTGAAATGCAGCCAGTGGAGGCTGCTTTCGCTGTTGCTTGCACTGTAGCCTGTTCGGTGACTAAGAAAAGGCCCGATGCGCCGCATGCTATCGCCGCCGGGAGGTTCGACTTTGACCACATCGGCCCCCATGTCGGCCATCAGCTTGCCGCAATAGACGCCCATGGGACCGGAAAGGTCGAGAACTCGAATACCGGTAAGCGGCTGTTGTTGTGCTTGTGTAGACAATAGCTTGGGTTAAGCAATAAACGGATAGGAAATGCTGGGCCAGCGCAGCCAAAGCGATTCCTCGCTGGCCCCAAATTCGACTAGTAGGTCTTGATTTCCAGAACGTGACCGTTGGGGTCTTTGAAATAGACGGCTTTCCCCACGCCCTTGGCGCCCATGGTCATTCCGGGGCCCTGCATATTATCCTGAGCGAATGGACTGTCACCGTAGGCTATCCCGGAATCTTTAATATTGACGAAGGCCGTCTCGAACTCGTCCGGCTCCATGGCGAAAGCGTAATGTATGCTTCGGAAGTCATCGGAGTCCCGGAAATCCAGGGTGAATCCCTCGTTGACGCGGACAGCCAAGAAAGGTCCGACCTCGCCTAGGTCTTCAAAATCGAAGATTCGGCTGTAAAACTCCACCGCTTCTTCACGGTTTCGCACGGGTACTACGGTGTGATCCAGCACTGTGGCCATGATTTTCCTCCTGGTCGTTCTTGCTTCGCCCCGGCATCCTGGAATCTCGGAACTTTTGCCGGAAACATTCCCGGAATAATTCCCGGAACATTTAATGAAATGATGAGCCAACCGACACGGTCGCAATATCACCTGTGTTTATTAGCTAATTTGGTCGTCAGGTCAGCTAATTTTACTCTATTTGCCTTTGTGAATGTCAATCGTGTACTCTGGCCCTCAACGGTGTGTAAAACTGGGGTGTATTACACAGGTGTCTTCTTGGGACAGAATATCCGCTATCACGCTTCAGCAAACCACGACCTATAGTTCTGCAGATATGACGATTGCTGACATAGGATAAGGAAAATCATGGACAAACAAGACATACCCTTCCTTACCGCTTCGCAACTCTCCCGGTTGATTGCTTCCAAAGAAGTCTCGCCGGTGGAAGCCACTCAAGCATACTTGGACCGGATTGAGCAGTTGGACGGAAAGCTAAACTCCTACATCACCGTTACCAGGGAGCAGGCACTGAAATCCGCTGGGGAGGCCGAAAGGGCCATAGCCGCAGGTGGATATTTGGGGCCGATGCATGGGATTCCAGTGGCGGTAAAAGACCAGTTCAATACCGCAGACATCCTCACCACCGGCGGCTCTAGGATTCTTTCCGAGTTTGTGCCTCTGGAAGACGCCACTGTAGTTGCCAAACTGAAAGAATCGGGTGCCGTGCTGCTGGGCAAGTTGAACATGAGCGAATTCGCTATGGCGGAGATTTACGACCACCCTTACGGCACGCCCCGAAATCCCTGGAACCTGGAGCGCAATCCCGGCACCTCTAGTAGCGGCTCAGGCGCTGCCACATCGGCGTTTCTCTGCGCCACGTCCTTGGGTGAAGACACGGGCGGCTCCATCCGCGGCCCCGCCAATAACAGCGGCCTGGTGGGTCTGCGTCCCAGTTGGGGGCGGGTCAGCCGTCACGGCGTGCTAGGAGGCTCTTGGTCAATGGACACCGTCGGTCCAATTTCCAGGTCCGTGGAAGACGCAGCAATGACTATTCAAGCGATAGCGGGGCATGACCCCCGTGACCCCTATACCTGGAAAACACCGGTACCCAACTACCTCAAAGCCTTGGACGGAAATATCCAGGGCATAAAGATTGGCGTGATTAGGGACAAAGTAGACTCTCCCTTGTTGGACCCGGAATTCCATAGCGCCGTGACGGTTGCTTTAGGAGTATTGGGAGATTTGGGGCCCCATTTTCAGGACGTCTCTTTGCCCTTGACCGAGCAGGCGGGGTTTATCTCCATGGCCCTGATTCTGGTGGAATGGGCATCGGTTCACCGCAGCACTTTCGAGCCCAATTTCCAACGGCTGGACCACAACAACAAGTACCGGTTCGTTACCGGTATCATTCTTCCCGCCCAAGCCTATTACAAAGCCCAGAAACTGCGGGCTATGTTGAGGCAGCAGATTTTGGACGCCTTGGAGCAGGTGGATGTGCTGGTGTTGCCCGGCAGCCACGTGACCGCTAGGCCGGTGGAAAGTGAGCCCGGCCTCCAGAGCAAAGAACAGATAGCCGCTGGTATGGCAGGCCGCATAAGCTTCACTGGTCCCTTTAACTTGGCCGGGACACCAGCGCTGACGTTGCCCTGCGGTTTCAGTTCCGACGACATGCCCATGGGCCTTCAAATCGTGGGCAAACCCTTCGCCGAGGAAATGGTTCTAAAAGTGGCCCATGCCTACGAACAAAACACCGATTGGCACAACCGAAAACCGCCAATCTAGAAAACAAAATCTAAAAACCAGAGGTCCCAGAGATCCCAGAGGTCAATAAAATGGACGATATGAATCTATTTGAAGCAATGTACAGCCAACGGTCATTCACCCGGTTCAGGCCGGACCCGGTGCCCAAAGAGGCCATAGAAAAGATTATCGACGCAGCGATCAGAGCCCCCAACGGTGGCAACCGCCAACCGTGGGAGTTTATCGCCATCACCGACCCGGAGGTCATTGCCCTGGTTGGCGAAGTTTATAAGGAAGTGTGGCTAAACGCCTTGGGGCACGAAGCTCCACCAGGCGAGACACCAGCCTACAAGGCCGCACGCTACCTGGCCCACCACATGCCGGACGTTCCAGCTATGATTTTGATTTGCGCCGACCATTCTGGCACGTCCCCAACGACTGAAGGGGAGCCTTTCGTTCGCGGCAGTCAAGCGTCATCGGTCTGGCCAGCGGCGCAAAACCTATTCTTGGCGGCTCGGGCTCTGGGTTTGGGTACCCGCCTGACGACGGCTCACCTCAGAGGAGAGCAGAGGGTGAAAGATATCCTGGGCATTCCCGATCACGTGGAAACGGTAATGCTGACCCCGCTGGGCTACCCTAGGGGCAACTTCGGTACCACCCAGAGGAAACCGGCGGCGGACGTGACCTCCCACAACCGATACGGCAATAGAGGTTAAGCCCCCCAGGTTTTGCCGAAATCGGCCCTGAGCAGTAGTTGGCCGGTCATGGAGTTGGCGTCCTGCAACGCCAGGTAGACGGCGGAAGGACCAACAACATCCGGCTCGACCCTCAGATGCCAGTCGCCCTGCGTCCATGGAATAGCCGCAGAACCTTCGCTTTTCAGGCTGCCGGGACTCAGTATGTTTACCGCCACGTTGTGCTCCCGCACCTCTTCTGCCAAACAGTAGCTGAACATATGCACGGCGGCTTTGGTGGCGCTATACAATACGCCGCCGCCGAGTTTAGGGTCGTCGGCCATTCTAGAACCGACATTGATGATGCTGCCTCGATTTTGCCTAATCATTTGGGGCAACACCGCACGGCTGACCATATAGGTGCCGGTGACATTGACATCCACAACTTGCTTCCAGCGGACCGAGTCAATCTCCAGCAGGGATTCGCCCAAAACCATTGCCCCGGCATTGTTGAACAAGACGTCGATTTGGGCATAATTTGCCACCGCTTGGCCCACCAATTCACCTACTTGAGCCTCGTCGGTAACATCGCAAGCTACTGAGAGCACCTCGCCGCCTTCGGCCCGAATGGAAGCAACTGTTTCTTCCAGCGTGCCCGATAAGCCGGTGGGCGACTGGGAACGAGCGCAGGCCACAACCCTGGCCCCTTCCTGAGCGTACTCTTTGGCAATAGCCCGGCCCAAACCCCGGCTAGCGCCGGTGACAATGGCCACCATGCCGTCCATCTTGCCCATAATTTTCCTCTGAGTTATTAGTCTTGAGTTTCCAAAACGGGCGTGCGCTGCTCCCAACGGTGTCGAGCCTGACGACTTCACACCCACTCTAACTCTCCTTCTTGGGGGAACACAGGTCCCTTCCCCCATTTCGGGGGAAGGTTAGGATGGGGGCGCAACCGTGACGAACAACTTATGTCCAGTAGGCGATGCCAGTTAAGTCCCCAGCGCACCCAAACCCTAAGCGAACTTGGTCTGCACCCAGCCTTCGTCGAAGGGCGTCCAGAAATGAGAGGTGAGCTTCAAGTTTTGAAACTTCCAATGGCCGTCGATACGGACATACTCTTCATCGTAACGGGCTGCCCCCCAAACTGCTCGGTCGCCATCGGCGAAGGTGCACGGTTGGAATAGGTACCAAGTGCCCGTGCCGGTGTCGCCGTCAACATCGATTATGGGATTGGTCACCATGTGTATGGCGAAGGGAAGGCGCTGGGGTGCCTTCTGGAAGAAGGTCCGTATGGCCTCTCTTCCCTCGCTCTTGCCCCGGATGCCACCGTCCCAAACGGCGTCTTCCGTGAAAAGCTCGGCCAATGCGTCAGCGTCATAATTATCGTCGCAGTATAGGCAATACCGGCGTTTCAGCCGCTTTATGTCTTCGATGTCCTCCAAGACCTTGATTCTCTTTTCCAGGGTTTCAAGACTCATGATGACCTCCTAGATTGTGTTGGGGCATTTTTGATGCCCATTAACTTAACGAGCTAAGCTGCTTGACCGCCATCCATGTCGATGCACTGGCCGACGATAAATTCGGCGTCTTTGGTGCACAGCCAAGCGATGAAATTGCCAATCTCCTCGGGCTGGCCAGCGCGTCCCAGCGGTATCGACTCAAGCCGTTCGTCCCAAACAGCGGTTCTGGGGTATCCATATAAAATGTCATTGCGGGAGGTATCGCTGGTGCCGGGGCTGACGCCGTTGACCCGGATTCCGTGGGGAGCCAGCGCTTTGCCTGCTTTATGAGTGAAGGTCGCCAAGGCTCCGCTGGCTGTAGCGTAGGCTAAGTCGTTGGCCCGGCTAATCTTGGCTTCCACGGAAATGACGTTGACGATGCTGCCGCCGTGTCCCTGGCTCAACAACGCCTGAACAACCGCCTTGGTGCACAAGAAGGCCCCAGTGACCTTGATGTCCATGACCGTGTGCCAGGCCTCTTCGGTCAACTCTTCCAACGGCGCCCAAGCGGCCATCCGAGGTGCGCTGGCATTGTTGACCAAGAAGTCGATCCGGCCAAACTGTGCGACGGTCCTTTCCACGGCGTCCTGAACCTGAGCTTCTTTGGTCACGTCGACCACCAAGGCCAGAGAACCCCGTCCCAAGCCGGTAATCTCATCGGCCACGCTGTCAATATCCCGCCAGCCAGCGGCTTTTTCGTCGTCGGGGAAGCTCTCGGGATCGCGACCGGTTCCGGTGACTGTTACATCAGCCCCTTCTTGGGCGAAGGCCATAGCCGCAGCCCGGCCAATCCCCCTCATGCGCCCAGCGCCGGTAACCAAGGCTACTTTCCCGTCAAATTTCCCCATTCAAGCCTCCGTTTTCTTCAGAAAGCTGAACGCTGACAACCCATGGCTGAGAGCCTGGTCACTTTGCTGTCCAGCCGCCGTCCACAATCATCAGATGGCCGTTGGTGGCGGATGCCGATGGGCTGGCCAGATAGATTGCGGCGCCCACCAGTTCCTCGGGCTCCATGCGCCGTCCCAAAGGCATGTGCTCAGCCAGTTCCCTTTCCAACTCCTCGGCCGACCGGGGAACGGCGGCCATCATTCCCGGTGTGACTGTTGGTCCGGGACCGATAGCGTTAACGGTGATGCCGTGCTTGATCCATTCCAACGCCAAGACTCGGGTCAGGTTTGCCACGCCAGCTTTGGCGGAGCAATAGGCCGCCCGATTTTCTCTGGCCACCACGCTGAATTGGGAGGCGATATTGATGATTCGACCGCCGCCTTGGGCAATCATGTGGCGAGCGGCAGCTTGGGCGCAGAAGAACACCCCCTTCAGGTTGGTGTCCACCACCAAGTCCCAATCGGCCTCGGTAACCTCCAAAGAAGGCTTGGGCCTGCGTATCCCGGCATTGCTTATCAAGATATTCAGGCTACCGAAATCCTCGACCACCTGGTCAGTGGCGCTCTTGATGTTGTCCAAATCCAGAACATCCAAAGCATAAATGGTGCATTTCTTCCCTAGAGCCTCCACCCGTTCTTTCGTTGTAGCGGCATCTTCCAGTCTCTCCGGAACATCGGAAACGGCCACATCCGCGCCAGCCTCAGCCAAACCGATGGCAAGAGCGGCGCCGATACCGCGGGCGGAGCCGGTCACCAGAGCAACCTTGCCCTCTAAACTTAAGCCAGCGTAGGGCATATCGTCAGACCTCTCTGTAAATCGATTTTATTCACAATTATTCTCACCAATCTGTCCCTTCCCATCTGCATGAGCCGGAAGTGTGAGCCGGGATTATGTGCCTGGAGCGGCGCAAGCATAACATAACCTCTAAATCAAGGGCATGGGCCCTATCCGATAAATGGACGTCCCCTTTGGGGTCCGCTCCAAGGGAGTGGATGGTAGACTGGGGTGCGGCAGAACCGGCCATTTCTCAAGTCCGGATATCGTGACCCTCGGCGGGCTCAACTGGTTCAGGCTTTATATTTCCGCAGGATTGGCACACAGGAGCAGTCTTTGGAACAGACCATGTCACCTCCGGCTGACCGAAAGCAAGACAGAGGCTTTATCTTAGCCAGTTTGTCCTTCGGACATGGCATCTCCCACCTTTATGACCAAGGCATACCGGTGTTCATGCCAGCCATTGCTTCCGCCATGGGATTGAGCAACCTACAAGTTGCCAGCCTATTGGCCATTCGACAAGCGGGCTTCGGCGTCGTGAATCTGGGCGTCGGTGTGTTTGTGGACATGCTGAAGAACCAGTGGGGCCTTATATTGACCGCCTGCATGTTCTGGGCGGCAATCGCCTACCTGGCCGTGGGCGCAGCACCGAGTTTCCCTTTGTTGGTGGTAGCCATCGCAGTCGTTTCTATTCCCGGTGCGCTGTGGCATCTTCCCGCCACCGCCGCACTGTCCCGCCGCTTCCCGGACCGCCGGGGCTTTGCTGTTTCAATCCACGGATTTGGCTCCAACATTGGGAACGTATTGGGTCCGCTTCTTGCCGGGGCGATGCTGACCGTGATGTTCTACCGCAACGTCTTGTTCATCTACGCTGCTCCGGCCGCCGTCACCGGTTTTTTCGTATGGTGGTCATTGCGGGAATTGGGCAAGGATGAAGAGCAAGCGGAACCTAGAACACTGCGTGGCCAATTTCTGGCAACCAAAGAAGTGCTGAAGAACCCGGTAATCATGGCCCTTGTGTTATCGGCCGCATTGAGGGGAGTCGGCCTAAACGCTCTTTTCCATTGGACGCCATTTTATCTGGAAGAAGAACTGGGCAAAGGCCACTTCAGCACCGGCGCCCATTTTGCTTTGCTGACCGGCATGGGGATTATTTCAGCGCCTTTCCTGGGGCAGCTTTCGGACCGGTTTGGACGCAAGCAGGTGATTATTCCCGGATTGGCTGCAGCCACAATCTTGTCCATGCTGGTGGTGAGCGCCAGCGATACTTTCTGGCTGGCAATCGTTTTCGCTGGCCTCGGATTGTTCAGCTTCTCCTTGCAGCAAATCATCTTGGCAGCCGTCTTGGACATAGCCGGAAGGGGGACCGAGGCGGCCACCACCGGGTTCATCTTCGGGCTCAACGGAATTATCGGTGGGGCATCCCCCTTCGTCGCAACCCTCGTCATCAACCATCTGGGAGGGTTCGGCTCGATTTACTACTATGCTGGCATCTTGACAGGCCTGTCTGGGTTGATTGTTTTGGCCGTCCCTATGGCTAAGCCGAACCGGGAGTCGTCCTAAAGGCGTTAGTTGCGGTGTTGGGAGTCAAGTGGGTTCACGAGTTGCTCTTGATTGCGAAGGAAATCCCCCCAACCCCCCTTTACGAAAGTGGGGCTAGTCGCTAACTAAATTCGCCGTCAGAGTAAGAGTCCCCCTTTGTAAAGGGGGGCTAGTTGCTGGCTAAATTCGCTGTCACAGGAAGATTCCCCTTTGTAAAGAGGGGCTCGTTGCTAGCTAAATTAGCTGTCGGAGGAATGGTCGTCCTTTGTAAATTGGGCTAGTTGCTAGCTAAATCCACCGTCGGGGGAAGTTTCCCCATCGTAAAGAGGGGCTAGTTGCTAGCTAAATCCACTGCCAGGGGAAGAGTCCCCCTTTGTAAAGGGGAATTTAGGGGGATTTAGCTCGTTATTTGTTCCAGTTTGACACCCAAATTACCCATCTCTACAATTTTACTCAGCTACTTCAAGAACCCATGCCTCTCCAAGCCATAAATAGTGGAAGCACATGAACACAACTATTACCGACGTTGCCGGACTGGAAGCGGGGCACTTCACCGACCGGGCCCATGGCACCGGCTGCACGGTGTTTATTTGCCGTGGCGGTGCCGTCGGCGGAGTGGACGTTCGTGGTGGCTCGCCGGGCACCCGGGAAACCGACCTACTTAGACCGGGTCACCGGGTAGACCGTGTCCATGGCTTGCTCCTAACCGGAGGCAGTGCGTTCGGGCTGGATGCCGCCGGTGGGGTTGTTTACTATTTGTCAGGCCAAGGAATCGGGTTTCCTGTCGGCCCAGTCGTTGTGCCCATCGTTCCGGCGGCCGTTTTGTTCGACTTGGGCTTGTTGGCATCCGACGTTCGTCCCAGGTTCTCCGACGGACTGGCTGCCTCCTTGAGCGCAAGTTCCGACCCTATGGAAGTGGGTAGTGTGGGCGCAGGCACCGGTGCCACAGTGGCTAAGGGTAGGGGCATGGAGGCAGCAATCAAGTCGGGCATAGGCTCAGCGACCATCAAATTGCCCGATGGCATTACGGTGGCCGCCTCAGTGGCGGTCAATGCTTACGGGGGCGTCTACGACTATCACTCCGGTTCGCTCATAGCCGGTCCACGGCGGCCCGGCGAGTCAGGCATGGACGACCCGGTGGACTTGTTGTTGTCTGGACGTGCGGGTCAAGCTGCCGGGCCACTGAGCAACACCACCATAGGCGTGGTGGCCACCGATGCTGCGTTGAACAAAGAGGGCGCCAACTACCTGGCAGGTGTTAGCCACGACGGCCTAGCCCTCACCATCAGGCCCTGCCACACGGAAAGAGACGGAGACACCATGTTTGCTCTGGCTACAGGATCAACCGCCAAGAACGGCCCCATGACGGCGGACTTGACCCTCCTGGGAGCGGCGGCTGTGGAAGTTACGGCTAGGGCGGTGATTAATGCCCTGCGGAGCGCCACTAGTTTGGGCGGTCTGCCATCGATCGCCGACATGAACGCGGAAACGTCCGATTAACTTGCTAGATTCTGCGTTAAATTCGCCGTTGAAGTTCATTGACCATCGATGTGGGTGCGGTCGATGCGTGTGCCGTCGATTCGTGTAATCGAAAGTGCCGGTGAGATGGCGCAGGTTTGCCGCACAGCTGGACGTACCTTGGGTCTGGTACCCACGATGGGCGCACTCCATGAAGGCCACCTGTCCCTAGTAAGGCCGGCCAGAGCCGAAAACAAGACGCTGGTTGTGAGTATTTTCGTCAATCCGGCTCAGTTTGGAAATCCTCAAGACCTGGCCGGTTATCCTAGGGATTTAGAACGGGACTTGGAGTTGCTCAAAAACGAGGACGCCGACCTGGTTTTCACTCCGGGGCTGAGCCAGATTTACCCGCCGGGATTCGATACGTGGATCGATGTGGGTGCCTTGGGCGACAAGCTGGAAGGCGCCCATCGTCCGGGGCATTTCAGGGGCGTGGCCACGGTGGTGGCCAAACTCTTCAATATAGTCGGCCCGGACCTAGCCTGTTTCGGTCAAAAAGACGGTCAACAATCGTAGGTAATAAAGCAGATGGTGAGGGATTTGGACTTGGGGTTGAAGATTGTGGCCTGCTCCACCATTCGGCAGGTCGACGGTCTGGCTTTGAGTAGCAGAAATTCTCGATTGAGCACAGAGCAGATGAAGGCGGCCACCGTGGTTTACCGCTCCCTCCGACGCGCCGAAGATTTGTGGCGCTCTGGCCAGCGGGACGCCGGGGTGCTGCGCGAAGAAGTCAGGGTCATATTGGAGCAAGAATCTTTAGTGGACGGGGTTGACTACGTCAGCGTTGCTGCGTCCGAGACGCTAGATGAGCTTGAAGCAGGGCAAGATGACTTTATTGAAGCATCAATGGTCTCTGTGGCTGTGCGATTCGGAGAAGTCCGCTTGATCGACAACATTATCTTGGAATCAGATTGATACAACTTGATGCATATTGACTTTAATGACATTGAATTTAGCCCATGCCTTTATTACACTGAACCTTGTGAGAGGTGTGAAACCCCTCAGACAGTTTTCGTTGTTACGCCTAGGGTGCACATAAGGTCGGAGTACTTATACGATCTATCAGGCTAGCCAGCGATGAGGCTAAACGAATGAATATAGCCAAAAAACAAACGATAGAAAGCCGCGGGTTTTTGTTACCCGTTTGCATATTTGGAATCGCCGGTCTGCTCATCCTCCTGTCTTGGTTCGCTGCCGGCTCCACTGCTTTTGCACAACCCAATGGCGATGGACACGAGGAAACCGGTGAGCAACGCGAAGAACCCGAAGGCGCCTCCGAACGTGGACCGCGGAGGGAGCCTCGGCCCGCACCTCAATCGGTGCCTCAGATTCAAGGGCTCGAATGTATGACTCGAATCATGGGGCGGATTCCAACCGGCCCCGGTGATTTTACTCAGGAAGAGCGAATCAAAGTTGCGCAGGAATGCCTGGGAGGAAACTCCGGGCCAAATCCTGGACAAGGACTGCTACCTGGCGCGCCTCAATTAGAGGATGCAACCCGGTGCGTTGCGCGGTTATTGGGCCGAATTCCTACCAGTCGAGCGGACTTGAGCCCGGAAGAATAAGCGCTGATTGCCCAGAACTGTTTCGGAGGCCAACCGCAACGTTTCGCCGGTCAAAGGGAAGGTCCGTCCAGCAGCGTGGGAGTGCCGGACCCTCGCGTTTTAGAATGTATCGTTTCCGTGATTGGACGCTCGCCTCAAAGCCCCGACGATCTGACAAATGAAGAGAGACGCTTGGTTGGTCAGCAATGTTTTGGCGGACAGGGCGGTCCTAGAAATCCCGAACAACGTGGACAGCCTAGGGGCGAAGGTCCGGCGACTTGAGCGATGAAGACTTGCAGTGCATAACCGACACCATCGGTCGCTTGCCCGTGGGCCCTGACGATTTTAGCGACGAAGAAAAACGGCTGCTTGGCCGGGCTTGTTTTACCGGACGTGGAGGCCCGGGCGACGGTCGGGGCGGTAATGAGCGACTTCCCGGTGAAAACGACCTGGATGAGGCCACGTTGCGGTGCATCGAGGAAAACCTGGGACGGTTGCCGTTTGGACCCGAAGGTATGACCG
Source organism: Dehalococcoidia bacterium UBA1141 (assembly GCA_002311385.1). Classification (GTDB taxonomy): domain Bacteria; phylum Chloroflexota; class Dehalococcoidia; order Lucifugimonadales; family UBA3495; genus UBA1141. Next base: position 116,809 of record DCAE01000128.1, on the reverse strand, counting down.
ACGTAGAGAAGCGCTTGATTGGCCAGGCCTGTTTCGGTGGCGACAGAGGACCAGGAAGCGGTGGCCCCGATGACATCAGCGACGAAGAACTCTAGTGTATTGTCGACACCATCGGTCGACTGCCAACCGGACCGGATGACTTCACCGACCAAGAAAAGAGACTGATAGGCCGAGCATGTTTTGCCAACCAAGGCGGACCCGATGATTTGGACGATGAAAGTTTCCAATGTGTGATTGATACCCTGGGGCGTATGCCCGAGGGACCCGAGGACATGTCCGAAGAGGAAAGGAGATTGGTCGGCAGGACCTGCTTTGCGGGCGAGAGAGGACCGGGAGGCGGTGGAGACGACGGTCCCAGCGCAGAGGAAATGCAGTGCATCATCGACACAATCGGCAGGCAGCCCACCGGCCCCGACGACATTACTCAAGAAGAGAAACAACTCATTGGCCGGGCCTGCTTCGGTGGTGAAGGCGACCGTGAGAGCCCCGACGATCTGAGTGAGGAAACCCGCCAGTGCATCATTGCCCAGCTGGGCTTCTTGCCCGACAGCCCAGGTCAGCTTAACCATGAGCAAATGGACCTGGTTATGGCGGCTTGTTTCTCCGATGAAGTTCGGGGGCGACAAGGTCCGCGAGGACCCCAAGAGCTTGATGCGGAAACACAGCAATGCATCATAGGCATCGTTGGCAGCCTGCCCGAAAATCCTGAAGACCTAACCCAGGAACAGAAGAGCCTCATCGCCCAACAGTGCTTGGGAGAGAATCAAGGGCGTGGGGGGCAAAGAGGCGGCGCCCAAGGCCGTGGAAATGCGAGGCAGCCTACGAATATCTCCACTGGAATGAGCCCGGCAGTCCGCAATTGCATCGTGTCCTTGGTGGGCCGGGTGCCAACAGCATCTGATGACCTAACCGAGAGTGAGAAACGACTGATAGGATCCCAGTGCTTCAGCCGCAGGCAAACTCGAGGAGCCCAATCCGGCCAAAGCAGACCCGGCCAAGTTACCAGCAGCCAGCAATCCGGCACTGCGTCGTCACAGCCCGGTCGGACTTCGGCTTCGTCTGCATTAACGGCATCCGATTCATCAACAGCATCCGGGGCCAGTGGACAACAGAGCAGCAGCGACGATCAGTCTTCGGGGGCTTCCACAGAGTCTACCGGTAGCCAACCGGCCAGTAGCGGCCAACAGGCGCCCTCGGCGCCCCCGGCACCGGCTCCAGTGGCCCAACCCGCTGCGCCCAGCCAGCCAGCCCTAACGGCGGTAGAGGAAAGAATTCGCGAGATCATCCGCGAACACAATGACAACGATATTGTCTCTGCTGTCTGGGTCATTGACCGGTTCGCTAACCTGACCGGCAGCAAGACCGCTGGGCTGATACTGCTGAATCAATTGAACCACTTGGTAATCAAGGGAAAGAGATTGTCGGTGGGAGACTTGGCGGGGGTGGAAGGCAAAATCAGGAGGTAAACAGGCCCCGCGCCTGGATTTTCGTAAAGTTTTAAATCCATCAAGTTTTAAAAGAGCAGGGCGGCAGCCAATTGGCTGCCGCCCTGCTTACTTGATTTATTCTTCCAGACCTTGGCCGGGCGATGCTGGGGTTAGGGCGCACCGCCAAGGGCTGCTTCTAATACGCAATCGCCCAATATTTGCTCTTCATCAGCGCTTAAAGGGATTGCTCCTGATGCGACCACCGCAGCGATGTCAGCACCCAGCGTTTCCTCCAGACAGGCGGTGATTCCCTGTTCCGTCGTCTGTGCTGAATCTCCCTGTAAAACTTCCAGGGAAGAACTCAACAAGCAATCTCCCAAGACCGCCTGCTCGGCATCGGTCAAAGGAATGACTCCGGACGCCACAACGGCGGCTATGTCCGCTCCCAATCGATCGGCTAGGCAAGCGCCTACAGCCGCATCCAGACTTTGGGAACCCGACTCTTCTGCCGATTGCTCTGCGGCCTTTATGGAGGAATCAACCAAGCAGTCACCCAGAGCCGCTTCTTCGACCTCGGTTAATGGAATGGCGCCAGAGGCAACCACCGGCGCTATGTCCTCTCCCAAACGTTCCGCCAGACAGGCCAGTGTCCGCTCCTCAACTGTCTGCTCTGTCTCGGTCAAGGCTGACACCAGCAAACAAGCGTTCAACGCCTGGGTCTCCACATCGTTTAGAGGCACCGACCGAGAGGCTACCAACAAAGCCAAGTCCTCGCCCAGGTGTTCCTGGAGGCACCCTTCAAATGTTGATGCGGATGCCGTGGTGTCCAGGGCCGTAGTCACAAGGCAGTCGACCAATACACCTTCTTCCTCGGGGGTTAGCGAACGGGCCCCGGACCCGACCACCTGTAATGCTTCTGCGCTGAGCCTTTCCGCCAGACATGCGGAGGCCGCAGGTGAAAGGTCTTCGTCGGATATTCCCGATGCTGAGGCAAGCAGACAGGCTTCCAGCACTGCTTACTCTTCGGCGGTTTCCTGTCTTTCACCGGAAACCAAAGTGCGAGCTACATCCGAACCCAGGTGCTCCTCAAGGCATGCCACCACAGTAGCGAAGGCGTCAGGCACTGTATCGGTCAGCACCGGTGTCGCTGTTGGTGGCATCAAGGTGGCTGTGGGTGCGGTTGTGGGAGCCGCTGTAACAGTTGGCTCCGCAGTGGGGCTCGAATCGTCACCACCGCAGGCGGTGAGGGCCAAGATGCCTATGAATAAAACAATCATTTTTAGATACATTGTCTTTTTCCATCCTGCGAAGGGCAGTATCCTGTAGGAAAAGTAAAGCGTCATCGCTGGCTTCAACGGCAAGCGCGAAAGCAACTATATATACGCCAAATGCTAATGGAAACCTAACGATTGAGCCGCAAGAAGCCTTGGCAGGTCAATTTATCACTAAACTAGCTAAATTGCCGCTGATTGGATTCTGGAAAGTCGATACTTGAAGCCAAGCTCCAACCTCGGTGATTGAGCATTGTTGACAGAGCTTTTGACTGGCCGTAAAATCACTCACATTCTCGCCAGGGTCGAATAGACACATAAGACACCGGCCCTACGAGAACGGCCCGAAGAGACCAGCTCAATGAGACCAGCCAACTATATAGATCAAAAGACACAGGAGACTCATGAAGCGGACTAAGGTTTGCACCATGCTGGGGATCAGCCAGCCGATCCTGCAGGCAGGGCTGCCTTGGATCTCCAATCCTGAATTGGTGGCGGCGGTTTCCAACGCAGGTGGCTTGGGGATATTGCATCCTACCGCAGGCATAGAGCCTGGCGGCGATGTCATAGCCAATATGCAAGCTAACATCCGCCGCGTTCAGAGAATAACCCATAATCCCTTCGGTGTTGCGTTATACCTGCCGCACCCCCAGATTCAAGAGATCATCGCTGCCGGGGTTCAAGAGGGAATGAAGATTGCTATAACCTACGGTGGCAGCCCGGCGTTGTACACTGGCATGCTAAAAGAGCATGACAACATCGTGATGCACCAAGTGGTAACCGTCCGCCACGCCAGGGGAGCCGAGGCTCAAGGCGTCGACATAGTCATAGCTGAGGGCTTTGAAGGTGGTGGTCTGAGAGGGCCGGATAAGGTGTCCACCATGGTTTTGGTGCCCCAAATAGCCGGATCCGTAACCATTCCCGTGGTCGCCTCGGGAGGCATCGTCGATTCTCGGGGATACGTGTCGGCATTGGCCTTGGGCGCTCAAGGTATTCAGATGGGCTCGCGTTTTGCGGCGAGTGCCGAGTGCATTTCCCATCAGAACTACAAAGAAGCAATCGTGGCCGCCATAGACAGTGGCACGACTATCGTCGGGGGCGATCGCTGGCCGACTCGTGTGCTGCGAAACGGCATGGCCTTAAAAATGAAAGAGAGCGGGTTGCTGGGCGAAGGGGATGATTTGGAGGCTTGGGAAGCCGAACTTGGCATGGCCCAAGTTCGCGTGGCAATGATGGACGGCGACCTTAACGCTGGAATAGCCTACACCGGCGCTGGGGCCGGGTTGATCTCCGAAATACTCACGGTTCCAGAGATTTTCAAAGAGCTCGTTGATGGAGCTCAGTCGCTGACCCGTTCATTGGTCTGATTCCTTTCCACTTTTAACCCCTTTCGTTTGACCTATTTCGTTTGAGCTGTTTCGATAAAACTGCGCCAGACAAGGCCGCTGTCCCGGGCCCCTCTTGTTAGCGCCGGTTTGGGGCTGAGCATCACTCTTTTTCAGCCGTTTAATCAGCCTCCGCTGCCTCCTCTTCCACCAACTCCTCTGCCTTTTGGATTACTAGCTCTTGTCTCTGGGAGTCCACTCCCCGGCTCTCCAGGTACAACTTGAGGGCTTGCATCGGTTGTAAATCCCTTGCCGATTCGGCGGCTAAGCGGGTGCGCCTTTCGCCATCCTGGGTTTCCCGGCTGATGGCGGCGATGTAATGGGCGTCCTGTAGGGCTTCCCGAATATCCGACTCCCTGAGTTGTCCTTCCATTTCCTGGGGCACGCTGATGCGAACCCGCACAACGGCTCCGGCAATATCCTTTCGGGCGATTGCCCGCAACACCGACTGGGTTGGGTCCGCATCACCCAATGCTACGGATGCGTCTATGGTGACGAAGGGTCTGGCGCCCAGGGATTGGAATTGGAAATTGGTCAATCTCCGGCCTTGGGGAGCCGCCGGGTCTAGGTCGATAACGCAAAAACCTTTATTATCGTCCTCTTCGCTAAAATCAACTCTTTGCAAGCTCCCCGAATAGACCACCATAGGGGAACCGCTGCGCAGTATCTGGTGTTTGTGTATGTGCCCCAAAGCCACGTAATCGGCCTGTGGGCGCTCCAAGGCGCTCACCAGCAACACATGGTCTTGTCCCAGCATCATTGACCTTTCGGTGCCCACTGTGGCGCCGCTGACAGTGACGTGTCCGGCAATTATCGCTGGTATCGCGGGGTCGAGTTGTTCGGCCCTTAGCGCTATGGCTTCGGTCATCCTGGCTTCAATCATCCCTCGGATTTCCTCAATCGATAAGCCCCGGGAGTCTTCCCGGCCCACTAATACGCTTCTTCTGGGCCAGGGTACCGCCAAGACCTGTATCGGACCCGACGGCGTGGTCACTAAGTAATTATCCAATTGGGACCCCACGTAGGTGTGGGGCAGGCTCAGGGTGGAAAATATTTCTACAGCATTAGCCCGGCTCGTGGCATTGGGTAGGTCATGGTTGCCCACCAACAAGAACGTGGGTATCTGGGCCTGGGACAGACGAGCGAGACGCTTGGCAAATTCCCGTTGATGGGTCTGGGAAGGATCTCGGCCCTTGTATGCATCGCCGGCCAGTAGAACTAAGTCAACATTCTGGGTGAGAGCAAATTCCACCACCTTGTCCCAAGATTCCAAAAAATCACCCAATCGGGTGGAGAGACCGGTATCGGGGTCGGTGCGCCCGTAGTTCTCAACGCCGATGTGCAGGTCTGAAAAGTGCAGTATCCGCATGAATCTTCGACCTCGGCCCCCGATTGGTTGACATAACTATACATGATAGGCTGGGAAAGTAGCCCCAGTCCCGTCTCCATGATTGTGTATACCGTTGATATGAGCGTCAAACACCGGATTACTGAAAATGTTGACAATGTCTTGAGGGCTTTCTAGAATCAGTTCTTAGAATTCGTTCGACGGGTTCCAGTACAAACGGGGCTAGAGTGCGCTTATATGACAACCGCCAAGCAACTGTTTTCTTTGCAAGAGTTGGACCTTGTTCTAGACCGTATCCGAAAAGTTACCCAGAAAGCCGAAGGTGAACTCAACGTTGGCATAGGAATGGAGAGGTTGGAAGAGGAACTCCAAGGGGAGAAAACCCGTCTGGCGGAATTCCAAAGCCAGCATAAAACCCAGCAGCAAGACTCGGAAGCCCAGCGGGAGCGGTCCACCCGTTTGGATGAACAGCTCTACGACGGTTCTGTTACCAATCCCAGGGACCTGGAAAGCATGGAACAAGAGGCTACCAACGTCCGAAACGCCCTGGAAAAGGTGGATGCCCAATTGGCGAAACTAGGATTGCGGGCGGAAGAATCACAGGGTAGGTGCGACGATCTGGAAAAGCAGTTGGCGGAAACTTCCAGCACTTGGAAAAAACGGCGGACTGAGTTGGAAGAAGAACTCAAAAGCTCCAATGCAGAGATTTCCTTGGTCGCTTCGCAAAGAGATGAAATGGCGGCCATTCTGGACCCGGCGTCCGTACAGCAGTATGAGAATTTGCGCAGGACCAAGGGTGGTCTGGGAGTAGCTATGGTGGAACGAGGGCTGTGCCAGGCATGCCGAATGTCCTTGCCCACCCAACAGCGCCAAAAAGTGCGTAGCGCCCACCTGACTGTGCTATGCAGCAGTTGCGGTCGCATCCTCTGCACCACCTAGCCGGGCTGAGCCGCTAACTTAATGCTTCAGGCGGGCACAAAGGCTTATAAGTTTTCTGACCCGCCATTCCGACAAGGGCCGTATTCCAGAATACCGGCCTTCCCGATGATACGAAGAGACTCCTCATATTCTCCCCTTTCGCCAATTACGGCTAACACGGTTATCGCCCCCGGATCTACTATTCTTGACCCTGATTTATCCCCTATGCTAGAGTGCGATTGGAGAGCCAAGTAGGCTGGGTGACCGCCGCTCCGATATATCGGGGGGGAGGAAAGTCCGGGCTCCTCCGGGCAGGGTGCTGGGTAACTCCCAGGATCTCGTGGCCGCTTCGCAGTGGACATGGGAGACGGAAAGTGGCACAGAAACATACCGCCCCGACTTTGTCGGGACAAGGGTGAAATCGG
>DCAE01000128.1:76587-109967 GCA_002311385.1 Dehalococcoidia bacterium UBA1141 | reverse complement strand
GGAGCAAGGCCAAATAGGGGGACTATGGGTGCCCGGCTCGTCCCCGGGTTGGCTGCTTGACCTCGATGGCAACATCGTTCCGCCCATGGCGGGAGACTAACTCCCATTTATTGAGGGTTGGTTAGGCTAGATAGATGGTCACCGTCCCGACTTAGTCGGGATACAGAACCCGGCTTACAGGCCTGCGAGGCTCTCTGCAGTCCGCGACCGTGAACTGGTCGTGTTAGCGCATCAGGCCACAATTCGCCGATAATTCCAATTTCACCGGTTAAATAAGAGGCGGCAAAAGTTATGATTACCGACCCCGATTCTTTCCTTCGCTACTTCGATTCGGTGCACCGCCGGTCTCTTCGCGACATCCAAGCTCTGCCCTCGGCTGCCGAAAACTGGGCGCCGCCTGTGGGCGAAGGGGAAAAATCCTGGAGCATCGCCCAAATCGTGGCCCACATGGCCGAATCTCGTCTCTACTTCGCCAAAGCCTACCGGGACGAAGGCTGGATATACGATTGGGAAAACCCCATCACCGACAGCCAGGCTAGTTGGATTCCCACTTTGGAGGCCTCCGCTCAAGAGTTTCACCGGCGCATCGGAGGGACGTCTCCGGAGTGGCTGGACCGGAGGATTCCCCTGATTGACACCGATGGAACGGTCAGCGGGTGGCGAATACTAATGATGATGCTGGAGCATGAGGTGCACCACCGTTCTCAGATAGACACCTATTCCGGCTTGCAAAGCTGGGATGTTCCTCAGATTTTTGATCGCTACCGGGAAGACATAGATGTTCTTCAAGCCGAACAAAAAAAGCTTCATCCCGATACCTGAGCGCCCTTTTCAGCCCGATTATTCCCTCCGGAATTCACGCAACTTGGCTGCATCAATCCTCGCTTCATAGTCTCGGCTCCACCGTCGAAATCCGCCAAGGCGGTTGATGATTCTGCCGCCAGCATTTATGATGATGCCAGCGGCACAACCGCTTCTTGACGCACATGAATGCTGTCCCGTGTTGCATTTTGAGCACTCCGGGAACACGGCAACAACTCAATCGACAAAAACAGTCCCTTTTTGGAGGCACCTCGGAAACATGTACTTGGACATGCATAGCCACTCGGTTTCTTCCGACGATTCTCGGGCCACCGTGGAGCAATATTTGAAATGGATTCAGGTACTGCGAAAAAGAGGCAACACCGTAGACGGAATCGTTTTGACCGAACACCGTAAATTTGACGCCCACCTGGATTATTCTTCTCTGGCCGAGCAGTACAACGTTTTGGTGCTGAAAGGCTCGGAATTGGACACTCGATTCGGCCATTTCCTGGTTTATGGGGTGACAGAACCGTTGACCAAAGAGCTTGATTTTGCCGATGTTAGGATGGACGCCCGGGAGCTTATGAAGGCGGCCAGTCACCACGGGGCATTCGCATTGCCCGCCCATCCGGGACGTTTCGGCATCGGCCTGGTAGATTACATGGAGCAGGGAGAATCCTTTCCGGACGTGGGCATAGTGGAACTCCTAAACGGCGGCAGCCGACAGGGCGAGAACGAACGGGCCAGCGATTTGTGTTCCCAACACGGATATCTGGGCACCGGCGGCAGCGATGCCCACCTGACCAGCCACATAGGCACATGCCTCACCAACTTTGAAGCGACGATTGCAACCGAGCAAGACTTGGTTGAGGCCCTTCATTCCGGCCAGTTTAAGCCTGTATGGTTGCAAGATACCCAAAAAGGCGCCTCAACTTAACACACTTCTACTCATTACCTCGCCGACCTGGCATTGGCCACCGTACCAACAACTCAACTCTGGGGGAAAATCATGGTAATGGAACTTGAATACGATCGCTCTCTCTATGGGAAAGAGCATCTGGCTGGCCCCTTCGATGTCACCACAGAACTCATCCAGGCATTCACCGCCAGCCTGAGCGAGACCAACCCGGTCTTTATTGACGAGGCTGCTGCGTTGGCGGCGGGATACAAGGGCTTGCTGGCTCCACCAACCTTTTGCACCGTATTTGTGAGTCGGGTTAAATTGCCCGATATCAACCTGGACTTCGGCAAGATGCAGGTCCATGCCGGGCAGCGGGTACAGCCCAGAGGGGACATCGTAGCCGGAGACCAAGTGACCGCCTCGTCTCACTTGAAAGATGTGTATCCCAAGACCGGTAGAAGCGGCACCATGGTTTTCGTGGTCTGGGAGACAACCTTCCGGAACCAACACGGCGAAGTCGTTGCCGACGTTCAAGAATCCTTCGCCGTCAAGGAGTGACGTTTGCTCGCGCCGGCGGCGTTTGGGCAAGCCGGTATCAATGCTGAAAGAGGACAGGGAGCTTAGAATTGCCCGATTTTGAAGATGTAGAGCTTGGGGACGAAATCGGCCCCATGGAAACTGAAGCCACAGACGACGGCGTCGAAGCATTTTGCCAGGTGTGGGAGAACCGTAAGCCCAACCGGTTCACCGATTCCGAATCAGCTACCAAGGTAGGACTTCCCGGACCCATAGTGCCAGGTATCATGGCCATGGCCATCATGACCCGTCTTTTGACCGACTGGGCGGGCGCTGGCGCTTTGAAGGACCTGGATGTGGTTTTTCGCCAGCCCGTGCCTCACCACAAACCCCTCACCGTTACCGCCACCGTGACCGATACCAGGCAGGAAGATGGGGAGAACCTGGTTGAGTGCGACGTGATGCTCACGGGAGCCGAAGGCGAGAGATACGTGGGCGGCAAGGCGATAATCGCATTGCCCAGCAGTGCTGATTAACCACTTTTTCAATTACCCAGTATGAGCGGGGTTTTCTTTCTGCGCCGATTACTTTCGACCGATTACTTTCAACTGACTACTTTCAACAAGAAATTAATAATCCAGTCCGTCTCACCGGCTGAGTCCGGTGTCCAGAAAATTGCTGCATCTAGACGATTTCTGGATTCCGGCCTGCGCCGGAATGACTGTGATGGGGCCGGAATGACTATGATGGGCTTGATACACCGAGGCCTATTTTGGGCCTGCTGCAAGTTTGACCGCAGATCATAGATTCCATAGCTAGGTGCTTGCCATGTTGGAGAGATTAAGACAGGTCGCGTTTATGGTCCGAGACTTGGAAGAAGGCCATGAGTTGTACCGTAGCGCCTTGGGAATGGAATCCTGTTTCTCAGAGGACCTGTCCCAACACGGACTCAAGAACATGGTGCTGCCCGCTGGAAACGGAACCTTCGTCGAATTATTGCAACCTACCTCCGCCGATACCTCCGGTGGCCGCTTTCTGGAGCGGCGAGGGGAAGCGCCCTATCTACTGATATTCGAGTCCAACAAATACGACCAACTGATTACCCACTTGAGATCCTTGGACGTCCGAATCACCGGAGAAACTGAGGAAGGTGGGCAGCGCTCTGCTTTCATCCACCCATCTGCGGCGAACGGCGCTTTCCTGGAAATCATAGAATCGCCCCAGACAGGCAATCCTTGGCCAGCCGCTGGCCCCAACTGGCAAAGAATCGACCACCAGCCCAAGACCCGCCAACTCCGTCAGGTAGCGATATTGGTTAAAGACTTGGATGAGGCCATTCGCAAGTGGGGAGAAATGTTCGGGCTAAAGGCCACTTCCAGGTTCGAGGCCAGCTTCACGAAACTGGAAATAGCGGTACTCCCTCTGGCTGGTGGAGACACTTTTATCGAATTGGCCCAACCCACCGGCGAGGACGCGCCATCCTCCCGGTTTCTGGAGAAATATGGCGAGGGCATCTACCTGATCATCTACGAGATAGACGACTCCCTCGCCGTCGATGCTGAGTTAAAAGAGCTGGGCATTCGCTACACATCGTCCAGGCAGACCGAAAACTACGTAAACCTGGGATTCAACAGCATCTGGCTGCACCCCAGCGCTATGAAGGGCGCATTCACCCAGTTATCCCAGGTCTTGGTGTCGGACAATCCCTGGCCACCCGCCGGAGATTCCTGGTACAAGTAACATCAATTAATCGATGAGTCGTCTAACGATCATGATTCGTTGCGGCCCGCCCCCCTTAGAAGGCTGACTACAGTCGGTCGTCAGGGCAATAACGGTATAACCTGCCCGTTAATTCCTCTCCTTACGTGTTTGCCCCAAGAGTCTCCTTTGCCATGTCATTCTGAGTGGAGCGAAGAATCTTTACGTCTGGGCCAAGAGGTTCTTCGTCGCTTCACTCCTCAGAACGACAGATTTGAGGCGACGCCCCTTTTACCGGCAGGAAACGTGCGACACAATCCCAGTCACGCTAGACTCCATTCCCGGAGGGTGATACACTCAAATCATTAAAGAGACTTGGTATCAATAACTAGTTATTATTAGCACCGGGTACTACTTACGATGAGACGAAGAGGTATTTCCTTGGCCGAGGAGCTGCTGGATTCCCTGGAAGCCCAGGGCTACCGGTCAACGTCGCCGCGCCGTGCCGTGGCCAATGCCATCGCCTCCCAGCAACGCCACTTTACTGCTGAGGAAATCAGGGAGAGGCTTCCCAAAGTGGGCCGGGCCACAGTCTACCGGTCCCTCAAGTTGTTGGTGGAAGCGGGCGTGCTGTGCCGGGTTCTCTTGGAAGACGGCGACCTACACTACCAGCTAAGCCACCGGGGTCACCATCATCATCTCCTGTGCGTGGAGTGCGGCGCTTCGGAAGACCTGCTGGGCTGCGACATCGAAGACCTGTTGCGTCAGGTTTCATCGGCCCACGAATTTCAATTGAGCGGCCATTGGCTGGAGGTCTACGGTCGCTGTCGCGATTGTATTTCTACCCAAACGCAGACAGAAAAAACACAGATGGCAAACGTATAAGTCTCTTTTTTTGACCATTAATGATACTGAGTATCATTAACTATTACTGTTGATACACCGAATAAAAAAACCCCTAAAAACCAATAGCGGCGCTGGGAATCCTAGCCTTATAGGCGCAATAATGCTCGTCATGGCTTTTCTGGCGGCCTGCGGCGACGACCGAGTCCAATCCACCTCTACGCCTGAAAGCGGGGGAAAATTGCAGGTGGTTGCCACCACCGCATTGTTGGCCGACATGGTGAAAAATGTCGGCCGTGAATTGGTTGAAGTGCGTTCATTGGTGCCGCCGGGGGCCGACGTGCATTCATTCCAGTCGACGCCGGAAGATAGCATCGCAATTAACCGGGCTCAGGTAGTCGTATTGAATGGATTTGGTTTGGATGATTTTTTAGCCCCGGTTCTGGATAGCGCCGGGAAGGAAAACTCGACCCAAGTAGTTGCGGCTAGGGGTCTGACCCAAGGGGAGGATGATCCCCACTTCTGGCAGAACCCAGCCTTTGCTATCAGTTACGTGGAGCGCATCCGAGACGGCTTGGTTGCCGCCGATCCTGGCCATGAGAGTCAATATGACGCCAACGCCCAAGACTACATCGGCCTTTTGGGGGAATTGGACTTGGAACTCAACCGGATACTAGGCCAAGTTGAGCCTGAACTCCGGCACTTGATAACCTACCACGACGCTTTCGGTCATCTGGCTGAGCGCTACGGATGGGAGGCCTCCGCCTTCGTGGCTAGCGACGCCGACGAAGTGAGCCCACAAGCCGTGGTGGAAGTTCTTGAACGTTTGGACCGTCAGGGAATCCCGGCGATATTCATGGGGCCTCAGTTCGGCTCCGATGTTGTCCGCCGGGCGGCAGAGGACTCGGGTATCGCCGTGGGAATCTTATATTCAGGCGTTGGGGAAAATGAGGCCACCAGCTATATCGATATGATGCGCCTAAATGCCCAAACAGTGGCGGAGCACCTACGCTAGTGGCACAGAAGCGCATTTACGGCTAAAAACGGATAATCACGGATAATCAATGAAAGATACGACTGATAAATATCAAAATAAGCCCTTGAGTCACGAGTCAACAAGCCTCACTCAAGCACCGCCTGATGACGTCCAGACAGCTCCCAAATATGAGCTATCGTCCGGCGGTGACTATGCCGAACCCCACCCGCAGGAGCTGGCATTGGAAGTGCGGGGGCTCTGGACCGGGTACAACGGCCATCCTGCCTTGGAAAACATCAATTTAAAAGTTGCTCAAGGCGAAATCGTGGGCGTGATTGGGCCAAACGGCTCGGGTAAATCCACATTGATGAAGGCCATATTGGGCTTGGTCAAACCCTGGAAGGGCGGCGCTTATGTTATGGGCCAGCCAGCAGCAACTCGGCGCCGCATCGTGGGCTATATGCCCCAGATGGAGGATGTGGACTGGGAGTTCCCGGTTACGGTTCGGGACGTGGCTCTGATGGGCCGTTACTCGGGGCGAGGCCTACTGCGTCGTACCAACCGAGAAGACCGGGATGCCTCTGACGCAGCATTGCAGCGGGTTGGCATGCACGACCTGGGAGAAAGGCTGATTGGTGAGCTATCCGGAGGCCAAAGGCGGAGGGTACTGCTGGCTAGGGCTTTGGCCAATGACCCGGTGCTCCTGCTTTTGGATGAACCTGTGGCTGGATTGGACGCCACTGCCCAGCACCGCTTCTTGGATACGGTGGACGAGCTTCGGTCAGAGGGAAAAACGGTAGTTCTCAGCACCCACGACCTTTCATGCGTGTCCGAATGGTGCGGAAAAGCTGCTTGCTTGAACCGCACGCTTATTGCCTACGGGCCTCCAGGTGAAATACTGGACGAGCAGGTACTGAGCGAAACCTTTGGCTCCCATCTCCTATTGGTTCATACCGACGGCCGGGCCTACGCCTACGAGCATCATCGCCACGATACTGCCTCAGACGTCGAAACCGAAGGCGAAGCCGGAACATGATTGACGCTCTGGTTGACCCCCTTGAATTCGGGTTTATGCAACGGGCTTTTCTGGCAGCGGGGCTGGCGGCAATAGTTTGCGCCGTGGTAGGCACCTTCGTGGTGCTGAAGGGTATGGCGTTCATGGGCGACGCTGTGGCTCATTCGTCTTTGGCGGGGATGTCCGTGGCCTACTTCTTCGGCGGCAGCATCTTCTGGGGTGCATTTGCGTGGGCTATTCCCGCATCGATTTTGATGACTGGTATAAGCCGCCGAACACACCTTAGCCTTGATACATCCATAGGCATCATCTTCGCCAGCGGCTTCGCTGTGGGGATAATCCTGATGAGCCGAGTCAACAATTACACAGCCGACCTTTTCGGGTTTTTGTTTGGCAATGTTCTGGGAGTGTCCTGGAATGAAGTGGCTTTGATTGGAGGCATAAGCGGGGCCGTTCTCGTGGTGGTGGTGGCTTTTTATAAAGAGTTGCTCTACACGTCCTACGACGCAACCATGTCCGCCGCCTCCGGCATACCCGTGCGGTTCATCCAGTATCTGCTACCCGTCTTGGTGGGCATCACCGCGGTTGTTTCGCTGAAAGCGGTGGGCATAATCCTGGTGCTGGCCCTCTTGGTCACCCCTCCAGCCACCGGTGCTCTGCTAGCCCGCAGGCTGCCGGGCATCATGGCTTACAGTGTGGCCACAGCCCTGCTGGCCACAATATTGGGGCTGTATCTCTCTTTCCACGCCGATTTCCCTTCCGGCCCCAGCATCGTCGTGGTTGCCACCGGGTTGTTCCTGCTGGCCTTTCTGTTTTCCCCAACCAAGGGCATCGTTTGGCATCGTAATCGTTTGACCGGAATGCCGGCTACTGAATCCGCATCCTAGCAAATTGTCCAGCACTTAGATATTATCCGTTTGGATTTTACTCGATGTCAGGCCGGAGATTGTGCCACGGTGTGTTCTGCTCGAAGGTGTGACCTATCCTGCAAAGCAGTTGCTCGGATAGATGCTTCCCCACGAACTGGATGCTCAGCGGCAGCCCGTCGCTGTTCCGGCCGGAAGGCAGCGATATGGAAGGAGAGCCGTTGAAATCATAGGGCACAGTGAACCGGCCCCAATGAGGATTGTCCAGCAAGAACGTGGACCCGTACATCTCCTCCAAGGTTATGGGTAAGGGAGGAGTGGTCATTGTTGGGCAGCCAATCACGTCAATATTTTCAAAGACGTTGCTCAAGAGACCTCGGCAAGCCGCTCGAACGTTGTTCGCTTTGGCATATTGGGCTCCGGTGACCGCAACGCCGCTTTCCAGAAAACCTCGGAACCACGGTCCGTAGTCGTCCTGGCGCAAGGGGTAAGTTTCTTCGTGGGCGGCCAAGGCTTCCGATGCGCCCAGCACTCCCCATGCTTCCATGAAGCCGCTCATGTCCGGCATCTGCACCGGAACAATCACTGCGCCCAATCCTTCCAGAACCTTGATGCCCGCCATCACAGCTTCCGTCACCTGAGGGTCGGTGGGGCCGGATATGTAGTTTTCGTCCAGGCCGATTCGGACGCCGCGCACACCGCCGTCTATCCCATCCAGCATATCAGGCACAGAGGCGGGCAAAGTGGTGGGGTCGTTGGGGTCCAGTCCGGCCATGGCCTGAAGGATTATCCCGGCGTCGGCGGCGCTACGGGTCATGGGGCCGATGTGGTCCAAGGACTCGGCCAATGCCAGCACACCGTAGCGGCTGACCCTACCCCAAGTGGGTTTGAGTCCCACGATTCCGCAAGCAGCGGAAGGGAATCTGATGGACCCGCCGGTGTCGCTGCCCAACGACCCGTAGCACAAACCCGCTGCTGTGGCCACGCCGGATCCGCTGGATGAAGCCCCGCTCCACAGATTTGAGCCCCAGGGATTTACCGGCACTTGAAATTCTGGGTTGTAGCCAGCCATAGCGCCTTCTGTGAGGTTGAGCTTGCCCAAGATTATTGCGCCTGCAGCGTTCAACCGCTCTACGACGGTGCAGTCAAAATCCGGGATATGGTTGATCAATGCCTTGGTGCCGCCCATGGTCGCGACCCCTTTAGTGAAGCAGAGGTCTTTAACGGCGATAGGCACACCGTGGAGAGGTCCTTGGTAGTTCCCGGCGGCGATTGCCCGCTCGGCAGACTGGGCGGATGTCCTAGCCTGTGCGGCCATAACCGTGATATAGCTCTTAAATTTGGAGTCCTGTGCCTGGATGCGGTTCAGCATCGCCTCCGTTAATTCCACGGGAGACAGCGCTTTCGACTTGATTAGGTCTGCTACTTCGGTGATTGTCTTAAAGTGCAGAGGGGTCTCATTCATGGATGTCTCCTCTAGGACATGTTTAAGTTGGCATGGGGTTGGCTCGCAGGAAAGTTTTGCAAGCGGGTAAGTTACGCAAAATGGAATTTTGCAATACCCATTCCCAAGACTGGGTAATTATAGCGTGCTGGCACGAAAAATTGACGCTAGGCCTAGATTGAGGAGGCAGTGGCTTGAGGTGCTCAGTCGCTTAGGTGCCGCAGGAAGTGGCTAGGCCAGCGAATATCTTGAGATCATCCATCGCGAAGCGGCCATCCAGCGCCGAGAAACTGATGTAATTGTCCCCTGCGGAGTCCCAACTCGAGTTGAACGTACTTCCGATTTGGGCATCGTCGATGAATAAATCGGCTGCGAAGCCCGTTCCAGACGCAAAGTTGTCGGTGGTCACGGTCATAAGCAACTGGTAAAAGCCTCCAGGTTGCGGGTTACTGTCGTATACACCAACGAAATCGGTATTCGAGTCATCGTTAGGAGCTGCTCCCAAGTTTGCGGTAAGCCTGAGCCCAATGTCTGTCCCAGGGTGAGTGGTTGGGAATGATGCTCCTGCATCGCTTGAAGTTTGACCCAAGGCCAAGGCAAACCTGGCAGTTTCGGTCAACGGGGTCACGGTCATGCACATGGAGAACCCGCCATTTTGGGTAAGCTGACTATCAATAAAGTTGTGGTCCAAGATTGCTGATCGGGCGCCACCGCTGCCTAACAAGTCGAGGCGGTTCCCCAATATCTGCGCTGTGCCACCGCCGTTTGATGATTTCGTTATGTAGGATATTGGAGTGACCACTGAGCCAGTCTGGCGAGCGCTGAGATCGGCGGTCGAAGACGTGTTGGTAGTGTTGAAGTTGTCTTGGAAAAAGACAGTGGGTCAGGGCGGCGCAATTGTAACTCGGACGTTGTCTAACGCCGGGCCTGAGGCGCCGAGAGTAGTGCTTTTGAAAGTTAGCGTAGTGGTAATGTCGGAGGCCGTGAATTCGAAGGATTCCTCGACCCATGTAAGTATAGGCAAGGTCTCACCTGTGACATCGAAACTGTACGGAATTGGAGTTCCTCCGGTCACGGACACTTCCATTGTCACTTTATTATCCACACTGGTGAAAGCGGTGTTCCCTGCTATGCGAAATTGCACTAGATATTGGGTTCCAGCCACGGTGTCAAAAGTCTGGCTGATAGTACCTGGGGTAAACCCGTTCAAATCTATGCTTTGGCTGCCTTCGAAAGCGGTCCAGAGGCTGGGGATGACGTCGATGTCGCCGTCGTTGATTGTCCAGGAGTTGAGACCATCCTCGAAACCCCCGTTGCTGAATGGGCCGGCGACGGTGATTTTCAAGAATCTAGGAGCACCGGTGTCGTTATCACCAAAGTCCACTGTTCCACCATCGTCTCGGGCATTTAGCGTGATGACAGCGATACCAGTGATACCCGGCTTAGGAGTGTAAGTCAGAGTTTCGCTAGTGGACACTGCTGGCTGAGTCTCGAACAGACCTAGGTTATCGTTGTCGGCCACGTCAATGGTGACAACCTGCCCGGACTCGTTTAGTGCACCGGGGTCGAAGTTGATGACCCAACCAGTGACCGACTGAGGTCCGGAGCCTTCATTGATATTCTGGTCCGGCCCCAGGGTGAAGTCCGGTTGGTCGTTGATCGCAGTAATGTCGATGGATATGGTAGCTGGACTGCTGGTGGCGAAGCCGTCGCTTACGGTGAACTTGAAGCTGTCAGAACCGTTGTAGTCAGCGTCTGGGATGTAGGTCAAATTCGGTGCTGTGCCGCTCAGGTCGCCGTGAATGGGCTGGAGGGTCACGGCGAAGATAGTAAGAGTAGTTCCATCAGTGTCGGTCCCCGACAGTGTGATTCCCAAGCTCGTGTCCTCGTCCGTGCCCAAGTTCTGACCGGTGGCCACCGGTGGATCGTTTACCGCAGTAATAGTGATAGTGAACGGCTGCGAGGCGCTAGTGTTCGAGCCCCCACCGTTGTCTTCCAAATCTATCGTAAGATTCGCGACACCGTTAGCATCGGGAACCGGGGTATAGGTGAGAGTGCCATTGGAGTCCACCGCTGGCTGGACGCTAAATAATGCATTGTTACTGACGTCGAAGGTCAATATCTGACCGGTTTCATTATCTGCGCCGGGGCTGATGTCGACAGCCCAATTAGTGACTGTCTGAGCTCCTGAGTCTTCAAGCGCCACTTGATCATCTCCTACCGTGAAGCTGGGCGTGTCATTTACTGAGTTGACCGTGATTTCGAATGTTTTGGCGACGCTCGTATCGACCCCACCGAACGTAGTTCCTCCACCGTCGTTCAGGACTAATGTGATAGTAGCATCACCGTGGGCGTCGGGAGCTGGGGTGTAAGTCAGATTATCGTCGGAATCCACTGCTGGCAATGTAGAGAACAGGCTAGGATTAGTGTTATCAGTCACGTTAAATGCCATTGTTAAGAGTTGGCCCGACTCATTAGCGGGACCAACTTCAATCCCCGTTGCCCAGTTGGCTACAGTCTTGGTGCCCCCATCTTCGGGTCCTCCCTGTCCCGCGCCCTTGACGAAGTCGGGGGCGTCATTTACCGATCTGACGGTGATATTGAATGTCACGGGTGCACTGGTATCCACTCCGCCCCGGGCTGTTCCACCGTCGTCGTGCAATTCCACGGTCACGGCTGCCACGCCGTGGGCATCGGCAACCGGCGTGAAGGTCAGCGTGCCGTCCGGCAGCACGGCTGGCTGGCTGGAGAACAATAGTGGGTTGTCGTTGTCTACGATGAAGTTTAAGACCTGGGCTGATTCATTCAGCGGGCCGGATTTAATGTCCGTTGCCCATCCAGAGATAGAACTCGCTCCGACATCCTCGGATACAGCAATGTGCGGGCCCACAATGAAACTTGGGGCGTCGTTCACAGAGTTAACCACGACAGTGAATGTGTCCTCAGCAAAATCAAGGGAAGTATCGGTTGCCCGCACTGTGATCTGAGCGGTGTCATGCTGGTCTGGCAGGTACTGCAAGTTCAATATGCTGCCCAGTGCCGTGGGTCCTACGTTAGTCGAAACCACCGATGGATTGGTATTAAAGCTGGCAGTATAGGTGAGGTTATCAGCGTTGGTGGCGATGTCCACGTCCGCGAACACCCCGGCCACATCAATGGACACGCCAAGCGCGTCTTCATCAACTTCTATGTCGTCGAGGGTAGATAGCGTGACGACGGGGGCGTCATTTACCACGTTGATAGTTACTGTGACGGTGCCGATGTCATCGCCGTTGCCGTCTATCACGCTATAAGTGAAACTATCTTCCCCGTTGAAATTCAAGTCCGGGACGTAGGTGATGCTGGCGCTGTCGCTGTTAGGTTCACCCAGCACGCAGTCGTTATTCGTCAGGGGTGACAGAAGCCCGTTGGTTGTGCCTTCTTCTATGGTGAAGGTCAAGTCGCAGGTATCAAAGTCGGTCCCGACCAAGGTGATAGTCGTCGGGGTATCCTCATCGGTGACCACTGTGAATGACGATGCCACGGGTATTGCGTCAGCGAATAAACCGCCAAACAATCGGCGGTAAGTAAGATCCACAATCTCCGAGCCCACAGTGGAATTAACCGATTGCAACTTGAAAACGGCTACTACCCGGGAGGATATATCCTTATTGCTGCTGGAGGTAATCGATTTCTCCAGCAACCACAGATAGCTGTTAAATCCTCTGCTGGTCTCATCAGCGCTCTTGGGGAAAGTGGTTAAGAATCCGCCATCTGAAAGAATGTCAAAATCGACGGCGTTGAAACGCTGCAATAACCCTCGTACTCGAAGGTCGGAGATTTCGCCGTCTTTGTCTTCAAAGAAGATACTTCCTATTTCGGAAGAGACGCCCTGGGGAAACACCAGAGGGTAGACTTCCGTGATGTATTTTTCAGGCCATTTGTTGCTGATTACTTCTTCAATATTTCTTTGTCCCAGAACCTCTACCACTAGGGGTTGGCGGGTTTCGGTTCCTTGCTGATTGCCGAAATAATTAGCCACGGCGGTCTCTACCGTAGTTCCGTCTTGTTTGGTCTGAGTATCACGACTGGTCTGACCCGAGCCAGCCACAGCAACAGAAATAATCCCGGCTAGAACGGCAACGATTGCCATAACGGCCAGGAGTTCTATCAGGGTGAACCCTTTCTGGTTTCTGAGAGTGAGTTTCCTCATGGCTCCTGAATAACAGGTTAATTTGCCACACTTCCTCACCTAATAAGGTACTTTTCCTAGGCAATTAACCAAATATAGGTAGCACGCATGTCGCATGGTGAAATCACGCAGTTTAACTGAGGGAATTCCCTCAGCCTGGTGCCAAGCCTTGGGATTGGTTACACTGCCAGGGTTTCTTGTTGTGCCGTGGGCAAAATGGGCAAGTGTAGAGAAACCCCTGCTTTGCCAGATAGAGTATTGGAGAAGGAAAAATGTACGACCTGAGCAACAAAGTAGCACTGGTAACCGGGGCTGGAGGCCGCCATGGCATTGGCCGGGCCATCGCTCTGCGGTTGGCCACCGAGGGCGCCGATGTGGTAGTTACCGACATTGTGCAAAGCGAGGAAGCGATTCGACCCGAGGACCGCCAAGCAGGTTGGCGAGGATTACCCAGCGTGGTTGAAGAGATAGAGGAGTTGGGCCGCCAATCATTGGGCTTGTTTTCCGACGTTTCCGATTCGGCCCAGGTAGCCGACATGATGGACCGGACACTGGAAAGGTTCGGCAAAATCGACATTCTTGTGAACAATGCGGGTTCCAGGCCCGGCAAGGACCGGGTGCTGGTGGTAGATTTGGAAGAAGAAGCCCTAGACGAGGTGTTGCGGGTCAACGTTCGGGGCACATTCCTGTGCTCTCAAGCCGTTGCTCGTCACATGATTGCTCGGGGAGGCGGTGGCAAGATAATCGTCATCTCCTCCGGAGCGGGAAAGAAGGGAATAGCCAAGTATGCCGCCTACTGCGCCTCCAAGTTCGCATTAATCGGGTTCACTCAGGCACTGGCTCAGGAGATGGGCGTCCACAGGGTAAACGTCAATGCCATCTGCCCGGGACTGGTGGATACCGAACGGGTGGATTTCATCGCCTCAGCCTTGGCCCCGGAAGGGGAATCGGGGGCTGAACACCGGGCAATGATGGTCCGCCACCGGGAGAGCATCATACCCTTGGGCCGTATTGCTCAGGGCGACGACATCGCCAGATTGGCTGCCTTCCTGTGCTCAGCCGAGTCGGACTACATGACCGGCTTGTCCATCAGCGTTTCCGGCGGCACGGAGATGAACTAGTGCGGGTTAGCCCTAATCCGGTTGGACGACGGCAGGCAATTCAACGCCACAGCAACTCATTTGGGCGAAGTCGGTCTTTGCCTGGCAGGCAACCGGGGAGGAGTGGCTAGGAATACAAAGGTGGCCGCCAGGAAATATAGACCCGCGAGAGCAAAGTAGAGCGTGTTGTAAGGTCCCACCCATTCCCGGAACAGTGCGCCAAGGGCCGGACCCAATCCCAGCATGGCGGTTTGAAACGGGGCAAAGGCGCCAAGAATAGCGCCGTAGGAATTCCTGCCGTAATACTGGGCCAGCATCATGCTCTCCAGAGACCCGGCCGGCCCGGATGCGACGCCAAAAACCAGAGCGAATACCAGGGCCATTGTGAGTGAATCAACCGTGGTCAGAAAAAATGTCATCGCGCCTGCCGCAATCATTGCGATGGCTAGGCACTTTCGCGGCGTGATTAGGTCGGCCAGATAGCCCCATCCCAGGTTGCCGATGGCTAGGAATGTGCCCAAGCTCAACACGCCCGCAGATTGCACTTTGGTCAAGCCCACATCATCGGCCAGATAGGGAACAAGACTAAAGCCAATGGTGCTGGATGCCAGCGTCGCCGCCGAAGCCGTTGCTACCACCAGCCAGAAGCTCTTGGTCCGCAATGCCTGTCCTGCGGTCCAGCTAAGCTCGTCCTGTCCAGTTCGAACCCTGTGGCTGGAGCGAGGCTGTTGCGTGGCATCACTTCCTGTTTCTTCACCGATTTCTTCATTGGCTGACTCGATGGGCTCGGCGCCATCGGGAAGCAGGCCAATGTCCTCGGGACGCCGGCGCATCAGCAGCAACATGGGCACCACCAGAATCAGGCTCAGTATCCCCATGTAGCGATAAGCCGCTCGCCAACCCCAGCGAATGGCTATCAAGGAGATAATTTGAATGTTGATTGCCCCGCTGATGGGACGGAAGGTGGAGATTAGCGCCAAAGTCATATTCCGGCGACGGAAGAAGAAATTAACCGCTGCCGTCCGCGGAACCACTCCCACTAGAACGGGATTGCTCACTGCCCGGCCTAGGATGTAGGCCGCAAAGAACTGCCATATTGCTTGGGTTCCAGCGATGGAGAAGAACGCAATCGCCGCTATTATCAAGCCGATGGGCATCAGCCACCTGGGGCCGTAGCGGTCGGCTAAGCGCCCAACAAAGGGCGCCAGGAGCCCCGAGGACCAAGTGCCCGCCGTTATGGCGATGGATAGAGTGCTTTTCTTCCAACCGGTATCATCAGTGATGAAGACTTGGATGCCGCCCATTACGACCTGGGTGACTCCCGATGCGGCAAAGGCAGCCAGAAAGCTCATGGCTAGGATTACCCAACCATAATAAAAAGGGGTTCCAGGTCTCCAATTGGAGAGGGAACTCAACATCAATTTCATCCGGGAATACTTTTCGTCGAATTTTTACACCCCAAACTGAGCCGGGGGAACCAATATACCTTCAGCCGCCGAAATGAGCTAGCAGACCGCCGACAGACACGGCATAATCTTTCGCGCCGAGACGGGCCCTCGTCAAGCGTGAATGCTGCAGCGCACCAGCTTTAGAATTAGGATTGCTCCAAGCGGGAAACTATCAAGGTATTAACAACCCCCAGGGTATTAACAACTCCCAGGGTGGTTTATCATTGTTAACATGAGGCTAGCAACATGGTAGACCACCAGCACTCTGGTGACGGAGAATCCCCGAACCGGGCCCACGGGCATGTTTATGGGGCCCTGGATAGGGCTGTATTAAGTAGCGAACGTGGGATTTGGGCCACCAAGGTGTCTTTAGCCGTGCTTGTGGCTACCGCAGCGATGCAAGTGGCGTTGGTTGTGGTTACCGGGAGCGTGGCGCTACTAGCAGACACCATCCACAACTTTAGCGACGCAGCCACGGCCCTGCCTCTGTAGGCCGCTTTTACCTTGAGCAGGCGTCAACCTAGCTCCAGGTTCACCTACGGCTTGGGCCGAGTGGAAGACCTGGCTGGCCTAATTATCGTGGTTGCCATTCTGGGGACCGGTATCGCCGCTGCCTACGTATCCATCGGACGGCTATTCGACCCCCCGGAAGTTAATTTCATCTGGGCGGTGGTACTGGCCTCCATCGTGGGGTTCATTGGGAATGAAGCGGTGGCCCTGTTCAGAATCAAGATAGGTAAAGAGATCGGCAGCGCAGCCTTGGTGGCTGACGGCTATCATGCCAGAGTTGATGGGCTAACCAGCCTGGCAATGCTGGCAGGGGCCGTGGGAGTCTGGCTAGGCGCGCCATTGGCCGACCCCATAGCTGGAGTGCTGATAAGTGTGGCCATCTTCAAGATCGTTGTCGAATCGGGCAAGTCCGTGATTTCCCGGTTGTTGGACGGGGTAGAACCTGAGTTCATCGACGAAGTTCGAGCGGTCGCAGTTGCCACCGGCGGCGTGGAGGAGGTAACCGAGATTCGGGTTAGGTGGTTGGGCCACACCCTCTTGACCGAAGTGAACATTTCCGTCAATCCCGACCTGTCCGTGGAGCAGGGACATGGTATCGATCAAGAAACCCATCAGCGGCTCTAGGACAACCTGCAATATTTGGCCAATGCCACCATCCACGTGGACCCGGTGGGTTCCTCGGGTGAGGAGCATCACCTATTGAATCAAAGCGAACACCTCGACTCGGACCAAGACGACAGCCACGACCACCATGACCAAAATGAAGAAGACGGGCAGCGCCCCCACAGCCATTGAACTTTACAAAGCCAATTGCAATTGGCTTTGCCCAGCATGTGCCGCTATACTGGCAAACGACCTCGCCGCGCCTCATTAGTAGACCACGAAAAGTAGATCACAAAGAGAATTTCTGGATTCTCACCGCCATATTTAGGGTGGGCGTTCATACGATACCGGAGGATAAACCATGGCCCTCGACCGTGCCGACGTTGAGCATATTGCTATCCTAGCGCGCATAGGAATCACTAAAGAGGAAGTGGAGACGTTTCGAGAGCAGCTTTCCGACATCCTGGAACAGTTTGAAACCCTCAAAGACGTTGACACCACGGGCGTCGCCGCCACCGGTCATGCGGGCCAACTCGAGACCGTTCTGCGAGAGGACGTTGCCTCGGATTCTTTGGAGCAGGAACAGGTTCTCAGTAACGCTCCGCGGCGAGAAGGGCCGCTTTTCCGTGTCAAAGCGGTTTTGGAGGAATAGAGCATTTGGCCGGATTTGAATATCTAACCCTTGTTCAGGCCCGTGATCGGCTGGACCGGCGGGACGTAAGCTCCGTGGAACTGACCCTGGCTTGTTTGGACCGCATCAATCAGGTGGAAGACCGCATAAAGTCTTTCGTCACGCTGACACCGGATTTAGCGCTAAAGCGAGCCCAGGAAGCGGACCGCCTCATCGCCAGCGGCGCAGCCGGGCCGTTGACTGGAATCCCGGTACAAATCAAAGACGTCATGTGCACCGAAGGCATACGAACGACCTGCTCCTCCCGCATGCTGGAAACCTTTGTCCCCGTTTACACCGCTACCGCCGTGGAGAAACTGTTTGAGCAAGGCGTAGTGCTGTTGGGCAAAGGGAATATGGACGAGTTTGCCATGGGCTCATCCACGGAAAACTCGGCATTCTTCCCAACCCACAACCCTTGGAACGTGGACCGTGTTCCTGGAGGGTCGAGCGGTGGAGCAGCGGCTTCCGTGGCTGCCGGGGAGGCTCTGTTCGCCCTAGGTTCCGACACCGGAGGGAGCATCCGCCAGCCAGCTTCTTTCTGTGGTGTGGTGGGTCTTAAACCCACTTACGGCTTGGTCAGCAGATTCGGATTGGTGGCCTTCGCCTCTTCCTTAGACCAGATTGGCCCTGTAACCAGAGACGTCGCCGACTGCGCTTTGGTATTGAATGCCATCGTCGGTCACGATCCCAGGGATGCCACGTCTCTGCCCTTGACCAAGAAAGACTATACCCAGGCGCTTGGGTCTGGCGTAGAAGGACTTAATTTGGGAGTGCCCGAAGAGTACTTTGTGGAGGGCATGGAAGAAGGGACTCGACGGGCGGTGGAAGCAGCCATCAAGGCTCTGGAGCGCATGGGCGCCACAATCAAGCAGGTATCGTTGCCCACGACTAAGTATGCCCTGGCCTGTTACTACATAATCGCGCCTTCGGAGTGTTCGGCCAACTTGGCCCGGTACGACGGGGTCAAATACGGCTATTCTCACCAGGACGCCAACAACATGTGGGACGGCATGGAGAAGACGCGCCAACACGGGTTTGGGCCGGAGGTGAGGCGGCGCATAATGCTGGGCGCATACGCCTTGTCGAGTGGATATTACGACGCTTATTACTTGAAGGCGCAGCAAGTGCGCACGTTGATTCGGGAGGATTTTGCCCGGGTATTTGAGCAGGTGGACGTGTTGGTGGCTCCCGTGGCCCCCACAGTGGCCTTCCCTCTGGGCGAGAAAACCGATGACCCGGTGC
The DNA here is from genome assembly GCA_002311385.1 of Dehalococcoidia bacterium UBA1141. Classification (GTDB taxonomy): domain Bacteria; phylum Chloroflexota; class Dehalococcoidia; order Lucifugimonadales; family UBA3495; genus UBA1141. Next base: position 91,157 of record DCAE01000128.1, on the reverse strand, counting down.
AGATGTATCTCAGCGACGTTTGCACCCTGCCGCCAAACATAGCCGGTTTGCCCGCTATGTCTGTGCCCTGCGGATTTGATCAAGGACTGCCGGTGGGTTTGCAACTGATTGGACCACATTTGTCCGAGGAAACCCTACTTAGGGTAGCCTATGCTTACCAGCAAGAAACCGATTGGCACCTGGCTACCCCGGAGTTGTAAGTGAAACAGGCGGCACAATGTGGTGGATTATTCCGGACGGTCCCTAAACCTCTTTCTGAGCGAGTAGGGACCGCCCTTGGGACGGCTGATAACTGCTACCGAGCTACCAATCGCCATCTCTAGCCACCGTTAAGCGAGGGTTTATATCCTAAACTGGATCCAATACCCGGTGGTGAGCTTGAACTCGCCGTACTTCTGAGCCCACCTAGCCATCCGGTTCCCGGGTTTGGGGGAAACCTTTGGAGCGTCAAAAAAGCTGCCGGGTAGTTCCCGATGAACCGAGCCCGCTCTGACTCTGGGCGCTGTGGTGGTCGCCGGATTGGAACTGATTTTCTCGATTGTTGCTGGGGTTGCCATGATTCACGTATCCTAAGTTCGATTTGCCCCTCTCAGAGCTGCTAGTGACTATTCGCAGTTATCAAAAACACATAATTAGTATATGAAATTTGTTTGGTAACTGGCTTATCTCTAGTCACTAATGATAGTATAGTAACATCTCTAAATGTTGTCAAGCGCCTAATTTTTAGTTAGACTGTAGCATCGTCAACCAGATTTGAATTTTCCGGCGGCAAGATTCCAGCGGCGAAATCTGCCAGTCAAGAGGTAGTATGGACTGCGAACAACCTTGTCCTCGTTACGAACGAGCCATGAGCATCCTTGGAAAGAAATGGACCTGCATAATGTTGCGGTGTTTGATGGAAGCGCCACGCCGGTTCTCTGACATCTCAACTTATGTTTCCGGGCTCAGCGACCGCTTGCTTTCCCAACGGCTTCAGGAATTGGAAGAAGCGGGGATTGTGGAGCGCCAAGTCTTTGCTCAGCGCCCAGTTACTGTGGAGTACTCCCTGACCGAGAAAGGCCAGGCTCTACGCCAGGTGGTGAGTGCGATTCAAGACTGGGCCGATGATTGGTCCCACAAAGAAGTCTTGCCGGCGGCTTCCCCTGAAGCATCACCCTAAAGCTTTTGCGCGTAGCTGGTATCCTAGGAAGCTGTTTCACTAGTAGACGCCTGCGTGCGGTTCCAATTCCTGCGTCCCCAGCGAACTGATACAGTCCAACTTTGGGCTACGTGTTGACTAACTGACCGTTGAGTTTTAAAGAATATTTTGTGGGGCAGTGCTATGCGGCGCAGCAAGATTAGCGAGATTCTTGGCCGTCAGCAGGCTGGTGACGAGGTACTGGTCCAGGGGTGGGTTAAAACCAAGCGGTCATCCAAGTCTGTTTCGTTCATCCACGTCAATGACGGCTCCACGTTGCTGGACCTCCAAATTGTCGCCGACCAGTCCTTGCCCTCCTTCCAGGTGGCCGATTCTCTCAGCACCGGTTGCAGCGTCAGTGTGACGGGGACGGTGGTGGACTCTCCCGGTAAAGGCCAGAAGTACGAGATTCATGCCACAGACATCGTGCTCGTCGGCGGTTCCGACCCCGAGACTTATCCCCTTCAAAAGAAGCGCCATACCGCGGAGTTCCTGAGGGATATAGCCCATCTAAGGCCCCGGACCAATACCTTTGGCGCAATGGCTAGGGTTAGGAATGCCGTGGCTTTCTCGATTCACAGCTTCTTTCAAGAACGCGGCTTCAACTACATTCAGACTCCCATCATCACCACCAGTGACGCTGAAGGAGCTGGCTCCATGTTCCGTGTCACCACTCTGGACCTGAACAAGCTTCCCAAAATCGGCGATGCCATCGACTATGAAGAGGATTTCTTTGGCAAGCCCACATTCTTGACGGTCAGCGGCCAGCTGGAAGCCGAAATTTTCTCCCAGGCCTTGAGCGACGTTTATACCTTTGGTCCCACGTTTAGGGCTGAGAACTCCAACACTTCCCGCCATCTGGCCGAGTTCTGGATGGTCGAGCCGGAAGTGGCATTTTGCGACTTGGACGACCTGGCGAATCTAGCCGAAGAATTTCTCAAGCACGTGTTCAAGAACGTTTTGGACCGCTGTTCCGACGATCTTGCTTTTTTCAACCGATGGCACGACCAAACGGTAATTTCGACTCTTGAAGACATCGTGTCCTCCAACTTTGAACGCATCACCTACACAGAGGCCCTCGAGTTGTTGAAAAACTCCGGTGAAAAGTTCGAATTTCCAGTGGAATGGGGTCTGGACCTGCAATCGGAACACGAGCGCTATCTGACCGAAAGCAGGATAGGCAGACCGGTGATAGTCACGGACTATCCCAAAGAGATAAAGGCCTTTTACATGCGCATGAACGACGACGGCAAGACCGTTCGGGCAATGGATACTCTCGTTCCTAGGATCGGAGAGATAATCGGCGGCAGCCAGCGGGAAGAGCGCCGGGATGTGCTCTTGGCCAGGTTGAAGGATGCAGGTCTGTCGGAAACCGAATACTCTTGGTATCTGGACTTACGCAGCTACGGGACCGTGCCCCATGCCGGATTTGGACTGGGTTTCGAGCGTACTGTTCAATTCGTTACAGGCGTATCCAATATCCGCGACGTTATCCCCTTCCCTCGCACTCCCAAAAACGCCGAGTTTTAGTACAGGCGCCTTGCGAAGTACCACCCTAAACCAATTTGTTGACGGCTAATCCGCCGTCTTCTTATAATATGGCCGTTCCTGTTTATGCAAAATTCTCTGAAGATGGCTGGCGACCGGCCCCGGCGAAGGCCTCAATAAGGAGCTTAGATGACTACTCACGAAACGGTGTTGCATCCGGCTGCGATTATTGAAGAACTCAAGAAGAATGATTTCACTCACGTAGTGTGGCTTCCGGATAGCGAGACAAACTTCATGTATCACTTACTGACCAATGAACCCGGTCTGGACCTCGTACCGGTGTGCCGGGAAGGTGAAACCATGGCGATAGCCGCCGGTCTGTGGGTCGGGGGTAAGAAACCTGTGGTCTTGATTCAGAATACCGGCATTTTTGAGTCCGGTGACTCCATACGCGGCCTGGGTCTGGACGTACATCAGCCGTTGGTGATGCTGATTGGGTACCGAGGCTGGAGCCGACATGGGCTGACCACCGACTCCGCCGCGCGCTTCATCGAGCACATCCTCCACGCCTGGGGCATCAGCTATTATCTGATAGAAACCGACGAAGACGCAGACCGAATCAGCCTGGCAGCCGAGGAAGCGGAGCGCACTCAGAAACCGGTGGCGGTGCTGGTGGGCAGCGAGTTTGGCGCTTAACTATGGCCGAGCAGGAAATAAGACAGCCAATTAGGGCATAAGACGGCCAATTACGGCTCAAGAAGGAAAAGCGATAATGATAAATAACACGGACGTGGTGAGACTGCTGGACAGCAAGCGCAACGGCGCCGTAATCGTCCCGACCATGAACGCAGGTAATGTCCGCATGGGACTACCCAGCGTCAGCACCCATGACGAACTGGATTTCCCTTTGTCGGGTTGCATGGGCAAAGCGTCCTCTGTGGGACTGGGGTTGGCGCTAGCTCATCCCGAGCGCAAGGTGATGGTTCTGGACGGCGATGGAAGCCTGTTGATGAATCTTGGTTCGCTGGTCACGATGTCCAACAAGGCACCGGAAAACCTGATTCATTTTGTTTTCGACAACGGAATTTACGCTGTAACCGGTGGTCAACCTGTGCCCGGCGCTGGCCGAGCTGATTGGGAGAAACTGGCCGAGGGGGCGGGCTACGCCGCAACCTTTTCATTCGACAATCTGGAAGACCTGACAACGAGTATCGACCAAGTCTTGTCCGCAAAAGGACCGGTCTTTGTTCATCTGGTGGTCGCCCCAGAAGTCGATAATACTCCTGTGCAGTTCCGGGAGCCAGCCCGTCGTAGCGTGCATACTGCCATAAAGGAGTTGCCGGAAGCCATTGGCAAAGGCTAAAAACTATATCCAGGCGACCGCCAAGGTGCTTTGCCCCAATGGTCTCCCTATCACTGTCATTCGGAGGGAAGCGAAGAATCTTGCGCTTGAGCCAGGGGATTCTTCGTCGCTCTCGCTCCTCTGAATGACGGTTTTGAGGTGAGGGCGCCGCCATCGGCTGAAGGGACTAAAACGTGACTATCGAAGCACCGTTTTAACGTTGCCTCGAACTTCATGAGTTAGCTTTGTTGATGTCTCGGTTTCACCCCCCCCCCCGGAAAATACATTCAGGCAATGTCATAGGTTTATCTTCCAATGCTAAAAATATTGGCGAAAGGCTTATTTGGCAGGCTGCTCAGCTACGCCGCATTCACGCTGGGCTTCTGGCTGCTGTACCAGGGGTTTTCCCGTCCGAACATTGGCCTGGGCATTGTGGGAGCAGCCGTGGTTCTATTGGCCACATATCTGATGGTGCAGGCTAGAAAGTCGGACCCCAGCTACCTGCCGATATTTGATGAAAACAAAGCCGGTGATGCGTCTATCTCCGAAGCGAACCCGGCGACGACCGAAGATACAGAAAAATTGTAGGTTTGTTCTACGTGAAGATACGGATGCCGATGGAACTTAACTAATGATGGGTTCACGTGAAGATACGGATGCAGATGGAACTTAATCAATGATGGATTCAATGGAAGCGACCAAGGCGGTCAATTTCCACCGTAAAGATGCTTTGGTAGTGTCCACTTCATCAGCCCTGAGAGAGTGGGCCCAAGTGTCCCAGCGCCGGGATTTGGACGTGGACCTGATGGACTGCATGGACCGGGCACCGGCGGTGGGGTTGGGGTTGGCCTTGGCCCAACCCGATAGCAAGGTACTGGTATTGGATTGCGATGCCACCCTACGCACGGACTTGGGTGGTCTAGCCACCGTTGGTGAGTCCGGGCCTCAGAACCTGGTACACCTGGTATTCGAGGACGCTGCTTTCCGGTCCACCCGGGGGATCCCAATCAAGGGACTGGACGCCATAGACTTTCAAGCCATGGCCCAAGGCGCTGGCTACGCAAAAGTCTACGAGTTCGATAAGCTGGAAGAGCTGGTTTTGGGCTTGGAGGATGTTATGGCCCAAACCGGGCCGGTGTTCGTGCTGATTAAAGTGGCCAGGGAAGAAGAGCTACTGCCCATGCCGGACCGTAGCATGGCGGATGGGTGGGCCACGGTGCGAAAGTCTCTAGTTCCAGAAGTTGACCCAGAAGCTGAGCCCGAAGATTAATCGAGGCCGCAGCAGTTAAGCTTGGCCCACATCGCGGACCAAGATTTGCTGGGCCACATTGTACCCAATCGACACCTTCCCCATCTGCGTGGCTACCTCCAAGACTCCCAGGTAGGGGGCAGCTTCCACAACCGTCACCTGGCATTCTGGAACAATCAGCGATTCGGATAGAAACCGCAACAACTTAGAGTCTTCCTCCGGTACCCGGTCCACCATGTACGCCACATCGGGTGTCGCATTATCCAGCGTCACGGCATTCTCCGGCATGCGGGGTTCGCCGGAGCCGGGGATGGGGCGGCCATAGGGTGAACGCTTGGGGTTGCCCAACCGTTCCACCAACTTCTGCTCAAACTCTTTAGACATGCCATGTTCCAGTCTATGGGCTTCATTGTGGGCTTGGTAAAGCTCCATGCCTAAAAGCCGCACCACCAGCCACTCGGCCAATCTATGACGCCGGGCGATGTCCTCAGCTCCCTCAAGCCCCCTGCCGGTTAGCCTGATGCGCTTGTCTGAACCGATCTCCACCAACGATTGTCTTTGCATCCTGCGAATCATGCCTGCCACCGAAGGCACGGAAGTACCCAGTCCTTCGGTTGTGGGAAGTTGCTTCAGAGTGTCCGTGAGTTGAGTTATCGTAGGGATTTCCGAGTCTTCCAACAGCTTGTAAAGGCATAACAGGTAGTTCTCGGTCCCGGGCGAGAGCCGGTCAGCGCCGGCATCGCTATCCATAATCACCGTTTCGCCGGTGTCTTTTTTCTGTCGTCGCATCCGCAATCTCTGTAACCAGGTTATTCGCTTGATAGCCGCAAAAGAGAGACTTCGCTGCGGCCGAGCCGCTAGTCTTCTGTAAATGGGTACAATTCGTTAATAATAAATGGGTAAAAAGGGAAATAATGTCGCAGGACTGGCGATTTATCAGTAAAGGAAAGGACGCTGGTCTTTGAACGGCCGAAGGTCATGACCTTGCCGAAGCGCCACTTCCACTTCCTCACCAATGGAATAATCAGCAGTATGGGGGAGCGAGCAGCGGACGGTGTTACCCGAGGCTAAAGCAACCCGGTAGAGATAGAAAGAACCTCGGAACTCCCGATCTATGATAACCCCTTGGGATTTGCGAGTCTGCCCATTTACAGCCGTCACCTGAGCGTAAGGATAGCAGTCCAGACAATCGGGCCGGACCATCACTTCGATAGCTTGTGCTATGGATCCCTGCTCAGAGAGATGGCCTGTGTCGTCGGATAACTGCAAGGCCGGGCTGGCGATATGCCCCGGCGTCTCGGTTGACCGCTTGACCGAGCCAACCTCGGTCATCAATTGGCCGTCTTCATGCCAGGCGGGCAAGAAATCCACCAATCCGATAAATTGGGCCACGAAACGGGTAACCGGGTGGTGGAAAACCTCCTCGGGCGGGCCGGATTGCTCCACCCGGCCATTGTTCATGACAGCGATGGTATCCCCCACGAAAAGAGCCTCTTCTTGGTCGTGGGTTACGAACACCGTGGTGATTTGGCTGTTTTTTAGTATCTCCAGCACATCTCGGCGCACCTGCTCCCGTAGTTTGGGATCCAGGTTGGAGAATGGTTCGTCCAACAACAATATATCCGGATTCGGCGCCAAGGCCCTGGCCAATGCCACCCGTTGCTGTTGGCCTCCGGATAGCTCGTGGGGCATTCGATGCCCCAGGCCGGTGAGGCCCACCAACTCTAGGACTTGGTCGACTTTTTGTTTACGATCTCCTGATCGAGGAAGTCCGTAAGCGATATTTTTTTGCACAGTCAAATGAGGGAAGAGAGCGCCTTCTTGGAAGACCATGCCGACGCGGCGCTTTTCCGGAGGAAGCCCGCTCCCTAGCCGCCCCACAATTTTTCCGTGGAGAGTGACGGTTCCGGAATCGGGCTGGTCAAACCCGGCAATGAGGCGCAATGCCGTGGTCTTGCCGCAACCACTGGGGCCGACCAAGGCTAGAATCTCACCTTGAGCGACAGACAAATTCAGGCCTTCCACGGCCCTCACTTTGCCAAACTGCTTGGTTAAAGCGTCGCACACTAGAGTGGGCGTGCCGACAGCGTCATCCAAGTTCGTCAGGCCATCAGCTTGGGAGGCCTGCTGGGTATCGGGTTCGGCGCCAACGTCAATATGTCCGTCGGCAGGATGTGCACTGGTAGGAGCCATTTATTTTCCCGTGAGCCAGGTTCAGTTTCGACGGTTGATTCGGGCCGTTTAGCTGGGTCGGTTAATCTAGAATCGAAAACTCGGCCTCGGTTTCCGCCTTTTTAGCCTCTAACTAGGGACCGTAACTTTGGCGGAATGCTTGTACATCCTACTTTAGTATCTGTACACGAATCGAATATTAGTGTAGACGCATGTATATCCAGTGTCAACACACGAACTACCGAATAATGGATGGGATCTTGTGCCTGGATCAGGAGAGCGAGCTCGCTAATCTTACCTTGAATAAACCGCAGCGAAGGATCCGGTTGTCATAATCGGTGCATGCCCAGAGTACATACGGAATATATACCGGGTACATACTTAACACATACATTGAAGGTTAATCAAAAACCGTTGACATTGTGATATTCGCAGAGGTATCCTTTGCGTTTAACATCGTTCATACTTGTTTTTGAAACAAAGCATACCATTATTTTATATTATGTATGGACGTCGGCGACTCTCAGATAGTTAAAACCTGTCAGTCTGACAGATGAACCGGCTTGGCACAGGCCACGCTTCCCTGGTAGTGGACGGGACCCTGGAAAATATGCAGTTATATGAGGTGTGCCGCAAAAATGGTTACGAGATTTGGGGTTTCATCACTTAAGGGCAGGATAATCGCTGGTATTTGGGTGTTGACGCTTACATTGCTGTTGGCGGCGTGCGGTGGTGGATCAGAATCCAACACCCTGACCATTTATTCAGGCCGTAGCGAGTCGCTGGTGGCCCCGATAATCCAGCAGTTCGGAGCGTCCTCGGGAGCCAATGTCCTGGTGAAATATGCCAGCACCCCACTTTTGGCTGCCACATTGCTGGAAGAGGGCGAACGGACTCCGGCCGACGTGTTTTTCGCCCAAGACCCAGGAGGACTTGGCGCAGTGGAAAGCATGCTCGCCCCTTTGCCGGATGATATATTGGCCTTGGTTCCGGACTGGGCAAAAGCCCCCTCAAAACGGTGGGTTGGCCTTTCGGGAAGGGCTAGAACGGTTGTGTACAACACCGAAGAATTGACCGAGGCAGACTTACCAGACGACCTATTCGGCTTTGTCGAGTCCCGGTGGCGCGGGCGCATTGGCTGGGCGCCAACCAACGCTTCTTTCCAAACCATGGTTTCTGCGATGAGAGGTATCTGGGGGGAGGACAAGACACGCCTATGGCTTGAGGGAATCAATGACAACGACCCGAAAGTCTATCCCAAGAATACGCCTATAGTAGCTGCGGTAGCATCTGGTGAGATAGACGTGGGCTTTGTAAACCACTATTACCTACACCGCTTTCTTGCCGAGGAAGGTGAAGGGTTCCAAGCGCGGAATTACCACCCTAGGTCGGGCGGACCGGGGTCCGTTGTAATGGTGGCCGGAGCAGGCATATTGAGCAATTCGGAGAAACAGGACCTGGCCCAGAGGTTCTTGAGATTCCTGCTGTCCCCGGTGGCACAGAGCTACTTCGCCAGCGAAACCTTCGAATATCCCATTATCGACGGCATCCGGGCCCAAGGAGGGCAGGTGCCTATCGCCGATTTCCCCCACCCGGATGTATCAGTAGCCGTGCTGTCGGACCTGGATGGCACCCAAAAACTCCTTCAGTCCGTGGGGATATTGCCATAGCGCCGGTCCAGATTGCCTTCGGGTTAATCCAGGCCAATGGGATTAATCCAAAACACCTTTGCTTTTGGAATTGGCTTTAACCTATCCAACGGAGGGGCCACGGTTATAAATTCAACGATTGGTTCGTTTGTGTTGGGTCGGCTGTATTTTAAGCCTCCGTGGCCTTCGGCTGTCGTTTGGGTTCCAGCCCTCGTTGTCTCTGCGGCGGTGCTCCTGCCGCCCGTCTACTTGATAATACGCGCAGCCAGCGATGGCAGCAGCGCTGTTGATGCAATTTTCCGCTTGAGAATACTGGAGATTATGGGCCGCACCCTGCTGTTGGTTGGGGCCGTCTCCACAGGCTCGGTAATCTTGGCGGTGCCCTTGGCTTGGCTCACCGTTCGCACTGATTTGCCTTTTCGAAGGATTTGGGCTGTCCTGACGGCACTGCCCCTGGTGATTCCCAGCTACGTCGGCGGGTTTATCGTTGTGTTGGTCTTGGGGCCTCGGGGCATGCTTCAAGGGTTACTGGAATCTATCTTCGGCATTGACCGGCTGCCGGACATTAGCGGCTTTCCGGGAGCGATGCTGACCCTAACACTACTGAGCTACCCCTATGTACTGCTAACTGTCCGGGCGGGTCTGTTGCGGATGGACCCGGCCTTGGAGGAAAGCTCCAGGGGCCTGGGACAAAACGCTTGGTCCACCTTCTTTAGGGTCATCCTGCGCCAGTTGCGGCCGGCGATTGCCGCCGGTTCTCTGTTGGCGGCTCTATACACCCTCAGCGATTTCGGCGCCGTCTCCCTTTTGCGCTACGAGACGTTCACCTGGGCCATCTTCGTTCAATACGGTTCCGCATTGGACCGAACATTGGGAGCGGCCATGTCCCTCGTGCTGGTCGGCTTGGCCTTGAGCATGGTGGTTGGTGAGGTGTTTACCAGGGGCGGAGCTAGGTACTATGTATCCGGTTCCAGCGTTTCCAGACCCAGTGCGGAGATTAAGCTTGGGCGGTGGGTTTGGCCCGCTCTGGTCTTTTGCGGGATAGTTGTTTCGGCTGCATTATTCTTGCCAATGTCTATCCTTGGCTATTGGGTGTTTAGAGGTGTTTCCGCTGGTGAGCCGCTGCTATTCCAATGGGACGCTGCACGAAATTCGCTGCTTGTGTCCGCCGTGGCTGCGGTCGCTACGGTAGTTGTCGCCCTGCCGGTAGCAGTGATGTCCGTTCGGTATTTGGGGTTATTCAGCATCGTTTTGGAGAGAGTCACATATATCGGGTTCGCATTACCTGGCATATCCATCGCCCTGGGTTTGGTGTTCTTCGGCGTCAACTATGCGCCGCCCTTATATCAGACCACGGGAATGCTTATTTTCGCCTACGTCGTGCTGTTCCTCTCTCCCGCCGTTGGGGCCGCTAGGACCTCGTTGTTGCAGGTCAGCCCCAGGATGGAAGAGGCAGCCAGAGGATTGGGGAAGACGCCCCTCAAGGTGTTCACAACGGTTACTCTGCCCTTGGTGCTCCCGGGGATTTTATCGGGCGCAGCCTTGGTGTTCTTGTTGACCATGAAAGAGTTGCCCGCAACCCTTATCTTGAGTCCTATCGGCTTCACCACTCTGGCGACCTCCATCTGGGCTGCTGCATCCGAGGCATTTTTCGCTCGGGCTGCGGCTCCGGCACTGTTGCTCATCCTCGCTTCCTCTGTGCCTTTGGGTTTCCTGATGCTCCGAGAGCGCCGTTAGATTTGCCTAAGGCCTGCTCGCATAGGCTATAATCGCTCGGGGCGGGCACGCTCCGAAATTGCCTCAGGAGACTGCATTGGATTCGACGTCAATCACGGTTATCAAGCCCGGCCAATTAATTGATGGATTGGGCGGTCCTCCCATATCAGGCGCCGCTGTGGTGTTGCAAGAAAATCTAATCCACTGGATCGGTTCCAGTGAAGAGATTGAGACCAATCAAGAGATAAAGAACCTGGTGGACTCAGCCGGTCAATACGGGGTATTGGATTTGCCCCAGTGCACTCTTTTGCCCGGACTGATTGACTGTCACAGCCACACCAATATGCCCGGCGACGGTCGCACCGGCGAGGAGGTAAACGCCGATACTGACGATGTTCGATTGCTCCGTGCGGCCAGGAATACCACCTTGGCTCTGCATTCCGGCGTGACCACTCTCTGCGACTGTGGGTCTTGGAACCACACCGCCTTTTCCTTGAAAGAAGGGATTGCTCTGGGATTAGTACCCGGCCCCCGGTTCTTGGTGACGGGCCCACCCCTAACCACCACCGGTGGCCATCTCTGGTACATGGGCGGAGAAGCCGATGGCATCGACGGCGTTCGCAAGCAGGTCCGTTATTTGATTAAGCAGGGCGCCGACCTCATAAAGATTACCGCCTCCGGAGGTAGCACCCTCACCAGCGACCCTTACCGCCCGTCCTACGATGTCGATGAACTCAAAGCCATCGTGTTCGAGGCCCACAATCGGGCAAGGCCGGTGGCCGCTCACTGCCGGTCGACGGTTTCAATAAACAACGCTTTGGATGCTGGCGTAGATATGATTTTCCATTGCTTCTTCGCCCAGCCCGACGGTTCATATCGGTACGATCAAGGGACAGCCGAACGCTTGGCCGAGTCGGGAGTGTGGGTAAACCCCACCCACGCTTTGGGCATCAGCCGCCGGATAGAGTTACAAGCTAAGAAGGAACTGGGACCCCTCAATAAGATTGACGCCGATATGTTGGACCGCATCGTGAACGGACACGGGGACCGAATCGAAGCCTATAGCACAATGAAAGAGATGGGAGTGAGGCTGATTGGCGGTTCCGACTGCGGTTGGGGGTCATATCCATTCGGCGACTTCCAGGCCGAATTGATATCAATGTCCGATTTCGGACTATCGCCCATGGAGGCCATCCTGACGGGCACTTGGAACGCCGCCCAAGCCATTGGAATGCAGGACTCTCTAGGCACGATCGAGACCAACAAGGAGGCAGACTTTCTTCTCGTTGAAGGCAATCCCTTAGAAGACATGGAATGTTTGCGCAGAGTGAAGGCAGTGGTTCTGGGCGGGCGCTTGGTGGGCCCCAAGCAGGGTTAGACCCTTGCAATCGAACGGAGATAGGTCATCATGCACCATTGGGAAGTGGGCGGGATAATCAACATCGGTTGGCCGGATTTTGGGCGGCCGGAGCACCCTTATACCATCGTAAATATGGACCATTTGGGCCAAGTCTTTCGCGCCAGAGTGACGGACGGAGAAAAAGAAGGTGGGTTCTTGGTGGTACTGGATTGTCCGGAAGTGGTCTTAGAGATGCTGGCCAAGGAAGCGACCAAGGAACTCGGGTTCAAAGTGATTGTTTCCAATCTGCGTTGCAGCATAGACGGAACGGTGCTACGTAGCTTTGACTATGAGTGGTATCCAACTCCTGAATTTGCTGAAAGGCCCACGAGTTTGGCCCATGCAATATCCGGGGCGCTGGAAACTATGAAGCAGGGAGGCGCCAGCTAGATTCCGCAAGTTGTAGACTTGCTGCCCGTACCAAGGTATTATTATCCACGCTCACATCCGCCGCATTATTGGCGGAATTGGACCCTAATTTAGATTAAATAATAGGAGAACTCAGATGAAAAAAGTCACTATGAAAGATGTGCCGATATCCAAGGCCGAAATGACCGGCGGATTGATGACTGGGACGCAAGTTTGGCGTCAGCCCATCTTGGACACTGGCGACAGCAGCAATTTTAACTTCGCTATCGTCAAATTCGACGCTGGCTCCCGCAACAAGTTCCACAAGCACTCCGGAGACCAGATTCTGATTGTCACCGAAGGCACCGGGAAAGTTGTTAACGACAACGAGTCGCTGACCGTAACCGAGGGAGACATCGTGTTGATTCCCGCCCAGGAAAATCACTGGCATGGCGCCCCGGACAGCACCGCCATGGCTCATATCACCATCACGGTGGCAGGCAGCAATACGGAGCAGACCGAAGCCTAACAGACCAGCTTCGGCGGCGACATTATCAACGAAAACAGCCCCGGTGCGTAATCGATTACGCNNCCGGGGCTGTTGTTTGTCTGCTTATTAGCCCTATTCTTTCTTCAAGTGAGCGGCCAACTGCTGAATGGTCTCTCCCAGAGTTCTGGATTCGTCCTTCGTTTCCGGTGTCTCGGCCCCCATGGGAGTGCTGCCAACCAATCGGTACATATCCGCCACCCCCTGGAAAATCAATGGAGTTAGACCCAGGCCATCGAAAGTTGTTTCGATTTCCTGCATCTCGCTCACCCAACGGTTGGATTTGGCTGGCAATCCCGGTAACCACCCTTCCATACGTTGGTGCACGGCTGGCTGGCTGCTCTGAAATTCAGCCAGTAAATCCTTGGATAGCCCCAGCATTTCCGCAGCCATCAGCAACTCGGTGAACAATGCCGCCGTGCCCTTGGTCATTGCGGCGTAGCACATCTTGATGCCGGATGCTTGGCCTGTTTCCTGGCCAATGACCCGCACGTCCAAACCCCGTTCCCTCATTTCTTCCATCTCCGTGGCATGAGGACCGGACAGGTAAAAACGAGGACTTGTCCCATTACGGGGCGGTCCCCCAATGATTGAAGCGTCGATGTAACGGCTGCCCGTTGCGCTGATGACCCCTTCCATACGCCGTGAAAGCTGGGGCGAAATGGCATTGCACTCGGCAAACAACAAACTTGTACCCGTGCTTCCGATGGCGTCGGCCACCTGTTGGCACAGTTTCGGCACTGCCTCGCTCACCGTTATGCTGAGAATAAGGTCAGATTGCTCAACCAATTCTTCCATTGTCGGAACGTCAGTTATCCCTGCTTGTTCCGACAGCGATTTGGTGCGAGGGCTTCTGCCTGCCAGGCACGTGAGAACTTGAATCTCGTGCCCCCTCAGCAAACGACCAACAGCATGCCCCATGTCGCCGGGGCTGAGAATCCCTACAGTTTTTATTTGAGAATTACCTGAAGACTTGGTAACGGCCATTTAGGAAAACCTTCTAATTATCGTTTTGGATTTATACCGCCGGCGCTTTTGGTTGCCTTTTGGTCCCGACGGACAATTTGCTCTTCAGATTGGTATAGGCCATCACCACCGCAAACAACGCAGCCTCCACCAGCACCACGCTGGCTCCCGATGACACGTCGATGTAGAAGCTTATGTAGATGCCAGCGAAGCCGCAAAAAGCGCCAAGGGAGGTGGACAATAGCAGCATCTTGCTGAAGTTGTCCGTGAGCAATCTGGCGACAATGGGAGGAATGACCGTTGCACCCGCAATAAGCAACACGCCCAAAACCTGCATGGATACCACGATTGTACCGGCCAACACGATGGAGAACAGGGTTTCAATCCAACCGGTTGGCACGCCGTAAAACCCGGCGACTTCCACATCAAAGGTGGCGAATAGAAATTGCTTATAGCCGACAAAAAGTATCACCGACGCTGCAACTACCACCACGCCGATTGCCAGCAGGTCTCCGTT
>DCAE01000128.1:28662-76465 GCA_002311385.1 Dehalococcoidia bacterium UBA1141 | reverse complement strand
ACTATCCCGAAAGCGAAGCTGGCCGTCGTGATGACTCCGATGGCAGCGTCTGCATTAATCTTTCGCTTTCGGGTGGTCAGTGTGATGAGCTGGGCGCATAGGAACCCCCATATCGTTGCGCCGACAAAGAAATTCAACGACATGACATAACTGGCCACCGCTCCGCCCAATACAGCGTGGGAAAGACCATGGCCGATGTAGGCCATGTGGCGAAGGATGATGTACACGCCAATCAACCCGCACAACCCTCCCACGAGAGTAGCCGCGATTATTCCACGCACGAAAAACTGGTATTCAAAGGGCTCAAACATATTTGATTTCCTGCTCCGTGTCTGGAGCGGGGACTGGCTCGCCGGCGTCAGCATCAGCGGAGACCGGCGCAACTGACGGCTGATCTAGGTCTGCCAGCTGGTCATGTTCGTGGTCATGGGGGTGTCCATGCCCATGACCGACTTCAGTTTTACGGTCGGTTCCGTTGATTTGGACAGGTTCGAGTTGTGGGTCTGGCTCTTCGACTTTCCGACTGTAAGCGTGGGGGCTCTCGGCAACCAATGTCATTCCCTGGTAATGAATCACAGGCATGTCCGCCCCGTAGGTCAGCATCAAAGTCTCCGAGGTTATGACTTCCGCAGGCGGTCCCTCCGCCAGCACCCGTCCGTTCATACAAACAATCCAAGGCAGGTGCACCGCCACAGCGTTAATCTCATGGGTGGTCATTATGATGGTGATGCCTTGGTGGTTAAGCTCGTGGAGCACGTGCATGACATCGTCTCTAGTCTTGATGTCCACACCGGAGGTAGGCTCATCCAAAAGCAGTATGCGGCGGCTGCCGACCAGCGCCCTGGCTAAGAAAACCCGCTGCTGCTGCCCACCGGAAAGCTCCCTTATGTGCCGTTTGGCTAAATCTGAAATCCCCAGACGCTCCATCATCTCTGCGGCCAGCATCCGGTCCTCCCGCCGGTACCAAGGGAAGAGGCGGTTATCCATGGTTCGGCCCATCAATACGACCTCTTGGACGGTCACAGGGAAATTCCAGTCAATGGTCTCCAACTGAGGCACGTAGCCAACCTTGGGCTTTTTCTGACTGGTGGGAACTCCCTCTACCTCGACTTCGCCTTGGAAGATGTCCACTGCGCCTAAGATAGTCCTGAGGAGAGTGGTCTTTCCCGAGCCGCTGGGACCCAAAAGCCCGACGAAGTCGCCTTCCATGATGTCCATAGTGACATCGGATAACACTTCCTGCTTGTCATAACCGCAGGATAGACTTTTGAGCCGGACCACGGCGTGTCCTTCGTGTCGTTGAAGAGGAACGGGATGTAACATGATATTCCTTTATCGGCAACTGGCCCGAGTTATTTCCCCGGGTGAGAAATTATTTCTGCGTGATCTGGCTTCTGGATTAGACTTTTATAGTCTAATGATGGTGCCCATCATGGCCCGGCAATCGGTGCCACGGTTTTGAATCGTCTTGGTCGTGTCCGAGTCCGTGTCCGGTCCCGTGTTCTTGCCCGTGGTCTTCTTCATCGTGGTGGCCGTGGCCATTATGCTCACCAGACCTACTGGTGGTAGCGCCAACCAGTTGTGTGGAAACCAACTGGGAATACAGACCGTTCTGGGCCAGAAGAGCGTCGTGACTGCCCTGCTCCACCATGTGACCGTCATCAAGCACTATGATGCGGTCCGCTTCCCGGATGGTTGACAACCGGTGGGCGATTACCAGGGTGGTGCGACCTTCCATCAGACGCTCCAAGGCGTTTCTGACCTGTTGCTCGTTCACTGCGTCCAAGTGGGAAGTGGCTTCGTCCAAGACCAGAACTGGGGAGTTCTTCAAGAGTGCGCGGGCGATGGAAATGCGCTGCCGCTGACCTCCGGAAAGCTGCATACCCCTCTCTCCCGCCAGGGTGTCATAGCCGTCGGGGAAGGACATTATGAAATCGTGGGCGTTGGCCTGCCGGGCGGCGTCTTCGATTTCCTGGTCTGTGGAGTCTTGACGCCCCAGGCGAATATTCTCCCGAATCGAATTGTTGAACAGATAAGTGTCTTGAGTAACTAGGGCGATTTGCTCTCTCAGGTGTTCTAGTCCAAAGTCCCTCAGGTCGTGGCCTCCCAGGTCTATCCGGCCATGTCCGGGATCCCAGAACCGCATCAGCAGGTTGGCGCATGTCGATTTCCCTGCGCCGGACCGTCCCACCAAGGCCACCGTTTCTCCCGGTTGAGCGCTGAAACTCACTTCGTGGAGCGCTTGAGGCTCGTGGGACCCGTAGGAAAAACTAACTTCATGGAAGCTGATGGCTGGCGCAACGGCGCCATTGGCAGTGATGGGACTATCAACGCCCTTGCCGTCCAAGACCGGAACCGGCTCGTCGTGGATCGAAAAGACCCGGCGGGCCGCAGCCAGGGTTTCCAGAAGCTGCTTCATTGTTTTTGCTAGGTCGGATACGGGAGCGAAGGCAGCTACCGACAGGATGACCACCAGAATCAATTGGGGCCGCGTGATATCTCCCTGAATCATGAACCATAGGCCGGTGGCAAGGACGGCCAGTCCACCTAGAGCGGTCATAGCTTCAATAAAGCCGACCTGGAAAGCCTGCTCTTTCAGGAAGCGCATCTGAGAATGGGCGAATATCCATCCGTTGCGCACGATTTCCGAGGCTCTGGCCCGGCCTTGCCCGAAGGCGGAGATTTCCCGCAACCCTTGGATGCTATCCACCATGTGGGAGTGAACCTCGCCCACCTGCTCCCGCAGTTCTTCCCCCAATCGCTCGGCTCGTTTTTGGGCGATAAATGGACTCACGGCCACTGCTATCAAGAAGGGGCTTAGAATCAGGGCCAGGGGCCAAAAGATCACGGCCAACGTCGCCAAAACCGCAGCAGGCACTAATATCGCCACGAATGCGGGAGTAATGGTGTGGGCGAAGAAAAACTCCACCAACTCGATGTCTCCGCCGACGATGCTAATCAAATCGCCGGTGCGGCGGCGCACCAGGTAGGCGGGGGCCAAGGGTTCCAGCTTGTCGTATATATCCACCCGCATCTCGGCCAACAAGCGGTAGGCTAGGTCGTGGGCCATCCAAGACTCAGCCCAAGTGAATAGACCCACCATGGGCACGAAGACGCCCAATAAGATGATTAGAAGGGTCAGGTCGCCACCGGTAATAACCTGGCCGACCAGCACAGCGCCTATCACACCCGTGCCGATGATGGAGCCGTGGTGGGCCAGACCCAGGACAAATGTCAGGGCGAGTTGGCCCCACCAGGGTCTCACAAGGTTAAATAACCGGACCCACACAGCCATGATTCCTATGGTACCACCCGAAGAATGGCTGTCCTCATCATGCTCCGCAGCCGAGGAATGGTGGTAGCCGTGGGCATGGTGGTCCCCATGGCCATGAAGTGTCTGAGGAAGGGCAGACATGGCCTCCGGCACAGAAGCTGCTACATGGCCACGTTCTTCTTCCGGGCTTTCATGTCCCGGAGTTCCATAATTCTGGGTTATGGTGGCGACCACTGAGTTCTCATCCTGCGCAATCTGTTGCTGGGCGGCCATCAATAGGCAATAAGCGCCACCGGCGGCAACCAATTCATCATGGCTGCCCGTTTCCACCAGCCGACCGTCCTCCAGAACCAATATGCGGTCGGCATTGACCACGCTGGACAACCGGTGGGCGATGACCAACGTGGTTCTGCCCTCCATCAAACGGTCCAAAGCCTCTTGAATCAAGGACTCGTTTTCTGCGTCTACGTTGGAAAGAGCCTCGTCCAGCACCAGGATTGGCGCATCCTTTAGCAATGCCCTAGCGATGGCGATGCGTTGCTTCTGTCCGCCGGAAAGCCGCAATGCCCGTTCTCCGACCATGGTGTTATAACCATCTGTGAGCCCCGAGATAAACTCGTGGGCGTTGGCCGCCTTGGCAGCAGTCTCCAGTTGCTCCTGGGTGGCTTCGGGGTTTCCGAAGCGCAGGTTGTCAGCCACACTCCCGTGGAATAAGTAGGTATCTTGGGTCACCACCGCCATGTGCTGGCGCAGAAACTCCAACGGCAGTTCTCGGATGTCTTTCCCACCCAGAAGTATTCTTCCTTTTTGTGGGTCGAAGAATCGCAAAAGCAGCCAGACCACAGTTGATTTACCCGCACCGCTGGAGCCAACCAGTCCCATGGTCTCGCCTGCTGTCAGTGTGAACGACACCTGCTCCAGCGCCGACCGGCGGCCGCCGCTGTAACCAAACGACAAATCTTCAAATACAATCTCGGGGGACAGCAATTGGCCGCTGTCAGCATCGCCGTTGACTTGGATATTTGCTGATGAATCATCATTTGCTTGGCCCGATTGGACGGTCATGCCAGCATAGTCGGCGCCAACCGACGCCGGTTCTTTGATTTCCACCGGCTCGTCCATGATGGCGAAGATTCCCTCCGCCGAGGACATGGCCATCATGCCTTCGTGGTAAAGCTGCACTAACTCCCGCAGCGGACGGAAAATCTCCACGCCAAGCATCAGCACTATCAGCAGAGGTCGAAGCTCCAAATCTCCGTCGCCAACCCGCACTGCACCGTAAGCCAGTGCCGCCGCCGCCCCTGCGGAGATTCCCAGCACCGTCAGAGCGCTGGTCACCGAGTTTGCGGCCAGAACCCCCATGGTGGTGCGGTACAGGCGTCTTGACCGGTCGGCCAACAACTGGCCTCTAACCTTGCTTTGACCGAAGGCTTTGAGGGTGCCCAGACCTTGGACCGCATCCAGGAAATCAGCGCCCAAAACACCGTAGGCGTCTCTTCGGGCCATGCTGCTGGACTTGTTCCACCGGTGGAACAGGTTGGGAGCACCCAGGGTAAATAAGGCAAAGCCCAAGAATATGAACCCGATTTTCAGGTCGATAATAGCCATGAAAATAAAGATGAGAATGGGCGCCAATGCTGCAACTATCAGTTGGGGCAGGTATTTCCCGAAAAACGCCTCCAGACGCTCAACCCCGTCGGCCAAAGACAGCATGACGTCACCGGTGCGGGTCTGATCGAAGTATCCAGGACCCAACGCCAATGAGTGCTCGTAAAGATTCTTTCGTAGTTGGACCTTTACGATGCTGGCCGTGTGGTGGCTTACGACTTCCTGCAGGTACTGAAGCAGACTGCGGGCGACGATTAGCCCAGCCATGATTACCAATGCCCACGTTAACGTGGAGAAGGCTGCGCCCTCATGAATCACCTTCACAATGACGGTGGCGGCGACGGCCAATCGGGCCACCCCTACCGCCACTGCCAGCAGCCCAATCACAGCGGCTGCCAGAATCCGGAGCCGCACACCTTCCGTTAATGCTAAGAGCCTCGGATGCAGATACATTTATATGCGTCCTTTTAAGACTGTTGAGTAAACTGTCAAAATCTATTGAGGGTAATTTGCTGTACTGGTCCCGGAGAAAACCAAGCTGGGGTCGAAATCGGCCAAGGCGTCGACGGTGCCCCCCAAAGCGGGAATCATAAATTCCATGTTCTCCAGCATCAAGCCCAGATAGCTGTGTCGGGGATCCCCCGGGCCACCTGGAAGGTCATCGTCTCTGAGATCATCCACGAACGCCGCTCCGCTCTCTTTGGCTACGGTTTCCAGCACATCGCTGGGGAAGACCTCCGATCCGAACACGGCGGGCAATTTCAATTCATTTAGTTGGTCGATAAGCTCAGCGACCTCTTTCACCGAGGGCTGAGAGAAGTTGGACGGTTGGACTGCGCCGATAACGTCCATGCCGTAGCGAAGCGCGAAGTAGGCCCAAGAATCGTGGTAGGTCAGCAATTTCCGGTTGACCTGAGGAATGGTAGCAACGGCGGTGGCGATACCTTGGTCCAGTTCATCGATTCTTTGCCGGAAGATTTCAAGGTTGGCTGCGTAATAATCTGCGTTGCTAGGGTCCATCTCGGCCAACTGCTGTTGAACCAATTCGGCGTAACGGAGGGCCAACATAGGGTCGGGCCAAAGGTGGGGATTGGGCTGCCCGTTCGCCTCTGGAAAAGTGAAGTCAAAGCGCCAATCGTCCTTGGAAATCGCTTGGTCACCCAGCGATAGAATAACCGCTTCCTGCTTCTTATTGGCCCGGGCCATTTCCAGAGTAGGCTCCTCCAATCGCAAACCATTCAGCACTATCAGGTCGGCCTCAGCGATGGACCTTGCCACGGATGGAGCAGGAGCGAAGGTGTGGGAATTGACGCCTTCGGGTACCACGCCGTCTAGGATAATCTTGGTGCCGCCGATGTTCTCCACGATGCTGGTTATGGGGGAAACCGTGGTAACCACTTTGATTGCTCCGCTACTCTCAGAAAGGGCCGATGCCTCTGCGGTCTTGCTGGCGTCACTCCCGTCGGTAGATGAAGAGCCGCAAGCCAGTGTTGCCGACAACATCAAGGAAAGAAAGATGACTCCTAACCAACCCAATCTAGCCGTGGATATATGCTGCAGTAATGTTCCAGGGTCCCGAAAAATCATTTAGCTGGCAATTCCTGTTTCAAGCTGGAATTTCGGCACCCGGCGCAGACACCGCTGATGGCAAAGTGTTCCAGGTCCGGTTCAAACCCGAATTCCTGGCTTAGCGTGTTCCGAAATTCCTCTAGATAATGGGGGCTAAGATTATAGGCGGCGTCGCAAACCCGGCAGACCATATGGTGATGACCGCCCAGCGGGTCGGTCAGTTCGTAGTGCAGCCGGTCGCCGATGGCCACCTCCGTTACCACTCCCAAGTTTCGGAACAGGTGGAGCGTACGGTAGACGGTAGCAACGTCCATGTAGGGATAAGCGGCCTTGGCAGACTGGAATATCTTGTCCACTCCCATGTGACCGTCGCCGTCGGCAACGATGGACAAAACAATCAAGCGCTGAGGAGTTAGCCTGTAGCCCTTGTCTCTGAGTATGGCGACTGCCTGCTCATGGTCCATAATGCAAACCTAAGTTACTGCAATCAGTGGCGATTACAAATTACAACATACTGCAATTGTGTGTCAACACATAAATCAAGAATAACTAGTACCCGCACTATGCCCGAAGGGCAGGAGCCTGCCTATTCCGGAGGTTGAAATGGCCAGCTTCTAGACTTTAACCGTGCGAATCATGAATCCTGAGAGGACTCTAGTGCCGGCCATAATCAAGAAAACCAAGGTCCACGGGCTGCCCGACATGTCCAATAAAACGCTGAAAACGATGGCTTGAAGCCCGGCGTAGGCATAGCCATGGGCGTCCAACAACCCGGAGGCGGTCCCGGACATACGCCTACCGGCAATGTCCACCGCCAGGGTAGACATGGGAGACATGCCCATGGACAGGCCACCTACGAGCAACAGGATGGCGCCGAGGGTGATGTTCACGGGTGGGGCAAAAGCGATAATCACCAGCACCACGGAGCTGATGGCGCAAGACGCTATTACCATGGGCCGCCGGGCGCTATTGAGCATCCGGTCGGATATCATGCCGGAGATTGGTGGCGCTATCAAGTATCCCAAAGGCAAGAGAATCGTCAGGAAGATGGTGGACTCGATAGACAAGCCCCCCTCTTCGAAGTAGTAAATGGGCACCCAGGTCGTCAACCCATAACGGACCACGTTCTCTAACCCTTTCACGTGGCTGGCTAACACAAACCGGGAATTAGACATCAACTCCTTATAAGGACCCAGGCCTTTCAGCCGCTCCGGGTCAATCGCCTCGGGAGTAGCCGACACCGAGTCCTCTTCGATATATTCCGGCAGACCAACCTCGCTGGGCCGGTCCCGGGCAACAAAGTAGACCAAGAAGCCCAAGGCGATGATGATGAGCGGTGGGTAGCGGAAGGCTGCCCGCCAGCCGAATTCAGCGCCCACCAGGCCGGTGAGCCACCACATCATCAGCATCGCACCACCGGCAGCGGTGCCTATGATGCCCATGGCCATTCCCCGGTCACGCCTTGGCCACCACTGGGAAATCATGCTGATGCCTGGCGCCCAGCATGCTGCGTTCACGAATCCAGCCAGGCCAAAAGGTATGGCCATGGTCAAGGCGGAGGTGGCGAAGCTGGTGATGACGTTGAAAACGGCGGTTAAAATCGCACCTATTAATATCCACAAGCGGAGCCCGTAATTTTCGGCCAGTCGCCCGTGAATCAAGTCCCCCAATCCGAATCCCCATAGCAGCATGGCATTAATGATGCCAACTTCAATGTTGCTCAGGCCGAGCCCGTCTATCGGGTCTTTGACCAAGGGTGCGATGGGCCAGAAATTAAAGCGGCCTAGATATAGAAAAAGGTAGAAGAAAGAAAACGCCAGCAAGACGCGCCACTTCCATTGATGGAAGCTTTTTGGAAGTTCCGAGTAAAGCTGGGCCTTAACGCTGCTCAATCTGACAATCCTGATTCTGGAACACTATACTAAACCCAGTTAAGTATAGTAACGATTTTCGAGCCTACCGTCAATGGACTCGCTAAATTAACGCCTGGGGATTCCATTAGCCAACCCGTTAACGAGCCCGGCACCGAGCCGTGGCTGACTAGCCGGTTAACGGCACTATAGCAAAAAGCGACCGTAGTTATTTAGGTTAACTACGGTCGCTTTTTTGTACCGTTCTGGTGCTTTGGCGCGAGAACGCCGGTGGCTAGGCGGGAATCAGAGCCTTCGCGTCGGCCAACAACTTCTCGTTGGACTCCTCAAGGTCGATGGGGTCGCCATGGGGCTGCGGGACCTTGAAGCCGGTCTTATAGTAAAGCTCAATCCGGTTGCCCTCGGGGTCGAAGAAGTACATACCGAAAGCATTACCGTGGCTTACAATCCGGTCAATCTTGACGTTCTCGTCTAGGAGCCTGTGGTAGTGCTCCCGGAGATCGTCGATGGAGGGAACGATGAAGGAAATCTGCTGGATTACTTTTGCGCCCTCGGGAGCTTCCTTGCCCTTCATCAGAACAAACTCATGATGTTCCCGCTCAGGATCGGAGCTCAGGAAGCACATGCCTCGGCCCTCAAGGTCCTCATCGGCAATCTCCAGTCCCATCACACGGGTATAGAAATCCCTCTGCTTCATGATGTCATTGGCGTAGATACCGACGTGTCCCAGACCTGTAATTCCAGGCATTTTCGATCCTCCCTTTTCCGTGTTCTCAATAAGTCTTGTTCTTAGTGGGTCTTATTTTGACCAATTATAGCATCAGCTCGATCTTGTAGAATCCGATCACGTTCCTGACTCGGCCAGATTTCGTGCCAGCTTGGCCAGCGTCCGGGCGGGGACTCCCGTGGCCCCTTTTACCTGGTATCCCTTGGTTCTATCAGCGGTGGAAGTCCCAGCTATGTCCATGTGCACCCAGGGAGTGTCCCCCACAAACTCGGCCAGCAAAAATGCGGCGCTGATGGACCCGGCTTGTCTGCCTCCGGAGTTTTTCATGTCGGCGACATCGCTTTTTATCAGTTCCTTGTATTCGTCGAACATGGGCAGTTGCCAGTATTTCTCCCCGGTGTCCCGGCCGGCTTCCGTAACTTTGTCCAGCAATTCCTGATTGTTGCCCATGATGCCGGTGCAAGCCTTTCCCAAGGTCGTGACCATGGCACCGGTGAGGGTTGCTACGTCAACCAGGCGGGTCAGACCCTTCTCCCGGGCGTAGCAAAGAGCATCGGCCAAGACCAACCTGCCTTCCGCATCGGTGTTGATTACCTCTATTGTCTTGCCATTCATGGCACGCACCACATCGCCAGGGCGTTGGGCCGAACCGCTGGGCATGTTTTCGGTGGCGGCTATGATCCCTGTGACGTTGATTTTCGGCTTTTCCTGGCCAATCATCTTCATTGCGGCGATGACTGAAGCGCCTCCTGCCATGTCGCCCTTCATCGCCTCCATACCGCCGGGCTGCTTTAATGAAATGCCACCGGTGTCAAAGGTTATGCCTTTGCCCACCAGGCCTAGGTTGTTGCCGGGGTTGTCCGGGTCTCCCCGGTAATCCATGATTATCAGCTTGGGCGGTTCTTCGCTGCCTTGGGCCACACCCAGTAGCGCTCCCATGCCCAGCTCTCTCATCTGGGGAGACTCCAGAATGTTTAGGGTCAATCCTTCGGACTCTGCAACCCTCCGGGCGATTTCCGCCATCTGGGTAGGTGTCATCATGTTGGCCGGTTCGTTAACCATGTCCCTGGCCAAAATCGTAGCTTCGGCGGCAACGATACCGGCGGCCACCCCGTTTTCAATCTCGCTGGCCCGGTCTTGGTCCTGCTCAACGATGGTTAAATCTTCAAGATCGGCGCTAGCCTCTTTGCTGGGTGACAAATAGGTGCTAAATTTGTAGAGACCCAACAGGCTGCCCTCGGCTATTGCTTGTCCTGAGGTGGTAGGTTCAAGCCCGCCTATCCCAGCTCCGTGGGCGATGGTAACAGCCTCATTGATGCCTTTCTGACGGAGATAGCGGGCCACTTCCGCCGAAACTTGCCGGACGACCTGTGCGTCGAACTTGTCGGCTGGGCCCAGACCCGCCACAACCACCCTAGCCGGAGCAATCTTGCCCATGGTGTGAATGAGGGTAATGTCACCGACTTTGCCTTTGATTTCGCCTTCTTTTATTAGTTGGCTGATTACGCCGTCCAGCGCCCTGTCCACGGCTCCGGTCGCGCCTCCTGGCTCGGTTACGCCAGAGAACAGATTAACCACCAAAGCTGGGGTCTCAGTGGTGGTTACGTCGCCGATTGTGACTGTGATTCGCATTCTTTTCTCCTAATCTTCTCTAAAAAGTACTTAGGCGCTTAAGGCACAGCCGGATCACTCACGGGGCGCAGTGACCAGTTTGACTACATTCTGGATTATTACAGAGATGTCTTTTGACGTGTCTGCCGACAGATGCTCTCCTTCAATCGGTTGGTCATGAGGCGCCATCCGGGAATAAACCAGCCAACCCGCATCGGAGAACTCACCAGAATGCAAGCCCAATTCACGTTCCTGTAGGCGTTGACGGACAGTGTCCCGGGGTGCCGTGATATGGACCATCACCAACTGGGCGTCCTGCCTTTGGCTAATCTCTCGCAGTGGTAGCCGGAATTTCTCCGTCAAGTTTGTGGCATCGAATAGTATATTCTGACCTTGGCTAAGGTACTCTTCAATCAAAAAGTGACAAACATTGAAAACCCGGGCGTGCTCACTGGCGGCGTATTTGGGTTCGGAGACCAGTGTCTTGCGTATGCGGTCGCTCTCGAATACACAGAAGGGAACCAGCTTGGTCACTTCCCTGGCGAAGTAGGTCTTTCCGGTTCCAGGCAGACCACAAAGGACCAGCAAGGTTGGCCACTGTTGGATATCCGAGAGATTGTTGCCGTTTTTTCTAAGTTCGCGGCGCAGAATTATGGCGTCCAACAGCATCTGCGCCCGTTGGGCATCGCCCTCGCCTTTGCTTGCGGCCGGGTATGAGCTCACAGTTCGTTGATTTCCCGCAATCTAAGAAGCCTCACCCGGGGCGGAATCTTCATGATCGTCATCGGTATAGAACGCCACTCCCAACAGACCGGGCCCCGTGTGAAGCCCCATGACAGGGGTGAACTGGCTGACGATTATCTCACGACAATTGAACTCGGATTGGATGCGCTGAGACAATTTCTGAGCCTCTTCAACGGCGTCGGCTTCCATCACATTGACGACAATGGGCCGGTCGGCGACCCGCTGGCGCATGACGGCCAACAACCGCTCCTGAGCCTTGGCGCGACTTCGAGGTCTCTCCAGCATTCGGGCCTCACCCAGCTTCAACTCGGTTAATGGCTTGATGCTGAGCATGGTTCCCGCCCAAGCAGCCATCTTGTGTATCCGGCCGCTGCGGCTAAGATATCGCAGGGTGTCCAGATAGGCCAACAAGTTAACCTTGGGAGACATTCTTTCCACACCGGCCACCACCTGCTCCAAGCTCAGTCCTTGGGATGCCCAGCGGGCTGCGGCTAGAGCAATCAGACCAGCGCCCCCTGCCGCTGCCTTGCTGTCAATCACCTTAATCTTGGTTGTGCCAGCCGGATTTTCCGTCAGTGCGCCATCGGACATGGTGGCAGCAGCACATGCCGAGCGATAGGTGGCGCTAAACTGGGAAGAAAGCGTCAAGCAGAGGATGTTGGAGGCCTGTTGGCTGGCGGATATGAATGCGTCTAGGAACTGTCTGGGTTGGGGCGCAGCCGTGGTGAATTTCGTAGTTGAGTCTTGGGACAACAGTCGGTAGAACTCGCTGGGTTGGATGTCCACGCCGTCCCTTAACGAGCGTAGGCCGATAATCAGCTCATGAGGAACAACGGTGATGTTCCACTTCTGCAGCAAGTCCGCAGGCAGACAACTGCTGCTGTCCACCACGACTGCTACGTCGTGGTGTTGAACCAATGAGTTACCACCTCGCCGCCGGATTCCATCTCCGCTTGCTGCGAGTAGCGTTGGTTTAGTTTGGACTCAACCACGGCCGGGCTTAGCAAGAATACCACCGAGGCCACAATCATCATGAGCACCGCGACCACACTCAAAGAAACGGGCAGAGAGACTGCGGATATCGTTACCAAGATCGCCGTGGTAAGGGTTAGCAGGCCGATTTTTATCAATCGAGGCCCTATTTTCAGGAAAACTGCCGTAGTGACCGCCAGAGCTAAGAATATGAAGGCCAGCGAAGTGTCGCTGCTTTGCTCCCCTTTCGCACCGCCGGACCACAACCCCCCTTGCCAGTCCAGGAACAGGACCCAGGAGGTTAAAAATGGAAATGGTAGGGCCGTCAATGAAGCCAACAACCAATCCCTACGCATAACCTTGCGGGCGACCCGGAACACAATCCACATGGAGAAAGGAACGTATCCCACCATCAAGAAGAATAGGACCACATTGAAAGGAAGTTGCCCGGTGGTTACCAGCGTCCAACCACCGTAGGACAATGTAATCAGAGCTAGCAGCCATGACAGGGTGGGCGCGGCTAGAGAGTAGCCCATCCAGGAGTAAGACCACCTACTCGGGTTGCCTGCCCTCCAGTTTTTCCAGGTCACTACAGCGATTCCAATGACCACTAGTGTCACCAAGAAGTAATGGCTCCAAAGGTGTAAAGCGAAAAGCGAGGCCAGCAGGAAATGAGGCAATGTGGCCAGAATCACGTCCCGCCACACACTGGGGCTATGCACATTGTACATGCCGTTTGCTACCCTATCGGCTGCTCCCATCTCCTGGACCGCAAGCTGATATGCCGCCTGCCGGTCAAGTCCTTGGGACTCCAACTCTGCGGCCTTGTCCTCCAGATGTCCTTCCAATTCCAAGAGAATGTCCTGTTCTTCACCGGGCTCCAGATGGAGACGGCGGGCCAACGAGTGGAGGTAATTTGTCAGTTCAGCGGCCATCAATTCGCCTTATTGTCTATTACCTTATTGGCTATTAGCCGGCGCCGGGCTAGGTTGCTTCCGGCAACATTACGGAATTCATTGCTTGGGTGAAACGCTGCCATTCTTCGAACCGGTCCGCCAACGCTTGAATGCCCTTGGCGGTTATCTCGTAGTATTTTCGGCGAACGGCGTTGGGGGTATCCTGCCATGCGCCCACCACCAAGTTCGCCCGTTCCAACCGGTGCAACGCCGGGTAGAGGGTCCCTTCTTTGAAGGCGAAATAGCCGCTGCTGCGCTTTTCGACTTCCTTTACTATCTGATAGCCGTACATCGGCTCCGCTTCCAGCAAAGCCAGTAGCAGAGTCTCGGTATTTCCCTTGAGCATTTCTTGTTGATGCATAAACCGTTATTTCCGGGCCCCCGTTATTTCTGGGCTCCAGTTATTTCCGGGCTCCAGTGAGGTTGATTTTAGGCCGAATTCTCAATCGGGAACGGCCTAATTTTAGCCAGGTGGTTGGATAGGGTCAAGGCTTGTATTTTTCGAAGGCTATCATG
Organism: Dehalococcoidia bacterium UBA1141; assembly: GCA_002311385.1. GTDB lineage: Bacteria > Chloroflexota > Dehalococcoidia > Lucifugimonadales > UBA3495 > UBA1141. Next base: position 62,617 of record DCAE01000128.1, on the reverse strand, counting down.
TTTTGGTTATAAATCCGATTCCACGGCCGGTAATTTCGAGACTTGTAGAGTCATTTCAGCCAAGGCTGTTGGCGAGGAAATAGTGGAGCAGTGAAGATTTCTGGATTCCCGCCTTCACCAAAAAGACGAGTTAGACTAGCCTTTTCCAGACGACTACCAGCACTATCATGACCACCATAGGGCTGAAATCGAACACGCCAAAGGTCAGGTAGCGGCGTATGGGGCCAAGAATCGGCTCGGTCACTTGAAAAACGAATCTTTGGGCGCTCATTAGGGTTGGATTTGGCCGGCCACCGGACATAGGTACTATGTAGGACAGAATCGTTCTTCCCAGAATGCAAGCGAAGAAGAACCCAAACACAATGTTGACTATGAAATCAAGCAAGGCGCTCCTCTTTTACCCTTGTCCCAACTTCACGGATTTCAGGTAGGCAGCGTTAACCGCATCCACAATAGCCGCAGGCACCCCAGCTCGTTCCAGAACTTGAAGACCCTCGGCAGTGGTACCGGCGGGGGACACGACCATTGCCTTTAGTTCTGCGGGGTTCTTGCCGCTTTCCATAACCAATTTCGTGCTTCCGTAAATAGTCTGTAGGGCGGCGGTGCGTGCTGCCTCCCTGGGCAAGCCCACGTACACCCCAGCGTCAATCAATGCCTCGATTATCAAGAACACATAGGCTGGTCCGCTGCCGCTCACAGCAGTTGCCATGTCCATGTATTTCTCGTCGTCAACGTAGGCTTCCCGGCCCACGGTGTCCAGCATCGACTGGGTTAAAACCCGGTGCGCCACACCGACTTCTGGCGCGCAGGTCCAAAAACTCATGCCTTCGCCTATCTGAGCGGGCGTGTTCGGCATGACTCGGATGATGGCGGCGTGGTTCAGGCCTTGGGCTAAGCTGGCCATTTTGGCGCCGGCTATGATGGAAATGGCCGTCTGGCCGCTGTCTAATTTGCCATTCATCTGGCCAAAAAGCGTCGGCAAGTCCTGTGGTTTGATGGCCAATACGACCAAATCAGCGCCCTTGATTGCGTCCAGGTTGTTTTCCGTCACCACCACACCGTGTTCCCCGCTCAGCAGGTCACGCCGGGCAGCCACCGGCTCACCAACGCTGATATCTTCGGGGCCAGCCAATTTTGCGGCGAGCACACCCTTCAGGATGGCCTCCGCCATCGTTCCTCCGCCTATGAACGCAAGCCTCATAGCATTAATTTCCCTGCATCAATTTCCTGGACTTGGATTAAATAGCACTGGCATTGCAGCCAATTATACTCCAGAGGCTAGGCCAGCAGCAGTCCTGCTACTTTGGATTATTGGAGATTATTGGCCTAAAGCTCCGACAAACCGTCGCCTTTTGCCAAAGCCACCGCCAATCGTATGGCCTCCAACATGCTGGCATGAGTGGCAATCCCCTGCCCTGCTATATCAAAAGCCGTGCCGTGGTCAACGGAGGTGCGAACGAAGGGGAGGCCCAGGTTGGCCGTAATGCTTTCCTCAAACCCGTAGACCTTCACGGGTATGTGTCCTTGATCGTGGAACATGGCCAAAACCACGTCGTAGCGACCTTCGATTGCGTGATGGAACACAGTGTCCGCCGGTATGGGGCCGATGGCGTTGATGCCCTGGCTTTGAGCTTCGGCCACTGCCGGGGCGATTTCTTCAGCTTCTTCACTGCCCAGTAAACCACCGTCGCTGCCGTGAGGGTTTAGCGCGGCTACGGCTATACGTGGTTTATCGAAGCCCCATTTGACGAAACTCTCTTGGGTAATCTGCAAGAATTGCAAGATGCGGTCTTTCTTAACGTAGTCGCAGGCGAGTCGAAGGGAGTGATGAGTGGTCAAATGGACCACCCGCAGGTTCTTGGCCATGAGCATGGTGGCCACCGTCTTGGAGCCGGTCAACTCTTGTAAGAGTTCCATGTGGCCGATGGACTTGTACCCCGCCAGACTGGCTGCCTCCTTGTTCAGAGGAGCGGTGGCCAGAGCCTCCACCGAACCTGCCATAGCCAGTTGACCAGCTTTGGTGACCCATTCCATGGCTGCCTGACCGCAGACTGGGTTAATTTTCCCCACCGTGATGTCTTCCGGGTTTAGATTGCCAATGTCTATTACGTCGATTGTGCCGGAATCTCTGCCAGCGTTGGCAGGGTCTTCCACCGTGTTTATGTGTAACGTGCTGCCGGTCAACTCCACCGCCCGCTCCATGGCGTAGGTGTTGCCCACTACTACGGGATGGCAGGAAGCGTAAACCCAAGGGTCGGCTAAGGCTTTGACCACCACCTCTGGGCCGATTCCGCAGGGATCCCCCATTGTGATTGCGATTGATGGCTTTTTAGAAGTTTCCATTTTTTCTCACTCGGGAAGACGGTCACCCAAGAAGATGGTCACTCGGGAAGACGGTCAGGTGTGTCGCAGGGTGTAATGGTAGAAAGTAATGGCCCGGAGTCGGCTCCAGGATTTTAGCACAAGGCAGGCTTAAAGATGCCCTGCTTTGGACAAAAAAGGGCCCCCGGCTCGCGCCGGGGGCTAGGAAAGGAGGGTAGGCTAACGGCTGAACACTCACAAACACCACACGTTACTCACACTTGTTCCAGCCGCAAGACACGCACATTAAACAGCCTTCCTGGTAAGGCCCATAGAAAGAGATTTTTGGTCGGATGATAATTCTCGATCGGGGTAGTACCACACCATCACCTTGTTGAATTCGCCGTGTCCCCAGGCCCATGCTTCAGCGGGAACATCTTTGGGGGTAACTAATCCACTATTTCGGTCAACTAATGGCGCAAACCCGGTTTGAACTTGTCGAACCCTAGAAGCCCTGGTAATCAGCCAAGACCTAAGGCGTGGAACGGAATTGCGAGGCTGATAACGAGAGCTTGGACAATATGACGAGAGCAACTTTGGTCTCTCAGCCGCAGATTTCAGTGGCGGTTTCCACGAAGCCATAACTCCAGTTTCCGGCATTAAATCAATCATCCGTCTCGATGTAGCCGGTATCGATGCCCCGTATTTTCGGGCAAGCGCTTTCAAATTGTTGATACTCCAGCCTTCCATCCAACCGTCTTCTTCAAACGCAAGCCTGGGCATCAGTATTTCAGCGGCTAGTTGCTCACATAACTGTTCTTCGTCGTCTTGACGATTCCGAGACAATCGATGCTTAGTTGAGTCATCGAACTGCTGAGAGACGCTATATTTTTGAATTAGAAGGTGGCCTAATTCGTGGGCAAACGAAAAATTTTGCCTAGCTACTCCAGATACGCCGTTAAGTTGCTTCAGTATGATCGAGTATCCCTTTCGCCGTCTCACAAGCATTGCATCGGATTCCAATGGTTGCTGTTCGATCGAGACCACACCCCATTTCTTCGCCAGTGACGCGAGGTCAACTGGAGCCGAGAGGGCTTCGAGCCGGAAGGCTTCTACTATTTCGAGCTTGCTAGGTGTCAAGGGACTCTTCTTCAGCGATCTCCTCTATGAAATCTGACCATAGAGGGTACAGCAAATTGAAATCGATTGACTCAGTCTCAACTTTGTTTCGAAAACTCGTATGTGAGGCTACGTACTTATAAAAATCATTGGCCAAGTCGGGCCTATTCATACGTTCTTCCGCAAACTTATATATCCTATCCCGATTTGCTTTCTGCATTGCTGCGGAATCGTCGACAAATCGTTTCGGATGTACTCCGAGCGCGGTAGCCAAAGCCTGGTAGTCTTTAGGACGAGAAGGTTGGCCCATTATCAACCTGACTAAATAAGCCGGAGTAATATCGTCCTGTATTTCCCTAGCCAACGATGCGATGCGCTCAAGGTTTGCAGCAGACCTGCCACCTTTGACATCAAGTATTTCGCAAAATTTGTCTTTGAACGCCATGCTAACTACACGTACTGTAGCCGCATCCAACACAGATGTGGCATCCTTCTTGAAAAGTAAGTGCACCGCTGCAGTCAGGGCACTGCCGTTTTGAATGATAGTTTTGCCCATTCCCGTTGCCATTTCCCGTGGCCCGGTTAATCAGTTCCAATTGGACATTACCCTGGGGCTGGTGGCCCGCTTCACCGTGGCTACTGACTTCGTCGCCAAAGGAACGCTCAATGGCCAAGGCCACGGCATCAGGACTGGACCTGACCAAGGTGCCGCTATCCCAAGCGGGGCAGCAAGTGATGCCCCGTAGTTGCTCAATCACGTTTTTGGGGTCTACTCCCGAGCGCAAAGCCAAGGAGACCAATCGGGAGATTGCTTCCAACTGGGCGGAGTCACAACCACCGGACTTGCCCAAGGTTCCGAACACCTCGAAGGGCTTATTCTCTTCATCGAAATTGATGGTCACGTACATGTTTCCGTGGCCGGTGCGCACTCGTTCCGTGACGCCTACAGTTCTGCGTGGCCGGTCTCTAGGTACCAAAAACTCGCTTTGGTCCAAGGGCTCGGCCATGACCTCGCCCAAATCAGATGCGCTCTGCCCAGTTTCCCCGGTGCTAAGCACTTGGCCCGCTTTGCTGCCGTCACGGTAGACGGTGATTCCCTTCAGGCCCAATTCATAAGCCAGCATGTAGGCTTCAGCGACATCTTCTACAGTTGCGTTATGGGGGAAGTTGATTGTCTTGGAAACCGAATTATCCGTGTGCTGTTGGATGGCGCCCTGCATCTTCACGTGCCATTCCGGGTCAATGTCGTGGGAAGTGCGGAACACCTCTTTTACCCACTGGGGCACGTCCAATGTCTCCAGGCTGCCCTTCTCGGCCAATCTCTCCATCAGTTCATCGGAGTAGAAGCCCTCATTCTTGGCCACGGCTTCAAAGTAGGTGTAGCCTTCCACCAACTTGGTATTGTCCATGACGTTTCGCACGTAGCTGAGGGCAAAAAGAGGCTCAATACCGCTGGACGCGCCAGCGATTATGCTGATGGTGCCGGTGGGCGCGATGGTGGTGGGTGCGGAATTTCGCATCTTTAGGCCGGTGCGGCTGTATATGCTTCCGTCCCATGCCGGGAATGTCCCCCGAGTTTCGGCCAAGGCCGTCGATGCTCGAAATGACCTTTCTTGAATGTGACCCATCACATCACGGGCTACTTGGAGACCTTCTTCCGAATCGTAACGAATGCCCAACTGCACCAGCAGGTCGGCAAAGCCCATGATTCCCAGACCGATGCGGCGAGTCTTGCGGCTCATTTCGGCTATTTCTGGAATCGGGTAGTTGTTCATGTCGATCACGTTGTCCAAGAGATGGACAGTGATATCGACGATTTCGTCCAACCTCTCCCAATCGATTGAAACATCGCTGTCGGCGTACGTAACCATCCGTGCCAGATTGATGGAAGCGAGGTTGCACGACTCATAGGGCAGCAACGGCTGCTCACCGCAGGGGTTTGTGCTTTCGATTGCGCCCAAATGAGGATTTGGGTTGTCCTTGTTGATGCGGTCAAGGAATATCAGACCTGGGTCGCCAGTCTTCCATGCCAACTGGGTCATCAGGTCGAAAACATCTTTGGCGTTCAAGGCCCCCGTCACCTTTCCGGTGCGAGGGTTAATCAAGTCAAACTCTTGGCCTTCATTGGCCTTCTTCATGAATTCTTCGGTGACCGCCACCGAGATATTGAAGTTGTTCAGTTGCCGCCCGTCTTCTTTGGACTTGATGAACTTGAGGATGTCCGGGTGGTTGACGTTCAATATGCCCATGTTGGCACCCCGGCGCGTGCCGCCTTGTTTCACTACGTCGGTTGCGGTATCGAAGGCGCGAATAAAACTGACCGGACCGCTGGCCACTCCACCCGTGGAGCCCACGATGTCCCCTTCGGGTCTCAACCTGCTGAATGAAAATCCGGTGCCGCCACCACTCTTGTGGATGAGGGCAGTCTGCTTAACTTCGTCAAATATGGCCTCCAATGAATCGCTGACGGGAAGGACGAAACATGCCGAGAGTTGTTGGAGTTCCCTTCCGGCATTCATCAAAGTGGGCGAGTTGGGCAGAACTTCCAGATGGCGCATCGCTTCGTAGAATTTATCTTCCACGGCTTGGCGCTCAGCTTCGGAAGCGCCGTAGTTCAACTCCGCTTGCGACAGGTTCTGGGCTACCCGGTGGAACAGACTGTCCGGATCCTCGACCACTTGCCCATCCCGGTCTTTGGACAAGTAACGGCGCTCCAATACCACGGAGGCGTTATCGGTCAACTCCGTGGTCCGACCGCCCACTCTTTGGGCGATACCCTGGGCAATCATAGCCGCAACCACTTGCTTGCGCCTTTGATTTTCGGATAGGCCGGACATTTCTGAGTTTTCCCGAGTTGCGGTCATCTTGAGGGTCTCCTGTTGTATCACTCAACCGGCCTTGCCTTTGACCGGGGTTGTTTTAATCCGTTCGGTTAATCCTAGTCTGCTAGTTGTAACATCGGGCGGAGAGATTTTCTCCTGCTGGTTGTCATTTTCAGGTCATGTGGATCAATCATTCACTTGGTTATATGGAGCCAATCCAGAGCTATAGTCACAACCTGAAAATAAAGGAATTGCCTGAAATTATACCAAATGTGGTGGTTACTAGCACTCCTACTACCGTGTATAGTAGGGCGAATATTACTCGGAAGATTATGGAAAGTCAATAGGTCGGAAGGGTTGGTTTGGTACCAGATGTTGATGGGGGGTTGGGGCGAATTCGCGGGGTTTACATAATCCAGCAGATGATCTGCGTGTTTGGGTTAAGGCTCCAATGGTTAAGCTAGATAGCTCAGTTGGAGTTTAGGGAATGGTTCTAGAAATCCAGGTCGTCCGAAGCCCCTAGCCAGCAAGTGGTCAAGCTGGCCCTGACGCCCTGGGCAATTCTGTCTTGCATCTCGGCGATGCGGTTGGCGCCAACGGCCTTGTTGTCTGCATCGGACTCGCGGTTTCCATCGGACTTGTGGTTTCCAATCGAAGTCATAACAGACTCGCGGTGATTCTGGAGGCTGGGGACCGACTCGGTCATTAATTGGTTCTCCAGATCGTGTACCTGGTTGTTCAGCGTCAACAGACGGGTGAGCACGGTATATTCCAATCTATCGCCCATTTTAGAGAGCTCCTCCTGGGTCGTCCGCATCTGGTGGACGGATATCGTTGCGAAACGGATTAGCGTTGCGGGGCCGGTAACGGGCCGCTGTGGTGGTGTTGCGTCGACGCCTGCGGCGTATTGGTTTGGTTGCGGATTCGGGAAGGGGCAACTGACCGTCCTCTCTCAGGTCCTTTACGGCCTGCTCGAAACTATCGATGTCTTGGAAGTCGGTGTAAACGCTGGCATACCTGATATAGGCTACCCGGTCCAGTGCCTTGAGGCGCTCCATCACCATGGAGCCTAGAATAGTAGTGGGGACCTCCACTTGGCCCAAGTGTTGCAACTCGGCCTCGATGTCTTCCACCATCTTTTCGATGGTGCGAGACGGAATCGGTCGCTTAGTGCAGGCTTTGCGAATGCCCGAGATTAGCTTCTCCCGGTCGAATTCCTCCCGGCGGTTGTCCTGCTTGGACACCATCAACGCCGTGGCTTGTATCCGCTCGTAGGTGGTGAATCGCAACCCGCAACGCTGGCATTCCCGGCGTCGGCGAATTCCATTTTCCACCACACGGGAGTCGGTGACCTTAGAGTCGGAAAACGTGCAATAAGGGCACTTCATGAACCATACTCTTTCTTAAATTATTCTTAAATTAATCTTAAATACTATATGATGTGTTATTGTTAACCGAAACCACTATCTGTAGTAGTCAAAATTGTATATTGCGCAACTATGAAAGTCAATAGTGTTACGATTTCGACACATCCATCGTCCGATTCCGGTATTTAGAGGGGAATCTCGGATTATCCACGTTCATTTCCACAATTTTCTAGCCTCCGGCTTACTTAACCCACGAACTACTTGTTATACTCTCCACCTACTTTGCCTGGGGATGGTCTTAGAGGTGCGTCCGGCATCAACCTAAAGAGTATCTGCAAGTGGCCAGAAACATTGCCGACGCCGCTAAAGACCCCCGGGCTGCTTCTACCTACTATTAGAAAGCAAAATGTAGGCTTGCGGCCTTATAACTGTCATGCCGGCATTCGTCGAAATGGCCAGGGGGCAACTGACGATGAAGTAAATCAGTAGTTAGCCAAGGCTGGGCAAAAGAAAAGGCCGCCCTTCGGTTAAGAAGAACGGCCGAAATGTGATTCCCGGCGCCCGATTGTTGGAAAACTGAGATAGGGGTATTAGTGCTGTTAGGCCTCCGAGAACATTACTCCATTATTATGGGTCCGTTTTATGAATCCAGGGTCTGGCCCGGAGATCTCCGGGCCAGACAGATTTGTTCGATTGATTTCCTGTGGTTTTCCTGGCGGCTTACCTGAAGAAGCCACGGCCCCTGGAGCCGGTCTGACGGCGCAGGAAGCTGGGAACATCTAGTTCGTCTTCCGACTCGGGTATGACGTCCTGCAACAACCGCTCCAGCTCTGCCTCGCGCATCTGCTGGGTTTCTTGCAGAACGGGGAAGGCTGCGGCCACCATGGTGATTTTGACCTCATCTTCCAGCTTGGCGTCCCGGCTGGTGCCGAAGATGATGTTGGCATCCGGGTCGGCCATTTCCTGAATCACGTTGGCAGCGTCTTGGACTTCCTGCAAAGACAGCGTGCTGCCTCCGCTGACCACGAAGAGCAAACGCTTTGCTCCGTCCATGGCAATGTCCAACAGCGGGCTCTTTGTCGCCATCCTGGCGGCGTCTATTGCCCGGTTTTCGCCCTTGCCCCGGCCAATGGCCAGCCAAGCCGGACCGGCATTGCTGAGGATAGTCTTGACGTCGGCAAAGTCCACGTTGATTTCTCCGGGTACCGTAACCACCTCTGCGATGGCCTGGATGCCCTGCTGGAGGACCGAGTCGGCCATCTTCAAGGCATCTTCCCAAGTGAAGGTCTGTTCGCCGTTGGGGTTCAACTGCAACAACCGGTCATTGGGGATAGTGATTAGCGTGTCCACATGATCTTTTAGCCGGTTGATGCCTTCCTCGGCATTCTTGCGCCGGGTTGCGGCCTCGAAGGAGAAGGGTCTGCTGACCACAGCCACGGTCAATGCGCCTGACTCTTTGGCAATCTGGGCCACCACTGGCGAAGCGCCGGTACCGGTTCCTCCGCCCATGCCCACAGCCAAGAAAATCATATCTGCCCCTTCAAGGGCCTTCTCAATCTCATTCCGGCTTTCTTCCGCAGCTTGTCGGCCCAGCTCGGGCTGAGCGCCTGCGCCCAAGCCCCTGGTTAGGGTCTGGCCGATTGCCAGACGGTGGGCCACGTCGCACCGGAATAGATGTTGGGCATCGGTGTTGATTGCGTGATACTCAACAACCGGCAGTTTTTCCTTGAACATGCGGCTGACGGCGTTACTCCCGCCTCCCCCAATGCCAACTACCTTAATAATAGGAGCCCCGGCTCCAATCTCTGGCACCCCGCCGTAAGGGTCAGGTTGTTCGATTGGCGAGTCCCACGAAGCTGAATTATCGAATACCATGTTTTCTCCTTCCACATCCCTAATTTCCGCATCCCAAACTCATTGTCCCGATTCTCGGGGTCCCAATTTCGGTCATTAATTGCAACCTGTGCTATTTTCGCCTTGATTTGCGCTGCCTGATTCGTACCGGCGCCCAGTCCCCCATTGATTTGCCACAGATAGTCTTCAATAAGATGGCGTAATCTCGTGAGAGCTCTTGTCCCCTTGAGCGCTGGTATAGTTGGACCGAAGCGCATCGCTTCGGCGCTATGCCACAGTCCCTTGCCAAGGTGGTTTGGGACTGGGTTCTCTTCTCGCAAAATCTGGGTTGTTAAAGTTCTTTCTTAGCGCTTTGTGTCAACTGCGTCTAATTACACGCGTGTAATCCAATTAAAGCGGGTATCTAATGCGCTGCTACCTCGCTACCGGCTTTGGACTTGGCCTCTCTCTTGAAGCGGCTAAAGAATGACTTCTTGCCAAACAGAGTGCTTTGGCCTGTTCCATAGTAGCGCCGCTCACCCTGGTGCTTGATTCCCCAGAGGAGGAGTCCTACCGCAGTGGAAAAAGCGGGCTTCCTTAGGTTCGTTGGTAGTCCGGAAATCCCGCGAGGATGACCGATGCGGACCGGGCCGCCCAGGGTTTTTATGGCCAACTCCTGGAGCCCTGCTAGGTCGGCGCACCCGCCGGTTATCACCAAGCCGCCATCGGGAATCTGTCGCAGTCCGGATTGGCGTACCTTTAACAGGATCTGCTTGAGCATCTCAACCATTCGTGCGTTCAGAGGTTCGGCAATCTGCTTTCTCTGAACCACCCGCCGTGGCTGACCCTGATAGCTGGGGATGACGATATCTTCACTGCCTTGCAACATGTCCGGGTAGACGTGGCCCCACTTCAGCTTTATTTCTTCCGCCATGTAGAAGGACGAATTCAAGGCCACCTGCAGGTCTCTAGTCAATTGATTGCCGCCCACAGGAATCACCGCGGAGTACCAAGGGCTGCCTTGCCGGTAAATGGCTAAATCGGTGGTCCCTGCGCCAATGTCCACGAACACGGCGCCCATCTCCCGCTCGTCACCGGTGAGTGTGGCTTCCGCCGAAGCCAAAGACTGAAGAACCAGGCTCTGGACGCTAACTCGGTTGGACTCCACCGCTTTTATCGTATTTTTCAAAACGACGGCGTCGCCTAGAACCACATGAGCATCCACCTGAATCTCGTCGGCGTGTAGGCCAACTGGGTTTCGTACGCCGCTCAGTCCATCCACGTCGTAACCTATCGGGATCACGTGCAACACTTCTTGGGTGTGTCCCACCTCGGGGAAAGACGATTGAATCAACTGGTTCAATAAGTGAGCGTCAACGTCCTTTATGTCGCCGGGGTTCTGAACCACATCCTTGGTGTTTACGCAGGTGATATGGCTGCCGCTAACGCCCACATATACGCCAGCCACCACTCCGCGGCCGATGTACCGCTGAGCTTCCTCCAGCGAAGTGGCAATCGCGGCCCGCACCTCGTCAATGCTTTCGATACGCCCCTTATTCATTCCTTGAGAGGGCACTACGCCGGTCCCCAGGATTTTCAATTCGCCTTCCGTGCCAACCCGGGCCACCACGGACGCAATCTTGCTGTTGCCGATGTCTATCGCTGTGTAGAACGTGTCACTAGGCAAGGCGCCACCATCCTTTCATCCAACTGCGCTTTAAACTGAAAAACCATTTCTGTCGGGTCTCACAACTGGTAAGCCACACGCAGCTTTGCGCTGCGGCTGCGCAGGTTCTCTTGAATCTCCCTGGCGGAGGGTTTGATTACTCTCCGGTGCACCAGTTTCAACGTCGGTTGGTGTCCGCAGACGCAGATGGGCACCTCCGGCGGACAAATGCACAGGGCGCTCTGCCGCTGCATAAACAGTTTGACTACCCGGTCTTCCAGGCTGTGATAACTGATAACCGCCAATCGGCCCGAAGGGTTCAGGAGTTGTAAGGCTCCTTCCAGCCCCGAGGCTAAATTTACCAATTCGTCGTTTACCTCGATTCGAATCGCCTGAAAGGTCCGGGTCGCTGGGTGTGTCCTGCCTCCCCGACGCGGCCCCGACGCACTGGCCACCAATGACGCAAGTTGAGTTGTGGAGCGGACCGGACGGGAACCTACAATCCTTCTGGCTATCTGCCTGGAGCGGGTTTCTTCGCCAAATTCGTAAATCACTCTGGCTAGTTCTTGCTCGGAGTAGTTGTTCACCACATCGGAAGCCGTTAGGAGAGCTTCCGGGTCGTAGCGCATATCCAACGGTTCGTCGTTCAGGAAGCTGAGACCATATCCTGGCAACCCAATCTGGCGTGAAGAGAAGCCCAGGTCCATCAATATGCCATCGACCTGATTCAGTCCCAAAGAGTGGGCTAAAGCCACCATATCCCCATAATTTCCAGCCGCTGAAACGAAGCGCTGGCCGAATGACTCCAACCGCAGGGCCGCCGCATCCCGTGACCGAGGGTCGAGATCCAAGCCCAACACCCGCCCCGTGGGATTTGAAGCCTCCAATATTGCTAACGAGTGCCCGCCCTCGCCCAAAGTGGCATCCAAGTAGACGCCTCCGGGCCGGACCGACAATGCGTCCAGCGACTCCGCGACCATCACGGGTTGATGAAGCGGTTCCTGGTCCATCTAATGGCCGACGCGCGTCATGGGCCACCAGCGCAAAATGTGCTGGCAGGCCGGGTCGCGCCAAATGATGTAAATCACCAAACGTCAAATCTGCCTTCGGCAAGCTGTTATTCGCGGCGATGTGCTTTCGTATTAACATAACGGAGTAATTTAAGAGAAATAAAAGGATGCAAAAAATATTGAATCGCTCAAATGCCTTGAAATGGGAGTCGACTCAAGGCCCTGCTCTCCGGTGCAATTGCGACCCCGTGGATTAGGCTTCAGAGTCGAGCCGAGGCTAAAAGTTGGGGCTTAGCACTGGCAGTGGCACTGATGATTAATTGGGGATATTCCTCCGCCTCCGCACGTCAACACTTTCATTACCGCTTGTATGGGGTTGAAAATAACAATTTCCTACCGTTATTGTCAACCTTTTTTTAAGACCAGTTTTAACTTAATCTTGAAATATTGACCAAAATTGGTCGATTAACCAAAAATTGCAAGCTAATATTCCTTCTTGCTGCATTAATTCTTGGCCACTGCACATAAAACCTTGGGCACTACATTCGGGCGTTACATCCGGGCGCTACGTGCAGCTGGAAACTTTCTAGCCTAATGCTCAGGGGCAACAAACCATTGATGAACCTGCCGGTTAACCAACCAGGGAAAATCACAGTAGAGAAGCACAGTGGAATTGATGGTTCGTGAAGAAAGTGATCCGCGGGCAGCGTAGTCAGTGGTGAGAAAAATAGTTAAAGTTAGTTACGATAATGGGGGTCACTAGAAATGCAATTCTTAGTGATGTAGTTATTAATGAAAAGGTTGACAACAGTAGAACCAAACCGGAGAGCCAGACCGGATAAGACTATTGCTATGTGAAAGGTGGCCGAAACAGCGCTTGTAGGAGTTTTGACCACGATGCGCCCAATTTAGGGCACCCGTAAACCCATAATGCCGGGCGAAATTTGGTAGCTATTATTTCAGGAACTTTTGTTTCATTTGTTTCAACTGAAAGTGGATTATGCTATACTTGTGGCTACCGCAATCGACCGCCTAACTAGGTAAAATGCTACATTGGGCGGCCCATTTTTCAAGCCATTCCTTGGCCTCAAGTAAGGGCTTTTGCTGAGACTCGAACTTGGGTTAATTTGAGTGGACTATCCTGGAGAGGGTTAACCATTGAACGTTACCAAGGATTCGACCAGTCCTACCGAAGTCACTCTCAGCGTAGAGATGACCGCGGAGGAAGAAGAACCCTTTATCACTCGCTCTTACCGTAGACTGGTATCCAGAGTTAGAATCCCCGGTTTCAGGCCCGGTAAAGCTCCTAGGTCAATCGTTGAAAGGCAACTGGGCCGGCCCGCTTTGATTCAAGAAGCCTTGGAATTCATGGTCCCTGAGACCTTGGACAAAGTTCTCAAGGATGAGAATCTGCAGGCCTTCATGGAACCCCAATTGGAAATTCTGGAAATGGAGCCGGTGTCATTCAAGGCCGTTGTGCCCTTGGAACCGGTGGTCGATTTGGGTGATATTACTTCCATCGAACTGGAACGCCAGCCAGTGGAAGTCACCGACGAGCAAGTAAATGACCTTCTGGAACGGCTCCGGTACGATGCAGCCCCCTGGGAACCGGTGGACCGTCCCGCGAAATTCGGCGACCTCCTCAGCCTAAACGTCCACGGCGTCATTGCCGGAGAAGACGCGATAAACGACGAAGGCATCGACTACATTCCTGACCTAGAGAACCAATCGCCGATTCCAGGGTTTTCGGTATATATGGAAGGAATGACCGAAGGCCAAGAGAAAGAATTCACACTGACCATCCCGGATGACCACGGCCAAGAGCAATACTCCGGCAAAGAATGCCATATGAAGGTAAAGCTACTCTCCATAAAGGAGAAGAACCTACCTGAACTGGATGATGAGTTCGCCAAAGGCGTCAGGGATGGCTACGAGAGCATGGAGGCCCTTACGGACTTCCTTCGCAATCAGTTAACCGAGCATGCCGAACATGCCTCCAACCGTCAGGCCGAGCAAGATGGCCTGGAAAAGTTGCTCGAAATCTCCACCGTCCAGGCCTCGGATATGATTTATGACCGCGAGTTGGACTCCCTCTACGAGGAGCGCGAACGGTCAATGCGTAATCAACGCTTGGATATGGACACTTACCTGAGCAACATAGGCAAGTCCGAAGACGAATGGCGGGAACAACTGAAACCCCAGGCAGAGCAGCGTCTGCGCACTTTTTTGGTGTTGCGGAAGCTGGCCGAGAATGAAGATATCAAAGTCGAGCCTGAAGAAGTTCAGGCCGAGATTGATTCCATGCTGACCAACTCCGGGGACTCCCAGGACGTGATGCGGCAAGCATTTTCCACGGATAACGCCAGAGACTCGATCCGCTCTTCACTGTTTAGCAGGAAAGTGATGGAGCGACTGTTGGAAATCATCGAAGGAAGAAGCGAATCCCCAGAATCTTCAACGGAATCTCTGGGAGAATCATCCGGAGATTCCGGCGGGGAAAATTCCGTAGAAAATTCCGTAGGAACATCCGCAGAACCAACTGAAGAATCCTCCGGGGAAGCCGAAACGTCTGAGACAGATGCGGTTGCCGAGGTTGACGAAACACCGGAACCTTAAGTCGATTAAATAAGGAGCACTCCCAAATGCTAAGTAACCCTCACGATTCGCAACTCTTTGCCCCTCAAAACATCATACCCATGGTCATCGAGACCAGCCCCCGCGGGGAAAGAGCATTCGATATTTATTCCCTCTTGCTCAAAGAACGAATCGTGTTCCTAGGCACACCCATCAATGACCAGATTGCGAATACCATCATCGCCCAACTGCTGTACCTAGAGCGGGAAGACCCGGACAAGGGCATCAACCTATACATCAACAGCCCCGGCGGCGTTATCAGTTCGGGACTAGCGATTTACGACACGATGAACCTGATTAACCCGGAAGTTTCCACCATCTGCCTGGGTATGACCGCAAGCATGGCTACCATACTTCTCTCCGGAGGGGCGAAAGGTAAAAGATATGCGCTGCCGAACTCCACCATTCATATGCACCAACCATTGGGTGGGGCGCAAGGACAAGCGACCGACATAGAGATTGCGGCCAGGGAAATCATCCGCCTGCAGGACAAAATCAGGACCATGCTTTCCCAGAATACTGGTAAGACCTACGATGAGATTGCCCGTGACACCGATCGGGACTTCTACCTCTCTGCTGAACAGGCGATGGAGTACTCCTTGATTGATGAGATTCTAGGCGCCAAGACTAACTCTAAAGACGACTCGAAAGATGACTCGAAAGATGACGCCAAGGCCGATTCCAAGGCCGATTCTAAGTAGCGTCTCGGAACAGAGACAATCCCTGCGGCCCTCCGGTTTCGCCAAGATATTCAGCAAAAATATGTGTCATAGGGGTGATTGGTGACTAGCACCAGAAACGGACCAAAACTAGGCCAATGTTCGTTTTGTGAAAAGGCGCAAGCCAGGTCTACTTTGGTCGTCGCTGGGCAGGGAAGAGCGGCAGTATGCTACGACTGTATCAAGGTGTTGGGTCAGCTGGTTGATGAAGATGTCCCTCAACGGGAAGAGCCCACGGAGCCTCAAGGACCTCTGGTGCCAAGGGATATATATGCGCACCTAGACACCTACGTGGTATCCCAGGAGAAGGCGAAGAAAATCCTTAGCGTGGCGGTTTATAACCACTACAAGAGGATTTGGTCAGGGTCCAAGCGCCCCGATGTTGAACTCCAAAAGTCCAATATTTTGCTGATTGGCCCCACCGGCTGTGGCAAGACACTTCTAGCGGAAACTCTCGCCCGCACCCTTGATGTCCCCTTTGCTGTCTGCGATGCCACCTCCCTGACCGAATCGGGATATGTAGGAGAGGATGTTGAAAATATCCTTCTCAGGCTTATTCAGTCCGCTGACTGGGATATTCCCAAGGCTGAGAAGGGCATCATCTATATCGACGAGATAGACAAAATTGCTCGCAAAGAGGGCATAAACCGGTCAATCACTAGAGATGTTTCCGGCGAGGGTGTCCAGCAGGAACTACTTAAGATTATCGAGGGGTGTGTGGCCAACGTGCCTCCCCAAGGCGGCCGCAAGCACCCCCACCAAGAATTCCTCCAGATCGACACCAAAAATGTGCTATTCATCTGTGGCGGCTCCTTCGACGGCTTGGAAGAAGTGGTTGCCAAGAGGGTGGAGTCCGGTTCCACCAAGATGGGATTCTTGGCCGGCGGTAGAACCAAAGCCGAAGTCGAAGGTAGCTACTTGAGCAACACAACTCCCGAAGACCTTTTGGAGTATGGCTTCATCCCAGAGATGGTTGGCCGGTTGCCGGTGGCCGTGGCATTGGAACCTCTGGACAAAGAAGCCTTGATTCGTGTGCTCACCGAACCAAAGAATGCGATAGTCAAGCAGTACCATGAGCTCTTTAGCATGGACGGTGTAGAGTTGGAATTTACTGAAGACGCACTAGCCGCCGCCGCAGACCGCGCTTTGGAGCAGCAAACCGGCGCAAGGTGTTTGCGCTACGTGATTGAAGAAACGTTGATGGATGTTATGTACGACCTGCCTTCGGTTCCAGAGGTCGTTAAATGCGTCGTTGACGGCCCGGCGATTCTGGGTGAGCGCAACCCAACGCTAATCACCGATAAAGGTAAAACATTTTATCTCCCCATGGGCCCGATTCAAAAATCCGCCTGATTAACTAGCGGTTACTGTTTCGGCGCCTACCAGGGTATGTCCTTGACGACTAAACCCCGCAACCCTTCTGTCCTGTTCATAAGACGCCCACAGTTAATTTGAACCGGGCTCCACTCCCCATAACACCGAGTTTCCCAACATTATTTAACTAGGACGTCACCCTTTGATCCACGCCGATGACTACGAAGCATAATTAGCCTAGGTCAGGCGTAAACCAGTTCACATAATGAGGCTGACTTGGTTGACATCAACCATTGAAATATAATATATTCCATCAAACTTCTATGCGGACAGGAGGTTGTATGGTAACGGCGATTAACGATGATATGTTCAGTGGGGCGGCAATCGACGACCCGTACGCCTACTATGGTCAAATTCGATCAGAAGATCCCGTCCATTGGAATGAAAAATATAATCTTTGGGTTCTGACCCGTTACGAAGACGTGGTGTGGTGCACCCGTCACAACGAGTTGTTCTCTTCCGCGGTTTTCAAGAACGACCATCGCGACCCATACCCTCAGATTGATGAATCTGACATGGGTCTATACGACGACGTTAGAAAGTTCTTCGCCAGTTGGTTCATTCAGCATGACCGGCCCGTGCACATGGATATGCGTAGAGTGCTCCACGGCTACTTCACGCCAAAGGCGATGGAGCAGTGGCGCCCCATGGTCAAGTCGGTCATCAAAGATTTACTTGATGAGGCTGACGAGCAAGGCGAAATGGACATCATGCGAGACTTCGCCACCCCGTTGCCTTTGTTCGTCATAGCCCAAATGATGGGAATGCCCTACGAAGACCGGAAATTCATCCGTGTATTGGCCGAGAAGCTCTTGTTCATTGGTCGCGGCGATATAGGCCGGATGAAGCCCCTGCACGATGGAATTTACGAGTTAATCGATTATCTATCTCCTGTTGTTGAGGAGAGGATCAAGCACCCAGAAGACGACTTTATCTCCGTGTTAGCCGATGGTGAAAGACGAGGGATTTACACTCGTGAACAGGTAGTTTCCAACGCCATTCTACTATTGCTGGCCGGTCACGAGACCACCATAAACCTGATTTGCAACGGTTCCCTAGCTTTCATGCAGCACCCGGATCAATGGAGGCTGTTAAAAGAAGACCAGGGCGATGTTGTTCCACCGCTGATTAACCGGGCCACGGAGGAGTGCCTTCGGTTCGACCCGCCGGTGAAATCCATCCAACGCATAGCGGTTGAGGACGTGGAGTTGGGCGGCAAATTAATCCGCAAGAACGACCGAGTGCGTTGGTTTATATCTGGAGCGAACCGGGACCCGGAACAGTTTGAAAATCCCAACACCTTCGATATCAATCGTTGGCCCAATGCCCACGTTGGCTTTGGTTCCGGGATTCATCACTGCTTGGGTGCTACCTTGGCTCGATTGGAAGGGCAGGAAGCATTTAAGGCATTGGCCGAAAGGTATGACACGCTGAACCTGAAGACCAAACAATTCGATTATCAGCCCAGCATCACCTTTAGGTCCCTAAAAGCTCTTCCAGTGTCCCTGAATTAGATAGGATATAGAGAGGAGCAAATGGCTGGAAAACTTCAAGTATCAATCGACCTAAATGTCTGCGTCGGGAACGCCATGTGTCCCCATCTTGCGGGCAAGACTTTTGACCTTGATGACAACCGTCAAGGTCATGTGATTGATCCCAACGCAGACACCCGGGAGAACGTCATGGAGGCCGCCGAGGCTTGCCCAGTGAGCGCAATCACCGTGGTTGACACAGAATCCGGCGAACAGCTATTCCCGTAAAAATCCTGATCGGCAAAATAGTCACTTGACTGGAACTAAAGAAGTCCTCCCTACAGCAATGTTGGGAGGACTTCTTTTTAATCGGTTGCTCTTTGCCGGGTTTTAGTTCGCTGATTCCTAAGTGACGAAAATAATCCGTGCCCATCGTTTAGGAGTGCATGCGGGTCATCTCGATAGCTCCAATCCGTCTGCTGCCATCGCCTTAAGGATATCCTCATCTAGGCACAATCCCGTGGAGTTTGCCGTGGATATCGGGTGACCTGCCCCGTCAGTCAAATGGCCGCCTCGGAGGATTACTTGGCCTTTGGCCACGGACCGGAGTGTTTCCAATAAAAGATACGGTTCTCGCTGGAATTGCGCCTGGCGAATCCGCTGGAACAATTCCAATTCCTCACCCCGGGTCGCCTTTAGTTCACTCAGGCTTTCTTGATCTAATTCCGCCCAAAGAGGAGCAAACGCACCACCGGTTATGGGTACGGTGCAGAAAGAAAGCACTGGGCCGCGGTCAACATCCTCAGTGGCTAGGTGCACCATGGCTCCGGTGTGGCTGGACCGGGATTCCATGAGTTCCCAGATTACTTCCTGCCAAGTGCCAATGGGACCGGTGGGTAAAGCAGGGTGCAGGTTAAGGAGATGGTAGGCCCGGCACATGGCTCCGCTGACAATCAGCATGTAGCCGGCCAGGACGCATACGTCGGGAGTGAACGGAGAGAGTAAGCCCATAACCTGCTGGTCGTATTCGTCCCGGTGGTCGGAAAACCGACCCGGCCTGCTTCGCCGAAATTCTTGCGAAGACAAAGTGACCAGAGACAGACCGAATTTCTCTACCAGTTTGAAGTACTCGTCCGAGCCTTCCGCTTCACCCCTTTTGCGGTTGCTGAAAACGAACTCTATTTGGGCATCCAACCGCCCGCCAAGAATCTGCTGTTGAACGAATTGCAGCAGACCCCTGGAGCCCTCACCCCGCCCTGTGGAAAACCACCCAATCCTAAGCAACGGCTAGTCCCTTGCGCAGTTTCGAGTTCCCTTCAACCTAGAGGTTCATTCCTCGGAGGTATCTAATTCCGACTCCTCGGTTAGCCCCAATTGCCCCGGCAGAATGTCTTCAGGGGCATCCAAACCCTGGTTATAGGAATCCTTCAACGTGGTTATCTTGAGTTCCGCTTGTTCTAATAGTTGATTGCAATGGCGGACCAAGCTCATACCCTGTTCGTACCGGGCCGTCGCGCCCGTCAAGGTAAGACCTCCCTCCTCCAGTGAAGACGCCATTTCGCTCAATAGAGCAAAAGCATCTTCGAAGGTCAAGGAGTCCAGATTCGGTGTGGGACCAAGCTCCGGTTCCGAGCCTGAGCCGCTACCAGATGTTTTGGCCAATTAGGTGCCTCGCCCAAGAAAAATGAGCCCGGTGCAGGTTTGCATTATAAACGGCCGGATAGCGTTGCGGGTAGAGTTCTCAGAGTAGCAACTCCAATTGCTCCGTTTGCTGATGTTTCGCCGATTTCCTTTTTTTGCGCAACGGTTTTGCTGACGCGCCGGTTCCGGCTGTGGCTGCCACGATGCCATCGGCTACCGTTATGCTCAAGTTGTCCCCGGTAGCAACATGGGAAGTTTTACTCACTACAACTCCGGAGGCCACATTCTCCACCACAGAAAATCCACGGGCCAACGTAGCCGCCGGGTCTAGGGCTCGCAATCGGTGCTCCATGCCTTGGATTCGGGATTCAGCCAATGATAGGCCTGCGGACGCTCCGGATTGCGCTATCCGGCCAAGGTCGTTTACCCGCCTTCTCCATACTTCCAGGTTTGGTAGCCTCGAGTCCATGCGGCGAACTAGCGCGGACAATAATGCCCTCCGGTTCTCCAATTGGTAGTAGATGGCTCGGTGGGAGTCCTCCGCCAACTCGTCCAACTGGCGTAGCAAATTCTCACGGTCAGGCACAACCAATTCAGCTGCCGCCGAAGGTGTTGGAGCGCGGACATCAGCAACTTGGTCGGCTATGGTGAAGTCTGTCTCGTGGCCGATGGCGCTCACCACCGGCGTCCTGCTGGCATATATGGCTCGGGCCACCACCTCTTCGTTAAACGGCCAAAGGTCTTCCAGAGAGCCACCGCCCCGGGCGACGATTATCACGTCTGCTTGTCCTTCCCGGTCCAGCCTATCCAATGCCGCGGCGATGGACGGAGCCACATCGATCCCTTGCACTGGGGTAGGCGATAATACCACTTCAACCAAGGGGTAGCGGCGACCGAGCACGTTTGTGATGTCGTGGAAGACCGATCCCGACGAGGAAGTGACCACGCCCACCACCTTGGGAAACCGGGGCAACTGCCGCTTCCGTGAAATCTCGAACAGTCCCTCCGCTTCCAGGCGGAGACGGAGCCGCTCCAACTCCAAGGCAAGCTCGCCGACTCCTTCAGGCATGGCGATGTCCACCATGAAATCTGTGGAGCCACGGGGCGCATAGAAAGAGATGCGACCGTGGGCCGACACCGTTCCTCCGTTGGCCAGGATGTCCGACCCCGCTTGTCCGCGGAACATCACGCAGTTGAGCAGGTTCTGGTCGTCTTTCAAGGTGAAGTAGGAGTGCCCAGAAGAAGACACTCGAAGGTTGGACACCTCACCCAACACCCAGAGGTCGTTGAGCAAAGAATCGCTCTCGAAGTATTGCTTGATGTGGGTTGTGACCTGGCTAACTGTGTAAACAGGCACGGTATTTTTCCAAAGACCGGATTGTGAATGAACGCCTGATATGCTGCCGATAAGGTCTGAGGTCGCTTTGGTCAGGGAACAATAGAGGGGTCGAGCGATGGACCTTGATTAATGTGCGGTGGGTTTTTGAAAGAGCCTGGGTATCTGCTTACTCTTGGCTTACCCGCTCAGTGTACTCGCCGTTACGGGTGTCGACGCGAATCACCGCGCCCTGGGTGATGAACATAGGCACAGTCACCCGCAAACCGGTTTCCATGGTGGCTGGCTTGGTACCGCCTTGGGCTGTGTCGCCCCGGAAGGACGGAGGTGTTTCTACGACTTTCAAGTCCACATGGGTGGGGAGATTAACGTTGATGGCTGCGCCCTTGTAGAAAACTACTTCGACGATCATTTGCTCGGTGAGGTAGTCCAAGGTTGACCCCAGCAGTTCCTTGGTCAGTTCATACTGGTCGAAGCTTTCTTGGTCCATAAAGTAATAGAACTCGCCGTCGGTGTAGAGATATTGAGAGGGCCGATTGGACATGTCGGCGACGGAAAACTGAGTGCTGTACTGCTGAAACGTGCGCTCCACAACGGCGCCGGAGAGCAGGTTTTTCATTTTAATGCGAGTTACGGGCGCCCTTTGTTGCATCTTATGACGCTCGTAGTCCATGATTTGCCACGGCTGTCCATCCAACTCAATGACCAAGCCGCGGCTTAAGTCTCCAAAGCTAATACTCAATTGAGTGAACCTCCAATTTTCCAGCCATCACCGGCCATCACCAGTTGGCGATTGAGCGATTCCAGCCCTACTTGGACGCTTTGCTTAGGGGAATGGCTCCGTCTTTGCCCAAGATGACGATGTCTTCGATGCGGATTCCACCCCAGCCGGTGATGTAGATGCCTGGCTCCACCGTGAACACAGTATCTTGGTCGAGAACGTCATCGGACTTGGGCGATACTCTGGGATTTTCGTGGACGGCCAAGCCTACACCGTGGCCCAAGCTGTGGCCGAAGTTATCTCCATAACCCGCTTCGGCGATCACGACGCGGGCCAAATTATCACACTCTTCCCCGGTCATGCCGGTTTTGACCGTGTTGATGGCCGTCAGTTGAGCGCCCAGCACGATGTCATAGACGTTGCGGAAAGTTTCGTCGGGCTCGCCCACGACCACAGTGCGGGTGATATCCGAACAGTAGCCGCCGGCGATCGCGCCCATGTCGATCACGATGGGTTCTCCTCGCTGGATGGCTCGGTCGGAAGGCTGATGATGCGCCATTGCACCGTTGGGCCCGGAGGCTACGATTGTGTCAAAGCTCAAGCCATCGGCCCCAAAGTCCCTCATGGCTTTTTCCATGCGCCAGGCTACTTCCTTCTCGGTCATCCCTTCGGTTATCTCAGGGCAGACTGCCTCCATAGCCGCATCGGAAGCGTCGATGGCCTTTTGCAGCAATCGTAGCTCGCTGTCATCTTTTATGGTCCGCTGCTGTTCTGCCATGCCTGATGCGCCAATGAGAGAAACGCCATTCAGAGACTCATCCTTCTTCAAGGCCTCGAGGAGTGAATCATGAGTGGCGACAGTCATGTCCTGGCTCTCGAACCCGAGACGCTTAACGCCAGTTTCTTTCAGCCATTCCACAAGCCAGTCCCAACCGCCGCGCCCCTGCACGACCCGGTAATTCTCTGCTTGGTTTGCTGCTTGCTCGGTGTACCGGGAATCGGTCACCAAGACTGGTTGGTCGTTGGAGATAAGCAGATAGCCCGCGGAGCCTGAAAAGCCAGACAAGTAGCGCCGGTTTTCTGAGGACGAAATTAGCATTCCATCCAGGTTCTTTTCCGGCAACTGGCTCAACAGTCCAGATACGCGGTCTTTCATTCCGGTTCCTCCAGTTTATTTACTTCTAAAATCGAACTTCACGGCTATTTTCTGGGTCAATTTTCTTGGGCGATTTCGGCGATGATGTCTAAAGCCGCAGTATAGCTTCTCCAACCGAACCCCGCAATCTGACCACGAGCGACGTCGGAGATGACCGAGTGCCTGCGGAATTCCTCCCTGGCGTGGATATTGCTCAGGTGTACTTCAATCACAGGCACACTGGCGTCAATCAAGGCATCCTTCAGGGAATACCCGTACATGGTGAGCGCTCCGGGATTAATGATGATCCCCTGGATATCACCCCAATGTTCTTGAATGCAAGTGACGATTTCCCCTTCCAAGTTCGATTGAAAGAAGTCCACATCAACCTTCAACCCTTGTGCCTGGACGGTAAGTGCATGATTAATCTCGTCCAAGGTCTTGGTGCCATAATGACCGGGCGACCGGCGACCTAATACATTGAGATTTGGCCCATTTAAGATCAAAATCTTTACCACTGCTAATCAGCCTCCATAGACCAGGCACTTTCTACGATTGTTTGTCTTGAAGTCGTTGGTCCTGGCGTTCGTCGTCGGCCAGTTGGTTATCCGCCACTGGCGATGGACCATCGTCAGGAACGTCGGAACGGGGATGGTGAGTCATATAAGCGGCCAACGCTTCCTGTTTGGTCACGTGGGTGTATATCTGAGTGGTAGTTGGGCTGGAATGGCCCAATAATTCCTGAATTATACGAAGGTCTGCTCCACCCTCCAGCATGTGGGTGGCGAAGGAGTGTCTGAGCGTGTGAGTGTGAACCTGCGATCCCAGGCCTGTCTCTCCGGCATAGCGTTTGACCGTCTTTTGGATGCTTCGCTGGCTCAGACGGTTGCCGTAGCGATTGACGAACAGAGCGCCATCGTCCTCAAGACTGCCATCCTTGCCCCGGACCTCTCTCAGATAGGAGCCGATGGCGTCTCTGGCGGATTCGCCCATTAGAACGACGCGCTCTTTAGAGCCTTTGCCTCGCACTCGCGCCTCGCGGGTGTCGAAGTTGATGTCAGACAGGTTGAGGTCTCGCGCTTCGCTGACTCGCAGGCCTCCAGCGTAGACAAGCTCCAAGAGCGCACGGTCTCTGGCTCCAACCTTGCTGGACGTGTCGGGAGCCTGAACGAGTTTGCTCGCCTCCTCCTGAGACAGGAAACGGGGGAGGCGAGACTCTAATTTCATGACGCCTCTTGAAGGAATCGGGTCGTGTTCGATGATCCCTTTGCGCCTCAACCAGTTCAGGAAGGACCGCAGAACGCTGAGTTTTCGGGCCACGCTGGGCCTGACGTAGCCTAACTCGTGGAGCCATGCCAGGTAGGCCCGGAGCGTTTGACGGTCCAAGCTTCGGAAGTCGGCGATCTCCTTCTTTTGCATGAAGTCGCGCAACGGCTCCAAGTCAGCGCGATAGTTACGCACCGTCAGCGGCGCCAGGCTGCGCTCGGCCTGAAGATGCTCCTCGAACTTCGCCAGCAGGTCTTTCCAGACGAGGCCATCCATATCAGACGGTTGCCTCCACAAGCTCTTCCTCTGGTCGCGGGCCTTTGTGCTCGCAGTTCAGGCAGCGGCAGTTGGTGCGTCCCATCGCGACCAGCAGCCCGGTGCATTCGGGACACGGCTGAGGCAGAGGTCGCGCGTTGCTAGCAAAAGTGCATGTCGGATAGTTGGAGCAACCGTAGAAAATCTTGTTGCGGCTCTTGCTGCCCTTGCCCGCTCGCCGTTGGACCAGATCGCTTCCGCAATCCGGGCACTCGACGCCCACGCGATGCAACAGCGGCTGGGACACTTTGCACTCAGGGAATCCGCTGCACGAAAGGAACCGCCCGAACCGCCCTGACTTGATGACCATTGGCCTTCCGCAGTCGGGGCAGATTTCGTCAGTCTCCTCGTCGATCTGATCACGCGGGATTCGCTCGGCTTCCTTCATGGCCTTGTCGATGGCCTTGCCGAACGGACTGTAAAACTTTTCAAGTACCGGCGCCCACTGCTTCTCGCCCTCGGCAATCTCGTCTAGATCGCTCTCAATACGAGCGGTGAAGCCGATGTCCATGATGTCCGGGAAGTGCTGAGTCAACAGACCGGTTACGGCGGTTCCCAGTTTGGTGGGATTGAACCTGCCCTGGTCTTTCAGCACGTAGTCTCTATCCATGAGGGTAGACAGCGTGGGAGCGTAGGTGCTGGGTCTTCCGATACCCTCTTCCTCCAGCTTTTTGACCAGCGACGCCTCAGTGAATCGGGGCGGGGGCTGTGTGAAGTGCTGTTGAGGNNTCCAGCATGTGGGTGGCGAAGGTGTGTCTTAGGGTGTGAGGATGCACGCCATCTCGAGTTCCTGCTTCGGACGCATAACGCTTTACCAATGTCTCAAAGCTGCGGCGCGATAGGCGCTGGCCATACCTGTTCAGGAACAGGGCTTGCTCAGGCGCCGGATTACCTTGGGCCAATTGAGGACGTCCTTCTTCCAAATAGCGGGCCAACGCCTTCTCAGTCGGCTTGCCAAAGACTACCCACCGCTCTTTGGCGCCCTTGCCGCGCACCAATATCTCCTTGCGTCCCAATTGTAAGTCTTTTGCGTTGAGGCCATGGATTTCCGCCAAACGCACGCCGCATGAATACAATATTTCCAGGATGGCCTGATCTCTGATGCCCAGCGGACTCGTGGTTACCGGTGCGTCCAAGAGCCTGCCCACCTCCCGTTTGCCTAGAAATCTGGGCAATGGTTTCTCTACCTTCAATCGAAAGCTACGGCCTGAAGGCACCGGCGTAGACTGAAATAGACCTTCTTGAACTAAAAATCGATAAAAAGATCGCACTACCGTGAGCTTCCTGGCCATGCTGACTCTGGCAAATCCTTCGTCCCGGCTTTTTTGAGCGCTTCCTTTTTGCATGACTAAGGATTTGTTGCTGGGCGTTTTTCCCCCACGGTCTTTTTTTCCACGGTCCTTTTTCCCAACAGTGGCCAGCCATGCCAGATAGTTGCGGACCATGAACCGGTCCATGGCCAGGGGTTCTAGGCCCATCTCGGCCATGAACTTCCGAAAAGATGCTAAGTCGTCCAGATATATGCGCACCGTGTTATCACTGAGCCCTTTTTGGCCCCTGAGAAATGGCGGGTAGCGTCGAACTAGTTCGTCAAACTGGGCCAGCCGCTTATCCGAATGTACGTCAGTTTCGGGCAAGGGAATCAATCTCCAGGCCGGTCGTAGCGTTTGTTAGAGCATGTAGCCGCACTGCAAAGCGTAGCGTCATGGCGTGGTCGGCCATAAAATAGAATCCCCCCATGCTTCCCTTTGGCCAAGGGGTGTAAGGGGGGATAATGATGCAAAGTTGTCTCCAACCGGTACTGCCCGTTGGCTTTGTCGGGCCGTTTTCGAACTTCAGTCTCCAACCTTGACTAGGTCTTCAGATTCCGCTGGCTCTTCGCCAACTTCCCCACCGATGCCTTCGCTCCAATCGCAGGCCGTACAGGCTATGGTGGAGCGATTTGCTTCCACCACTAAGCCATTACATTCCGGGCACGGGGTGGGCATCGGTTTCTTGTTGCTTATGAAATCGCATTCCGGATACCGAGAGCAGCCGTAGAAGGACCGTCCCCTACCTCGGGCTTTGCGCTCAACTATATCGCCACCGCAATCGGGTTTGGGGCACTTGGCACCGGTCTTTTTCAATATTGGCCGGGTGTGCTTGCAGTCCGGGAAACCGGTGCAGGCCAGGAATCGGCCAAAGCGCCCTGTTTTAATCACCATGGGCCGCTCGCATTCGGTACAGACCTCGTCGGTCTCCTCTTCAACCTTGGTCTGAGGCATTGACTCTTGAGCCTCTTCCAAAGCCTTTTGGAATGGGTCGTAGAACTCACCCAACATTGGAACCCATTCACGCTCGCCCCTGGAAACATCGTCCAGTTCTTCTTCCATCTTGGCGGTGAACTCCAGGTCCATTACGTCGGTGAAGTATTTGATCAAAAGTTCAACTACGGTTGTGCCAAGAGGAGTGGGCACCAAGCGGGTCTGTTCTTTGATTACGTAGTTGCGGGCCAACAATGTTCCTATCGTCGGCGCGTATGTGCTGGGACGGCCAATCCCTTGTTCTTCCATAGCCTTGATTAGCGTGGCTTCAGAGAACCGGGGAGGCGGCTCCGTAAAATGTTGCACCGCATCCAGTTTTTGGCAATCCAGTTTGTCCCCTAAGGTCAGCTCAGGCAATGCCTGCCTTCCGTCTTCCACTGTCCCGTCGTCCCTGCTCTCCAGGTATACCGTTCGGAACCCGGCGAATTTAAGGACGGACCCGGTCGCACGGAATATGTAAATGTTGCTCGAATTCTTGCATGCCGCCTCAATGTCGGCTGTGGTTGCTTCCGACCGGGCATCGGCCATCTGGCTGGCCAACATCCTGTCCCAAATCAACTTGTAGAGTTTGAATTGGTCACTGCTTAAATGTTCTTTTATGGCCTGGGGTTCCCGAATGATGGAGGTTGGCCTGATGGCTTCGTGAGCCTCCTGGGCGCTCTTGGATCGAGTTTTATAGGTCTTGGGTTTATCGGGTAGATAGTCCTTGCCGTACTTCTTGGAGATGTAGCGCCGAACCTCGGTTATTGCCGTGTTTGCCACTTGAACCGAGTCTGTCCGCATGTAGGTAATCAGGCCGACTTGGCCGCCTTCGCCCACTTGAAGTCCTTCGTACAGCTGCTGGGCAATGCTCATTGTCCTCTGGGCGGTATACCGCAGCTTGCGTCCTGCCTCTTGCTGTAGGGTACTGGTAGTGAAAGGAGCAGTGGGCCGTTGCCGCACGTCCCGCTTTTTGACTTCTCCCACGGTGTACGTTGCGTCCTGAAGCTCCGTCTCGTATTTCCGAGCCTCAACTTCCTTGGCAATGTCTATGCGGCCCTTTTGACCTTTGACCGAATGAAGCACGCCATTGAACGAATCATCCTTGGACTTGGCTAGTTTTTGCTTCTGCAACCGGGCTTCTAATGTCCAGGATTCCACGGGGATGAAAGCCGCAATCTCTTTCTCTCGATCCACGACCATTCTTAAAGAAACCGATTGTACCCGCCCTGCGGATAGGCCTCTCTGCACCCTTCGCCACAGCAGAGGACTGATTTGATAGCCTACCAACCGGTCTAAGATTCGCCGCGCTTGTTGGGCGTTGACCAGTTGCATGTCGATGTCGCGGGGGTGTTGAAATGCTTCTTCCACGGCTTCTTTGGTAATCTCGTGGAATACCACTCTCTTGGGGGCCTGAGGCCGGTTGTCCCATTCCGCTGCCGTTTGCAGGTGCCAGGAGATTGCTTCGCCTTCTCTGTCCGGGTCTGTGGCCAGATAAATCTCTTTCGCTTCCTGGCCAGCTCTCTTCAGCTCTTTGACGATGTTTTTCTTGTCCTGCATCACAATGTATGAAGGCACGAAACCTTGCTCGATGTCCACGCCAATCTTGCTCTTGGGGAGGTCTCTGACGTGTCCTTGGGAAGCCGTGACCAGGTATTTACGGCCCAAGATTTGACCAACGGTTCGGGCTTTGGCCGGAGACTCTACGATAACCAGGCTTTTTCCGACTGCGCTGCCCAGTGAGAACTTCTTGGCCGGAGCCTTCTTTCGGCCCTTGCCAGTAGTTTTGCTTGCTGTTTTACCAACTGTTTTAGCAGCTGCCTTACCGGCTACTTTGGTAGTTGTCTTAGCCGCAGCTTTGGACTTTGGTTTCGTTGCGGCTTTTGTGCTTGTGCTAGTTGCCATATATCGCGGTTCTCTCCTGCATACGTACGTAGTGCATGCAACCTACCTGCTTCACCTTCCCCTTAAGTTCTAGGATGGTGAGCATACCGCTGACAGCAGTTATCGGCAGGCTGGCGCTCTTCCTTATATCGTCAATATGAAGCGGTTGGTCATCCAAATATCGAAGGAGTACCGCCTCGTCATTATCCTCTGTTCCCACATCTAAGGGCAACTCAAATTGCTGGGCCACCACACTTAGGTTCAGTTCTTCCAGAATGTCCTGATAACCGGAAACCAACTTTGCGCCCTGTTTAATCATTCGGTTGGTAAACCCGCTGGCCGGAGAAAAGATGCTTCCCGGCACGCAGAATACCTCCCGGTCTTGCTCCAGTGCATGTTGCACCGTCCAGATTGCGCCGCTGGTTTCCGATGCTTCTATTACTAGAGTACCCAGACTCAAGCCGCTAATCAAGCGGTTTCGACGGGGAAAACTACGAGGGTTTGGCCGAACACCCAATGGATATTCACTGACGACGGCCCCATTTTCCGCTATGCGGCGGGAAAGTCCTGAGTGCTCGGAAGGATAAACGATGTCCAATCCATTGGCGACCACGGCTATGGTTCGTCCACCATTTTCGATGGCGGCGCGGTGGGAAATACCGTCAATACCCCTGGCTAGGCCGCTGACAATGGTGATTCCGTTTTTGGATAAATCGCCGGTCAAAACGCTGGCCGCCTCTCGTCCGTAAGTGGTGGGGCCGCGTGTGCCCACCACGGCAACCGCCCTCTCGTCTTCGGGGAGAATCGAACCTTTGATGTAGAGGACTGGAGGCGGATCTGGAATTTCCTTGAGTCGCCAGGGATATTCGGCATCACTCCAGGTGACGGCCTTCACTGAAGCTCTCCGTAGTTTCTCCATCTCGCTATCGGGAGAAAAGCTCTCTCGGGCAGCCAATATTGCCTTGATGGGAGCGTCTTCGATTCCCGCTGCCTTGAGTTCACCGAGACTGGCTGCCCAGGCTTTTCCCAAGTCTTCAAAATGAGCTTCCAAACGACGAAATCTAACCGTGCCCAAGAGGGGAACGCGACTCAAAGCTACCCAATACTTTATGTCGTCTGTGTGGCGGATTCTAGCACAGCGGATATTTACCAACAATCGCTATATGTCTTTGGCCCACAGTCACCAAACGTTATCCACGTTTCATTTTCAATAAGACCGGTGGCCTCATCATCTCCATGTCATTGCGACCAGATCGAAGAATTTAATTCGTGAACTTGGACACATTGATATTGCCTAAGTTTACGAATGACAGTTAAGGAAATAATCGGCGATGCAGGTGAAAGGAACATGTTCTAGGCTTATGCTAGCCTTCCCAAAGGCCGGATGCACCGACTCTTGCCGGACTCAAATACAACTAGAGGTTGGCAAAGCGAAAATGGGTTGTTTAGCAGATATCTTGAGATCGGTTCTGGCCCTTGTGCTGGGTGTCGTCGTGTTTTTCGGCTTCTTGTTCTTGCTTTTCTGCAGCAACGTCACCGATAAACTATTGAGTTCTGAGTTCTATACCGACACCATATCCGGTGAGGATACCTACAACCGGGTATATGACGAAGTTCTATTGGACCCGGAATTGCTGGGGACCACCCAAGACTTGTTGGGCGATATTCAAGTTATCAGCCAAGAAGAGATAGTTGGTCTACTCCGGCAGATTGTTTCACCGGCCTATCTCCAAACGCAAGTCGAAGGTTCGATTCAGCGAACCGTGGATTATATCAATGAAGAAAGGGATACGCTGGAGCTTTACGTGGAATTTGGGCCGCCGCTGGCGAATATTAAACCAGTGCTGTTTAGATATATCGACCAGCGCATCGAAAGCCTGGTTTTGCAGGATTTGGGCCGGCCCGAATGCACACCTGACCGGGTCAACCAACTGGCTGACGGTTACGCTTCCCGTTGGAGCGACCTAGCCGACGGTAAGGTTCCTCAAAGCGTGCCATCTTTGGAGTCTTTGAACACTGCTTGTAGGGGCCTCATCTTTGATGTGGCGTTTACCACAGTAGTGTCTGGAAGCTCTCTAAATGACGATGCCAAAGCTGGATTGTTGGCTATAGAGGGCGATATCAGGCGAGAGTTTGTCGTGGAGGGAGACACCCACCGCGTAATGAAGCTGGCGGCGAGGCCTCTGGCTACGCCACTCATGGACGATGCCATAGATCGAATCAGGGAAGAGTTGGACGGCCAAGACCGTTTGCACCTGATTCACCGTCTGGCCCAATGGAATGACGATTTCACCGAGGCTGAGTTGAGAGATGACATTGAAACCAGCCGGGAATGGCTGAATCGGGGGCGCACCGATCTGGGGAAACCGGCTGCTTGGGCCATGCTTATTGCCGGGTCGATTATTATGGGGTTGATTTACTATCCCAGCCTGAAGAATGCATTGCGCTGGCCCGGCGTCACTCTGTTTTTGACCGGCCTGGTTTTCTTCGTCGCTGGAAAGGTAGCCGAATCTCGGGTGCCCGATGGTCTACAAGACCTGGCAGAACGAAGCAGCAATGAGATATCGGGTGTGCCGAATTCAGTAACTGACCTGGGTGGAGACCTTCTGGTGTCCTTCGGCAAGCAATTGACCAGCGGCATCGACGGTCCTGCTCTCACCCTCTTGATAATTGGGGCATTGCTTGTCGGGGCTTCATTCTTTGCATTCCTGATTGGGCCCTTGTTCCTGCCGGTCACCACTTCACGGCTGGTGCTGCGGATACTGGGCATGCTCCGCGCGCCGTTTCGCAGGGGCGGCGGTCAACCCCCTGCTCAAGGACCCGGCGGCATGGACGTGAGCCAGTCGCCTTAAAAAAGCGCGACGGGGTTCACCGGGGAGCCGGTTACGTTTCTGAGACGAAGGGGCGCCAGGGTCAACATAAACGCCAGGGTCAACATAAACTCGTATCTATTTCGCTCCCGGCAGGCTTGTGACAGTTCCTCCAAGTTGGCATTGTCGATTAGACAAAGACCCATTGTCACCAGGCACATGACATGCAACGGCGAGCCTATGGTGGGATACTGGCTGGGCCGCACATCGTTGGGCGTGTCGGTGCCCAGCATGGCTATTCCTCTTTCCTTGAACCAGGGTGTGCAAGCGACCTGACAGGCCACACCCGGCTCGGAATTGGGCACTGGTCCCGACTCTAATCTTCTGCGGTAATTGCCGGTGCGGACCAGCAAGATATCGCCTTCTTCAACCTTCACGCCATGCAGCGCCTCAGCGGCATCCAAGTCTTCGGGCATCACTGGCTTGTCGGCAGTCAGCCAATCAACACCCCGCACCAAAGGTATGTCCAAAAGAATACTTCTGGTGACGATTCCTTGGGAGGCGGGCTCGATGGAGTGACTCTGAGCGCCCTCGCGGGAGGTTATCGCGCTGGAAGGCGTGCCGTTGTACATCTTGCCTTGCCAAGAATAATGGGACAAAGCGTCGATGTGGGTGATGGTCTGACCATGGAAAACCATGCCGATGAATTCGGCAGCGCCGCGTCGGCTCACCTGCCGCTCCGGAGGGTCGGTGTCCCGGCCTTCGCCGCTGTCGACCATGTACCTCTGTACCTGGAATGATATGTCGGGCGCCATCTCGGTCAAGATTGGCCGGGCGCAGCTTACCGGGGTGCCTTCTTGAACCAGAGCGGCGGCCGCTTTGCGTTTGGATGGAGTAATCAGGTTGAAACACCCCAATTGGTCGTCATCTCCCCACCGGCCCCAGTTGCTAAGAGAATTCATCCACCCAAGGACCTGCGTTTCGGTTGGTATGTTAGTTGGTTTCTCTGCTGCCATTCGGTATTGCTCCTAATTTGGGGCTTGATTGACTCTGGAAATGTTTGGTAACAAAGCGTCGTAACACTCGATGACGCTATAGTTTGGCTTTAATGAACGCAGGATAGCCCCGCAAGAACTCGGCAGCGCTTTGGGCCCGGCGTCCCTCTAGTTGGACTGACTTGATTTCCAGCAACCCGTCTTGTGTGGCTATGGCCATTGGTGAATCGTGACCGGAGATAGACAACACCTGGCCAGGCTCATTATTCTGACGTGCATCAGATTCAAGTGTTAGAGGCGCCACATCCAAGAGCTTTAATATTTTTCCCTCCCAATGTGTGAATAAACCAGGCCATGGCGTAAAAGCCCGGCGGCGGCGCTCCAACTCCACTGCGGAAAGGCACCAATCGGCTTCCCCGTCGCTGCGTTGGAGTTTGCTGGTCAATATTGCCCTGGCAGCGTCTTGATTGATTGCAGGCACTTGACCGGCGATCCATGGCTCCAAGTTTTCCAACAACAATTCGCCGCCGAGCTGAAATAAGGTGGGGGTTAAATCCTCGGCGGTTTCACTCCCGGACAATGGAAAATCCCGCTGAGCGATAATTGGCCCGGTATCCATACCTTCGTCCAACAACATCAGGGTCACCCCCGTTGCAGTTTCTCCATTCAAAATGGCCGTTGCCACCGGAGATGGCCCTCGGTATTTGGGCAACATCGAAGGATGAATGTTCAAACAGCCGTGGTCTGGAGTTGAAAGCACGCCCTTGGGCAGCAACTTGCCATAGGCGGCCACCACTATTACGTCGGGTCGGAGATCAGCCAGTTCTTGCTGTGCCGGTTCCGGCCGCAGCGTTGTCGGTTGGAAGACGAGTAAGCCGCGCTCCAAGGCAAATACCTTCACCGGCGGCATCTCTACCTCGCGGCCTCTGCCCTTTGGCCGGTCCGGGGGAGTATAGACGCCAACGACGTCGATACCCGGACCGGAAACCAAGGATTCCAAGACCGGGACTACATCTTCGGGCGTTCCCATGAATAATAAACGCAACGGTACTCCTGGCCTAATCGTGTCGGGGGCCCAATCATAGGGTGTAAATGTGAAGCGACTGGGGCAACCATCCAGTGCCAAGAATCGCTGGAAAAACCAATAAATAAATCAGCGGAAACTGGTCAAACCAACAAATTTGGCCCTGGGGAAAGGCTCAATATAAACGCTGAATATATTGACACCAAGTGGTACGGTTGCTAGAATTACT
>DCAE01000128.1:8656-28563 GCA_002311385.1 Dehalococcoidia bacterium UBA1141 | reverse complement strand
GATGGTAGGCATCTGTCTGGACACGACGAGGTGATCGTCTCCTAAAGACCTTCTTTAAAACGAGAACCCGTTCGTCGGGCCCAGACCAATGTCTACCATCGCCCCTCGTAACCCCGGTTATCTTAGGGCGTCTTAAACGGCAGTGGCTGGGCCCGATGGTTTTTTCAAAACAGTCATTATTTCAAATTTAATATACTGGCCCAAAGGCGGGTCCTTAGAGGAATAACGTGAATTCCCAACGCCTTTGCAGCCACCAAATCTGGCAATGGAACCCCTGCACGTCCAGGGGTTTTATTTTTGTTTTCCAGCTATGCGATAGGCGGCTCCGGAGATTGACAACCGCCTACCCTCGGCTTAAAATCGCCCTAGCGCACGATCCGCAGAGGGCGTGTGGGAGAATACATGCTACGAATTCGGCTAAGAAGGGTAGGAAAAAAAGGAAATCCGTCATATAGAATCGTGGTGGCGGAATCTAGATCACCACGAGACGGTGCCTACCTGGAATGGATTGGAAACTACGACCCAATGGCAGACCCCCCTGCAATCACGCTAAAAGAAGACAGAGCTGGCCATTGGCTTTCCCAAGGCGCTCAGCCTTCCGATGCTGTGGCCCGCATCTTGGATAAAAGCGGATTATTCCAGCGAACGGAAGAGTTCAGCAACGTTACCAGCAAATCTGGCGATTCGGCGACCGCAGTTGAGGCTCCTCCCGAAGCGCCAACCGTAACAACCACGGCCACGCCAGCCGCAGTGGTTGAAGATGCCCCTGCGGACGAAGCCCCCGCAGAGGAAGAAGCCCCAGCCCCTGCAGAAGAAGCTCCTGCCGAAGAGGATGCTCCTGAGACTCCTGCCGAAGCTCCAGCAGAAGAACCTGACGCCGCTGCGGAAGAGTCTGGCGAGGCCTCCGAAGAATGAAAGAACTAATCGAGTACATCGCCTGTTCGTTGGCCAGTGACCCAGATGCGGTTGTGGTCACCGAGTCCGTTGAGGAAGGGCGAATAGTGCTCCGATTAGAGGTTGCCGCCGAGGACAAGGGCAAAGTGATTGGGCGGCAAGGGCGTGTAGCTCAAGCCATGCGAGTATTACTTAGGGTGGCGGCGGTGAAAGACGGTACCCACGCAGTCCTCGAAATCGTCTGACCTTCGGCGAACCGGCGAAACCACGGAACATTTGCCTCTCTGGATATGCATTGACAGATTCCCCGTCTCAACACCCTAAATCCCACCTGTCCCAGTCCGGCGTGGAGCCAATCATAGTCGGAAAGATTGTCGGCACTCATGGCATGGCGGGAGGCATCCGGGCAGTAATTCTCAGCGAAGTTCCTGAAAGATTCAACACCGGCCGCGTTATCTACATACTTGACCAGCCCTACGAAATATCATCCTCATCACCGGCCACGTTCAAATCACACAAGTCCGGCGCATCTGGCCCTTCCCGCAAAGCCAACGCATCCGGCGACCAAATCATTCTACAACTTCAAGGACTTGACTCGGAAAGCTCGGCCAAAAATCTCTTGGGTGAAGATTTGACCGTGCCGGAGTCTGAGGCGTCCCATCTGCCCGAGGGCGAATATTTCCATTATCAGATTGTGGGACTGAAGGTACAGACCGAACAGGGAGAAGACTTGGGCAGCGTCAGTGAGATTCTGGAGACGGGCAGCAACGACGTTTACGTAACATCTGGCGGCTCTGGCGAAATCCTAATCCCAGCCTTGGCCAGCGTCATACGCGAGATTCGCTTGAGTGACGGTGTGATGGTGGTGAGGCTCCCCGACGGACTCAGATAGCGATTTTTGACCCATTTTCGACCCAGTGCTAAAATCAAGCTAACCCTGAGTCAGACTGGCTAACGACGCATTAGAATTCATCTACCCATGAGTCTACTTACCTAGGCTCAACATTCTTCCCGGCATCGATCATTTGCAAACTAGCGAAACTCCATTCAGGAGGTGTCCAAATTGTCAGGTCACTCTAAATGGTCAACAATCAAGCACCAAAAAGGCGTAGCAGACGTTAAAAGAGGCGCTATGTTCACCAAACTGAGCCGTGACATCGCCTTGGCGGTAAGAGAGGGAGGTGGCGGTGACCCGGATATGAATTTCCGCCTGCGTCTGGCCGTGGAAAAAGCCAAGAGCAGCAACATGCCTTTGGATAACATCACTAGGGCGATTAAGCGGGCCAGTGGGGATGGAGATGGTGGTGAGCAGTTGGAGGAAATCACCTACGAAGGTTACGGCCCGGGCGGTGGAGCGATTCTGCTCCAAGCATTGACTCCCAACCGCAACCGCACCGCTGCCGACGTTCGTTCCACGTTCAACAAGTGTGGCGGCAACCTTGGGGAAAGCGGATGCGTGGCCTGGAACTTCGAGTCCAAAGGCCTGATTACCGTAGAGATGGCCGATGAGGAAAAGGGAGAGGAGTTGAGCCTGGTGGCCATTGACGCAGGTGCGGACGACGTCAAATTAGAAGACGGTATCCTGGAAATTTTCACCTCTCCGGAGCAACTCTTCAATATACGTGGAGCTCTAGAGGCTGAGGGCATCAAGCCTGAATCGGCAGAACTTTCGATGGTCCCCAAAACAACCATCACCCTTGACGAAACCGCTGCGGAACAGACTTTGAAGTTACTGGATATTCTGGAAGAACTGGACGATATCCAAAAGGCCTACACCAATGCCGACTTCCCTGCGGAAGTCCTCGAAAGGTACCAAGAGTCGTCTTAAACTTTGATTAACGTAACCAAGCCGTGACGGTGGGGAGTGGGCTACATGCTGGTACTTGGTATTGATCCCGGAACCCAACACATGGGATACGCTGTCGTGTCCTCGGGGACACAACCAAGCCCGGTTGATTACGGAGTGGTTTCGCTGCCCAGCAAGATGCCCATAGAGCAGCGGCTCTACCAGTTGCATACCCACATCCTTAACATGATAGCCATTTTTGACCCCGCCGCCGTTGCCGTGGAGCAGCCTTTCGTCGGCAAAGGCGAGCGCCAGTTTATCGGCCCGGCGATTGCTGTGGGACAAGCCCAAGCTTTGGTGCTGATTGGCGCCGCAAGCGCAGGAATTCCAGTTTTCACCTACAGCCCAGCCCAAGTAAAGTTGGCCGTTGCCAACTATGGCGCAGCCACCAAAGAGCAGATGCAACAGAGCGTGACCGCCACCTTGGGCTTAACCGAGATTCCTCCGGCAGACGCAGCGGACGCTCTTTCGATATGTCTCTGCCATTTGATGCAGGAGCATGCCGCCGATGTTTTGGGACGGGAAATATCCCCAGGCTCGGAGAGATAGCCAGTGATAGTCGGCGTGCGGGGAATTCTGGCTGCGGTCGGCCCAGACTGGGTCCACATACAGGTTGGCGGGGTGTCGCTGCAAGTATTCGTGCCGTCTACGGCCATCGGTGAACTGGGCTCGATAGGGGATGCCGTTAGCTTGCATACGCAACTCCGCATGCAAAACGAGCAACCGGTGCTCTACGGATTCAATACCCAAAACTCCCTGGAACTTTTTGGAATGCTGAACAGCGTATCCGGCATCGGGCCCCGTCTGTCTTTAGCATTGTTGTCTTCTTTGGGCGTTGCCCGGATATATGAGGCTATCTCGGCGGAGGACGTGGCGGCGCTATCCGATGCTCCGGGTGTTGGCCGCCGTACCGCAGGACGCATTGTCTTGGAGTTAAAGGGCAAGCTGGCCGACCATCAATTGGAGTCGGTGCCCAGCCAGTCTGGCGATGACGGTGATGTGGTGGCTGCGTTAACCGCCTTGGGATACTCTCCCAGCGAAGCCCGCCAAGCTGTAAACAACCTGGACCGTAGTTCAGAACTCACCGTTGATGAACGCATCCGGCTGGCCCTGCAACAGTTTGGAGCTGGCGGCTGACGAGAAAGCTGGGTGGGAAGCGAAAAATGAACAGGCGTATAATTACTTCAGACTTTCGGTGCAATCAATTTAGTAGGCGGATAAGAGCAAATAATGGTTGAAACCTCACGAGGACGACGCTGGGCCGAGGCTGGACGGGACGTGGATGACGCCCGGACTGCTGGCGCACATCTGGAGCCCCGCCGCTTTGACCTAGTCGCTGACTTCAAGATGACGGGAGATCAGCCCGCTGCCGTTGAGCGCCTAGCCAGCGGCTTGAACGAAGGCATAGACCGTCAAACACTGTTGGGCGTCACCGGCAGTGGCAAGACTTTCACCATGGCCAACATCATCCAAGAGGTGCAGCGGCCAACATTGGTGATGGCTCATAACAAAACATTGGCCGCCCAGTTAGCGTCGGAGTTCAAAGAGTTTTTCCCTCACAACGCCGTCGAGTACTTCGTGTCCTACTACGATTACTACCAGCCCGAAGCCTACGTGCCCCAATCGGACACCTACATCGAGAAGGACTCCAGCGTAAACGAGGAATTGGATAAACTGCGGCTGTCGGCTACCGCCTCTCTGCTCACCCGCCGGGACGTCCTGATAGTGGCTTCGGTTTCCTGTATTTACGGTCTGGGAGACCCTGAAGACTACTTCCATTTTGTGGCCCGTCTGAAATTGGGAGACATTCGGAATCGGTCCCAACTGGTGCGCCAACTGGTAGACATGCAGTACGAACGCAACGACATGGGCCTGGCCAGGGGCAAATTCCGGGTGCGGGGCGATACATTGGAGTTGGTGCCGGCCTATGAGGATGCAGCCGTGCGCATCCAGTTCTTCGGCGACGAAGTGGAGCGCATGTCCCAGATAGACCCGCTAACCGGTGAATTGCTGGGAGATCTCCAAGAGTTGATGATTTTCCCGGCCAACCACTTCGTTACCCCCAAAGAGAAGATGGACTTGGCCATCGAAGACATAAAGCTGGAGCTGGAAGAACGCCTGAAATTGCTGCGCTCCAACGGGAAGATACTGGAGGCGGCGCGATTGGAAAGCCGTACGCACTACGACCTGGAAATGATGCAGGAGGCTGGATTCTGTTCCGGTATTGAGAACTACTCGCGCCACCTTTCCCGCCGTGCCGAAGGGAGCGCTCCATGGACCTTACTTGATTACTTCCCCAAGGACTATCTGATTTTCGTGGACGAGTCTCACATGACCCTGCCCCAGGTGCGGGGTATGTATCTCGGAGATATGTCCCGCAAGAAGACCTTGGTCGAATTTGGTTTTCGCCTGCCTTCGGCGCTGGATAACCGGCCCTTAAACTTTGAGGAATATGACGCGCGCATCAATCAGGTAGTCTACGTATCGGCCACTCCCGGGCCCTATGAGATGAAGAACAGCTCCGTGATAGTCGAGCAGGTAATCCGGCCGACCGGGTTGCTGGACCCAACGGTGGAGGTCAAACCGACCGCCGGTCAGATTGACGACTTGTTGCTGCAAATCAAGATTAGGGTAGAACGCAAAGAGCGGTGCTTGGTCACAACCCTGACCAAGCGCATGGCCGAAGAACTGGCGGATTATCTCTCGGAAATGGGCATACGTAATGCCTACTTGCACTCGGACATACAGACCTTGGACCGCATTGAAATTCTCCGCGATCTGAGGCTGGGGGTTTACGACGTCATCGTGGGTATCAACCTTCTCCGAGAAGGCCTAGACCTGCCGGAAGTAAGCATGGTGGCCATACTGGATGCCGACAAAGAAGGTTATCTGCGTTCCGAAACGTCAATGGTCCAGACCATTGGCCGGGCGGCACGCCACGCCGACGGCCACGTAATCATGTACGCCGATAGAATTACCGATTCCATGAAGCGGGCCATCGACGAGACCAACCGTCGGCGCACGATTCAGGGCGACTATAACAAGAAGCACGGAATAGAGCCCCAGAGCATACAGAAAGAGGTCCACGACATCACCGAGAGCATCAAGGGAGTTTCCGAGAACCGGTC
Source organism: Dehalococcoidia bacterium UBA1141 (assembly GCA_002311385.1). GTDB lineage: Bacteria > Chloroflexota > Dehalococcoidia > Lucifugimonadales > UBA3495 > UBA1141. The sequence goes on along the minus strand of DCAE01000128.1, from coordinate 22,695 downwards.
CCGTTACAAAGCGGCCCGGCAAGAGATGTCACGGACGGATATGTTCCGGGTGGTGAAAGACCTGGAAACCCAGATGAAAGAAGCTGCCAAGAGCCTGCAGTTCGAGAAAGCCGCCCAGTTCCGCGATGAAATTTTCGAACTCCGGCGGCTATTAGCCTTGGAAGAAAAGACCCTGCTCCCCGATGCCTTCGACCTCACTGATGAAATCCCGGAAGGGGTTGAGGCTTAGTTCAAATCTAGGGCGAACCCACCACAGCATGCAACTGCTCTAGGACCGCTGCGTTCTCATCGGTTGTGAAGGCGTCGACGGTGGGTATGGCTTTACCCGTGGTGCCGTCGACGATTCCTATCTCCACCATACGGTGAATCATCTGGGTTTCATGTTGCGCCGTGGGCAGCAGGTTCCGTCCGGCCAAGCGGGACAGGGCCGCCACCAGACCGTAGCCACCCCAGTTTGAAACGCTAGCAACCACCAACTTGTCCACCGTGGCTATGGCCGGGTTCTTTGGCAGACGGTCAATGCCGGGTATGACATCGGCCAGGTTGCCCATGCCAATCTCGTTGCCGCCGTCGCCGATGCCAACCGATGGTATGCCTTCGTCAAAGAGGTAATCCAGCCGAGCCGTGTTGTCTGTAATGTCCGCATCCCGCATGTTCAGGTAGGTGTCGTCCTTGGTGCGGCCGCTTCGTTCGATGGAAATCAGCAGGCCGGGTTTCAACTGGGCCAGCATTTCTTTGGCGGTTCGCTTGCTGTCCGCCACATTGGTGATGGGAAACTCGAGTACCTCTGCGCCCGGGCCGGCCAGGTCCTGCAATGCTGCAAAGCAGATGGAATCAGTAACGTAGGTAACCTTTCGTCCCAACGCTTGTAGAGCGCTTCCTATGGCGATTGCGCCAGGAGGGCCGTCGGTTTCCGGTGTGCCGGTCATCAAGATGTAGAACCCCGTGACGATTACCACATCGCCAGGATGGTCCATGATGTAGCTTGCGGCTTGGGAGCAAAAATCGGTTGGCAGGTGAGGCCGCAGGTGAGCAACCCCTCGTTTGTCCTGCTGAAGGATCAGGTCTTCGATTGTATCGCCGGTTTCGGGCATTTCGCTCCTACAATTGCTGATAATTAACCGCCAAGGGCTGACGGTTATAAAACCGCATAATCCACGTCACGCTGGTCTGTGATGAACATCTTTCCGGGGCCGTGGGCGAACATCAAAGGCGGTTTGCAACTCAACGCCACTGCTTGTGGAGTCACGCCGCAGGCCCAGAACACCGGCTCCTCGTCGGAAAGAAGCTCCACCCGGTCGCCGAAGTCTGGTTTGTCCAAATCCAGAATCCCGATGTCCTCCGGTTTGCCGATGTGTATGGGCGCTCCGTGGGTCGCCGGGAACCGGGAGGTAACCTGCACAGCTCGGACAATCTGGTCACGCTTCACCGGTCGCATGCTCACCACCGTGGGTCCGGAGAACACGCCAGCTGGGGTCGTCGGGATGTTGGTGATGTACATAGCGACATTCAATCCCAATTCTTGGTGCCGCAAAGGGATGCCAGCCTCCACCATGGCGTTTTCAAAGGAGAAGCTGCACCCCAACAGGAATGACACCAAATCGTCGCGCCAATAATCAACCAGGGATTCCGTCTCGCCGGTGAAAACCCCGTTTTCGTAGATTCGGTAAGCTGGCACATCCGTGCGTATGTCTGCTCCGGGCGCAGTGATTACAGGCTCAACCTTGCCGGGTTCAATGACTTCCAGCAAAGGACATGGTTTCGGATTTCGTTGGCAGAACAACAGAAAATCGAAGGCCAAATCTCTGGGCAAGATTGCCAGGTTGGCCTGCACATGTCCAGGCGCAACGCCGGAGGTGATTCCCCGCCATTGTCCGGTGCGGATGAGTTGCCGTACTTCCTTGGCCGATTCGGGCAATGTTTGGACGGTCATATTTTGTACCTCCGCGTTTGCTGCTAAGCTGGAAAAGCATTAGGTCGCCGGAAAACGAGAACTCAAGAGACGGCTGTAGTTCACGCCCGTATTTGGGCTATCCGTGTTTGGGCTACCTATAAAGCGGTATCCTCGCCACAATAATAATTGGCCCGCCATCTTGCGTCAATTCGGTCTAGCTTATTTATGGCTTGAAGCGGCTTTCCCACCACCCGCAACCTTGCCAAACGGGTTCGGTGATATACTCCAATCAGTCAAGTAGGCATCTCTGGAGCTACGGATAATCGCGTGACTACGCTCTTTGTGCTGGGAAATCAGAATAACGGCTTTGCTCCCTTGACCGAGTCTCTCTGCCGGTCCGGAATGGAATTACAATTCGGATCTGGCCTTGATTCGGTTAGCGGGCAGCAACCAGCACAACATCCGGAGGCTGTCTTGCTGGACCTGTCCACCGTAGATCTGGGTCAGGCGAGAGAAGCCGTTGAACAGTGCCGGAAGCTCAAGATTCCGGTGGTTGCTGTACTGTCCAGAGAAGCGTTGGAAACATATGACCCATCCCTGAATCCCGACGAATTGATTATCCACCCACTGTCCGACTCTGAGTTATTGGTGCGAATAAATCAAGTCATCTACCGAGTAAAAAGACCGGTGGGAGCCCGAATTCTCAAGGTCGGTGAATTGTCCATTGACCTTGAGCGCTACGATGTGACGGTGGCGGGCCGACGGGTTTCTCTAACCTACAAAGAATTCCAGCTTCTGGTGTTGCTGGCTTCCAATCCGGGAAGGGTCTACTCCAGGGAGAACCTGCTGAGCCAGGTCTGGGGATACGACTATTTGGGCGGCACTAGGACGGTGGATGTTCACGTGCGCCGCTTGCGTTCCAAGATTGAAGCACCAGGCCGCTCGTTCATTGAGACAGTTTACCTGGTGGGATACCGGTTCAAAGTGCCTGGCTGAAAAATCCTTCCACAAGCCCAGGACGAACGAATTTGGGTCAAGTCCAGAGTTTATGTGTGCACCTCAAGGTTTGCATGTAACCCTCGGTGTGACTATAAATTCGTCTAGGCTCAACCAGGGTTAGCTGTTCTCTTCGGTTACCGCATCCAAGAAACGAGCGACTTGGGCTGCCAACAAGGCATGTTTCTTGGATTTCAGTTCAGGGTCTTCTTCCATCACTTGGGCTGCTGCTTCCCTAGCCGACTCCAAGATGTTTCGATCGGATATGTGGGCCATGCGCAGATTGGGCAGCCCGCTCTGACGGGTTCCGAAGAAGTCTCCAGGCCCCCGAAGTTCCAGATCCACCTCGGCCAGTTGGAAGCCGTCGTGAATATGCTCCAACGCCGATAGGCGCTCTTTGGCAACCTCCGACGGACTGTCCGAAAGCAGCATGCAGTAACTCTTGTGCTCGCCGCGACCGACGCGGCCCCTGAACTGATGTAACTGGGCCAGCCCAAATCGGTCGGCTCCCTCGATTAACATTACTGACGCGTTTGCCACATCGATACCCACCTCAACCACCGCCGTGGAGACCAAAATCGCTGTCTCACCATCCCGGAACTTCCGCATCACACGGTCTTTCTCCTTGGCGTTCATGCGGCCATGAAGGAGTCCCACGGTCAGGTCGGGGAACACTTCAGTGGAGAGACGCTCGTACTCCTCGTTGGCGGCTTTGCTTTCGATAACATCCGACTCTTCCACCAGAGGACAGATTACGAACCCTTGGCGTCCCTCCAGTACCTGCTTTCGCAGGAAACCGTAGGCGGCTTCTCGGCTGGTGGGCGCCAACCACCTAGTAGCAACTTCCTGCCTACCCGCTGGCAGCTCGTCAATGGTGGAAATATCCAAATCGCCGTATAGAGTCAGGCTCAATGTGCGGGGTATGGGCGTGGCCGACATCAGCAGCGCATGAGGAGACTCTTCACTGCGTTGCCTCAGGGCGGAACGCTGGGCCACCCCGAAACGGTGTTGCTCGTCGGTCACCGCCAAAACCAGTTTTGGCATGGACACACTTGATTGAATCAGGGCATGGGTGCCTATCATCAGGTCAAGCGTGCCTGAGGCCGCCATCTCTGTAAGCTCTCGTTTCCGGGCTGCCCGGGTGCTGCCGGTAAGCAAGCCCACAGAAACCTGACGACCTATGGATTCCAAATTGACGGTCACCAAATAGTCAGATTTTGCTTCATCTTTTGCTTCATCGGACGACCCGCCAAGTAAGCGACTCACCGTATGGAAATGCTGCTCAGCCAGCACCTCAGTGGGAACCATTATCGCTCCCTGATGCCCTTGCGCGACCACCATCAGCAGGGCGGCCAGGGCCACCACCGTCTTGCCGCTGCCCACCTCCCCTTGCAGCAATCGGTTCATCGGTGGAGTGCCCCGTTCCATGTCGGTCATGATGTCACGGACGCACCGGTTTTGAGCATTGGTGAACTTGAAGGGCAACGATGACAGAAAGTCTTCAAGCACCTGATGCTGGGTTTCTATGGCGACTCCGGTAACGTCTTGGTTGCGGTGCTTACGACGACCCAAAACCGCCAGTTGTAGGGTGAATAATTCGTCGAAAGCCAAGCGATTTCGGGCCTGTTCCCACAGTTCAGGGGTGTCGGGAAAGTGGGCTTGGCGAATCGCTTCCTGCAAGGGCATGCCACCGCTGCGGGGCAGGATCTCAGAGGGCAGCAGTTCTTCGATGCCACTCAGCCATTCCTGTAACGCTTGCCAGGTGAACCGGCGCAGGTTACGCCCGGACAAGCCCTCGGTAAGCGGGTATATGGGCACCATACGACCGGTGTGAATAGGGGTCTGCTCATTGTCCAGTACCTCGTAGTCGGGAGACAGCAGTACCAACTGTCCTCGGAAAACACTGGGCTTGCCGCTGACTGCGATGCGGGAGTTGGGCTTGAGTGTCTGTGCCAGGTAGCGCTGTCCGAACCAGATGACCTTGAGATTGCCTGTTTCGTCGCCCAGTACGGCCGTGGTGTCTTTGCGCTTGCCCCCTCGCCCGCCGGATAATGCTTGGACTTCCCAAACGTTGGCTATGACTGTGCATTCTTCGTCAGGTACCAACTTAGAAATCTTTGTGTAGTTGGAGTAGTCTTGGTGCCTGCGGGGGAACAGATATAGCAAGTCGCGAATGGTACTAACGTCCAGGCGGGCCAACTTGGCGGAAAGCTTGGTGTCCACTCCCCGCAGCCGGTTAACGGGTACGTCCAATTGCAGCCCGGTGGGAGATTTCTTGCCGTTGGCGTTGGATTTTACGGTCTGACTGTCTGTTGGAGGTTTCGCTTTCGCGGTCTTAGGTTTCGGGCTCGGCTTGGATTGAGCGGGCTTAACCGGTGCGTCGGGTTTGGTGGAACGGGCGGATGGGGTGGCGGTGTTTTTGTGTTTTGGACTTGGTTGGTTTTGCGGCTGCTCGTTTCCGGGCGGCTCATTTTGCGACGAATAATCCTCCAGGTAAATGTTCCAACGCTGTGACCAGCGGCGGCGCTCGCCCTTTGCCATTTCGGCATAGGGTTTCCTGTCTAAGTTCTTAATCAGAGCCGTGTCCGCCGAGCTTTCCTTCATTGCGGCGGACCATTGTTGGAGGAATTTGTCCAACCCACCGACCACGGCCCGGTCTTCGAATCCTCGGGACTCTTCCAGTCGCAGGATATTGGCCAGAATCTCCTGCCAGGTTGGTGAGGCGCGGTTTGAGGAGGCCATCAGGGCCTTAGTATATCATCGCCCTTGGCCATGGCCACGCCTATGGCGCCAGGCCCAAGGTAGGTTCCCAGGGTGGGTCCAAAGCGGACCACAACGATTTTCTCGACGGCCATCAGACCGGATAGACCCTCCAAAAGCGTATCGACCTGTTCTCGTTGGGTGCTGTACATCACGGCAAGTTGCCGGACGGGAGCGTTTCCCTGAGCCAGCTCGATTATCCGGCGAATGGCCCTAGAGAGGTTCCGAGTGCGCTCCAAAGGATGAGCTTCTCCGTCCTTGATGGTCAATATGGGCTTCACATTGAGCATAGAGCCCAGAAACGCACTGGCCTTGCCGATTCGCCCGCCTTTTTGCAAATACTCCAGGGTGTCGGGCACGAAAAAGCAGCCTATCTCTGGGATCTCCTGCTTGGCCGCTTCTCCTACCTCTTGGGGAGTAGCCAGGCGACCTGCTTTCTCTGCTGCAGACACTGTGAGCAAGGCCAGAGGGACGGACGCCAATTGGGAGTCCACAATCTCGATACCACTGGTGTCCTCTTCACCCAGTGCGGCGCGGGCTTGGTGGGCTGAATTCAGCGTGCCGCTGAGTTTGCCGGATATGTGAACCGACACAATTTGGTGGCCTTGGGAAAGGAGCTCTTGATAAACCGCTTGGAAATCGGCGGCGGTCGGTTGTGTGGTGGTGGGCAACCGGCCTCCGGAGGTTAACTGGGCGTAAAACTCGTCGGCGGTAATGTCCACGCCGTCTTTGTAGGATTGATCACCGATGATGATGTAGCAGGGGATCACCGTGATATTCCAACGGGCGGCCAGTTCAATTGGGATATCACTGGTACTGTCGGTTACGATTCTAATCGCCATGTTTTAGCGGCTGCCGAAGGATAAGCCGAGCGCAGGAAGTCTTACTTCATCAATTGCAGACATAATCTCACTCATATTTCCAAATTCCAGCACTTCTATTCCACCGACGCCAGGTAATGGTAATGGGGCTGGCCGCCGTCAATCAGGTCCACTTGGATGCCGGGAAATCGGTCAACCAATTCAGCTTGCACATATTGGCTGGCACCGGGTGTTGCGTCAATCCCCCGGAAAATCGTGACTATTTGGTCGGCAGAGGTCACTATCCCGTTGAAAATGGCCATGAGGGCACCTTCCGGAGTCTCGCCGGTTGCCTTGATTTCACCTTGTAGCAATCCGATGTATTGACCAGCGTTAACAGACTTGCCGCCTAGGGAGGTATCACGCACGGCCTGTGTCACTTCCAATGATGTTACTGTGTCCAACACAACCGACATCGCCTCTAAATTATGCTCCAAGGTCTCCTCTGGATTGAATGCCAAGAGGGCTGCCACGCCTTGAGGTACCGAAACAGATGGCACCACATGGAGTCGAGGGTCCTGCGCCGCCGCCTGGTTTGCCGCCGCTAAAACGTTGCTATTATTGGGAAGCAGGATTACATCGGCTGCTCCGATCGCCGCAGCCTTCTCGACTATTTGCCCCACACTGGGATTCATGGTCTGCCCACCATCTATTACGCCGCTTCCTCCGGAATCCAGAAACAAATTGGCAAGCCCTTTACCCTGAACCACGGCCACCACAGTAAGCCGGGCGCCGTTGTTTGTATTTGCTCGGTGGCCTGCGACGAAGTGAGAGTTCTGGATGCTCATGTTTTCGACGCTGATACGGTCTAGAGAGCCCAGCGAGGCACCATAACTGAGGGCCGGACCCGGGTCGGAAGCGTGAACGTGCAACTTTAGGTATTGTCCATCGCTGATTACCACCGCCGATCCAGACAGTTCGGGCCCGAGCCCGTCTCGCACGGTTTCTGCGGATAAGGTTGATTCGGAATCGGTGGCGTCGATAACGTACTGTATGCAATAACCCCAATCGTCGCCCAAACCGGTATCCAGAAAGATGCTATTAAGCCCCTTAAGTTCACCATGCTGTGAGGCCTTTATGTCTACCGGCTCGACGCAACAAGATTGAATGGCTTGGTCCACCAGCTTCGGATCACGGCCTGTGAGCGAGCAAAATGCTGCGCCCAGAATTACTGTTACTCCCATGCCGCCAGCATCCACCACACCGGCTTCTCGGAGTATCGGTAGCTGGCTGGGGGTGGCGTATAAGGCTTCTACGGCAGCATCGAAAGCCGTTTCCCATAAGTTTGGTGCCAGTTCGGGAGCTTGGTCCGCCTTTTCGTCTGGACCAGAATGAACTTGCTTTCCCGAAAGGTGTTGCTCTGCCATCCATGCTGTCTCGTAAGAAGAAGCCTTAATCACAGAAAGCATCGTGCCTTCCACTGGCTTGACCACCGACTTGTAAGCGGCCTCGGTGGCAAGCCGCAAGCCCCGGACTAGCCATGGATTAGGGTCATCCTGAGTGTCTTTGCTAGCGTCCGACAAGCCCCGGAATAGTTGGGAGAGAATTACGCCGCTGTTTCCTCGCGCACCCCAGAACGCGCCCTCGGCAAGTCCGGAGAGGACATCTTTGGCGCTGGAGTGAGGGGTGTTGGGGCATCGCTCTAGGGCCGAGCGCATGGTCAAGAGCATGTTGGTGCCGGTGTCTCCATCGGGCACGGGAAAAACGTTTAGAGAGTTGATTGCGTCTCTATAGCGCTCTAGATAGTCGGTGGCTGCAACGAATGCCTTGCGAAGCTCGTCGCCGCTTGGTGATTCCATCCTAGTAGGCCATCCTCGGGAGGTTTGCTGATAACATCGTCCAGTTATCAATTCCAGGCAACTACCCGGTTTTTTTCGCCTTTGATATTTGAAAACAAGTGAAAAAGTGATGCCGGAGGGTATTATAACCCAAGCTCTGATCCTCCTATTCGTCTTGACACTTCAGGCACGCTGTCTTACCATGGGAAGCCGGAGTAAAAAGTATGGATTATGCGGTTTTTAAGACTGGCGGGAAACAATACAGGGTAAAACCCGGAGATACCCTGGATGTTGAAAAGCTCTCGTTAAGCGTTGACTCAGTCGCTGAATTTGGCGAAGTATTGGCAATTTCCGACGGTGGAGAGGTTACTTTTGGTTCGCCTTTCATCAATGGCGCCAAGGTGCTTGCCCAGGTTCAGTCCCACTACAAAGACAAGAAACTAATCGTTTTCAAGTACAAGCGCAAGACACGGTATCGCAGGAAGAAAAGCCATCGCCAAACCTACACCAGGGTGTTGATTCAAGACGTAATGATTGAAGGCGAGGGCAAGCCAGCCCCACGGAGGGCCAGCAGGCCAAGGGCGCGGCGAGCTACACCGGCGGCCGCTGCGCAAGCCGAGTCAGGAGAAAAAGCTTAATGGCTCATAAGAAAGCAGGTGGCAGCACCAATAACGGTCGTGATAGCAATTCCAAGCGCTTGGGCGTAAAGAAATACGGTGGTGAAAGCGTCACAAGTGGCGCTATCATCATCAGGCAGAGAGGCACGCGAATCCACCCGGGTTCCAACGTGGGTCTGGGTAGGGATCACACCATATTCGCCAAGACCGACGGATTGGTGAAATTCGAGTGGGTGGCAAAGGGTAAACGCCGAGTGAGCGTGTACCCTGTCGAAGTCGCCTCCTAGATCTGCAACTAAAAGCGTTTTCGAGTGTCGGCCAACAGAATCCCGAAATCGTGTCAGGCATCTAACTAATTGGCCGGAAATCACTCCCGGGAATCACTTGCCGGAAATCACTCAAGGAAATCTAGAACAGTAACAACTATGAAAGCAGAAATTCATCCTCAATTTGTAAAATCAACCGTGACCTGCTCGTGTGGCAATGTCTTTGAAACCGGCGGTACCAAGCCAGCGGTGCGGGTAGAAGTTTGTAGCAACTGTCACCCCTTCTACACCGGTGAGCAGCGGGTCGTTGACACGCAGGGTCGAATCGAACGAATGCGCCGCCGTTATAGCCTCCAGTAGAGCGGTTGGCTATCCATCAACTCAAGGCTAACACCGGATTTTGATGGTCTCACACAACTTGGCGTATTTTGCGCCGAACGTTGCGTCCGAAAATCCTCATAATATAAAGTGCGCCTCCATCATTGGCAGAGCCTTGGCCAGTCCTAATCACCTAAGCAAATATGGAGGATTCGTTGGCTGAACAGCCCAGGTTCTCCTACGGTGGGCAAGCTGTGATAGAAGGAGTGATGATCCGTGGACGGAATCACTTCAGCTTGGCCGTTCGTCGCCAAGACGGCACCATTGAGCACCACAGTGAAGTCCTCAATTCCCTCTACACCGGACGCATGCGCCAATTCCCTCTAATTCGAGGCTTCATCGCCTTGGTGGAAACCATGGTCTTGGGTATCAAGGCCCTCCACCTATCGGCCAATATGGCCGTCAAAGACCAGGCTGGCGAAGAGGGCGGAGAAATCCCCAGTTGGTTGTTGGGGGCAACGCTAGCCGCCGCCATGGTGATGGGCATCGGTGTCTTCTTCATGCTGCCCTTGTTGATTATCTGGCTTCTGGATTCCGGGGGAATCGTCAGTGAGTTGATTGAGGGTGGGCTTCGACTGGGGCTCTTGGTGGGCTATATCTGGGGGATAAGTTTTCTAAGAGATATCAAGCGTGTTTTTGCTTACCACGGAGCGGAGCACATGGCGGTTCACACCTATGAAGCGGGTCTGCCCTTAATCGTGGAAAATGTGCGTAAATTCCCCACACCGCATCCCCGTTGCGGAACCGCATTCCTCTTGACCGTAATGTTGGTTTCCATCGTAGTGTTTGCGCTGCTGATGAACCCTCCTATGGAATGGCGGATAATCTCGCGAATCGTGCTCATTCCGGTCATAGCGGCGATCAGCTATGAGATAATCCGCTTCAGCGGCAAACACCAAGATTCGCTTTTTGGACATGCTGTAGCCTGGCCGGGATTGCTCCTGCAGCGGCTGACCACCAGGATTCCCGATGATGACCAGATTGAAGTGGCTATCAGCGCCATGCAGGGAGCGGTGGCTGCCGACGAAGGAAGAGAATACTCAGTGACATTCAAGCCCCGAATAGAGGAATCTCTGGATACTTCCAACCCCGCTGTCGGTTCATCTCCGGAAACCCACGGTGGCGAATCCTAGCCATCTAGCTGTATCCACAACCTAAGAGTCACAGGTAAATCGGAAAACCCTGTACGCAAATATGCGCATTGGCTATTAGCTTTTCCCGTTGATTCCCCATACCAGGCTTGGCGCCTCTTCCACTGGTATGAATCGAAATCCCGCCGATTGGGATACTCGCAGGTCCAAGTCCGTGTCACCGATATGCACGTACTCATCGGCTTCGAATTGGGCTGCAACCTCGCCCAAGTTGTGCTTCAGCACAGTGAATTCGACCAGAATGCCGTGCTCTTCCCACAACCGTTGTTGTCCGCTGATGGTGCGGTCTGAACAGCTGCCAATTAGGTAACCTGCCTTCTGCGCCTCCCTGACCATGTCCATGGTAATTATTCCTGGAGGTTCGCCCACCTCCAACGTGCCGTCAATGTCAAAGCTAATCAATTTCGCCAATTTATATTTCCATAATTGCTCGTAGAATCTCGACTCGGATTTGAAAAGCCGACCCCCCAACCCTCGCCCTTGAAGTTACTTGCCTCAAATGTCTCCTTCACAATGTCATCCTGCGTGAAGGGAAGAATCTTTACGCTTGGGTCATGGGATTCTTCGTCGCTTCGCTCTTTAGAATGACAGTTTTGGCGCAACACTCCCTCAAATTGGAATGGGCTTGTCCAAAGATCTTCGGAAGGAAATAGGAGTGTGGTTCGGCTCAGGTAACGTGGCTCCACACCGGCCCCTGCGGCGCTTCGCCGGACAACTTGAATTGGGGAAGAACGAAATCCCCCTCGCTTTTATGAAACACCACCTCCACTCGCTTGCCGATAGCCACATTCTCTTCTTTTTCCGCGTCCATGTTGCTGTCAACCAGATTTGCCGTGATGCGCAGACCGTCGCCAGGCTCGGGTTTCCCACTCTGCTCGTCAAGCTCAACCAACACGATGGCGAATGGCGCCCAGTCCTTGAAACCGGGAATCACAGTGTGGGCAACGATTTGGTAGCTATAAATAGTCCCCTTGCCGCTCACATCTTGCCACTCCCATTCCTGCGAGGGGCACCACGGACAAGCCGGTCCGGGTTCGCCTCTCAAGAGGCCGCAACCCTGGCATTTCTTCACAACCAGCCGGCCTTCTTTGGCGGCGTCGAAGTAGCCGGTGTATTCCAGGTCTTGATCTGGCACGCTCATTTGTTGGCCACGGTGCTCGTAAACGGGCATTTGTCTACCTCTTATGATTGCAGTGCGAATGTCGGATATATATGTCGGGACCGGCGTCCTATAGCAGGGACTTGACCTATTTCCTCAAGATTAAGGCGCTACCGACCGCCGGCGTCCCCCAGCCCATATTCATGCTGGTCTCGGCGTCTTTCACTTGGCGGCACTTGCCCTCGGAATAATCGTATGTGTGAATCCCTTCTTCGGCTTGAGGGCAATAATCGTCAATCGTCCCGCGGAGTTGGCGCACGTTCTCGATGACCATATTCATGCCGTGGGTGTAGCCCTCGCACAAATGGCCACCGCTGGTGTTGTTCGGCCGCTTGCCGCCCAGGTTGATGATGCCACTGGTAACGTAGTCTTTGCCTTCCCCTTTCTTACACCAGCCGTAGTCTTCGAACTGGAGCAGGGCGGTGTAGGTGAAGGCGTCGTAGCAGCCGGTGACGTCAACTTCATCGTGGGTGATACCGGCCTGCTCGAAAATCCTGGGGCCGATGTAGTGCCCAGCGACCCTGGTGATGGGCCCATGCTGATAGTGGAAGTCGCCACCGGGCTTGGTGCCCCGGCCTTGAACCCCAAGAATCTGTATCGGTCGTTGCCGCAGGTCTTTGGCCCGCTCGGTGGTGGTTACGATTAAACAGGTTGCGTTGTCCGTCTCCAAGCAACAGTCCAGTAAGTGGGCGCAGGGCCGTATGATCCACCGGGAATTAAGCACATCGTCCACTGTGACCCGTTGTTTCATCAATGCCTTGGGGTTATTGCTGGCATGATTGCTGTGGGCTACCTTGATGTGGGCTAGGTCGCTGCTGGTGACGCCGTACTCCATCATGTGGCGGGTGAAAGTGAAGGCAAAACGCTGTACGGCGCTTATCAGCCCGTAGGGGCGCAACATGACGTCCGCGCCGCTCACCGGTTGGGCGGCCCTGACGCCCGTGCCGCCGATGCGGATTTGGGAGTAGCCGTTCATGGACCGATACACGGCCACCGTGTCGCACATCCCTGCCTCGATTGCGCCCATGGCCAAGCCCACCAAGGCCTCGGTGCTAGAGCCGCCGCCGGAGCAGTCCATGTAGAAATTTGGCCTGATGCCCAGGTCGTACATGATGGACGTGGCCGGGGTGGAGTCCCCACCGTGGTAGCTCAGGATTCCATCCACCTGCTGGGAATTTAAGCCAGCGTCGTCCATGGCATGCCGGATTGCCTCTGCGCCCATCGCTCGAGTGGTGCGCCCTGAGCCGCGGGTAAACGGGGTTTCACCCACGCCCACAATGCAGTATTTGCCCTTAAGGTTTCCCAATGAACAGCCTCCTAAGCTAGGCTAATTGATAAAATTGGGTTACTCATGTGATGCCAGAGAATTTGCCAGAGGGTAAAACCTAAAAAACGTTCCAACGAGGGTTCTTGCTGGCTTCGGCCTGCAAATGGTCAACGATCCAACCCTTGACCGACTCTTCCACATAGAACGTCGGTTTGATTAGGTCCGATTCGTCGGAAATCAGACCGTCTTCCACAGCCTGGGCGGCAATATCGGAGCCGGGAAGCATGCGCACGCCCACTCTGAGATTGGCCAAAGCTGGCTTGATGCTTCGCAGGAAGTCCAGCTTCTCTTCCACCGATTCGGCCGTTTCCCCCGGGTCTCCGAAACTCTGAGAGATGGAGTAGTGGAGGTCGCCTTCCTCGCAGGTTTGGCAGACCTGCCGCAGACGCTCCAGGTTCTCGCCCAAAGGAACCCCCTCGTCGGAATCGCCGCCAAGTCCGGTCATCAAGACCAAGGCGCACCCCGCTTTTTTCATCAATTGAACCAACTCTAGGTCGCAGTCCTGCGGCGAAAGACATGTATTCCAATGAACACCCAGGTCGGCGTCAATCAAGGCCTTGCAGAAGGATTTTGCATGGTCCATAGGAATGTTGAAGCCATTGTCGATAAAGAACACCTTTTTAATATCGAAGCGTTGCTCCATGTCTTTGACTTCTTTAACCACTTCTTCTATCGGCCGGAAGACTCTCCAAGCGCTCTCTTCCTCATGGTCTCCATTGTCGCCCTTTCCGGCGCCGATGTAATTAAAGCTGGTCAGCTTGGTGAGCACACCTATGCCGAAACCCGCTTGACGGTATTTATCCATCTCTAGGTCTTCAAAGCGCGGCGGTTTACCGAAGGTGGAGGCGCAGCG
>DCAE01000128.1:0-8541 GCA_002311385.1 Dehalococcoidia bacterium UBA1141 | reverse complement strand
GAATCCAACCGGTCAGCAAGTTCGGCAAATGTCTCTCCACCGTCGCCGGCTATGCCCAAGTCAGGCTCCACGAAGGAAAAACATTCCTTGGGCAAGATGCTGAAAGCGGGGCCACCGCAAACGATCGTGGCCGGGCTGTTCTTGCGAACCAGGCTAATTACCTCTTTGGTGGTCGGCAAAGCCCACTGATTGTCTATGTAGCTATTGTTGTCCAGGTTCCGCAGGGATACGCCAACTAAGTCGGGCTGGAATTGATTGACCGTTGCCGCCACTTCCGCCAGATAGTCGTCGGCAAACATGAGGTCCATGACCTTGACAGTATGCCGCTCCGGGTCCAGGTGGCCAGCCACGTAGGCCAGCCCGATGGGCAGGGGATGGGCGTCCATGCGGCTCATGAGCCGGCCATGCCGGTTAGTCGCTATGAGCAGGATCTTCATAGGGTCTCCTCTCTGGTTCAGAGTCACTTCATTATGGCTTAAGCAGGGGGATTGCACAAACCAAACACGGTCATAATTAAGCCCGCGCAATGCCTGTTAGCCCGAATGTTTTCCAAGTTCGACCCATCGGCCATGGGCTAACGGAATGATTGACAGCAAAATGTCCCCAGATTACAGTGTCAGGTGCTGGGCTTGTGCGCAAAATCCGGGGCAAATAACCAGAGCGTCAAATCTTAATCAAAGAGTGATTCTGCTGAATGAACGTTGATTCCAAAAAACCGAAACCCTTAGATGGCATCCGGGTAGTTGATTTCACCTGGGTGCGGGCAGGACCTTGGGCCGCCCGTTGGCTGGGAACTCTGGGCGCCGACGTCATAAAAGTTGAGTGGCCCGAGAACCTGGACATCCTGCGACAAAATCGATTTACCATACCTCCGGGGGTGGAACCCGGCCCCAATTCCACCGGACAGTTCGCTGACACCAATGCCAACAAGCGGGGTATCAGCATCAATACCCGCACTGAAAAAGGCTTGGACTTGGTAAAGCAACTTATCGGCGTTTCAGACGTCGTTATAGAGAACTTCAGCTCCCGGATCATGCGACGGTGGGGGCTCAGTTACGAGGAAATGCGCAAGCTACGCCCCGACTTGGTTTACGTCTCCATGGCAGGCTTCGGCCAGACCGGGCGGCACCATGCTTATAGCACCATGGGACCTTCGGCCCAAGCCCTATCCGGACTGACCTTCTTATCCGGACTGCCGGGCGAACCTCCTGCTGGCTGGGGCTGGTCGTATCTAGACGATACAGGCGGGATGTACGGAGCAATGTGCGCTCTAACTGCACTGCGCCACCGCAACGCCACCGGCAAGGGCCAACACGTGGACCTCTCCCAGATGATTACCGGAATCACCCTTTCGGGGCCAGCCTTCTTGGATCGCACAGTTAACGGCCGCAAGTCAAAACGAGAGGGCTACCCACCGGGGAACCGGTCCGTGTGGCCCGGCGCACCGGTGCTGAACAACTACCGAGGTCCCATAATGGCGCCCCATAACGCCTACCGCACCAAGGGCGGCGGCTACAACGACTGGTGCGTGATTGCCTGCACTTCCGACGACGAATGGACCAAACTAGCCGAAGTGATGGGAAGACCGGCTTGGTCCACAGACTCCAAGCTCCAAACCGTGGGGGGACGCATCCAGCACCAAGAGGACATGGACTCGGGCATCGAGAAATGGACCCAGACCTTAGAGAAATACGAGTTGATGGAACTGTGTCAGAATTCCGGCGTCCGGGCCATGCCGGTGCAGAGCTCGGAGGACCGGGTGGAGAACGACCCTCAACTGCGCCACCGTGGGATGTACACGCAGATGGAGCATCCCATGCTGGGCAACTGGAAGTTCCAAAACGCTCCCTTCAAACTGGAAAAATCTCCGGCCAGCATCGATAAACCACCACCGATGATTGGCCAGCACAACCGTGAGATTTTTGAGAACTTGTTGGGTCTCACGATAAACGAAATCACCGACGCTTATGAAGACGGCACTTTTTGGCCGCCGACTATGCCCAAGTTCCCTTATATACAGGAGGCGCTTCCATGACGACAGAGAGCATGCAAGGGCCTCAGGCTGACCTGCCCGGCCCTTTGGATGGCATTAGAGTATTGGAGTTGGCCGACGAAAAAGGCCAGTTCTGCGGCAAACTCATGGCGGACTTAGGAGCCGACGTTATCAAGATTGAACCGCCAGGGGGACAGAATAGCCGGCTGATTGGCCCATTTTTGGCGGACAAACCCAGCCGGGAGACCAGTCTATCGTTCTGGCACTACAACACCTCCAAGCGGGGTGTTACCCTGGATTTGAACAGCAAGGAAGGACAAAGGCTGTACCGGGAACTGGCCCGCACCGCCGATGTGGTGTTGGAGACCCAACCTCCTGGCCGCATGCCTGATTTGGGGCTTGGCTATGACGATCTGTCCAAACTGAACCCATCTTTAATCATGTGCTCTTTAACGCCATTTGGTCAGAACGGCCCTTGGCGAGATTTCCTGTCATGCGACCTGCTTCATCTGGCGGCGGGAGGACAGATGGCGTCCTCCGGTTATGACCAAGAGGACGTGCCCGACGCTCCTCCAATAGCGCCGGGTGGCGGCAACGCTTGGCACATAGCCGGACACTATGCCTATATCGGCATCCTAGCTGCTCTCTACCACCGGGACATGACCGGAGAGGGGCAGTATATAGATGCGTCGATTCACGAAGCCTGCGCCCTCACCACCGAAGGAGCAATCGCCATCTACCTCTCCACTGGGGAAGTTGTGCAGCGGCATACCGGCAGACATGCCTCACCCGACATGTCCACCCGGATTCAGCTTGCCACCAAGGGCGGCGATTGGGTTAATGTCACCCGTTCGGGGAGCAACCTGACCCCGGCGAGACTCAAGGTCTTGGCCGAATGGATGGATGACCACGGGATGGCTCAGGACCTGCTGGATGAGAAGTACTACGCTCCCGACGGAATCCTGGAAAACGCCTTCCACATCACGGATGTCATGGCCCAGTTCTTTGAGCAGATGACCCAATCGGAGATATGGCAGGGAGGTCAGGAAAGGGACTTTCCCTGGGGTGGTGTGCGAACTTTAGATGACATAATAGGCGATCCTCACTTGGAAGAGAGGGAGTTCTTCGTGGAGGTTGAGCACCCTGAACTGGGGCAGAGCTTCACCTACCCCGGCGCTGCCGCTATCTACAATGGGTCACCTTGGAAAATCTCGCGGCGTGCGCCATTGGTCGGTGAACACAATCAGGAGATCCTGTGCGGCGAACTCGGCGTGAGCTTGGAGGAGTTGAACCTGCTGGCCGAATCCGGCGTTGTCTAACCAACATCACGGGAGGAGCCAAATTGTGAGAGCAACCAAAATGATTGAGGGTCATTTAGAGATTGAAGTTCCTGCCGGCGTACCTGCTTGGGACGTCGATCCCTACGACACGGCGATACTCTCTGACCCTACCGAATATTTCAAGGAATTGCGGTCGAAAGGGCCTTTCGCCTACCTTCCAAGATATTCGATGCTGGCCTGTGGCCGCTTCGAGGAAACCAAGGAGGTTTTCTCTGACTGGCACCGGTTCGTTTCTTCACGGGGTGTCGGTATACATGACTTCAGTCTGGAAGAACCCTGGCGGCCACCGAGCATAGTTTTGGAAGTGGACCCTCCCTATCACACCAAGACGCGAACAGTCATCGAGCGCGCGCTATCGCCTAGGGCGGTAGGGAAACTGAGGGTATCATTCCGCGAAGCAGCAGATAAACTGATTGATGAACTTCTTGAAAAAGAATCCTTTGATGCCGTATCAGAGTTAGCGGAGGCATTTTCAACCACCGTGTTTCCCGATGCCGTGGGCTTGGGCGAGACTGACCGGCGTCGCCTGGTGGACTATGGTGAGTTGGTGTTCAGCGCCCTTGGGCCGGACAATGAATTGCGCCGGAATTCCATGGCGAAGGGTCTTGAAGCCGGGTCTTGGATCATGGAACAATGCCAACGAGACCGACTGAAACCCGAGGGTTTCGGCGCCGCAATCTATGCTGCTGCCGATGAGGGCGAGATTACTGAGGAAGAGGCCGGGATGCTGGTGCGCTCCCTCCTTTCCGCCGGGATCGATACCACAGTCACTGCCTTGGGCAGCGCTATCTGGTGCCTGGCACGTAACCCGGAACAGTTCCAAAGGCTCAAGGCCGACCCCCAACTCGCCCGCTGGGCATTTGAGGAGACCCTGCGCTATATATCACCGGTCCATTCATTCTGCCGCACGGCGGATGTGGATACGGAAGTAAGCGGGATTAAAATCGTAAAAGGAACGAAGATTCTCTGCGTCCTAGGTGCAGCTAATCTCGATGAAAACCACTGGCCGGAGGCTGATAAGTTCGATATCGAACGCAAGCCCAGCGATCATCTGGCGTTGGGTGTGGGTATCCATGCTTGTGTAGGCCAAAACGTGGCGCGGGCGGAAGGCGAGGCGATGTTGACCGCCGTCGCAAACAAGGTTGGATCAATCGAGCTCTCGGACGAGGCCTTATGGCGACCAAACAACTCGATTCGTACTTTAGACCGCCTCCCCGTCAGATTCTGTGCTGCGTGATACTTGGAAGCTGCTCAAACACATAACCCTAGGCCACAGGTAAACTCCGTTGGCGGTATGAAATCAAGCGACGCTAAATTGAAAAATCCTCGGCAAAAACTGAGGCAGGCTGCTAAGCAATTGAAAGCCCTCAATAAGGCTGATCGAAGATTCGCAAGCAGTCGAGCTTACACATTGGCGAAATCGAGGTTGACCGAGGACGGCGATGATTTCGGGATAATCTACGTAGACAGCTGCCGACCAATACCGGATGATATTCCCAGGGTGGTTGGAGAAATCTGCGACGGCCTGCGCGCCACTATCGATATTATTTTGTCGCAAGTTTGGGGAATCCAAGATTCAAGTGCCTCCCAACCGGTATCATTCTCTATTCTCGATACTGCTGCCGGTTTCGAGAGAGTGATTTCCAAGCAGCTTGGCTGGTTATCTCCAGAGCGACAAAAATTGCTTGAGAGCTTACAACCTTACGTGCGGGGAAACCCTTACCTCTCTATCCTTAGAGAGCTGAGCGAGGCCGACCAACACCGGTTGGATCTAGTCACTTCCACAAACTCAATCGTTGATCAAGTTAAGCTAAGAGGTATGATATCGCCATCGGGAAAGTTTAGATTTATCGTAAACGTCTCTACTCCGGCCCTGACCGTGGGCACCGAGTTGCTGCGGATCCCACTCGAAGAGTTCGTCGGCGACATTGACGTGGACCGGAAGTTCAAATACTGGCAAGTGTTTGGCGGAGACCCTAATATATGCGAAGGCCTGAATGTGGTTGAGACACTTACGGCCATCAAGGGCGAGGTTGATTGGGTTGTTGACCGATTCAATTCATTTAAGAACCCCTAGACGGCAATAAGACAAATATTATGTGATTGTCTGTGTCGTCAACCCATAATTGGACTATTCTGTTAGCCGACAAGAATCCTGAATTGGGGTCAGGCGGGACAAACTGGGAAGCAATTTAAACGTCTAGAATTTATTGCGGGAGAAGTAACGCATGTCAGTATATTGGAAGGCCGTGAAGCTGGGCGAGAATCTAATCTTGAACGAAGATAATGGCGGCGATGAAAAGATACTTGGCGGATATAGAGATACCAAGCGGGGCATAGATGCCTACGCCACCACCGGAGGCGGGTACGACCCCGGCCGGTCAATGAAAGATTTTGATTCTATCGAGAACGCAAAGGCTTTTGTAGAGCATTTCAGGCCATGGGAGCTCTTCGGCGCCCATGATGAGACAGTTGATTCTGAAGTGAAGCCCATCGCTACCGCAGAGTAAGCATAGTTAGGCGCCATTCTTCAGAGGCATTCTAGGACTAAATGACACGCCGCAATTTCCCCCCAGGCTCGATTATGCTAAAATTGCGGCAGCAGAATCCTCTTAGTGCTGCTCCCACGCAACCGAATCATGGTGCTTGATTACATACCCGGCAGAGGACGCCTTGGTGGATGGTGACGGGCTCATGTCCCGCAAAGTCGGTGAAGTGGTAGCGGCGGCGTCCACTTCATTCGTAGCCCAGTGCTATGAACTCTATGCGGCGCCACCCTTGGGTAGTTTCGTTCGCACCGGAACGCCTGCGGTTTACGCTATCGTCTACCAGGTTACTACCGAGCCCATGGATTCCACGCGGCCGGTCTTGGCCCGGGGAGAAGGGGTGGAAACCGAGGAAGAGTTGCAGCGCAACAACCCCCAACTCTCCCGTTTGTTCACCACACGATTTGAGGCCTTGATTGCCGGTTTCTCGGTTGATGACTCCTTTAAGCAGTACCTGCCGCCACTGCCGCCCGCGGTCCACTCCTTCGCATACACTTGCACCCCCGATGAAGTCGCCCGGTTCACAGCGTCTTTAGAATTCCTGCCCTTGCTGTTGAATTCCGGGCTGCCAGTGGCCGATGAGTTGGCCGGAGCTTGCCTGCGTGGAGCGGCGACTGCTCAAGGCGACGGCTCCGCATTCTTGTTCAGGGCCAGCAGAGCGCTGGCTGGCCAGTTGTCAGGGGACGTTCCTCGCCTGACCGCGATTCTCCGGAGGGTTGCGCCATGACCGACGAATCTTCGGACGGCTTAAGTGCCCACAACAACACTAGTGGCCTCAATAACAATGACGCCCAGGGATTTCTTGGCGTGGTGGTGGAAGGCTCGCTGACCCAAGGCGTGGAGGTCCGATTGGACCCGGGCACATCCGTTGAAAACGTAAAGGTTGGCACCTTCGTAACGATCCAGGGAAGCCAATACCGCTTCTTTGGGGTCGCCACGGACATTGCGTTAGGGAACTCCGACCAGCGTTTGAAACATTTGCCTTTGGACCTGGGCGACCCCTTTATCTCCCAAGCATTACTGGGCACCGTTGCCTACGGCACCGTTTCCGTATTGCCCAATCTTGTGATGCCCTTGGTCCGGGGTGACGACGAAGCGGCGCCTTCGGCGGCCAAGACCATCCCGCCCCAGTTCTCATTGGCCTACTCAGCTTCCGAAGCCGACGTGGCTACCGTATTCGGACAAGAGGATGACCGCCATTTCTGGATTGGCAGCCCATTGGATATGGAATCCAAGCTCTGCATCAATCTGGACGAATTGGTCAAACGCTCCATAGGCGTATTCGGCAAGAGCGGTACTGGCAAGACCTTCCTGACCCGATTGCTTTTGGTGGGCATTTTGCAAAGCGGGCAGGCGTCGTCTCTAATCTTCGACATGCACAACGAGTACGGTCACGGCGGAAGGGATTCGGACCGGGGCATCATGGTCAAAGGGCTCAAGCAGCTTTTCCCCTCCCAGGTCTCTACCTTCACTCTGGATGAAGATAGCTCCCGTCGGCGCGGCTCCACTCCCGACGAAGTCGTTCGCATCGGCTACGGCGAAATCGAGCCGGAGGACATTGAACTGCTTCGAGAGACCCTCAATCTCTCCGATGTGGCGGCGTCGTCCGCATTCAACCTGGAGCAAAAATTCGGGCCCGGCAAATGGATGGAGGCCTTCTTGGACTTGGAAGACCGGGCCGCGGTATTCGATTTGGCGGCGGAGATACAGGTGCAGCCCAATGCCCTAGGCTCTCTATACAACCGGCTGACTCGCCTGCGGCGATTTGGATTTCTGGTCAAAGAGTCAGGAAGAGCGGCGGCACGGATCATCGAGCACTTGGAAAGGGGAAAGCATGTGGTGCTGGAGTTCGGGCGCTACGGCGACGACCTGACAGCCTATATCTTGGTCAGCAACTTGCTGTCCCGGCGCATCCACGACGCCTACGTGCGGCAAAAGGAAGAAGCTGAAGGCGGAGCTGGCAAGGAACCCAGACCCCTGGTATTGGTCATTGAAGAAGCTCACAAGTTCCTTAGCCCTTCCGTCGCGCCACAGACGATTTTCGGGACCATTGCCAGGGAATTGCGCAAGTACAACGTCACCCTCATGGTAATAGACCAGCGGCCCAGCGTGATTTCATCAGAGGTGATGAGCCAGGTTGGGACCCGGTTAACCTGCGCTCTTGACGACGAGCGGGACATCGAGGCGGTGTTGGCCGGCACCTCGGGCAGCCGCCAGTTGCGGGGTGTCTTGGCCCGGCTGGAGCCTAAGCAACAGGCGCTGATTTTCGGGCACGCCTTGCCCATGCCGGTGGTGGTGCATACCAGGGAATACGGCTCCGCCGAGTCCTACACACTGTTGACCAGAGGACCGATGCGGGAATCGGCGGCCGGGAACGATGGTTCCCCGGATGCGGCGGAAACGCCAACGGAAACACCTGAGCAACGCTTGGAGCGAGAGGTCGCCGAGCTCTTCCAACAGTGATTGCTATGAAATTACGCTCACAGGCCAACCGTTCGCCCTGAGCCTGTCGCCGAGCTTTTCTACCAGTGATCACTAGGAAATACGCTAACAGGCCAACCGTTCGCCCTGAGCCTGTCGCCGAGCTTTTCTACCAGTGATTACTGAGAAATTACGCTAACAGGCTAACTGTTCGCCTTGTGTTGAGCGCACGCCACCAACA
>DCAE01000041.1:1879-4216 GCA_002311385.1 Dehalococcoidia bacterium UBA1141 | reverse complement strand
TAAGTGAAACCCGCAATCTGTGAGACGACCTTTGCTCTGGATCCCCTCACAGTGGCTGAGTTTTTTGCTGGAATTGGTCTAGTTCGGAAAGGCTCCACGAATCGGTTGGTATCAGAATACGGCTTAACTCATCGTGTCGGGGCGTAGCGCAGTCGGTAGCGTGCCACGTTTTGCACCTGGATGTCGCTGGTTCGAATCCAGTCGCCCCGACCAAAAGCCCTCCGGACTTCCAGTTCTCCGTCGTATCAATGTCTGAATGCACGGAAGCAAAGAAGAGTCTAACCCCTCTGCGACGCACCTTGGGAACCGCCTTGTCGGCCTTGTTAATCATGGCCGTCACTTCGCCTTGTGATGGTTTGCAGCCGGCAAGTTGGCACTGATTTCTGGACTATTTCAGATTTCGTAAGCTATTCGCTCGCACAGACTCAAGATTCGAGCGAATAGATCCGTCGCAGTCAGAGTCTAGATGTCTGCCTAAAGCTGTCTTAGTCGGGGGTCTAGCTTGTCCCGGAGCCAATCACCAAAGAAGTTCATCGAGAACACAACTAACAAGATCGCAAATCCTGGGAAGAACGTTATCCACCAGGCGGTGGAGATATAGTTCCTGCCCTGCGCGACCATATTGCCCCACGAGGGTGAAGGCGCCGGAATCCCAACACCGAGGAAGCTGAGAACTGATTCGGTAATAATCAATGAGCCGACCTGCAAGGAGGCGAGAACCATTACTGTGCTGGCCACACCCGGCAGTATGTGTCTGATTGCAATTCGCAGGCCTGACGCCCCGGAAACCCTGGCAAGAGAGACGTAATCCGTCGACTTCAACTGCAACGTCTCGGCCCTCACCTGGCGCGCAAAGGGAGGCCACGTAAAGATTATCAGCAGGATCATCACCAGCATAAGGCTTGGGTGCCAAACGACGGCGGCTACGAGCGCCACCAATATGAATGGCACTGCGTTGGTGAAATCCACCAGGCGCATGATGATTTCGTCAACGGCACCGCCCAGATAACCCGCGGCTATCCCCAGAACCGTGCCAAACAGAGTGCCGGCTATCAAGACCGTGACTGCTACCATAAGCGATATCCGAGCGCCGTAAATAATCCGGCTAAGAACGTCACGACCAATGTGGTCCCCACCTAACAGGTAATCCGACGTGCCCTCCACATCCCAGACCGGAGGGACATTTCTCTTCTCAAAATCTGCCTGTAGTGGATGATGAGGCGCGACGAAGGGCGCGAAAATGGCAACAAAAACGATAACCGAGACCACAAATAACGGGATGATCGGCAGTCGTCGAAGTTTAATAAACGCACCGGAGATCGGACCAGGTTTCATCCCAATATACGAAAAATCACTGCTCATTTATGATCTACCGGTACCTTATGCGAGGATCGATCACGGCGTACAAAATATCAGCGGCCAGGCTACACAAAAGAAACATAATCGAGAATATCAGCGCGAGGCCGGTTATCAGAGGGAAATCAGTATTCAGGGTTGCCTGCACCGCCAGCCTACCAAGGCCAGGCCAGGCAAATACGGTCTCTATGACTACCGTTCCGGTTAGAAATCCGGCGAGAAGAGTGGCTGCGAAAGTCAAAGGGGCGATCAGGGCATTTCTTAGGGCGTGCTTCCAAATTATCTTCCAGGAGCCTACCCCTTTTGCCTTGGCCAATTTTATATACTCGCTATCCATTATCTCAAGCATGGAGGAGCGAGTTAGGCGTAGGAGCCCAGCTGCCGGCAGCCAGGCGAGCGTTACAACGGGCAGGACATAATGCGTCCAGTCCCCTTGTCGCGAGGTTGGAAGCCAACCAAGCTGTACGCTAAACACCCAGACCAACACAATAGCAATCCAAAACGGCGGCGCAGCCTGGCCAAGAAGGGCAAAGCTTCTGCCGCAATAGTCCCACACTGATACGCGTTTTACGGCAGACAGCACACCTAAAGGCACCCCCAGCAAGACGGCGAATACGAACGAAACTCCCGACAAACGTAAAGTGGCCGGCAGGCTCTCAATAATCATTTCCAGGGAATTACGCCGGTAATGAACCGATTCACCAAAGTCCCCTTTGGCGGCATTCAGAAGCCAAAGCCCATACTGTACCGCTATAGGCTTGTCCAACCCCATGGCTTTACCCTGAGCCTCCCAGGACTCGGAGGTAATTCTGGTATACGCAGACATATATAGGTAACGCGGGTCTCCTGATAATCTAGACAGCCCAAAAACAAGAACGGTTATGCCTATTAACACCAAAATCATGGACGAAAGCCGCAGAATGATTAGTCTTCGCATACCTTCCCTTATGTTAATACGCTATGTGGGGGTACCCGCTTAGA
>DCAE01000041.1:0-1823 GCA_002311385.1 Dehalococcoidia bacterium UBA1141 | reverse complement strand
CCGTTCTTCCATTGCATAGGGCATAGCTGGGCCGTGACGTTCTACCTCTCGATGGTAATACTCTCAGGGTTGTTGAAGTAGTTAACAGTAAACGGCTTCCAGCCCTTAACATATGGCTGGTAAACAAAGTAATTCCCGACTGTAGCTACACCGATGTGTAGCTGCTGAAATGACAGGTAATCTCCTACAGTAGCATTGTTTTGCATACGCTTATCAAATGACGGCTCAACGTCGTTTTCGAATCCTATATCACAGAGATCGTCGGGCAGCGTCAACCCGCCAATGTGACCTGGGTGTGGGCAATAGAAGTTCGCGATGGTCCCGCCCTTTTCGAAGCCGAAACCGTGCAACCAAGGCACATTCATGCTCTTGTCCACCGACTGCGGCCGCCTGCTGGCATATGGAGAGTGGTCCACGGTGACGTCAAGACCGAGGTTCTGCCGCCACATCTCACCTACGGCGTCTGCAATTTCCGGGTCCCAGAAGGAAAAGTCCGGGGCAGACCACAGCGTAACTTTGAATCCGTCCGGGTATCCTGCCTCTGTCAACCACTCGTTTGCTTTTACGGTGTCAAATGGCACCGTCCACTCGTCTCTATAAAGAGGAGATCCAGGAGGGAACTGGGAATGCATGTGGCTGTTGTAAACAGGGGCTCCGAAACCGCCCAGTACCGTATCAATTATTGTCTGTCGGTCGATAGCCATTGACATGGCCCAGCGAACCTTACGGGCTTTCTCCATGCCCTCTGCATCTTCAGGGTCACCGACCCACGGGTAGCCTAGCTCTATGGCTTCGGTGAAGCCGTCCCACTTTCGGTAGACGTCGGTTTCTTCGCAGCTTGGGCAAGTCTTGCCCCAGTAGTTGCCGGACATGTAGATGGTATTCGGGTTGGTAAGTCCAACCACCACTGCGCCCCCACCGATATCGCCGAGGAGTGCATTAAGGGCCTTAC
The DNA here is from genome assembly GCA_002311385.1 of Dehalococcoidia bacterium UBA1141. Taxonomy (GTDB): domain Bacteria; phylum Chloroflexota; class Dehalococcoidia; order Lucifugimonadales; family UBA3495; genus UBA1141. The sequence goes on along the minus strand of DCAE01000041.1, from coordinate 871 downwards.
CGGGAATAGGCGCTATGTCGATTTCTCTCGTTCGCAGCGCCGCTTCTCGAGTTGCCTGCTCGGGCATCTCGATAACCCGCAGCACCTTTACGCTCGGTGTCACCCTCCAATGGTCTACCACTGCCTCAGCAACCATCTCGTCGTGTCCCTTCCAGTATGTAGCGTTATATGGTCCGGTTCCAATTGGCGTAGTTAGGAACTCATCTTCGCCCACTGTGTCGTAAAGGTTCTTGCTGAGCATACCGTAGGTATCGGACCACCCTTTACCAATCAGAGTTCCCCAAGTTGGGGGGAATTCACCGGGTTCGATATTCATGACGGCTGTGTACTTATCAGGTGCGTCCCATCCAACCTTAAGAGCCGGTGGGAGCTGCTCTGCACCATTTCCAGTTGAGCCCAAAATCAACGACTCATTAAACGTCCATGCGACGTCTTCAGCCGTCAATTCACCCCATCCGTCATGGAACTGAACGCCCTGTCGAATGTTAAAAGATATGCTCGTCTGGTCAGGAGCTATTGTCCATGATTCCGCTAGCTCTGACACATAAGTAGCAGGGGCTGGGGACGATGCCTCACCAGGCTGTGGAGCTGGTGGCGCCTTAAACAGCCCTTCATATATGCTCCAGTTCATACCTACGCTGGTAGTTCCTGCTGCATCCTTTGAACCCAACTGTACTAGAGGGGGGAGTCCGCCTACACCTACAGTCAACTCTCCGCTGGGCTTTGAGCCTGCGGGGGCTGGTGCTGCGGCCTCTGGCACGGCCTGCACGACTAAATTTACGATCGCTTCAACATCACCAGCGGTCAAGCCAGGTTTCTGTGACGCCGCAGCGTCAGCCACGGCCTTCGCAACATCCGCTTCGGTAAGTCC
>DCAE01000142.1 GCA_002311385.1 Dehalococcoidia bacterium UBA1141 | reverse complement strand
ATGATGATCGCGGAGCGGGTATCGGACTTTATCAAAGATGGCAAGTAAATCGTGCGAGTTCAGGGCAATTGCGTCTTAACCAAGGAGGATATTTAGGAGGTAGGTCTCGACCCATCCAGCTTTAAGACGTTTACCTTGGATACCCCTTTTGAAGGTGGTTTGGTGCTTCAGCAAATTAAGGGCTATCTAGCGCAGGACAGCCAGGTTCTGAGGGCCATGGTCCTTGCGGACACGGTTGCCATCTTCCCAAAAGGTAACGTCCAGGGACCAGTGCAACCTGTTTTCGATACTCCAATGCTTGCGGGTGGCCTCCAGGAGGGTCTTGGCTTGCCCGGCCCGGCCCGGCTGCTGCTGTAGTAGCAGGATTGGACCGTGGTCTCTGTGGCCTTCTCCCCCAGGGCCGTCACCTTCGCTACGGCGCTCGGCATTGCCTACTGCCCCGGTTTTTCAGGTAATCCAGTTGGTCACAACCGTGTGCATTGGGTTTGTCAGCCTCGAAGCCGCCCTACGCGACTATGGCGTAGTTATCGACCTCCTTCACAATGACGATAATAGATGAACAAGGCACTGAAGCCAAGCGGAAGGATGTCCGTGCGCTCAGAGGGCCCGTCAAACTCTTCCACCGGTTCGACTACTTCGACAGCGCGGAGGAAGGATAGCAGTGGGTTAAAGAGCGTTTTCCACAATGATTGTGATGCCTGCAAGTGCTCAAATCGGGGCCATGGCTAAACATCCTTGCAGGCCATAAAGCCAATCGCATATCGAAGTTTGCGGGAAATCACTGGTTACGGGCCGAGCTGCCTGAGGTCACCCTGACGTAATACCCTAAGGGACATTGCCATTAAGCAACGGGTTAATGGTACCCAGGCAGATGTTCACTAATGAAAACTAGTTCTAGGCGGACTGGACGGGTTCGCCTTTGTAGGCTGTTTCCACGAAGCCCGGAATCTGGGTCCAGCGAACATTCTGGAGGTCGCTGGTCAAGTCCAGGTTCTTTCCTTGGGAATCTTCCAACCCCAGAGGATGGTAGACCAATTCTATGATGTTCCCATCAGGGTCATTGATGTAGGTGTAATGCTCGTTGGTGTCTTCCCGCTTTCCCTGTTTGGGGTCGTCGCCACCGGTACCGGTAAAGGCACCCCCGGCGCTGCGGGAACAGTCAACTCCCATGGCGTCCATGTGCTCCAACGTGCCTTCCCAGTCTTCCACCTCAATGGCGAAGTGTACACTAGGAACTACGATAAACTCGGAAACGTCGCTGGTGTGAATCTCACCGGTTCCGATGCGCAGTTGTAATTGCCGCTTGTTAAGGGCCGGGCCTCGGTCCAGAAATTCGGCACCGAGCACCTTTTCGTACCATTCCTTGGTTCGTTCCCTGTCGGTAATCTGGATATTGATATGGTGGATCATCCTGACTCTGGACATGGAGCACCTCCCTTAGATTAGGCCTGGTCCGAATGATTCGGGAATTAACACATTATGGGCTATCTGGTGCCTTGGGGCAACTGAGGTGCGAAGACAGTGCTGCAACGGTCATGCACCTGTAGTTCTAGAGAAGGCAGGAACCCAGGAACTGTTTCAGCCCGCCAGCTGGCGGTTAATCCTTCCACGCCTAGCAACCCTTAACAGCCCAGCCAAACCAAACCATGGAATGCCATGCCTAACAGATGCTCTGGGGGGCCACTGATAACTCGCGCATTAGCCAGTGTTCCCGGGTAAAGCTGATGATCCGAATACTAAACGCGCCCGGAAAGACAGCGAGATACGAAATTCTTCATGAGCCCCACTGCCCTGTCTGTCTACGGACCAGGATTGGAGACGAACCCATGGGCTATACCCGTGAACATCTTCAATTCAATAATGACGCCCGCGCGCTCATACGCGGCGACGAACTGTTCCGTTACCGGTACCGGAAGGCTCTCATCCGCAGTTCCCTGAACAACCAGGGGTAGGCGTGAAGTGAGACTTCTCACCCCTCTGTAATATCTGGAGCGGATTAGCATCCTTCATGGCCTCTGTGCTCAGGAAGTAACCTTCCGACAGTTCAACGAGCCTGGTTTTCTGCGTCTCTTTGGCGTACTTATATCGTTCGTAGGGGTCAACCACCGGCCACGCTGCCAGAACGTATTTCACCTTAGCGTCGGCACACAAGCCGGGCAGGTCGACGGAGCTGTAGGCTGGATGGTGGGAGGCACGGCACTGAATAGGTCAGTCTGGCCTGATGGCTCTCATCGCACTCACACACCGTTTGTGTGGTAGGCTCTCCTATGGCCGGATTTAAATGGAGTCCAATTAAGCTCTTTTTAATGTCGGCCGAGACATCAATCTCGATGGAATCGAACCTAATAGCTTGTAGCGGGCAAGTTTACGGTAACGGTGAGTGATACTAGGATGGCGCTCATCAGAGCTATGATGCGAACAATCGCCTGGAGAAGAATAACATGAACCTCGGTTTATTCATGATGCCAGTTCATCATCCTGAGAAAGGCCTTAGCCGGACTATCAAAGAAGATATGGAAACTATTATTCGTGGAGATCGACTCGGGTTCGATGAAGCTTGGATCGGGGAGCACTTCACTATCCCTTGGGAGAATATCCCGGCTCCAGATCTGTTCATATCCAAGGCTTTGGGTTTGACAGAAAGCATCAAACTAGGTACCGGAGTGGTGCTGCTCCAACTCCACGATCCGAAGGATCTAGCGCACCGCATTGCAATGCTTGATTACCTAGCAGAAGGGAGATTCTTTTTCGGAGTCGGCACAGGCGGAGTTGCGACTGAATACGAGTTTTTTGGGGTTTCCCAGGACAATCGGCACGCTCGAGCAGCCGAGGTGCTAGACGCAGTATTGAAGATCTGGGACGCCGATGGACCTCTGGACTACCAAGGTGAGTTTATAAGTGTAAAATCTCCGACACCTATCGCCGAGGGAAACTTAGGCTTATGGATGAAACCTTATACGAGACCCCATCCTCCTATCGCGGTTGCCGGAAGCAGCCCGAGTTCTTCAACTATCGAATGGGCAGGCGAGCACGGCTGGATACCTCTTACGACAAGTATACTTTCCACCCCCCAAATTCCGTCCCACTGGGAAGCGTACTCCAAAGGAGCTGCCAAGTCTGGGATCACTCCTGATCGGTCCGATTGGAGGATTTGCCTAGACATCTATGTTGCTGAGACTACCGAACAAGCGCGTCAGGACGTGATGCAGTGTGGGCTAGCTCGCACATATGAAGAGTATTTCTTTCCACTTTTCAAGACAACGGGTTTCTTTGAACGCCTAAAGCCAGATCCCAGCTTCCCGGATGACGCGATCAATGTCGAATACATGATGGATAATCGTTGGATAATCGGGGATCCGGACTATTGCCTACGCAAGATAATGGACGTATATGACGCGGTCGGCGGATTCGGCACACTGTTGCAACTGACTCATGACTGGGATCCACCGGAGAAGGGATGGAAATCACAAGAGTTATTCGCAAAACATATCGCGCCTGAGTTAAGGAAGTTACCGTCAACGATTGCGTGATTTGATAGCTTCAGTTTGCCTAGATTGGATAGGCGAGGATGTCGATAATAAATCGGGCTGACCTGGTACAAACGGGAATAGGAAGGATCCAAGGGTATCCTTATTGGGGCTTATGTAAAGTCCGCTGTTCACCCTTTTAAGTATCTCGGACATTCGGCGTTCAGCGTCTTCCTTGGACCTTTTGACCGTGATCCACCGCTTTTTACGTCTACCATCGGGGCGTTAACATCTACGACGATGGTCCAGGGCCCCTTGGCACCCTTTAGGACGGCTCCCATCTGGGTATCCCACTATCCTATGTTATGTCAACGAGTATCCCTGTTGGATGTGGATATATTCGATCCTGATTCGGGGTTTGAGCCAGCCATATACCAGGCGCCCAATCTGTAAATTACCTGTGTACGGTTTCTCCACGACTTTTTTACGGTTAACTCGAATTCGTTGACCATTTATCGCTGGACCACCTGATACAGATTTACAAGAACAGAAACTGGAAGCCCAAATATGGTCTCGTGCATTGTTTATAACTCTTGACGAGCAGGATTTGCGATATGGACCAAGATGAGCTTGCCGAGGCGATAGCGAAGTCAGGGGACGAAGGGTCGACTACTTTAGACCTGTCTCGGAAAGGATTGACTACGCTGCCGCCCGAGATAGGCGAACTGACCAACCTGACATGGCTGGATTTGAGCCACAACCAGCTGGCGGCGTAGCCGCCCGGGATTGTCGACTTAACTGGGCTGTCCACATTGAAGATATGTCAAAATCAATTGACCGAGGTGCCAGTCAGAATGAATCGGTTGACCAAACTTGAGAAGTTGGATTTTTCGGATAATGCACTTACTGTTTTACCACCTGATATCGAGGAACTGACACGACGAAGAGTAGTTAACCTATCTGGAAATCCTCTTAAGGGTTAGTACAGGTTCTGGCTCCGGCGACCTTTAGTGGCCACTCGTTCCCAGTCGCTCCGGGTTATTTGAACTTGGGGATCACCTTGTCAGTGAGGATGCGTATGGTGTTCGTGGTCACTTCTCGAGGCACCGATGAAGTCCAGTTAACCTCGAACATAATCTCGTCCGTGCCGTATTGCTCGCGGAGCACCTCAATCTTGTCTACAACCTCTTCAGCCGTTCCGAAGAGGTTCACTTCCGCGGTTGCATCAGGACTGGCTGAGCCCGCGTCCGTGCTGCCGATGCCGAATCGCCCGCTGAAAAATCGCCCGGGCCGCCAGGTCCATGAGCTTTTCACTCTGTTCGTCGGCCTCGGCTTTAGTGTCGGCAAGCAGGGTAGGTATGCGGACCACCGTGGTCGGTTCGCCGGAGTGTCCAGCATCCTTCCAGGCCTGCCGATAAGCCTTAACATCCTCCCGGAGGATGGCTGACCCACGGATGTTGTGTGTGGAACTCCCCGCGCCTATTGCAATCTTATAACCCAAGGTACCCATCGGAACGAAGCTCTCCTGGCTATCTACAGGAAGCAGCATGGGAGGGTAGGGCTTCTGGTAGGGCTTAGGGATCGACAGGTAGGGCTCGTAAAAAGCCGGGTAATTGTAATACTTGCCTTCGAAGCCGGAGAAGTGAGCCTCCGTCCAGACTTGTTTAAAGACCTCAAGGAACTCATAGAAGTAATCCCGCCGCTCGTCAGAACCGCGAGACCGGGCTCCTGCTCCGTAGTAGAACCGGCCTTTGCTGACTTGGTCTATGATGGCCACCTGCTCCGCGGTCTGGAAGGGGTCGTCCAGCATCAGATTGTCGAAGGTATACCTCTCGTGGGGAAGAGCCCTTTCCGACAGTTGCTCCCCGGGCAGCTTCATCAACGGGCGGTGGATGGATGAACCAATCTTGAGATTCTTGGTGCGAGCGGCCATTACGGCGCATAGCATGAGTACCTGAGGGCTCATGCTCGCTTGTGAGGAGAAGTGGCTTCCGCCGAGCCAGATATAGTCCCAGCCTGCAGACTCGATCATATCGACCTGTTCGAAATTCTTGTCGTAGGCCTCCGACTCGAGAAGTTCCCCGCCGTCATACTCGGGGTCCCATGAAACTTTACCACCGATGTATACGGCGTTCTAGGTATCGAAAAGTCCAAAATCCATCGTCGTCATGTTGTTACTCCATCGTGGAATCTCTTAGTTGGGAACGTGGGTAACTAGGCCTGTTGGGCAAGCTCCTCAACTGTAGGTTCAGGCATCACGTCGCTCCAATTAGGGCCGGGCCGTTCCAGTTTACTGCCGTTTGGGTCGAAGAAATATAATTCCCGGCCGGAGAAGAACCCCTGTTTTCGATGGACCAGCTAGTCGATGGGCACCTGGTGTTCAAGGGACAATTCGCAGGCCTTCAGCAGGGTCTCCCTGCTGACCGTGAAAGAGTGGTTCACCTCTTCTTCGGACTGGGCCGCCACGCCCTGGGGTTCTTGCGTTCCGCGAGTAAGATCCGGTGGTCGGCCACTTTGAAACAGGTCATCCGGGAGTTTCCCAAACGGCCTACATGTTACAGTCCAAAAAACTCGCCGTAGAACTCTTCTGATTCTCCCAGGTTGTTCACGGGTATGGACCAATGAGTGGTCTATTCGACGTTCAGTAGTCCCATAATCTCCCCCTGGTTTCCTACGGGTTCAGGTACTTGAAACTAGATTCTAGGTGGTCGAACACCGCGGAGTCCGGGGGTATCTCCATAATCGCGGCTCCAGCATAGCCTTTGGCGTCCAAGATGTCCCGCATACGCAGGCAATCCAAGTCTCCAGCGTCCACGCTTGGGTGGGTCTCCCCGCCCCGAAGCTGCTTGAAATGGACGATCTTAATCATGTCCAGTGGTAAAGCTTCCAACTCGGCCAGGGGGTCGGAGTCGGGGAAGCGCCTAAGCTGGTTGGTCGGGTCTGGGCACAGGCCCAACCCAGAGCCGGCTTCTGCATCAACCATGCTCCGCACTTGTTCCACGAGCATGGCCATGTTGCGGATGGGCAGAGACGAGTTCTCCATAGACATGATCACGCCCTGTCGAGCGGCTTCGGTGATGAGGCCGGCCAGCCCTAACGCTTCTTGTGGGATATCGCCTGGACCAGACCACGGCCCGTCCAGTGGTGAGGGGTCGACAACTCGGAGATGGGGCTGGCTGCCTCCAACGAGCTTGGCGCCGGTCAAAGCAGCCTGGAACAACTCTCCGTGTGGGTCGATGCTCTGTGTGAGACAGGGTAAGGCCATTGCTAAGTCGAAGGTGAGACCAGGGTAAGCCTGGACAAGGTCTTGTAGTTGGTCAAATTTGGGACGCCAGGTTTCACCAGCCCCTTCCTCGCATTCCCCAAGGCAGGTCTGGCGCAGTTCGATATGCTTGGCGCCCCTCTCCACCGCCGCACCTACAAGTTCTTTCACGGTGTGCGATGGCAGTTGCTCGCGCCACGAATTGGTAATAGCGCCGAAGATCATGATCAGCTCCTTGGTATGGGGGTAGTGGTCTATACGAGAACTCCGAAACCAGATACGGTGCAGATCTCGATGCGGTTGCCGTCCAGGTCGTTCAGGTAGAATGCCCGCTGACCGTCGTTCCTGGTCTGGATGTCCGTGGTCTCTATGCCCTTGGATGCGAAGTACTTGTGCGATTCCTCTATCTCGTCTACCTCGAAAGCGGTGTGGTGAGACGGAGCCGAAGGCGCGCCTTCATTCTCGATGATGTGGATCATGGCGCCGCTGGGTAATTGAAGCCAATAAAGATGATCACCATTGACCATTTTGGGAATCTGCCTTACACCGAGGATATCTTCGTACCATTTGAGGGCGGCGTCCTTGTCCTTCACGTTGTACGTTATGTGGTTGATGTTCTTCAGCCGGATGTTGTCTGCGAGCATATGGAACTCCATCGGTTGGATTTGGACCGGATTTGTGCCCACTATAGTAGTCCTGCTGAACGAGAAATTATACCGCCCATCGGCATGGGGCTATTCCGACTCGAAAACAATTGCCGCCCCGGATGAAAGGTCAGGCATCCTCCAGCGGACCTGCGCCTTGGGCCTGAGCCGTCCTGATGCGCCTTATCACTAGCAGTTGTCACGCATCTCTTTCTGTCCATAGTAGCGCTGATAGCGTGAGTCCCCTGGCTAGCCCTGTTTCATCGCCTCGGCGAAGGAGTTGGCTGCCTCTTTTTGCCAACCTGGCAACAAATGACCGTAGGCATCTCCAGTTGTAGCTACACTGGCATGCCCCAAACGCTTACCCAGCAAGAGTAGGTCTTCCGCAGTTACCTTGGAATTACTGAGGCTGTTGAGAAGTGTGCTTTTGCCAGCGTTGGTGTATCCCACCATGCTGGCGATGGGGATAGCGGGCCTCTTGCGCCGGCCTATGTAGACGCTGCGCCGACGCCTCACAGCTTCCAAGTCACGTTCGATTCGCCGTGTACGTCGCTGAACTAACCGTCGGTCGGTCTCGATATGGGTTTCGCCGGGGCCTCTGGTGCCGATGCCACCACCCAGCCTTTCTAAATGGGACCACCAGGCAGCTAGGCGAGGTAGCGGGTATTTGTGCTGGTTCGGACTGTCGAGACCAGCCAGCCGATATTAACAGCTCAAATATACTATCCTTAATAAGGCACTCTGTCGCCAGTTCTGGAATAGCCCCAGGAGGAAAGCCTGAGTTTGGCCCAAGAGCAGAAATTGGTCTCCAGCCTGGCCGTCTTCAGAATGCTGACGCCATTGTACTTGGGTGTCGTCCTTAGCCCGCTGAGTTTGTCGGGGACCATTAACATGCTCCCGACCCTGAGCGAAGACTTTGGGGTATCCCTCTCGTTAGCCGGGCTGGCTGTCACGATCTTCGTTCTCTCCTTGGTGATAGTCCAATTATGTTCTGGGGTGATAGCCGATGTCTTGGGACCCAGCCGGGCGCTGATATTAGGGCTTCTGGTGTTTTCGGTTTCGTGTCTAGCGGCGGCCGCCGTCTCATCCTACCCGGCCTTTTTGGTGGCGCGGGCGGCCCAAGGACTTGGAGTAGGGCTCACGACGCCGGTGTCCATGGGAATCGCTGTGGAGCAGGCGCCGGCGGGCCAAACGTCAACGGCCGTCGGCGGCATTCAAGCGGCGTTCACCTTAGGGTTGGCGCTGGGCCCTACCGCTGGAGGTCTTTTCGCGGAGCATCTAGACTGGCGGGGCTTCTATGTGTTTTTGGCTGGTGCAGCCATAATCGCCGCCGTTACCGTGGCCGTAGTCTACTCTGGCCAGCCACGCGGGTCCGGAGCGATAAACCCACTGCTGGCCTTGAAGCAGGCGGTGGCCGTCCCCGCCGTCCGAGTAGTTTCCCTGGCCGGATTCCTCACGATCTTTGCAATGTTCGGTGTGTTGATCTTCGTTGCGGTCTGGCTGCAGCTAACCAGTCTGACGGGCCCGGTTAAGTCTGGACTTCTTCTCTCTATCCCAGGTCTTGTCGGGATCTTCGTTGCACCTGTGGCCGGATTGCTTGGCGACAAGGTCGGCGATTTCTGGGTGGTGACCGGAGGAATAGTTGTGTTTGCGGCGGGGGTTTTGGGACTCCTCGCATTACCGAATATGGTGAGCGTCTATCCCCCTCTTTTGCTGCTAGTTGGGATTGGCGTCGCCTGCATGATGACCAACGTCGGGGCCATGGCGCTCTCTTTGCGGCCGGACCTACGTCAGGCCATATCCGGTGTTTTCAACGGGTCCCGCTTCTTCGGCGTGCTGCTCGCTCCCCTGGTTCTCACGCCTGTTTATGAAGCGGTTTCCATCAGAGGAGTTCTTCTGGTGATTATCCTAGCTTCGATCGCAGTAGGACTCGTTTTGCGTTTGGCCGGACTAGGGACCGACCAAACGCAAAGCCAGGCACACTAAACACTCGATAGATCAGGAGGCTTTCGATTTTCGGTCTGTCCCCCAAAGGGTTTTAGGGCAAGTTGACCGACGACGTCCAAGCCGAGATTACATCACCTTGTCTTTTCGAAATATGAATCGATCATTAAAGCCTGAAACGATTGGACTCAAGGCGATGGGGCAGAAGTGGTCGGTGAGCTACTTAAATCGGGACGCAAACCACCTATCGATCCAAGAATCGCCATCCCTGAGCCTAACGTTGGACGGAGACGTAGACGATTTGCTTCAGGTAAACAGAGCGCTCAATGGATGGGTCCGCCGGAAAGCCCAAATAATATTAGGGGAGTGGTTGGAAATCCTCAGTAACGAGTTATCGATTCCCTTTAGCCGGCTCACGATTAGGCGTCAGCGGACTCCATGGGGCAGCTGCTCCCAGGCAAATAACATCAGCTTGAACCAGAACTAGTTGTTCTTGCCCCGTTCTATGGCCCGGTATGTGTTGGTCCACGAGCTATGCCACATTAAACAACCAAACCATGGGCCAAACTTTTGGACGTTGGTCGAGCAACACGTGAAAAACAGCAGATCGATGGGAATCAAGGCTAGGAAAGCCGGAAATTTTGTGCCAGATTGGGCAACTCCCTGCTCCAATCTGTCCTCGAGGAATTAATTACTGGCCTGGAATGATTCATTCTTGGATGATGGCAAAGTGGGACATGACTTCGCTGGCGAAGAGCTCCAGGCTTTCACCGGAGATGGGGTCCGGGAATAGCAAGAAAAAATAGTGGATTCCCTCGTCTACATATCTTGATAATTGCTGGATGCACTGTTCTGGCGTCCCGGCGATGGCTTGGGACAGGGATTTTTTGTAGTCAGCCAAACTAACGTTGGCACTAGCGGCGCCCTGAGCGACCAAAACTTCGAATTGCCGCTGGGATTCTGCGATTACGACTCGGGTATTGTGTGTGACTTCGATTCCCGATGGGTCACGGCCCAGCTCATCACAGTGCCGCTGCAGAATCTCCATTTTGGACTGGTGCTCTACCAGACTCATTTCAAACCCGATGTTGCAAATGTCGGAGTGCCCGGCCACGGCTCTGAGCAGGTGGGTCTCTCCGTGGCCACCAACCAACACCGGCGGGTGGGGCTGCTGCACCGGCTTGGGCTCGTTTACCGATTGCTCTAGGCTGTAATATCGCCCCTGAAAGGTTGTGCTTGGCTCTGTCCAAGATTTCTTGACCAGTTCCACAGCTTCTTCCAGAATCCTTACTAGTTCGGCGGTGGATGGGAAGGCAAGTCCCGAAGCCCGGTGATCGCCCCTTCCGTCACCAGCGCCGATTCCTAACTCCAACCGGCCCCACTAATCACATCCAAGGAGGCGCTCATCTTGGCCAACAAGGCCGGAGGGCGGTAAGTGTTGCCCAGCAC
>DCAE01000092.1 GCA_002311385.1 Dehalococcoidia bacterium UBA1141 | reverse complement strand
CTCCCACGTATGGCCCTACCATTTCTATGGATGGGATGTACTAGCCCCTCGACATCTGACTGGCTCCTCACACCAAGGGTCACGTATTGACTCGCCAGTGTTTCGAATGATTCGATCGCAGGCTCCATCGGCCATTCCAGATACTCATAGCCGTAAATCAACATCGCCGTCCTGCTGGTAAAACCTGCGCTGATGAGCTTGGTGCAGTCAGTCAACGCGCTCCGATGTTCCGGATAAGGGGAAAGGATATGCATCAGAATATTGTCGTTAGGCTTTCCGTTGTCCCCCATGAGCCGGAGCATTTTAATCTCAACTGCCCAGTCCCAGTCAGGGCCAACTCCAATGCAAAGATCGCATTTGTTCCGAGGAGTACCCGGATATGGGACCTCAAGCTGAAAGCCTTCTACTTGAATAGTCCCTTTCCTTCCCATTTCTTCCGAAACTAGCTCAACGGTTGCCCGTTCTGTATGCGGGCCGATGCCAGGTGAATACGGAGCACCGGTACGGGCGTTGGAAGCTATCGGGCGCCGAGCATCAACTGATTCCATAGCTTCGGCAAAATATCTGGTCAACTCATCCAATTCTTCGATCAAATTGTTCTCTTTAGTTTGGGCTACTCTAACGGTTTACTCAGTGGTAGCTTCATCCACTACCCCAGTGTGCGGGTTCTCCCTGATAGTGTTTACGTTATCAGCGTCCTACGTTGATTATGCTCTACCGATACGGGTGATTGTCTAGCATGCTTGATTGCATGTTTACGGGCATCACTTAGCACCCTGGCAAATGGGTGTTGACGGTTGCCTTTGATATTCAGGGGAAGTGATAGGCTACCTAGTAGGTGATCTTCGAACTCCCAAAAAGAATAATGAAGCGGCCTTTTTGTAATTCATTGCATTCCCAAGCTCGGAGATGATTCGATTGGTTGGACGAAATCGGAGCAAAATTAATTGGGGCCACGCCCCATCCAATTAGTATATCGTTCCCCTGGTTATTGAACAGCACTTGTTCGTTCCTGATGCTATGGCTTAGGGGCCAACGATGAAATGGGCTTGGCTCAGGAAATATTTGGCTCCGGCAGAACATGCCTGCCAAAAGAAAAGGGAGCGGCGGATTCGTCGCTCCCTTTGTATCACCAATCGTCCAGCCAGGGTTAGAACATGGCGGGGTCCCTGTACCCCCCTTCACCCTTTATTACCTCCCGAAGGCGGTCACGGAAGGCAAATAGCGCCTCGTCGTCCTCGGGTTTTTTCAGAACGGGGTCTTCTCCCTCTATGACTTTTATGTACTCGTCCATGGTCGATTCTTCCCTAGTCCCCCGGGGAATGTCAAAGAAGCCGGTATCGAATTTGGGCAATTCTCCGGGCCCGAAATATCCATACACGTACTTCTCAGACGACTCTGGGTGCAAGGTGTAGCCTTCCAAATCATGGGTCCCCTTGCCCAGAACCTGGCCGGTCTGGACGTAGTGCTCCATGACGACCTTGGCGCTGTACTTGTTGATGGGGCAAACCTTCATGCAAATCGCGCAACCCTCATAGCGGGCCATCACCGGGCGGCACCGCTTGTAGATTAGCTTGTTCTTTTCCACACCCCGCCACCAGACCTTCTCCCGCATCAGAGCCCGGCCAGGGCACCTGTTTACGCAGACTTGGCAGACCTGGCAAAAGGCATGGAAGCCGTAGTCCACCGGCTCGTCATAAGTGATCGGAGCATCGGTGGTGACAATCTGCAGGCGGCAGCGAGCGCCAGCGTGGGGAGTGAGCAACTGGCCGTTTGCGCCAAGTTGACCTAGGCCTGCCGCTACGAACATGGGGATTGCGACGGCATCGTGGCTGGGCCCGTGCACCTGAGCCTGGTATCCCAAAGACCGGATATAGTCCACCATCTTCAAGCCCAAGGGAGACTGAATCTCGTAGGTGCCGAAGTGGCCATGCTCAGCGGCCATGCTGGGAGCGGACTGGGTTTCCACGAAGTCCTGCTCCATCGCCAGGCACACCGCATGGGTGTATTTAACGTGGGATTTGCGGTCCTGAAAGATATATCGGGGGTCATGGGCGGTCATACCCACGTCCAGATACCCCAATTCCCGGGCTTTGAATTTTATTAGCTCTGTCACGTCCTCGCCGGTGGGAGTTCCCGTAGCTTCCAAATCGCCCGATGAGTTCATCAAGGCATAGAAGGGCTCCATGGTGCTGTCGTGCTCTTTTCCATACTCCTGCATGGCCTCGGTGCCGATGCTGAGTGCCCACTCCATGTCTGCGGCGTGCTCCACCTCCTGGCGTTGCAGGGGGTACTCCCGGCTATAGAAGTCAACTTCCCGGCTGGTGATGGGTATGCCAGGAACTGTTTCCAATTCTTCGGGCACAGGGATATCCACAGGCGCATCGCCTAATTTTCTTCCGGGCCTGGTCACAACGTGGCCTACTTTTAACATCTAGCTGACTCCTTTACTGAATCGGGTCCGCCAAATCTCGTCCGCATGTATAAGCGGATTCACGGCTGAACCACTATACTGACAGCGATTTTTTATCCGCCATACGAATATCTACCGGAATTCTGCCCCATAGCGTTTCGGGTGTCAACCAAATTTTGGGATTAGCGTGGCCAATTGTTGAATGTGTGTATATAGCCACGGAGTCACGGTAATTTTATTCTCTGTGACTCCGTGACTCTGTGGCTTATCTTCTTACCAGCCGACGTTTGCCCGGCTTTGGACCGGCGATGGCTGATAGCCGTCCCCAAATTTCCCTGCTGTTATCTTTCTTGACCAAACAGACCTTGATGTTGTGCGGCCCCGGTTCGTGGGCGCAGGAATGGGCGATGTCCCCTTTTATGATGTCGCACCAGACGTAGCCGTGGATGAAGGGCTGCGGGGTAGGATTCTGTTCTCCACCGGAAATGTTGTCCCAGTGGGAGTCCCGCAGGTCGGACCATTTGACCGTGCCGATGCGGTGGTCGTTCCAGTCCCGCCTGATGCGGACAGGGGCGTCCTCTCCGGATTCCGCTCCGGTTGCCTTCTTGGCCAGGGCCAGGATTGAGCCAGCCACCCACAAGACCACCGTCAATGAAACCGTGACCAGGCGCCACAGCAGCTTGGTCATGGTTAAAAGCGATTTTCCTGCCGTCATAGCAATGGACAGCAATACCATTCCAGCCTCCCGGCAATCGGACGCTGGCCTTAGCTTAGCCTAATGTCTTGGAAACTTCTCGGACGAAGCCAAACACGGCTCTAGGCCCAACAAGCCGTTTCGCATTTGGCCAAAAGCTAGACGCAACGAAGCCGGCCATTGGCCGGCTTCGTTGCGCTTGTTGTGTCCGCTATCGAATTATAGCGAGATTGTCCCCTTCCGTTAGTTACTTTGTCTTAGGCACAGAGACTACTGAGCCGTCGGACTCGATCTTGACTCCCACGTATGGCCCTACCATTT
>DCAE01000135.1:120246-120378 GCA_002311385.1 Dehalococcoidia bacterium UBA1141 | reverse complement strand
TGCGCCCAGTGCGGCGTGGACACCATGGTCCCCTTCCGGCCCCGTGGCGACCGGCCCGTGTATTGCAGCGACTGCTTCAGTTCAATGCGCAACTAGGCAAGCTACCGGGAAAAAGGAGCCGCAAGATCTTGC
>DCAE01000135.1:116077-120109 GCA_002311385.1 Dehalococcoidia bacterium UBA1141 | reverse complement strand
GGAGCCGCAAGATCTTGCGGCTCCTTTTGCATTTCCCGACTCCCTCATGACGCCCCGCGGCCCTCGAAAAGGGGTTCTCGGCAAGGGGATCAAGAGTTGAGGGATTTTCGTTGCGCCGCCACTAGCTTATCTCCCCACCGGCACCGGCACGCCCGCGATCTTGAATTCAATGCTGCCCAATGTATTGCGCGTGGTGAAAAACATCGTCTTCCAATCGGCGCCACCCCAAGCCATGTTGGTGGTTGCCGGCGCCCCGTGAACCACCGTGCCCAGGTGATTACCCGCCGAGTCTAATATCCATAATCCCCCGGAACCACCGCAATAAACGTTGCCCTCCACGTCTATCTTCATCCCGTCTGGAACGCCGGGCCTCTCGCCGCGAAGGTCGCAAAAGACCCGGTCGGTCGCCAATGCCAGGGCTCCGGTGGGTTGCATTTCGAATGCTCGTATATGCCCCCTGCGGGAATCGTTGATGTAAAGGATACTTTCGTCGGGAGAGAAGGCTAGCCCGTTTGGCACTATGAAATCCTTCACCAGTAGAGTGATGGTCCCCAGGTCAGCCGATACCCGGTATACCCCGGCGTAATCCATATCCATCCCCGGCGCCGGCGCTCCCGGGTCGGTGAAATATATGCTGCCGTCAGACTTGACTACCACGTCATTGGGCCGGTTCAAACGGGTGCCCCGGTAATTGTTGGCTATCACCGTCATGGCGCCGTCCAGTTCGGTGCGGACGACCCGCGGGGTGCGGTCGCAGGCCACCAGCCGGCCCTGAAGGTCCCGGGTCAGACCGTTGGCGAAATTGGTGGGCTCTTGAAACAAGACCGCCCCTTCTCCGGGCGACCACTTCATCCGCCGGTTGTTCCCAATGTCGCTGAACAGCAGGTACCGGCCTTCGTGCCACCAGAGCGGTCCCTCGGCCGGTCCGTTGTCGTTGCCAAACCCCGTGGCCAGTTCGTTTATTGGCTGGCCAACAGAGACGATGCGCTCCAGATCCGGTGAAACCTGCTCGATGGGCATATCGGGCTCCTTGCTTAAAAATCGGCATCAGGCATTCGGCATGAGGTTTTGATGTACCCGCACTCAGGCGAACCATACCCCGGCCGCTGGTCCAGCTTCGCGCCCGGCGGGACATGGCGGTGCTGCGAACCTAACTGTTGGATGTTACCGTCAACGCGAAACCATTGTCCACCAGCGCCCAACCCAACCTGACGTGGTTAAAACTGTAATGATGACTCAAACGTAGTTATGATTGATCTTCGATATGGCTCTAGGCCGGTTTCTTGCTGTTCGAGTTACCATAACGAAACGTAATATAACATTGATATTATCATTCTATTTCGTGATACAGTATTTATGCTTAATTGCTGGCAAATATCCGTCAAGAGGCGAGATTCTATCTTCGATAGGTGTTCCATCAAGACGGTCATGCAAAACATAACCCTGGCGCCTTCCAAAGTGCGTAAGCTGCCCCGGAAAGACGCGGAAGTAGCCGCCATGGAACTTCTGGAAAGGGCGGGAATCCCCGAACAGGCTCAAAAATACCCGGCCGAACTTTCCGGTGGACAGCAGCAGCGGGTGGCGATCGCCCGGGCGCTGGCCATGCGGCCCAAGGTGATGTTGCTCGACGAATCCACATCCGCCTTGGACCCGGAGATGATCAAAGAGGTGTTGGACGTGATGGGAGAGTTGGCGTCGTCGGGAATGACGATGATAGTGGTCACCCAAGAGATGGGGTTCGCTAAAGAGGTGGCCCATCGCCTGGTGATGTTCGACGATGGCAATATCATTGAAGCCGGCACCCCGGACCAGATCTTTGAAAACCCGCAGCAGGAACGGACCAAGTTGTTCCTATCCCAGATACTTTAGTCCCTCACCCCCGTGTACTGGTGAACCAGCCCTCCATTTCTATGACCAGCTTCACCTTGGCTGCGTAGAAGTCCACGACGTAATTCCCAATTGGTTTCCGCCGATAGAACTGCACACTCCTAAGTAGTTTTCTGCGCGGATGCAGCCATATGATCTGCTCACTCTCAGTCGTCTCTCCGCGGAAACGGAGCGAGAGATACTTCAGATTTAGGGTTGTACTGAAGCATTGTCCCCAAAACCTCTATAAACAACCCACGGTCTCCCACTTTCGCAAAAGGGGGATCAAGGGGGATTTCCCCCGCTGCCCTCAGCTTCCACGTCACTCCGTGCCTCAGATACATTTTAGGAACAACTCAGCCGCCAGGATCCCGCTGGCTGCGGCTGGACAAAGGCAACACGGCGAGCACCACCGCCGCCGCAGCAAAAAGGGCGGCAATGAAATATAAAGTGGGTCCCATCCCGTAGTTCTGGTACAGGCTGCCGGCGATCAACGGGGCTGCCGCGGACATGATGAAGCTGGCGAAGGTGGCGATGCCCAGCGCGGTCGCGGAGACGTCGCGGCCTACGATCTCCAGGGTAGCGGCGGTCAAGATCGGCTGGTCGGGATACAAAAACAGGCCCAGAAGCGCGATGGACACCGTAAGCCCAAGCCCCTGACCGAATTGCGCCAGCATAAAAGCCAAGACGCACGACCAGACCAGGCCCGGCACCAACACCTGTTTGCGGCCCCACCTGTCCGATAGGTATCCCGCCAGCGGTTTGGCCACCAGGCCGATGGCGATCAACAGCCCTATGTGAAACCCCCTGGCAAACGGACTCATGCCCAGATCGTTGCCTAGATAAAGGGGAAGGACCGTCACCAGCGCCACCAGGGACATCGCTCTGAGCCCCCTGACCACCGTGATGCCCCACAGTAGCGGGTCGGTCAGCAGCCGTTTGGTCACCTCGGCCCTGGACGGCTGCCCGCCGGAAATTTCTTCGCTCTTTTTAACCCGGCCTATGTTTTGGAATGACCAGACGGCCAGGAAGGCCAAGAAGACGGGAACGATGGCATAGAGGCTTAAGATCCCTTTCCAGCCGAGTACCATCAACAGGGCGCCCGTCGCCAGCGGCCCGGCCACGTCGCCAACGCTGCCGCCCACGCCGTGGAACGCCAGGGCCAACCCCCGCCTTTCAGGGAAGTGGTAAGAAAGGGACGCCGATGCCGGCAGGTGCCAGACGGAGTGGGCCATGGCCACCAGAGCCATGCCCGCCAGGAGAAGCGGGTAGGCTGGAGAGATACCGATCGCCAGCGAACCCAATCCCGCGAGCAAGATGCAGGTGGCCAGCAGCAAACCCCAGTGCTGCCTCAATACGTCCGCCACCACCCCGCCGGGCAGACGTATGATTCCCGAAGCAAGCTCCCTGGAGGTCAATATCCCGCCCACTCCCACGGCGCTGAGCCCGAAAGCGGCCTGGATCTCCGGCAGCACCACCACAAAGCTCTGCATCACCCAATGGAAGACCGAGTGGCCGGCGGCAAGACCGGCAATCATGAATGGCCCCGTCTCGCGGATGTCTCTGGGCTTTGGGTCTGCTACGGTTGCTTCTGTCATGGGTGTGATGATCCGTCGCGGCGGTGGATTTCAATCGGTCCTGATTTTTGACCTGTGCTAACCTGAATACAATAGCACTACAAACGAACGAAAGTTGGTATTGATGACAACGATGACGTGCAATGAATTCGCCGGCGCTTGTGATACGGAGTTTCATGCCGGGACGTTTGATGAAATGGCGGAGATCTCAAGGAAGCATGGGATGGAAATGTTAGAACAAGGCGACCAACCACACATTGCGGCGATGGAAGACATGAAAGAATTAATGGGAGACCCTAAAGCGATGAAAGAGTGGTTTGATACGGCGCGGAAAACGTTTGATGGTCTAACAGACGATTAGATAGATGTTTGATCACTCGAAAAGAGCGCCGATTCGGCTCTTAGGGCAGGGGCCGGTTGGTGTCTACCCGGCCGTTCATAAGCCGCTGGCCAACGTTGTCAAAGTTGGGAAGGATTGTGCTAACGACACTTCCATCATCCGTGGCGGCTTTTTGGGAAATGCTTGCCTCACTGCCGAAGGTAAGCCGTTTTGGCCATCCGAAGACAGGTTCCTTATCGACGAAAATCC
>DCAE01000135.1:115575-115944 GCA_002311385.1 Dehalococcoidia bacterium UBA1141 | reverse complement strand
ATCAGGTCGGCCAGTTGGTCTTCGCCCAATCCCAGCAGGCCGCCAAATATCTCTTTGTTGTGTTCGCCGTATCTGGGGATCGGCCCCGCCGTAGTGGGGGTTTTGGAAAATTTGATGATGCTGGGGCCGGGGACCAGGATCTTCTTCCCCGTGGCATTGCCGTCGGCATCGTCTAGGTCGGCCTCCATCATCACCTCTCTCTCCCACAGATGCTTGTCTTCCAACACTTCGGGGATGCTCATGGCCCTGCCCACGGGAATGTCCGCGGCCACCAGGGCGTCTTCGACCTCTTTAACCGGCCTCTCTTCGCACCACAAATGCAAAAGCTCCATGCGTATCTCCGCTTTGTCGGTGGCGAACATGGGCGCC
>DCAE01000135.1:0-115396 GCA_002311385.1 Dehalococcoidia bacterium UBA1141 | reverse complement strand
GCCAGGGCCACCTCTTCCAGGGTTATGCCGCCGTCCAGCATCGCCACCTCTATCCACTGGCCCTCGCCGGTGCGGTCCCGGTGCCTAAGCGCTCCCAGGATGCCGATGGCGATGTGCAGGGCCGCCGTCCGGTCCATGATGGGACCCTCGGCCATGACCGGCTGGTCGAACCCCCGGCCCGTCTGATGTCCAATGCCGCTCATGGCTTGGATTATAGGGTCGAAGCATTGGCGGTCCCGGTAGGGCCCATACTGCCCAAACCCAGACACCGACGCCAAGATGATCCCCGGATTCACCCGGCAAAGACTCTCGTACCCAAACCCCATCTGCTCCACCGTGCCCGGCCGGTAGTTCTCCAACACGGCGTCGGACACCCTTATCAGATCTAGCAGCAGTTCTTTCCCCTTGGTTTGCCTTGTGTCCACGGTGATGCTCTTCTTACCCCGGTTGTACGCGGCGAATTGCACGCTCATATCGCCCACAAAGGGCCCCGAATTTCGTAGGTCACCGCCTTTGCGCCACTCTACCTTGATCACCTCGGCGCCCATGTCCCGGAGGATCAGCGATGCCCGCGGCGCAGCCTGCCACCGGGCCAACTCGACGATGCGGACTCCATCTAGGACTTTGCAGGCATTGGCATTGATCTTGACTGGGACATCGGTCTGCGGCATAGACTTGCTCCTAGATCATTGATAGGATGATTCGGAAACAGGATAACCCGACTGCGAGGGTATCGCCAGTCGGTGTTGTAAGTTGGCACTAGAGGTCCAATGAAGTAGGGGCGCACGGCGGTGCGCCCAATGCTGACTGGGCCACATTCCTCGTGGGGCAACGAAAGCCGTTGTCATAGATCCATTTCATGGGTGTGGTAACGTCGTTGACAAGTGGACCCGGCCAAAATAAAATTAGTGGCAGCCTTGAAAAGGTTTGCTATCGCCTACCACCATCTAAGACGATGGCGTCTGATACGAAGATTCCACGGTTGATTCATTATGATTCACCATAACTGGGAGGTTGACCATGCCAGCCAATGGAAAAAAGCGCTCACTGATCGTGATACAACTCATCGGGGCCAACGACCCTCTCAATACAGTGATCCCTTACAGCAACGGTCTGTACTACGACTACCGGCCCAATGTGAACATACCGGCCAAAGATGTTCTTCCAATCAATGACGACTTCGGGTTTTCCCCTCAATTAGGTCCCATCAAGGACCTCTGGGACCGGGGTAACGTGGCCCTGGTGAACGGGATCGGCTATACCACGCCAGTCCGTTCCCATTTTAGGTCCATGGATATCTGGCATACCTGTGAGCCGGACAAGATCGCCACCGAAGGCTGGCTGGGCCGCGCCATCCGCGACATGGATCCACAGGGCGACAACGTGCTGACCGGCATCAATTTCGGCCGTGGACTACCCAGGGCGCTGGGCTGCAAGGGCGTCCCGGTGGCGTCGGTGGGCAACCTGGATACCTACGGTTTGTTCCCCGACGTGGAAGACGAACAGCAGAAGCATTACGCCCTAGAGGCTTTCGCCAGGATGTACGGCATGTCCAACGACAACGACCCGATAATGGACTCGCTGCGGCAGACCGGCCGGAACGCGTTGAAAGGGGCCGACATCCTGAGGACCGCGCCAGGGAAATATTCCTCCTCTGTCGAATACGCTCAGAATCCCATTTCCCAGAACATGAAGAGCATTGCCCAAGTGATGTTCGCCGACCTGGGTACCCGCGTCTTTTATACCTCCCATGGCAGTTTCGACACCCACGGCGGCGAACTTGTGACCCACGGCAAGCTTTGGGAAGACCTAGGCGGGGCGATAGCCGACTGCTATGCCGATCTGGAAGAGCATGACATGCAGGACGACACCATGATGTTGATCTGGACCGAGTTCGGCCGGCGTATCCGCGATAACGGTTCCGGCACCGATCACGGCGCCGGCGGCACGGCTATGCTGATCGGCGGGTCCGTCAAGGGCGGCATGTACGGCGAATACCCGTCTCTGGAGGAAGCCCAGCAGTTGGATGGCGACCTCCGGGCCAACAATGATTTCCGGTCCACCTATAGCACCATACTGGAGCGCTGGCTAGGACTTGATGCCCCGTCCATCGTCAACGGCCAATTCGAGGCTCTCGACCTAATCCGTAGCTAGACCTGTCATTCTGAGTGAAGCGAAGAATCTCATAGGCAAATCAGCACCCCCGCCCCAGATTCTTCAGTCGCTTCTCTCCCTCAGAATGACAAACCGGGAATGACAAGCCGGGAATCAACAGGAAATGAACTTAGGAAATTCACGCTTGAACCGCAGCGTGTGAACATCTGGAGGCGATATGACTAGCACAGCAACCCGAGAGAACACTGCGTTGATGGCCCACCTGCTCAGGCGCGCCGGTTTTGGCGCAACCAGGCAGGAGTTGGAGGGATACCTGGCGAAAGGCTACGAAGCCGTGGTTGACGACTTGCTAAACCCTTCGGACCCCCAGAATATGCCCGACGATGTCATCCGCCGTTACCATCCGGATCAATCGGAACTTCGGGACTTGACCAGCTCCGGCGCATACTGGATGTACCGGATGATTACCACCCGGTGCCCCCTTGAAGAGAAGATTGCTTTGTTTTGGCACGGTCTCTTGGCCACCGGCTACACCAAGCTGAACCAGGCCAGGTCCCAGTTGAATCAGATAGATATGTTCCGTCGCAGCGGATTGGGAAGTTTCCGGGACCTGCTGCTGGAACTGTCCAAGGACCCGGCCATGCTGCTATGGCTGGATAACAACGATAACCACAACGGGGCAATCAATGAGAACTTCGGTCGAGAATTGCTGGAGCTATTCTCCATGGGCATCGGCAACTACACCGAAAAGGACGTGAAGGAAGGCTCACGGGCTTTCACCGGATGGACCCTGGGCAACGCTGAGTACATGGCCATCCGGGCCTTCAAAGACTCAATCTGGCCCTACAGCCGCATCGCCTGGCACTTCGAGTACCGGGAGCAGGACCACGACAACGGAGAAAAGACGTTCTTGGGCGAAACCGGCAACTTTAACGGGGAAGACATCATAGATATCATCGCAAAACAGGAAGCATCAGCCCGCTTCCTCACCACAAGGTTGTTCCAATTCTTTGCAGCCGATGACGTGTCCGAAGACGGCGAGAAGACAATCACCGAGATGATGAAGACCTACTTCGACTCGGGTTACGAAATTCGAGCCGTACTTCGAACTCTGTTTAACTCCGAATACTTTAAGTCGGAATCGGTCCGGTACGCTCGTGTGAAAGGCCCAGTCGAATTGATCGTCGGCGCCATGCGTCTGGCAGGCAGCTACCAGTCGCCCACGCTGGGAATCGAGAAAATAACCAACCAATCGTTCTTCATGGGTCAGGGGTTGCTCAACCCGCCCACAGTGGAAGGCTGGCACGAGGGCAGTGAATGGATCGACAGCGGCGTATTGGTGGAGCGCGTGAACTTCGTGGCCCAAGAGATGGGCAACACCTCCAGACCCGGCGTGCGAGACATCATAGACCGGCTGAGCGCAGGTAGCAGCGATTCGCTGACTCCCGACGAACTGGTGGATCGGTGCCTGGACCTGATCGGCCCCATCACTGTATCCGATGAAACCCGCGATACATTGGTGGGATTTGCCAAGAGACAGGGAGACTTGAACTTGATAGACCACCAGCCCGGCGACGAAGCAGAGCAGCGAGTCGGTAACATGCTGAGATTGGTAGCTTCCAGCCGAGAATTCCAACTTGCGTAATCCCAGACACGGAAAATAGGTTGTGCAACGGAGGCTATCTCGTGGCCATCCAGACCGGTTCTAAAACCATCCAAATCGACTACCTCAAAACCATCGGCATCGTTAACAATGGCTTGAACGGCCGTGGATTTACCAGCCCTTACGACCTGGCTGTCCATGAAGACGGTCGTATCTTCGTCATAAATCGCTGCGACCCACTTAGGTCGTCCGCCGTGCGTGTAGGCATCTGCAACTTGGACGAAGATTATCTGAGCGAGTTCGGTTACGGCAACGGGGCCGGCGATGGCCAAATGGTCTGGCCTGTGGCCTTGGCTTTCGACTCCAAGAACCGGGTGTTTCTCACCGACGAGCACAACCAGAGAATCTCCATCTATGATGACTCGGGCAAGTTCCTGGAGAAATGGGGCACGGCTGGCTCCGCTGAGGGTGAATTGAACGGCCCAGCGGGAATCGCCTTGGACAAAGAAGATAATGTCTACGTGGTGGACCAGCACAATCACCGGGTACAAAAGTTCACCAGCGACGGCAAATATATCCTCGGTTGGGGAAAGTTGGGAAGTGGCCCCGGCGAGTTCGACACCCCTTGGGGCTTGGCCGTCGACGCCGAAGGCGATGTCTACGTAGCCGATTGGCGCAACGACCGAATCCAAAAATTCAGCGGCGACGGACAGTTCCTAGCCAGCTATGGCGAGTCCGGCCAAGGGGAAGGCCAGTTTCAGCGTCCCGCCAGCGTGGCCGTGGACGACGAAGGCTTCATCTACGTTGCGGACTGGGGCAACGAGCGGGTGCAGATTCTGGGACCCGACGGCTCCTTTCAAGTCTTGTTGCAGGGTGAGGCCACGGTATCAAAATGGGCCGACGACTATTTCGCATCCAACCCGGAGGAAAAGGTCGAGCGGGATAACGCCAACCTCATGCCCGAGTTGCCGGACCACCTGAGCAGCCCTTACCACGTGTCCTCTCAGACCGAGTCTTATTTTTGGGGTCCTGTCTCCGTTTCTTTGGATGGGGCAGGCCGCCTCTACGTCACTGAGACCAATCGCCACCGGTTTCAGGTTTACCAGAAGCAGTAGACCCGCGATGCAAGAACAATACTCCGTTGGAGACGAGCGTATCGAACCAACAACAAAGGGGCTGGAATCTTCCAGCCCCTTTATAAATTGAGTACCGGATTACGCTGCCAGCTTAATTTTCCCGAACAAAACCCTGGGGATTTGCCCTAAAAAGGCGACCGACAAATTTACCGGTGCCAAGCGTAAAAGAATGCTAAAATAAACCGCCCTTGAAGTACTGCAGTGCCGGAGCATCAAGTTTCTGGCGACTTACACACGGCCATTTAAAAAAGGAGAAACTACAATGCCCATTTTTACCAATGGCGATGTCAGCATCCATTATGAGGAGGCTGGTTCCGGTTTCCCACTTCTGCTCACTCCCGGTGGCGGACTAAACTCTCTGGTCAGCAATTGGCCTAACCAAGTGTTCAACGCAATGGAGGAGTTCAAGGACGACTTCCGCTGCATCACCATGGACCAACGCAATGCAATCGGCGGTGAGTCCAGCGGGCCGGTTCCGGTGGACGACCCTTGGGGAGCCTTCGCCGACGACCAACTGGCTCTAATGGACCATCTCGGCATCAACCAGTTCTCCTTCATGGGCTACTGCATCGGCGGACCATTTGCCCTAAAGCTCATGGAGCGTGCGCCCCAGCGGGTGGTGGCTGGTGTGCTCTGCCAGCCAGTTGGACACAATGCAAAATTCCCCGATGCCATGTACGACTCTGGAAAGGATATCTGGGCACCCGAACTGATTGCCAAGCGGCCCGACATCACCATGGAAACCATTGAATCGTACTTGCACAACCTTTACCGCGTGGATCACGACTTCGTGTACAGCGTGTCTCGCGACTTCGTGCGTTCATGCCAGACGCCCATGCTGGTCATGCCTGACAACACACCGGCGCATTCCTATGAAGCTGCAATCGAAGTAATCGAGTTGGCGCCAAATGCTGAATCGACAGTATATCCGTGGAAAGAGGATAAGGACGTTCTGGCCAAGACCGTAACCCAGGTTCGCGACTATCTGCTTTCGCATCGGCCCGCCTAGCACATCAACCCGCGAATGCTGGCAAATAAGTGCCAGAAATAAGCGCCGAAAAAACCTGTGATTGACGCTATTAATCTGTCCGGAGAGAGCATATGAGAGCCGTGGTTTATAAGGGCCCGTTCGAAGTCGCTGTGGAGAACGTCCCGGACCCCACCCTTAAGCACCCCAACGACGTCATAGTAAAAATCACTTCTTCCTGCATATGCGGTTCCGACCTGCACATGTACGAGGGTCGCACTGCTGCCCAACCGGGCATCGTATTCGGCCACGAGAACATGGGCCTGATTCAGGAAGTGGGGTCGGCGGTGAAAACCCTGAAGGTGGGAGACCGGGTGGTCATGCCCTTCAATGTTGCCTGCGGATTCTGCAAGAACTGTCAAAGAGGTTTCACTGGCTTCTGCACAACGGTGAATCCCGGTTTCGCTGGCGGCGCTTACGGATACGTTTCAATGGGACCCTGGGGCGGCGGACAAGCCGAGTATCTCCAAGTGCCCTTCGCGGATTTCAATTGCTTGCCCCTACCTCCGGGCAGCGAGTTCGAGTCCGACTTCGCCCTGCTGGCCGACATCTTCCCCACGGGCTACCACGGGGCGGTGCTGGCCGATGTTAGCCCCGGTGAGAGTGTGGCGGTATTCGGCGCAGGCCCGGTTGGGATTATGGCTGCCTATAGTTGCGCAATAAGAGGAGCAGCCGAGATTTACGTGGTTGATCACGTTCAGGAACGCTTGGACAAAGCCAGTGAGTTGGGCGGCATTCCCATCAACTTCGACAAAGGAGACCCTGTACAGCAAATCAAGGACCGTCGGGGCGGCGAAGGTGTGGACAAAGCGATTGACGCCGTTGGCTACCAAGCGGCGGCACCAGGCTCCTCCGCTGCTGGCGGTGAGCAGGTAGAAGTACCCAACATTGTGCTGAACCAGTTGATTGACGTGGTCAACCCAACCGGAGCATTGGGGATTCCGGGCCTCTACGTACCCACCGATCCGGGTGGAGTGGATGAGAACGCCAAGCGTGGTGCGCTATCCTTGAACTTCGGGCAGCTATTCGAGAAAGGTCTGAGGCTGGCTACCGGCCAGTGCAACGTGAAGCGTTACAACGCCTATCTGCGGGACATGATAATCGCAGGCAAGGCGAAACCCGGCTTCGTCGTCTCCCACACCGTGTCCTTGGACGAAGCCACCGATGCCTATGTCAAGTTCGACAAGCGCATCGACGGGTACACCAAGGTAATTCTGACGCCTTAATCCAAGCAGCCAGCATTTGGTTGGTCAATTCACCGTGCGCAGGCTTCACGGGGTAAATGCGAATGAAGCAAGTCTACGAGGACATCGGCGTTGGATACCTTGGCTCACGGAGCCCCGACCAACGCATCGCCCGAAGTATCATGCTGGGGTTGGGCGACGCTCGCACGGTGGTGAACGTTGGCGCTGGCACGGGAAATTATGAGCTGGTCGACCTCCGAGTGGTGGCCGTGGAACCGGCCTTGGAGATGCTGGCCCAGCGTCCGCCCAATTCGCACTCTGTGGTGCGGGCTGTTGCCGAGGCTCTGCCTTTCCGGGACGATGAATTCGATGCGGCCCTAGCCGTCCTGACCGTTCACCACTGGAGCAATCTTGCAGTCGGTTTGTCGGAGATGCGCCGGGTGGCTTGAAGGCAGGTCATATTGTTATTCGAGCCGAAGATGAGCGACCAACTCTGGCTATTTGATTATTTTCCCGAGTCCCGGTCGTTGCCTTCAGAGGTCCGTGCGCCAAGGGTAGAGCAGATTAGAGATTACCTGAACGTTCAGTCGGTTGCGCCCTTGTTGATTCCGGCCGACTGCACAGACGGTTTCGCTGGCGCGTACTGGAAGAGACCTGAAGCCTACTTGGACACTGCAGTACGTGACGGCATCTCCAGCCTGGCCCAGCTTTCCCCGGAGGCCGCGGCCCGTGACGTATCACGTCTGGAGCAGGATATCGCGTCCGGAGAATGGGATGCGCGTTACGGCTTCCTACGCTCCCTCCTCGAATACGAGCTAGGCTATCGCTTAGTAATCGCCGGTTAGCGGCAGTTTCTCAATCAGGTTACGGAGACAAGAACATGCGTGTTGGCAGCGGCAAAAACACCTATGGCTGGAACGAAGGTTGGGCCAGCGTTCCGGAATCCGACAGCGCCAAGACAGGGTGGGCCCATCACGGCTTGGTGGTAACTCAGGCGGGTGATGTGATTACATTCCATCCAAGTGACTCCACCATCATGGTCTTGGACAACAGCGGCAACCTGAAACGGACCTGGGAATTGCCGGTGGCCGACGCCCACGGCATCACCTTGGTACAAGAAGGCGACACCGAGTACCTGTGGATTGCAGATAACGGCCGTAAGCGCCAGTTCGATATTGGCTACGATTACCCACCTAGCAGCGGCCCGTACTCGGGCAAGGTGATTAAGACTACTCTCGACGGAGAAATCCTTGCCACTCTGCTCAAACCTGACGTGCCGGTGTACCAGGAAGGCAACTACTCGCCCACCTTCGTTGCGGTCAACGAAGAGCGGCACGGGGGCAATGGCGACGTGTGGGTCACCGACGGCTACGGGGAGAGCTACATCCACCGCTTCAACAAGGCTGGTGAGTACCTGAGCAGCATAAACGGAGAAGAAGGCCAAGCAGGCCGGTTCGCTTGTCCTCACGGCATCTTCATCGACCGCCGCCGGGGCGACGGCGAGCTTTATATAGCGGACCGAACGAACCACCGGGTGCAGGTCTACGATCTTGAAGGCCGGTTCAATCGGTCATTCGGATCCGACTTTCTCTCCAGCCCCAGCGGATTCGTCACCCACGGGGACCTGCTGGTGGTGGCTGAGTTGCGGGCCCGGCTGGCCGTGCTGGACAAAGACGACAAGCTGCTATGCTACCTAGGCGACAACGAGCAGGTCTGCTCGGTGGATGGCTGGCCCAACAACCGAAACGCCAGCGGCGAACTGATGCCCACGTCCTTATTGGAGCCGGGAAAGTTCAACAGTCCCCACGGCATGGCGGTGGACGCCCAAGGCAACCTGTACGTTGCCGAATGGCTCATCGGCGGCCGGTTTATCAAGCTGGAGAAATAACATTTCACTCAAAGAGGTGACCCATGGCTTTTGACATTGAACAAACTGATGAACTTTTAAGCACAACGAAGGCGGTTCGGCGCCGTCTGGATTTCGAACGCCATGTCCCTGATGACCTGCTGCTGCGGTGCATCGATTTGGCTGAACAGGCTCCATCGGGTGGAGACATCGCTAGCCGCCGCTGGCTTGTCATCCGAGACCCGGAAACCAAGTCAAAACTGGCCGAGTTATACCGGGCGGCCGGTGGTAGCGACATTATCAAACGAGCCGAAGACCGGCGTGGGACTGGCCACCCCAAAGAAGGAGTTGTGGAATCGGCAGCCCACTTAGCCGAAAACCTGGAACGGGTGCCAGTAATCGTCATTCCTACTATTTGGGGCGTGCACGACGGCAGCGGCAAACCTGGCCTATTCGACTCGGTAATCCAATCGGCTTGGAGTTTCTGTCTTGCCTTGCGGGCCCGTGGCCTGGGCACCGCTTGGACCACCCTTCATCTGGGTAAGGCCAAGGAAATCGCCGAATTACTGGGCATACCGGAGGGCGTGACCCAAGTGGTGATGCTGCCGGTCGCTTGGACCATCGGCACCGATTTTAAGCCCGCAGCGCGTCGGCCAGCGTCGGAGATTGTTTGGTTCGACAGTTGGGGATACACCAAGCAAAACCTGGGTGCGGAGCCCGTACAAGGCACTAACCAAGGCAATTCTCTTCTAGAGGGAATGCCTGGGGTGTCCGTGGAAGTGGACATAGCCGCCTCTCCCGAGCGTGTGTGGGAATTTGCCAGCGACATCAACATCGCCCTCCAGTTCAGCAAAGAGTTCCAAGGCGCCGAGTGGATAGATGCCGATGGCCCCAAGGTGGGCGCTACATTCATCGGCCGAAACGAGCGGGCCGACGTGAACCGAAAATGGCAGACAACGTCGTGGGTTGTCGCCTGCGAGTCGCCCAAGGTGTTCGCTTGGAACGTTAACGACCGCGACGACCCCAGCGCCCAGTGGCGGTTTGAACTGGAGAAAATCCCAGTAGGCACCCGTTTGCGCCAAAGCCTGGTCATTGGACCCAGACTCTCAGCCACAGGCACGGCGATGGTGGAAAACCCCGACCAAGCCGCAAAGCTATTGTCCGGACGTCAAGATATGCACCGGGGCAACATGACCCTGACGATACACGGCATCAAACACTTGGCGGAGGCTGTTGGCTAACCACATTATTGATTAGGTTCGGTGCAAAATCCAGACGCCAACCCTAAGGGAGACAAACATGCCATTTGTGATGAAAGATGAAGGCCAGGGTGCCAGTTCCACCCCCGGCACCCAATCGAACACCCTGGTGGGGAAAGACAACGGCGGAAAAAACCTGACTGTGGTTAACGCCGGTATCGACCCCGGAGCGGGACTAGCGCTGCACATCCACCCCAACTACGAAGAGGCCATGTTGGTGCTGGAAGGAAACATCGAGGCTGTGCTTGAAGACGAGACCCGTGTATTAGGTCCAGGCGACATGCTGCTGGCCCCGGCAGGAGTCAAGCACACAATCACCAACCAATCCGACAATCCAGCGAGAGTTCTAGCCATCTACCCAACCACAACCCCCGAAAGGGAGTTCGTTTAGCCCGGGTGCGCGTGAGGTGGACAACAACGGCTGTTTACACCCACATCCACCGTTTCTCCTGGACGGCAGTTTCGCTGGAGCATGAGATAGGGTCATCTAGTTAAATAAATATGCAAGACGCTCAGTTTGACCCCACCACCCCTTGCGCATACAATCTCCCGTGACCAATAGGGCCTCAATTGCCAGCATCATCCTCTGCCGGTTTAGATGCGACCAAGCTGGCACGCTTTCCCACTCGCCTTCAATGCCTGACCATCATCTCGGAGCATAACCATGGCCGATTCGCTGACCAGAACTTTCGCTAAATACGTCTGTCCTTTGACCTACGCCGACCTGC
Source organism: Dehalococcoidia bacterium UBA1141 (assembly GCA_002311385.1). Classification (GTDB taxonomy): domain Bacteria; phylum Chloroflexota; class Dehalococcoidia; order Lucifugimonadales; family UBA3495; genus UBA1141. The sequence continues at coordinate 104,498 of DCAE01000135.1, read as the reverse complement.
CGGCTGCCGTGGTGGACAAGATTAAGGCTTCGCTGCTCCATGCGTTGATTGTTTCCATAGTGGGCGCCGATACCAGTCACGGGAAGGCGGCCATCGCCTTGACCAAAGAAGAGGAGTCCAAGGCCGACGGGGCAACGATCTTGGTAGACGGCGCAAAGGTGACGCGGGCGGGCGCAGCCTTCGCCAACAGCAAGCTCATGCATGCCACCAACCAGACGGATTCCTACCGCATGCTGATTCACCCCGGCCCCTGCGTTATTCCAGCAGCTCTGGCCAGCGCCGAACTAGGTAGAGCCAATGGCAAACAACTGATTACGGCATTGGCCGCCGCTTATGAAGTAGAGGCCCGTATTGCCGGAGATTTCATACCCGCCACCCAAGCCAGGGGGTTCCGGTCTAGCCCGATATACGGAACTCTGGGCGCAACCGTGGCCACGGGACTATTAACGGGCTTGGACGAAGACCAGATGGTGACGGCCTTGGCGCTAGCCTGCACGTTCACCGGCGGGACCAACGAAGGGCCACGGGGCGGAGGCCGGGAGATGATGTACCATGAGCCCGTCGCCACCCGAAACGGCATCATGGCCGCCCTGCTGGCCAAGGAAAACCTCCGCGGCTCGGAGATGTCCCTGGAGGGCGATGCCGGATTCTACAACGCTTTTACCGGCAATAACAAAGGCGAACTGACCTACTCCTTTGGCGGTCCGTTACAAACTTCTTTTGAAAACGTGGTGGCTGATCTGGGAGACCGTTGGGAGCTGATGCACGTAACCCCCAAGATATACCCGACGGCGGGCTATAATTGCCCGGTCATCGAGTTAATGACCCAGCTGCGGGCCTCCCATGCCATGCCGCCTACTGAAATAGAAAACATCACGGTGAACATGAACTGGCTGGAGACCCTTTATCCGTCTCCAGCTTTCCCCAACCCTCAGCGGGGCACCCCCGGCGTGGGCAGCACCCATTATTTCACCGCCTACACCTGCGTCCACGGCAGCTATCCGCCACTGAGAGACCGAATCGACCCCGGCGATCCCACGTCCCCCAACGACCAGCAGGTTTCCGACTTGATGCTTCGAGTGAAGGTCGTGGGCGAAAAGGACCGGGGTTCCTTCGCCCCTCGCATCACGGTGGTCATGCGGGACGGCGCCCAATATCAGGGCGAATTCGGTGGTGACGAATTAAAGTGGGATTTGGCCACGGAAACCAAGCGAATACGAGAATTATTCAGCGGCCTTAACTGGCCCATCGACCGGCTGGAGTCCATCGTGACAGAGGTTGCTTGTCTAGGCCAGCAACCCAACGTGAACTCTTTGATACAGTCATGCGTCGGCCCCTAGACCCACTGCGGTCATGACGAACTACTCCCACCAAATCTCACCGGAACCTAGCCCGGGTCTCGCGCTAGAAGAACGTATTTCTCAGCTTCTGGGCCATCTGGGCATATCAAAGGCTCATTTCGTCGCCCGGGGAGCTCAGGACTGGACTGGTCTGGCAGAAACATTCCCGCAGTTTATTTCGTCTTTAACGCTGGTTTGCCCGCAGGGTTTTGACTCCTCGGTATTGGGTTCATTGGCCTCCCGCCTTCTGGTGGTCTCGGCGGAAAGGAGCGAAGATACCGCAGAAATGGGTCGCCACCCGGAAAAGTTTGAGAAGACTCAGACCATCAATCTTTCCGGCTTTCCCGTTCCCAACACCTACGCCGACATTTCATCACAACGACAGGAGGAGATTGCTGCCGGCCTCGTTTCCTTCCTGCAGAAAATGGGCCAACTGCATCAGACGCCATCGGTTGATTTGGCCGAAGAGACGGGAGAGATAGCGGGAATCAGCTACAGAATCCGCGGCTCTGGCCCCCCGGTTATTCTCTTCCCACTGAGCGCCGCTCCTTCCCAGTGGGAACCCATCATGGCGACGCTCACCGCCAGCTATTGCGCCATCACTTTGGGTGGCGACCAGTTGGGCATGGTAAGCAGCTTGGAAGACCGGGGCCGTACCCCTGGATACTTGGGCGGCGTGGCCAGCCTCTTGGAAGCCGCCGGGTTGCAACCTGGAGAAGCCGTGATTGAGGTTGGTTGCGGCACAGGAGTTCTTTGCCGCTGGATCGCCAATCGGCAGCCCGGCTCCAATCCGGCACAAGGTCACAACAAGATTGTGGGCGTGGATGTTAACCCTTTCTTCCTCAGAGAAGCGGCGGCTCTGGTGAACAGGGAAGGTATGAACAACCTGGTGGAATTCAAAGAAGGTAGCGCGGAAGCGTTGCCCTTCCCCGATGAAAGGTTTGATCTGGCATTCTCCAGCACCGTGATTCAGAGGGTGAACGCCGAGAAGATGCTCTCTGAAATGGTGCGAGTCACCAAGCTCGGAGGCCGTGTGGCGGTATTGGGCCATGCCCATGACATGCCCAGGTGGATCAATCTGCCCTTGGGGGAAACGCTGAAGGCCAAGATTGATTCTCCACCCTGGGTAACGGACCGGGGCCATCCCGAAGGCTGCGACGACGCAAGTCTCTACCGGCTATTCAGCAACCTTGGGCTATCCGACCTCAAGATGTTCCCTTACATGGCTTCATTTGGCGGCGACTCACGCCTGCAAGGACTACAATCCAGCATACTTCCCGGCCTCTCCCCTGACGAAACCGAAGAATGGCATGCGGCTGTGATTCAGGCCGAAGCCGAAAGAACATTTTTTATCGGCACCCCCTACCACTGTTGCGTGGGAACGAAGAATTAACAGCTTATTAGCGAGGCCTGCCAAGGCCGGAGCACGAAGGAGAATACCCGCATGGAACTGGGACTAACCGGCAAGATATCCATCGTAACCGGCGGCAGCAAGGGCATTGGCCGCACCACAGCTTTGGCCCTAGCCCAAGAAGGCTCCGACGTGGCTATTTGCGCTCGCGGCGTGGAAGAACTGGAGGCCGCAGCCGCCGAGATACGGGACCAAACTGGCAGGAAGGTGCTAGCCATTCGTGCCGATATGAGCAACTTGGACGACATCAAGAAGATGGTCTCAACCACGGTGGCCGAGTTGGGCGGTGTGGACATCTTAATCAACAATGCGGTGAATTCCGTCGCTGCTCCCTTTATGGAACTGAAGGACGAGGACTGGTTGAACCACATCAATGTGAAGGTGATGGGCTACGTCCGCTGCTCCCGAGAGACGATACCACATATGATTAAAAGAGGCGGAGGCAGAATCATCAATATCGGCGGCATGGCTGCCCGAAGCGCCAACATTCTCACCAACAGCAACGGCGTCACCAACTCCGCCGTGTCCAATATCGCCAAGAACCTGTCGGACCAAGTGGCCAAAGACGGAATCTTGGTTAATTGCATCCATCCAGGCACCACTAGGACCCCCCGTCAAGATATGATGTTGGAGAGGCAAGCCATGCAGGGCGACTTCTCCATCGAAGAAGCCGAACGCCGGGCCGTGGCTGGCATTCCCATCGGGCGGATGGTGGAGCCGGAGGACATTTCCGACTTGGTGTTGTTCTTGGTTTCCGACCGGGCCAGCGCGATCACCGGCCAGACCATAGCCGTCGAGGGCGGAGCAGGCCGGGGCATCCATTATTAAGCCGGGCGGATTTTAGCTGGGCTAGAAAGCCATCTGCATCCACCAGCCAGCCAATACATCAAAGTAGCGTTGGCGACTGTTACAGGGCAACTCTTATAGCCCAAACGGGCAGGCCAGGGATAATCCATTTGGATGACACCCGAAGAGATTCTTCGCTCCACTCAGAATGACATGGAGAACTTAATGACTTCGAAGTCTCCATTCGGGACCTTGTACCGAGAGCGATTGAGCAGAGAGGGCTTCAAAAAAGCGCTTCAGGGGAGAATGCATCAAGTTAGAGCGCCTCGATGGGTGGTCTTTCCAAAGGCCTGTCATTCTGAGTGAAGCGAAGAATCTTTACGCCTAAACCTAGAGATTATTTAATCCGGAGTATCGACGTTAATGCAAAGACTCATGAGCGTAGCAAAAATTAGGGCAATACCAATTCGGGCACGGCAAATTTGGCCGCTAATCGGGTTGCTTGTTCTCATTGTAGCCTTGGCCTGTTCCTCTTCTTCTCCAACCAGCACGGCCCTTCCAACCGGACCGGAATTCAGCGCAATAGTCGTGACCACCGACCTGTCGTTGGGAGAAAACCGGGTTGTATTTGGCCTGATTGACCGGGAAGGGATGCCCCTGCGGACCGATGAAGCCGTCGTGGAAGCCCTGTTTGTACCCAACAGCCAATCCCAAGGAACCGTACAAGACACCACCACTGCCCGGTTCATACAGTGGCCGGTGGGCCAACAGGGAGTATTTTCCGCCACCTTGAACTTTAATCAAGTCGGCGAGTGCACGGTCCTGTCTCCAGCCTGCTGGGCGCTACGGGTTAGGGCAATCGGACCCGATGGCGCTCCGATTTCAGCCCTGGCCAATTTTTCCGTCAAGTCACAGTCCAATACGCCGGGAATCGGTAATCCAGTCCCCGCCAGCGTGACTTTAAGGAGCTCCGACGTGGAGGACTTGGCAACAGTCACCAGCTCCGAAGTCCCGGACCCGGACCTGTACCGCCTGTCCATAGACGAAGCCTTGGCTGAAGACAAACCCTTGGTCGTGGTGTTTGCCACGCCTGCGTTCTGTGTTTCGGCTGCCTGCGGGCCGCAGGTAGAGGTTATCTCGGAACTGAAAGAGATGTTCACGGACGACGCTAATTTCATCCATGTTGAGGTGTTTGTGGATCCTCACCTGATTGAGGGCGGTCGTCCCTCCAGCGGGTTCGTGCCTTCGGTGGAGGAATGGGGCCTGCCCACTGAGCCTTGGACTTTCATCATCAACAAGGACGGATTGATGCACAGCAAGTTCGAGGCCTTCGCCACGTTGGAGGAGCTTGAAGAATCTCTGAGGGAATTGATTTCCGGTTAGTCGCTGGCTAACGGCTAAACACTGGGGCTAATCGATGATGTCCAAGGCAATCAATTGGCCGTCTTGAACCACGTATGTAATCAAAAGGGACTCGCCCGAAATTTGGTGTTCCCTGATATGAGATGGGCTAAAGCCGATAAACCCTTGAGCAGCACTGAAGGCCCACTCCTTGCCGGATTCGTCCCGGATGCGGAGGGTTTCAACCTCGGCCAAGTTGCGGCCCACAACCTCGAGCACCCTGCCCCTTACCTGTCCTTCTTGCAGCTCGCCTGAATCCGACGAGTCGCCGCTACAAGCGAGAATCAAGGCCAGCATTAAGGCCAAGATTAGGAACCCCAGACTCCGGAAACAGCAAACAGGCGGCATCATAAGGTCGCCCGCCGCTCCCCAGACTTCAGGGGCAGATTCCATATATAGGTCCGAGCATGGACTCTCGCTACAGAAGTCACGGCTGGAATTATACGAGTTCCACGGACTGGCTGCTATCCCTTAACAAACTGCCTATTTCCGAGCCTTGATTATGCTGGTCCCGTTGGGCGTCACCACACGCTCCAAGAAAACGAAGCCTACCTCGTCCAGCCAATCACGGTACTCACTTTCGGTGTAGGCCCGCCCTTCATCGTAAACGTTCAGGAAAGTCAGGTTGGTGCTCACCGCATAAGGCGGCGAAAGCCGCGAATCATCCAAGACGACCCCCATAATAAACAGGGCCCCGCCAGGAACCAATGACTTATTAACATGGCTCAGGGCTTTCCGGGCATCGTCCGGCGACAATACTTGGATAATGCTTTTCATCACGGCCACGTCGTAAGATCCCGGTAGAGGGCCTTCCACCACGTTTCCCGGTGTCGCCTCCACTTTGAGGGAAGCACCGGCAGCTTCCACGTAATCCCGGGTGAATGGGACGGTCCCAGGCAGTTCAACCACGGTGGCATGAATGCTGGGGCATGCTACAGATATTCCGATGGCTACCCCACCGGACCCTCCGGCTACGTCCACGAGTCTTTGATAACCCGAGAAATCGTAGCGCTCCGCCAACTCCTGGCCAGCCGCGAGAGCCGCCGCATAGCCGCCTGAGTAAAAGCTTTCTAACTCTTCAGGCGACATTGTCGAATAGTCGAGCCTGGCTTGCGGACTGTCGCTCGTTATCGAATCCGCCGTCTTCAAGAGGCTGGACCATTTCATCGCATCTCTTTGATGCCTTGAGCCAAGGTAATCGGGTGCGCACTTTACAAGGAACCTGGCGGCCTCGTCGCTATTGGAAAATCTGTCGTTATCCACCGTCAAGAGATTCGCTCCCACCAAAGCGTTAAGCAGAGGGCCAAGCCGCCGGGGCCGAACACCGATCTCTACGGCGATTTCTTCGGTGGTCAATAGCCCGTTATTCAAGGGCGTAAATATGTCCAATTTCATCCCGGCGAGCATGGCCATTGCGAGAGATACGCCGTCCGCCAAATAATTGATGATTTCTGGTGTGATGGCCGCTGTGCTAGTCATTTCTGACCTCCTCAGACCCCGGCTGGATAGCTTTTCAGTCATTGGGTTCCAGAGATTGGTCTATCCGCAGCAGCATGGGTTCGAGATGCCGTAGTTATCCGCAGCATGATTGGCCTGTCCCTCTCGACCAACGAGGCCGAAGTGCACGTCCAAAGCGTTAATCATCCAGTCGCGCAGCCGGCCTAGCATGGTGGTGGATGTCTGAGCGGTATCGGTAGTTACGTCTTCTTGGATAATGCTTACTGTCGTCATCATGTTCTCCTAGCCTGATTGTTTTCCATAACCGGATATTAATTCGGCAGGGCAGGAGCAAACATCGACCAAAAAGCACAAATATGAAAACTTGAAATATCGTGGTCGGCGCAGGCAGATGTGCCGAAGTGTGTAGATGCCGATTAGACATCGTACATAAATTATGTAGATAGCTTGAGAGCGGGGGAATTGTAGGATTGGGCCATGGGGAAGTTTAGCGAGTGGCCCGGAAGGCCTAAGGTGCGGGGTTGGACGACGGAGTTTCGTCTTGGGCTTCTTCCAAAGCTAACAGCCCCTCCCTGAGGGCGTATCTGGTGGCTTCGGCGCGGTTGGCAACGCCGATCTCCTCGTAGATGTTGGCCACGTGCCGGCGGGTGGTTCCCTCGGCGACGACCAACTCCTCAGCTATCTGGTTGTTGCTTCTACCTTGGGCCAGTAGACACAGGACCTCGACCTCACGTTGGGTGAGACCGCTGGGGTAAGCAACCGGTGCCGGTGGCTGCGTTTCCATCGCCTCCTGTCGGTCAGCCACCCGCTGCATCAAGGGGCGCATGCGCAGTTCAGTGGCGATAGCCAGTGATTCGTCCAGAAGGGCCGCCGCCTTGTCGCGGTCAGTAGGCCCGTTTCGCTGGCATAAGGTATCGGCGTAGTCGCAGCAGCCTGGTCAAGGTTGCCCATGGTCTGGGACAGGAGCCCCAAGACGCGGTCCACAGCCAATCCTGGACCAACACCGCCTTGGGGCGACATAGTGCCGCGCATTAGCTGCAGTTCGCCGTACAACTCGCTGGCTGCCTTGGATTCCCTCCGCTGCACCGCCATCAGTGCCTGCGCAATCCGCGCTGCGTATCGGATGTCCAGGCAAATTTTCGGCGAGGTGAGCACTGATTGGACGATCCCTTCAACTACGTCAAATTTGGATATTTCATCGGTGATGTAGGCAACTAAAGGTATCACCATTGCGGGTACCGTGTAGTATGGGAAATTTGTCAATGTAACTTTGCCGGGTAGATCGGACACACCAATTGGGATGGTGTCCAAGAGGCGCTTCAAATAGTCTTCGCCAGTATCGGTTTCACCAAGTTGGTACTCCAACATGACCTTGGCGCTCAGCAAGTTAACTTCCTGCGGTGACATTGCCAGGCCTTGGTCTATTAAGGCCCTGGCGGACTGCCAGTCCCCCTTAGCGCTGCTCACGTTTTCGTTGGTAAATATTGCCCGAACCTGCCAGATGTTCGTACGGGTCCGTTCCGCTGGTGCCATCATAGCCTCAGCATGGCGGGTCGACTCTTCAAGATCGCCCATCGCATAGAGAGCGTGCTGGAGGTCCATTCGGGCGTGAGCCTCTTCATTCGGCAGATCGACGAGATGAAAAAGATCTATGGCCTGCCGGTTCCGTTCCACACTCTGCGCATGATGACCGTTGTGATGAGCCGCACACGCGGCAGCCACCAAAGCATGCATTTCCAACGATTTGTCCCGTTGCTGACGAGCCACGGACAGGGCGTGATGGAACGCTTCTTGGGCTTTATCATAGTCGTAACGGAGCGGAGCGATGTTTCTGGCCTGAAGCCTCCCGGCATCGTGAGAGTCCGGCGGTACTAACATCAGCGCTCTTTGGACAAGTTCACGTCCAGAACTCAGATTGAAGTAGGAGAGCGCAATGGCTACGGCTTGGTCCGATTCCCCGGCATAAACATGATAGTCGAAAGCCCGAGTAAGAGCGTCAACAATTTGAGTTAACTTGGAAATATCTTGGGCGCCCAACTGTGCGTGGCCCAGACCAGATAACAACGCCGCAGCCTCCTCGTCTTCGGCTGGCTCCAGTCCATCCAGCTTTACGCCTTTGGCCGTCAAACCCCTCTGGAAGTGGGCAAATGCCTCTTCGAAAGCCCGGACCTTTAAAGCGCTGTCGCCAGCCAGCAGAGAGTACTGCACCAGCTTCTCGGCGCCTGTGACGGCCTCTGCCTGGGCAAAATGGTAGGCCAATACAGCGGCGTAGGCCTCGATTTCCGGGCCGTACAGCGTTTCCAAAGTCTCAGCGATCCGGGCGTGGAGGCGGACCCGCCGGGTCAGGGACAACTCGTGGGCGAGTGTCTCTTGAATCAAGGCATGGGTGAACTGGTACCAGCCTACGCTGGGTTCCTCTATCAAACGTGCCGCCAGCGCCTACTCCAAGACCTCCAACAACCTGTCGCCGGTTAGGTCTTCAATCAGCCGGCCAAGTAGATCTACGGTGAATTCCCTTCCGATAACCGCAGCCGTGCTCAATACCAGGTTGCAGTCTGGGGACAACCTGTTGAGGCGTTGACCAACTACTTCGCGTACACCTTCAGGGATGCGGATGCCCTGCGGTCCACTTTCCGAACTTTCGGCCAACTCGCCTCGGTCGGAAAGCAGTTGCATCACTTCGGTAGTAAAAAACGGATTCCCCTCCGTCCGGGAATAGATCGCTTCGACAATGCTGCGGGAGACGCTGGTCCCCGCCGCAGCGTCGATGAATTGGGCCGTGTCATCCAAGTCCAACCGCCTAAGCGCATGCCGTTGGTAATAGGCTTCCCGGGATATCCTGGACAGCGTTTCCGACAAGAGGTGCTGGCGGGACAATTCCACGTCCCGGTAGCAGCCCAGGACCAACACGCAACTATCGGAAAGCTGCTGAGCCAGGAATTGAAGTAGCAAGAGAGAAGGCTCATCAGCCCAATGGAGGTCGTCCAGGACCAAAAATAGCGGCTGCGAGCGGCCCGCGCTTTTGAAGAAGGAAGTGATGGAATCAAACAGGCGGAAGCGGGCCTGCTCTGGTGGCAATTCCGCAGGCGTCATCAGATCAGGTAGCTTTCGACCTATCTCTGGGACTATCTCGGCGATGTCGGCGGCGCTGGGCCCCATCTCATCTTGAAGCTGCTCTGCCGTCCGGGTCTGGGCGTAGGAGCGGATGGCCTGTACCCAAGGCCAGTACGGCGGCGCACCATCTTCTTCGTAACAGCGGCCCCACAACACCTGGGTCCCACGGGTCTCGGCATACGCGGCGAGTTCTTGCGCCGTACGAGTCTTGCCGATTCCCGGCTCCCCCACCAGCATGGCCAGTCGGCCACGGCCAGCGATGGTTTCTTCCAATGCTGCCCGGAGTTCATCCATTTCTCGCTGGCGGCCAACGAAAACACCAGCATTAGAGATGGAGCCGCGGTTGGAATCTGATGAGGGCTGGGACATGGCGCCAGTATAGACGTATTGGTTTGTTGGTTCTAGTATCCTACGAGCTAACTAAAGCGGAAAACCCGGCTGGCGATTAGAGCGGTAACAGCAACCCAGATGCCCATAGCGCCAAGCTGGGGCCAGGTCTCCCATAACGGCGCGCTGTCTATAGCCACGTCTCTTAGTGCTTCCAACATGGGCGTTAAAGGCAGTACCCTGGCGGCCTCTGGTAAAACCCAAGGCAAGGTTGCGGTGGAAAAGAAAGCCCCGGCGAAGAACATCATGGGCAACGCCACCAGATTGCCCAAGGCCGACGCCGCAGCAGGACTGCGGGCCCAAGCCGACAGGATAAACCCGATGTTCAGGAACACAACTGTTCCCAGCAACGCAATCACGAATATCCAACCAACGTTGCCGTGGATGCTGGCCCCAAAGGCGAAAACGCCGACTGCCAGGAAAATCGCCACTTGAATCGCCGCAAGCACTAGGTGGGCGAGAATCTCCCCGGCGAAGTATTTCCATATGGGCAGTGGAGTTACCAATAATCGTTTGAGAATCGACTGGTTCCTGAAGGTGCTGACTCGGACGGCGATGGAAATGATGGAGTTGGTCATGATTCCCAGGCCAATCAATCCCATTAGCACTTCGTCAAAGTAGTCTACCTCGGGGACTTCAATCACTTGGGTGGTCAAGATTTGGGAAATTGGCAGCGGGTTGTTTTCGGGTTGGGTTTCCGCCACTAAGCTGCGAATCAGGGCGTCCACCAACTGATTACGTCCCCGGTCTCGGGAGTTGTATACCAAGGTGATTCGGGCCGGGGACTGGCTCTCTTCTTCTGGGTCGCCGTCCTCAAAGCCCGGGGGAATAATTACCAGATAATCCAGGTCTTTTTCAGAAACCTTCAGGCGCGCTTCCGTCTCCGCGTCCTGACCGGATTTCAAATCCAGGGATTCCAGGTCCAGAATCTCTACCTGCCCTAAGGCTTGTTGTAGCGTCTTTGCGCGAGGGCCACCGTCCAAGTCCACAACCACCAGGTTGCCTGAGCCCACGTTATTGATGTCAAACAGGCCGAATGCTACGACCAAGAGCAACGGAAATAAAATCGCCCAGAAGGTTGCTTGCCGGTTGCGGGCCAGCATCTTGAGGTTGGCAATGACCAGGGTGAGCATGTTTAGTCCTGTAGCTCGTTGCCGGTCAACTCCAAGAAAACGTCCTCTAATGTCACGGGCGTTACTTCCAAGTGTTCCAGGCTAATTTCGCTGCGATTGATTTCTTCCAACATATTCCCCAGAGCTTTGGGCGAGTTATGCATCCGCAGCAGATAAGCATTCCCTTCTGCAGCCTGAATCACCTCAACGCCACCGTTGAAGGACGCAACTTGCGCATCGGTCAGAGGATTCGCCACCACGAGTTTCACCGTATAGGTGGCGTCCAATTGATTTATCATATTTCTGGGCGAATCGACACTCACCAGACGTCCATGGTCCATGATAGCCAAGCGCTGGCACAAAGCCTCGGCTTCTTCCATGTAGTGAGTCGTCATGATGACCGTGACACCGCGCTCGTTTATCTCTTGTATCAGAGACCACAGATTGCGGCGCGCTTGAGGGTCCAGTCCAGTGGTGGGTTCGTCCAGTATCACCAACTCAGGGTCGTTAACTAGGCTGGCAGCTACGGTGAAGCTTTGTTGTTGACCCCCGGAGAGCTCCTTCACACGGCTTTTGGCTTTATCGGCCAATCCGACTCGCTCCAGCAACTCGGTGGGAGAAACGCGCTTGGGGTAAAAAGAGCCCAGCAGCGTCAGGATCTCGGTGAGTTTCAGGTAGTCGTGATAGGCGGAAGATTGAAGCTGAACGCCTATTCTAGTTTTAACCTTATTAGGCTCCTTGAAGACGTTCAACCCCAGCACGCTTACGGTGCCTTGAGTTGGCTTCAGGAGCCCTTCTATTATTTCTAACGTTGTGGTCTTGCCTGCGCCGTTGGGTCCCAGTATGCCGAAAATTTCACCGCGCTTGACGTCGAATGAGACATCGTCCACTGCGGTTAACGACCCAAATTGTTTGACCAGACCTTCCACTCGGACCGCTTGGCCCGCATCAGTATCCAGCATGACAGTATCCAGAATAACACCACACGCAAGCAAGTGCGACAGGGACGGCTATCTTGGCTCAAACCCGGCCATACCCGGACCTAATCCACCCGACCCAGTCCAAGCCCAAAATGCCCAATAATTGACACTATACGTTGCGGAGGTGGTTACGAGATTCGTTGACAAGGTGAAACCCCTATGATACGTTTCTCGGCGGATTGATGCTCCGATTCGTGACTAAATACGAGCGTACCGACCCTCGCTCAACGGATAGGCATCAATACCGGAGAGCTCGATTCTGACGGACGGCAACCCGAATCTCCATGGCCCTAGCCCAACCTAAAACCCTTCTGGACCACCCAAGCAGAGCACTCCCTTGGTTTCGGGGGATCACGCTGGCCACAGCAATCTGCACCTTCGGCTTGGTGATATTGGGTGGTGTGGTCCGAGTCACCGACTCTGGATTGGGCTGTCCCGATTGGCCGCTCTGCTACGGCGGTCTGCTACCTCCTCTGGAATCCAAGGCAATCATTGAATTCTCCCACCGGGTAGTTGCGTCACTGCTGGTAGGCCCATTGATATTGGTTACTGTGGGGATGGCTTGGATTTCCTACCGCCGGGTGCCTTGGGTGGTAATCCCTGCGACGGTAGCCTTGATTCTGCTGATTGTGCAAGCCCTCTTGGGCGGTTCCACGGTGGTAAACGATCTGCCTGGGCCAGTGATTTCCGCTCACTTAGCCGTGGGTGAAGCCCTGCTTGCGTGTCTGATTTTACTCACCGTAGTTGCCTTCCGCGGACCGCTGCTGATTGCATTCTCCAGAATCATAGGCGGGCAGAAGGACCGGCTTCCTCTGCTGCTTCTGGCTGCGACCGTCAGCATTTATGCTCTGCTCATATCAGGCTCAATCGTTACCACCAGCGGGGCCACTTTCGCCTGTGCGGACTGGCCGTTGTGCCAAGGGGAGATGTTCCCGGAAGACCGGTTGCCGAATATCCATATGGGGCACCGGTTCTTGGTGGTGATATTCGGACTCTTTGTGATGTATTCCCTGATGAGGGGCAGCCGCAAGGGACGATGGCCGAAGTATATCCGGATTCTTTCTATGGGCGTGGGCGCGATGCTGGTGGCCCAGGTGATGATTGGGGCTGGCACCATCTGGCTGACCTTTCCCCAAGAGTTCCGGGCGCTCCATTTGGGGGCGGGAACTGCAGTGTGGGGTGGCATCGCAGTGCTAACACTGTTAATCTTTACACTAAATCCAACATTCGGGAACCCGAGTCCCGGGAATCCGAAACCAGATACCAAAAAAGCGCCACCCGATGAGGAACCGGCCAATGCTTGATCAACTCCGCTTGGTTATGCCGGGAGCCGACCGCTCCGCCTCTGCGTTGAAGGTCGTCTCCGATTACATTTCGCTGACCAAGCCTCCCATCGTCATTTTGCTGCTGATAACGGCCATAAGCGGCATGTTTCTGGCCGCCCGAGGCGGTCCGTCCGTGTCGTTGATTCTCCTAGTCTGCGCTGGTGGGGCATTGGGAGCAGGGGGGGCCAACGCCCTGAACCACTTCTTGGACAGAGACATCGACGAATTGATGTCCCGCACCAAGCAGCGTCCGGTGGCCAGCGAAAGAATCTCCCCGGTTAAAGCCTTGGCCTTCGGCATCTTATTGAATATCTTTTCCTTCGTGATTCTGGCCGCCTATGTCAACCTTTTGGCCGCAGTGCTCACCCTGGCAGCGACCCTTTTCTATGTTTTCGTCTACACCAATTGGCTGAAACGCACTACGACGCAGAATATCGTCATTGGTGGAGCCGCTGGCTCGATTCCGCCGGTGGTGGGTTGGGTAGCGGTGACCGGCAGCTTGGACCTGCCCGCCCTCTACCTCTTTGCGGTGGTCTTCTTCTGGACACCGCCACATTTCTGGGCATTGGCGATGTTAATCCAGAAAGACTACGAAGCAGCCAAAATCCCCATGCTCCCCGTGGTAGCCGGAAGGGAGCATACGGTGCAGGCCATCTTCATGTACTCGTTGGTCTTGGTTGCAATCAGCTTGGTGTTCGCCACGACCTCCGCCGTTGGATTGGTATACCTGGGCTCGGCCGCCGTATTGGGCGCCATTTTCGTGGCATTGGCCTGGAACTTGAAGGGCGACATAACCACAAAGCGGGCTCGCACCCTCTACCTCTTTTCCCTTTTGTATCTAGCCTTGCTGTTCGTCGCCGTTATCGCTGACAGCAAGCTTTATTACTGAACTAACTTCGCTAGAATAGTCTCCGCCAACGGGTTTCCCCTGGCCGATTAGTCAAGCTACGTGCCAGGAAATCTAACCGCCGGGCAAACGAAACCCTCCGCTTGCGTCGGCTTCCATTGGCCGCACCAGTGTGACAGCGCTTGTGTTCAACACACCATAGATGTGGGGATAAATCTGGCCCGAGCCGCTGGGCTCTCGCTTTACGGGTGCGTTCAGTAGGTCGGTCTCCACTTCCAGCAAAAGCATCCCTTCTCGTCCGGAATACAAGCGTCCGGCCACCGCCAAGGCTTGATCCTCATCGCTGGAGCAGTGGATAAACCCTTCCTCAGCCAAGCTTTCCGGTCTTACCTCGCCCGCAGCCGAGGCGGCTTCCCAATCATCTTTCTGTATCAGGTGTAAAATTATAGCCATGTTGCCCCCTCGCATTTCTTCCTCGTTAGCTAACCCCCCGTCATTCCGGCGCAGGCCGGAATCCAGAAATCGTTTACTACCCAATATGGGCTGGTCGCCAGCATACACAGAAGCGACGATACTTTCTATTTGAATTCCAAAGTGGATTTTACAGCATCCGCTCCATGAATTTACTTCCGGTAATTTGTCCAATCCCGATACCGGAGTTAGAATTACAAGCGTCGAATCCCGACTACACGCAATAGAATCCGGCAATAAGATTAGGAGCGAAGCGAATGCGGACAGAGAAACACCAAGGGAAGGGCCTGGAATATTTGACGGTGCTGCCCGATGATTATGACGAAAATCGGCGTTACCCGCTGGTAATCATGGTTCATGGTTTCGGGGCGAACATGGAGGACCTTGCTGGCCTGGCCCCGGCCATCAACGGCAGGGGTTACGTCTACGCCTGCCCCAACGCACCCATCGCCTTCGACCTGGGAATGGGACACGCCGGATACGGCTGGGCCTCACCCAAAGGCGAGTCAACCCCCGAAGAATACGCAACTGCCGAGGACCTACTGAGCGAGTTTCTCAATGAAGTAACCCAGCAGTTTTTTGTTGGGGCGGGCAATGCTCTCTTGCTTGGGTTTTCCCAAGGCGGGGGTATGACCTACCGTTGCGGCTTGGCCCGCCCGGACACCTTTGCCGGACTGGTTGCACTGAGCGCCACCCTGCCTGAAAAAAACATACTGGAGGAGCGGCTGCCGACGGATAGGACCCAGCCGATATTCATCGCCCACGGCCTATCCGATCCGTTGATTCCCACGGAGACCGCACAAGAAGCCAAGGCATTTCTGGAAGGCGCAGGCTACAGCCCGGAGTACCACGAGTACGCCATGGCCCATGAAATCAGTGGTGAGGTGCTGCGGGATGTGGTCCCTTGGATAGCTCAAGTTCTGCCACCACTGGACAACATGACCTAGAGGTTGCGATTCACGGCATGGAGAATGGGGTTGCTGGGACAGCTAGCTTTGGTGGTTTAGTCTCCGTCTTTCCAGCCAATCACCCTGGTTAGTTGAATCTCGATTAGCGACATCCGTTCTTCCGCCAACAATTCTTTTGCATACTCGGCCCCTCGCACCGGCCCGTCGTAGCGGACACAAATCCGCTCAAACATAGGGGCGATTTCCCCTTCGAACAGCTTTGCATTGCCATTCAAAACCGCATACTTTAAGGGCCTCTGATCGGTGGCGATGGACAGGGTGACAGCCGGGTTTCGGCGAATGTTGCGCACCTTCATGGCGTTGGCATCGGCCATCACGAAGGCCTTGCCGTCATCTTCCAGAAACCACACCGGCGCGACTTGGGGCCGGCCGTTGGAGCGAATGGTAACCATGTGGGCCACATGGGCCTCAGCCAGGTATTCGGCAATCTCTTGTTGGCTCATATCGGCCATAGTGTTTTCTCTCCGAAACTTCTAAACGGGAGGCAGGAACGGGTCTGTTGCAGGCCGCAGATTCCTATCGCACTGCCGGACCAAGAACATCTCTGAGGCGGTCCCGACTTCGGACCACGCTATTGTGTAGATCGGACTCGTTTCGTGACTCCAGCACCATCATGAATGGGTAATCTCGCCATTTGTCAATCCATTGGCTGAAGTCCAATCTACCTTGGCCAATCTCCAGATGGTCCCGCACCCCGTTGGAGTCGTGCATGTGGATGTGACGCAGGTAGGGAGCGAAGGTCTCTAGGGCGTCGGTGATTCCATCCGCCCGGTCAGCGTGGCCCACGTCCAGTGTGATTTGCACCGCAGGGCTGGATACCGCCTCCACTAGATTCAACAAATCGGTGTATTTCTGAATTACCTGTCCCGGATTGTGGTGCATGTTCTCGACACAGATAACCACGCCTGCTTCCTCGGCTTTGGGAGCAGTCTCTTCCAAAAACCCGCGAAGGTTCTCCAAAGCTTCTTGGCGTACGGACTCCGGGGCTTTGTTCGGCGCTACGCCAGGGCAGTCAATGGGTCCCGGGTGGACCACCACCACCCCGGCGCCGATATCGTTGGCTATCTCAATTGTCTGCTCCAATTCATTTCGGTGCAGCGCACGCCGCTCCGGGTTGTGGGATGCTGGCGCCACCGCCCGGTGGATGAAATGGATGGACAAGTCAATCTCATGGGCCGCTGCCAAAGACCGGATATGCTTTCGGCCGGGGGCATCTATCTCTGGGGGCCACAGGGTATATGAACCCAACTCCATGCCCTGGAACCCTTGTTGAAGCGCAAATTCAAGCACCTCAAGCGGTTTGGCATGGACTCCTAAGGCAAAACTGGATAACCCTATAGTCGGCATGGACTCTCCGTAACGTCTGAGTGGGATGGTGTCTGGACAATTATCTGAGCTATTTCAATGATGCACCCCAATATATCACAACGTTCTTATTGCGCCACTTGGCTGTTGCTCGCCTTCCACAACTTCTGAATCGACCGTCCAACTATGGGAGCAGATGGGCATCCGCCGCTCATCGGTCTGCGTAGCTTCCTTCGTGTCTCCTTTGCCTTGCTAGAGCCGATCAAGCTGTACTCTGTTATAGAATATGCCCGTGAATCTCTTGAGAAGACGCCAACTCCCATTGTTCATACACACGAGAGCATCAACCCTGATTGTCGTGTTGGCTTTGCTGATGGCATTGGCCGCGGCCTGTGGCAACGAGACTGAAGCACAAGCCAACACGGATCTGCTGATTAACCTGCCCGCAGATGAGGGAGCGCATGCATCGGGCATCGAGTGGTGGTATTTCAACGGTCACCTAACCGACGACGCAGCCAGAGATTACAGCTTTCACTTCGTAACGTTCCAGATTGGCTCCAACTACTCCGAAGGCGACGCCAGTCAAGGCGGTCAACTAGCCCAACTGAGTTGGGCCGACCATGCCAACCAGGTGTATCTAACTGGCGAAAAAGTCAGCCTGCGAACCCCCGACCCGGTGCCGGGCAGCTTCGAGTTTGACCTGGGAGGCTGGCAAATGGCGGGAGACGGCACAGAGTATGCTCTCGCCTTCGACACAGGAACATACTCGGCCTCAATCAGTGCCCTTTCGATGAAACCAGCCGTTTTCCATCAGAAGACCGGCTTGGTAAAACTGGGTCCCGCTGGCGACACGTTCTATTACACCCGTCCCCGCTTGGAGCTTGTTGGGACACTGAACATCAATGGAATCGACCGGCCCGTGACTGGGACGGGGTGGATGGACCATCAATGGGGCGATTTTGTATCGCGGCAGGTCAGCTGGGACTGGATGAGCCTTCAATTGGACGATGGTTCCGAGTTGATGGCGGTGTTGGTTTGGAACCCGGAAAGACGCCAACCCTTTACCAGCTACGGCACCTTCATAGCAAACGACGGCACGGTACGCAATTTGGTGGACGGGGACGTTAATCTCACGCCTACAGGCGCATGGACCAGCCCATCAACCGGCGTCGTGTATCCAATGGGATGGGAGCTTAATGTGGAACCCTTGTCCTTGGAACTAACTCTGTCCCCACCCCAGCGATACGCCGAATTTCCAAGCAGCCGCTACGGGCCTCCGGGCTACTGGGAAGGGGCGGTTGCAATCTCCGGATCTGCTGATGGATCGCCCGTAACCGGCAAGGGGTTTGTGGAACTAGTAGGCTACCGGAGCGAATAGCCTTTGTTTGCGGAAACCCTACCCGCTTGCCGCCGCCTTGATAGCTGCCTCCATCCGCTGCTGCTCACCGGGGATGTTTTCCGGTTGCACCGGAATGGGCAACGCCGCTAGAAACTCCAGTACGGTGCCAGAAAGTATTTCTTGTTCCTGAGCAGAGAATCCTGATCGTTGGGCGATGTCTTCGGCGCCGTACAGCACCGTTTGCCTAAACCCGTAATCGGCGACCGCTCGATTCGCTATGCTAATCAACTTTTCCATTGGTCCTCATATTTGTGAGAAGAATTGAAGGCCTCGGGCGTTTTTTCGGATGATGCGACGGCTCACAACCTGCCACCGAGATTCTTCGTCGCTGCGCTCCTCGGAAGGACATGGAGGAAGCCATGTTTAATACGCTTAGCTGGAATTTCTATTCCACCGCAGCCCAAGCGCCACCGTCGATGATGTAGTTTATGCCGCTCACATATGACGCTTGGTCGGACGAAAGCCAAGTGATTAGGTTAGCGATTTCATCGGCGGTGCCAACCCTTCCCATGGGATGGCCTTCATTCCGCTCCTGAAAAGTCTCGGCGCTGGCAGTGCTCCCTCTCATCTGTGGGGTGTCCACTCCACCGGGGGAGATGCTGTTGACCCGAATGCCTTGTGACGAGTACTGGGCGGACGCCACTTTGCTCAAGTGAATCACGCCAGCCTTGCTCACTGCGTAGGGCACCGAGTATGCGGTGCCTTTGATGCCGGACATTGAGGCGATGTTTACTATCGAGCCCAAGTTGGATGAACTAGATCCGGATTGGCCTTGACTGGCAAGCATGGCCGGGATGGCGTATTTACAGCAAAGAAACAGGCCCTTTATGTTGGTATCCATGGTCAGGTCCCAATCCAACTCGTCCACCTCGGCCAAGGACGGGGTGCGAATCAAGATAGCAGCCCCATTAACCAGAACGTTCAGTTTTCCAAACATGGTCACGGAATCGCTTACCATTTTTTCGACTTGGCCAGTCTTGGATATGTCCACCGACATGGCCGTGGAATCTTGGTCGGTTCCCTCCATCAACTGGCATGTCTCTTCGGCTCCCGCCAGGTTGCGGTCCACCACCACGACCTTCGCGCCTTCCTGAAAGAAGCGCAGGCAGGTGGCCCGGCCGATTCCGGAGCCGCCGCCGGTCACTATTGCCACCTTATTTTCCAACAATCCTGCCATGATATCCTCTGCCGTAACGTCGTTTTCTCAGCTTCTCCGCTGTGCCTGCCAGCCGCCGGGATTATAGCACAGAGGCAGGTGTGAACTGCCCAAATGCAGACCCTTGCGCCGAGCCTGGGCGAGAGTTATCATCCAATCCGCAATTAACGCACGGCCCTGCCTGCCACCGCTATTGCGCGCACGCCACATAAGAGGAACTTTTGGCCGAATCAACACTGCAGACAACCCTCTATTCCACCCACCTAGCGATGGGGGCTCGCACCGTTCCCTTCGGTGGTTGGGATATGCCGGTCCAATATTCTGGCATACTGGCAGAGGTAAATGCCGTCCGAACGGATGTCGGCGTCTTCGATGTGTCCCACATGGGCCGCCTTTACATCTCCGGGACCAAGTCAACAGAGTTCCTGGACTGGGTGCTCACCGGCTCGGCGCAAAGCCTGGCCGTGGGCCGAGCCCGTTACTGCTTTATATGCAATGAAAGCGGCGGGGTCATCGACGACACGATATTCTACCGCTTGGAGCAAGACCGCTTCCTGCTTATACCCAACGCTGGCAATCGGGTGACGGTGGTGGACTGGTTCCAACGTTGGATAGCCGAGAAATTCCCCACCGGTTGCCAGATAGTTGACCGCACCATGGACACCGCATTGATTGCAGTCCAAGGACCACGTGCCGCCGGACTCCTTGACGCATGTTGCCTGCTAGACAGCGGGGCTCCGCTCTCCAGCCTCAGGATGTTTTCTTGGGGAGAGGGCATTTTTGCGGGAGAGGGTGTCATTGATAGAAAACTGCGGTTCTTCGCCGGGCGGACCGGATATACCGGAGAGGACGGCTTCGAGCTTGTTGTTGCGTCGGGCGACGCCGAGACAATTTGGAAGTCATTGGTGGACGCTGGCGCATTGCCCTGCGGCTTGGGCGCCAGAGATGTGCTTAGGCTGGAAGCCGGCTTGCCCCTGCACGGCCACGAGATTGACGAGAATACCAGTCCCATAGAGGCAGGACTGAAACGTTTTGTTCGGTCCGACAAAGAATTCGTAGGCTCAGCGGCTCTGGGCCATCAACTAGAGCATGGTGTTAAAAATACCCTGGTGGGCCTGACTCTCCCCGGCCGTAGCGCTCCCAGGGCAGAATACCCAATATTGGACCAAGGGCAGCAGGTGGGCCAGATCACCAGCGGCAGCTATTCCCCCACGCTTGACACCAGCATCGCCATGGGCTACGTTTTGGAGCGTCACGCCATACTGGGCCAGACGCTGGATATCGATATACGCGGACGAATATCGCCAGGGAAAGTGGTGCCACTACCTTTCTATTCTCGTGCCAAATAATCCGGTCCCGTTCCAAATAATCGGGTCCAATACCATAAATCCTGGATTGGGTGAACCGACTGAGCGGGCTCAACATCGAATCGGTTTGACCAACGGACGAAATAGAAAGGCTAAAAGGGGCAGGAGGTAGAGAGCAAATTGAATCCCAATGACCGAAAATACAGCAAGGAACACGAGTGGATCAAGCTAGATGACGCAGCTTCGGACCGGGCGACTGTCGGAATCACCGATTTCGCCCAAGACCAGTTGGGGGACATCGTTTTTGTCGAATTGCCAAAGCTGGGAGCGAACGTCACTTTGATGGGGAAAATGGGTGAGATTGAATCCGTAAAATCCGTGTCCGATTTATTCTCTCCGGTAAACGGTGAAGTCGTCGAAATCAACGAAGCTCTTTTGGACCATCCGGAGATTGCCAATAAAGACCCGTTTGGGGAAGGTTGGTTAATCAAGGTCACCGTGAGCGACACCTCGGAAATCGACGCGCTGATGACCTCCGAAGAGTACGAGTCGTTCACCAGCGGGCAGTCGTGACCTCATCATCCCAGCCCCAGTCGCAGGCCAGCAGCAAGAGCAATACCGGAAACGGGCACTTTCAGTCCCACTACATACCGAACACCCCGGACGAACAAAATAAGGTTCTCTCGGCCCTGGGCCTAAGCTCCATCGACGAGTTGTTCCTAGACATCCCGGACTCCTTCCGTAACCCGTCCTTGAACCTGCCCGGGCCACTTTCGGAACTGGAAATTCAGCAAGAACTGGGTGCTTTGGCTTCCCGCAATCGCCCTTTAGCAGCGGGCCCTTCTTTCTTGGGCGCTGGCTCATACCACCACTTTATTCCCGCCATCGTAAAAGCCTTGGTGACTAGAGGCGAATTCCTCACCGCTTATACCCCGTATCAGGCCGAAGCTAGCCAAGGCACATTACAGGTCATTTTCGAGTTTCAGACGCTGGTCTGCAACTTGTTCGGCATGGAAGTTGCCAACGCAGGAATGTACGACAACGCCACCGCCTTGGCCGAAGGGGCTCTCATGGCCTGCCGGGTGACTAAGCGAAGCAAAGTGGCGCTTTCCTCATCCCTTTCGCCGACGTTCCAACAGGTGATTCGCACCTACTGCCAGGCTCAGGCAATCGAGACTACAACCGTGCCGACGGAAAACCCCGGCATCGATGGCGATACTGCTTGTTTGATCGTCCAGTACCCCAACTACTTCGGATACATTGAGGACTTGGCGAAGCAATCGGATGCGGCCCATGTTGAGGGCGCTCTCATCGTCGTGTCCACCGACACCACCGCCCTGGGTATGTTCAACCCTCCCGGTGAATTGGGGGCCGACATTGTCACTGCCGAGGGCCAACCGCTGGGCATTCCCGCAAGTTTCGGCGGCCCTTACGTGGGCCTTTTCGCCACCAAAGAGGAATACATCCGGCAGATGCCCAGTCGACTTTCCGGACGCACCGTGGACACCCACGGGAAAACCGGATACGTGCTAACTCTGCAGACTCGGGAGCAGCACATCCGTCGGGAGCGGGCCACCAGCAATATCTGCACCAATGAAGCCTTGTATGCGCTAGCCGCCACCGTTTATCTGGCGGCAATGGGTAAACAGGGCATGCGTCAGGTGGCCGAGTTGTGCTATCACAAAGCCCATTACGCCGCGGCTGCCATTGCAGCCTTGCCCGGCTTTGATTTGCCCATCGACGGTCCGTTCTTCCAAGAGTTCGTGGTGAAATGCCCCGAATCGCCTACGGAAATCAACCGCCGCCTGCTGGAGCGAAATATTCTCGGTGGCTTGGACGTTACCAAAACAATCCCCGACGGTATGCTGCTCTGCGTGACTGAAATGAACTCCCGACAGGACATTGACGCCTTGGTGTCGGCCTTGGCGGAGGTAGCCTGATGGCGAGTTTTCCAACGCGAGAAACCACCCGACTGCTGATGGACCGCAGCGTGCCGGGACGTGTAGGCGCCATCTTGCCCGATTGCGACGTACCCTTTCAGAAGTTGCCCGACCAGTCCCTGCTCAGAGCCGAGCTCGAACTGCCCGAGGTGTCGGAGCCCGAAGTGGTCAATTACTTCACATGCCTGAGCCAACTTAACTTTTCCATAGACACCAACTTCTACCCATTGGGTAGTTGCACTATGAAGTACAACCCGAAGATTAACGACGAAGTGGCATTCATGCCCGGTTTCGCCGGGATTCACCCGCTTCAACCCGCCGAGCAATCTCAGGGGGCTCTGGAACTCCTCCACCGATTGCAAGGGTTTCTGGGCGAGATAACCGGGCTCCACGCCGTTAGCCTAGCTACCCTGGCCGGAGCCCACGGCGAGTTCGCTGGGATGTTGATGATTCGCGCTTACCACCAAGCCAGGGGCGATACTGCTCGGCGCAAGGTTGCCATACCCGACAGTGCCCACGGTACTAATCCAGCCTCCGCCGCCATGGCCGGGTTCGATGTGGTGGAATTGGCCTCGGATAAGAACGGTAACGTGGACTTGGAAGCGTTGCACGAAGTAGCCGGACCGGACTTAGCTGGCGTGATGATTACCCTACCCAGCACACTGGGTCTCTTTGACACGAACATCGTGGAAGTTTGCAAAGTTGTGCATGAGGCCGGTGGGCTGGTTTACGGCGACGGGGCTAACATGAACGCCCTACTTGGCCGGGTAAAGCTGGGAGAGCTGGGATTCGATGTCGCTCACCTGAACCTGCACAAGACGTTCAGCACCCCTCACGGCGGTGGCGGCCCTGGCGCCGGACCGGTGTGTGTCGGGGAAACCCTTGCTCCTTTCCTGCCTGCGCCGGTGGTTATCCACCAAGGGGATTCGAACGGTGCCGCCTACAACCTCGCCGAGCCGGAACACACCATTGGCAAGATGAGCGGCTTCCATGGCAACTTCGGTGTTTTGGTCAGGGCATACACCTACATCCGCACGCTGGGCGCCGATGGCATGAAGGAGATTAGCGGCAACGCTGTGTTAAACGCCAACTACGTCATGCAGGCCCTGAAGGACACCTACTATCTGCCCTATGACCGGGCCTGCATGCACGAGGCTGTTTTCTCCGCCGACTGGCAAAAAAGCCGTGGGGTCAGCGGTCTGGAGATTGCCAAACGGCTCCTGGACTACGGGTTCCATTCGCCAACCCTGTATTTCCCCATGATTGTCCACGAAGCCCTGATGATAGAGCCCACCGAGTCGGAAACTCTGGAGACTCTGGACTCGTTCATCCAAGCGATGCGTGATATTGACCGGGAGATAAGCGAGAACCCGGATTTTGTGCGGCAATCACCCCACACAACCCCGGTGTCGCGGTTAGACGAAGCTCAAGCAGCCCGTCGGCCGGACTTGCGTTGGAAAAGGGAGAAGCCCTTCCTGTAGATTAAATAGTGAAATTTCCACGCAGGAGTATTCATCCATGAAAATCCAACTGACTGCCATCTTCAAGGCCGTGCCCGAGGGCTACATTGGCTTTGTGGAGGAATTGCCGGGGGCAAACACACAAGGCGCGACACCCGACGAGGCCCGAGCCAATCTGGACGAAGCTGTCGAGTTGGTTTTGGAGGCCAATCGGCTTATGGCTGAAGAATCGCTAGAAGATCAAGAAGTAATTCGCGAATCCATCGAGATTTCCGGTGGATGAGATGTCGAGAACTAATTCGGCATCTCGAGTCCCACGGCTGCGTACTGCTTAGAGAAGACGGGAATCACAGCATCTACGTGAACCGGGCTACTCAGAAGTCTTCGGCGGTCCTCAGACACCGCGTTATAAACCCCTTTCTCGCGCGCGGAAAATCTGCCGGGATCTCGAGGCCCCTGACCCCTAAGCCCCTGACTCATCTTCGATCGCCTTGGCCAAGACCTCCGGGTCTACTCTGACCTCTACCCCCGCTCTTTCTTCTTGAAGGAGCATGGCGACACGGGAATCCCGGTCTCCCCAGCCGCGATTTAACGCCTCGGTCATCTCCATCAGCGTCAGGTTAGCCAGGCGCATGGGAACGTCGAATTCCCGGCCCACGGCCACAGCTAAGTCTACGTCTTTTCGGGCCAAGCGCAGAGCAAAATCCGGGGGATCGAAATTGCCCGGCAGCAAATGGTCCGCCAATCCCTCGAAAGGCCCTCTTCGTCCTGTGGCGCCCTTGCGTACAGCCTGCCATAAAGCCAAGGGCTCGACCCCAGCTTTCACACCCATGGTGAAAACCTCGGCCAAGGCGGCCTGAATAACGTAGCCGGTGCAGTTATGTACCAGCTTGGCAATGGACCCGCAGCCGATTTCACCCACGTAGTAGGCTTTGTCACCAATGGCATCCAGCACCGGCTTGCAGCGGTCGAAAACCGCCTTGTCGCCGCCGACCCAAATAGCCAGGTTTCGGGATGCCGCTCCCTTGGGGCCGCCGCTGACCGGGGCATCCAACACAGCGATTCCCCTAGCGCCAAGCTCCAAGTGAATCTTTCGGATTAAGCCGGGTGTGCTGGTGCTGAGGTCCAGATACACCTTGCCGGCGCTCAGCCCTTGACCAATGCCGTGCTCGCCCAATGCGACCGCTTCAACCTCTACCGGCCCTGGCAAAGACGTCAGAACGATGTCGCTGGCCTCGGCCACCTCCTTGGGGGTGTCGGCCCAAACGGCGCCCGCTTCCAGGTGACGCGTGGCCGACTCCCGCCGAATGTCGTGCACCACCAACTCGTGACCACCTTGGAGGGCGTTAAACGCCATGCTTCCGCCCATTGTTCCCAAACCGATAAAACCTACTTTCATGTCCCCTCCCTAATTCGCCTTGAGATTGCCTGTATCTTCCTGTGTCGGTAACCCAGTCCGAAGTTTACCGGCCTATTATCGAGTAGGTGCCCACGCACCGCAACCGTTGCAGGCAAATCACATTTGCCCCAATTCTGATTGGTCGAAATTGCGGAGAACTGTTCCCTCGAGCCCATTGTTGGGTTAACATAGTCTGCGAAATCCCAGTCTGCGTCCACAGGCACGACCGGAGAGCAAATTTTTAGATTAGGGGCATACCATCATGGCAAAAGTTGGCATGGCAAAAGCTGGCATGGCAAAGGTTCGCGAAAAACTCTGGGACTACAATGCCGTGATTCCGGGGCAGGCTGGCACCACCACCTTGGTGCGACTAACCGAGGAGAATATATCGAAGTATGCGGAACTATCCCAAAACCCGGACCCTCGCTACAAGCTAGTTGGCCCAGGTGAGGATTCCGGCTCGCTGTTGGTTGCCATGCCCACCATGGTATTGTCTTACGCGCCACTTCTCCGGGAAAACATCGCTGAAAACAACGGGTTCATCGCCCTAGAGGATTCGATAACAGCCCGGCGGCAGACACCATTTGCCAAGTGCGAGATTCGCTGCCACCGCCCGGCGAAGGCCGGAGACACCATCACCGGCACTAGGCGGGTTATGGAAAAGTACGAGCGCCGGGGAAGTAAGTTCGTGACCTTCCGCGTTTCCGCCGTAAACCAACTGCGCCAACTGGTGGCGGAGTACGACTACACCTGCATCTTTGAATACGTTAAAGGCCAGAAGCAAACGCCAAAATCCAAAAACGGCTCATCCCCCAAATCGCCGGAGCCCGTTGCGCCGCCAGTTGAGAATCCTGAACCCGGCTTACTGAGCTTCGACGATATTTCCGTGGGAGACAGATTAGCGACACTAACTTTGGGCGAAAGCCAGGAAATCATCAATCGCAAGAACGACTTCCGGTTGGCGGGAACGCCCCGTGAGAGCAACATTCACACCGACGAGGAATTCGCCAAAAAGAACATCTTCGGCGGAACGGTCAACTCCGGTCCCGCCACCATGTCCTATGTGGACCAGATGCTACAACTCTCGTTTCCGCTGGAGGCGTTATGCGGCGGGGGAAGCCTGCTGATGCGGGCCATAGAGCCCTTCCGAACCACCGACGTAGTCACCTTCGGAGGAGAAATCACGGATAAGCGGCTTGAAGATGACCGCCAAATCATCACCTGCCAGGTAAAGGGCCTAAACCAGCGCGGCGACTTGGTCTGCCTGGCAGACGCAACATTGGTCATGCCGCAGTAGGTGACAGTGGCTTATTATGGGACGAGCACGGTTCGGTCTATCCTAAGGATGGCAGCAATTCAGTTCAGAGTCAGCTAGATTGCTACTTCTACCGTCTCCGTCCAGGCGCCAGGCTCAGGGATAAGCTCGTCGGCTTTACGCAAACCTTCTAGGTGAAACGGAATAGCCTCTCGGACAAGGTCTTCCGCCCCTTTTCTGGTCTTGCCCGCTGCGACACACCCTGGTAGATCGGGCACATACGCCGACCAGCCGGAAGATGTATGCTCATAGACCACCACGTATTTCATTCCCTCCCCAGTTATCTCAAAGCCGCCTGCTTCAATATGCTGTTCCAAGTTCCAGGGGCCACTTTGATTTCCAGCCATGGTAACGATACCCGGTTTGGACGGATGTTTGTACTGTCGGTGGCTCCCCTTGGTCCGCACCAGAATCCAACCATCTATTTCAATCAATCGGATGGCATCCCTAACTTTTGGCACGAATCATCACCGTTGCCGATACCTCTGCCGTTACTCACGAAAGAAGAACTATCATTCTAGCTTACCAATATTGTATTCGCTATTTACCGTGCCTCAGCCTGGTTTGCCGAGTCCCGATTTCCAGGTCAGACATCGCTCGCTCTTACCCCCGCAACTTACCGTAGACCCGGTCGGGCGTCACAAAAACAACCACGGCATCCTGTTTCACCATGGCTTGGTCGTATTCTTCCCAGTCCGGGTGGTCATTGTCTCCGCAGGCCCGGAAAACGTCCCGTAGAAGTACCCGAAACTCCTCTGCCGGGGTGTTGTGATAGTCCTTCAATTGGGCCTGTCCCTCCACCACGGTGTAGTCGCGCCAGTCATTATCCACAGCCATCACCGTGCAACGTGGGTCCCGCCGCAGGTTACGCGTCTTGGCTGAGTCCCCGCGGACGATAACAAATGCCGCATTCCCTTGATACGCCCCGGAAACCACGATACTGGTCTGCATTGCTCCGTTGGCTTGGTATGTAGAGATTACTGCACGGTGGTTTTTCTCCATGAATGGACGAGCTTCTTCAAATTTCATTTCATCACCTCGATTATTGACTTGCCTACTTGGCATCCGGTGCCAGCATATACCGTTGACGTCCAACCCGAATCCGTTGGCCCTGGGAGCTGGCTTCGCTCGTATTATAATGTCTCCAACCAACAACCGGTACTTCAGTCCCAGATACTTGCATGGAATATCGCAAATTTTTCGTTGGCCATTATACGCCGATAGTCTCCTTAGCCCGTCATAGGATTACCCGAGGACTAAATGAGCCGGAAAACCTTCTTGGTTGTCTTAGTCACGTTTGTGCTAATTTTGGCCTTGTCTTGCACTGATCACGGGCCTTCCGCCAACGAAACGGTTGTTCCAGCCACCTTGGTGCCGTCGACCAATACCTCCGTGCCCTTCACCTCAGCGCCGACTTTAACCAAACCGCCGATCTCCACTAAACCGCCGACTCTTGGGCTCATTCCTACTGCATCGCCCAAGAACACTGTGACACCCGATCGGCCCACTGACACCGCTTTGCCCTCACCAACCCCATTACCAACCCCGTTACCAACATTTTCGGCCACCGAAACTCCCACGCCGTTATCAACTCCAACCCAGGTTCCTACCGCAACGCCTGAACCCATCCTAAACCCCACGGCGACACCCGAGCCAACGCCGCTCCCCACTCCTACACCGGACCCATATTTTACGCTAAGAGACCAGCTACCTTGGGCAGCGATTAGTACCTTGGATAGTACCGGGGATAGTGTCAACCAGCACGAGCAGTGGTCGCTCCGGTATATGGATGATTTAGCTACGCAGTCGGTAGATTTGGGCGTGCTGGCCGCTCGATTTCCCTGGGTAATCGACGGAATCACAGAAGACGAGCGGTGGACGCTTTGGCTCTCAGGAGCCAAAGCG
Organism: Dehalococcoidia bacterium UBA1141; assembly: GCA_002311385.1. Taxonomy (GTDB): domain Bacteria; phylum Chloroflexota; class Dehalococcoidia; order Lucifugimonadales; family UBA3495; genus UBA1141. The sequence goes on along the minus strand of DCAE01000135.1, from coordinate 75,712 downwards.
TCCACCGCTCCCTGGCCAAAGACCTGATGAAAATGCCCTTCCTCACAACTTCTTTCGAGGTGAGAGACAGGCATGCCCTCAACTCGCTTCGACTGCTTGGCGAGTCGCCCGCCAACCTGGAATTGGTGACGGGTCAATCCTGGTTTCAAGACGGCATGGACGACGTGGATGCGGCCTTTCTTTCGGTTTTGTACGACCTATCCATCCGCTCTACCGCCGAATTCACCGCCATGGTGCAAACGCGTTACGATAAAACTACCTCGTTCACGCTTCCCTTGGCAGGGGAGGCGGAAATCATCGCCTTCCGGCCCACACCCTTTCCTCGCACCAGCGCCGCCCTGTCCCAAGCCGAGTCCGCAGTCAGGGCGATGGAAGAACTCATGGGCGTCCCATTTCCCCGGAACGAGATAATCCTGCTGTTCCTCAACCCAATGGATTTCCAGGGATCCGGAGTCATCACCTTGGCCCTCCACGTTGGAACCCACATGGTCGTATCCAGGCCAGAGGTGATTCAGGGCGATTTCGACCACACCCTAGCCCACGAAATCGCCCATTACTATTGGAGCAGCCGCAACGCCCCTCTTTGGTTCAGAGAGGGCGGGGCGGACTTCCTGTCCAGCTATGCTCTGGCTCAATCGGACCAAGTATCTCTGACGCAGAGAAGGCACGTGCTGGACATCGGTGGAGCCCGGCGCTGTGCTATCACAGGAATAGACTACATCCAGCGGTTGATAGACGACCTGGCGGCTCAGGGTTACTCCAAGTACACGTCCTCCCTCTCCTTCTTGTGCAACTATGCGCTGGGGGAGTTCTTGTTGCTGGAACTCTATCAAGCAATGGGCTTTGAAGGCTCATCCACTGCCTGGAATGAACTCTACCGACTGTCCGAATCCGAAGGCCGTGAGGTGACCGAAGTGGAGATTCGCCAAGCGTTCTTAAGTCACGCCTCCACTGACCAACTAGACGAAGTCCTGCGCTTGTACCAACGCTGGCACAGAGGCGATTTCTCCCAATGAAACCTGTCCCTCCAAGCTCACAAGGTATACTCATATGACTAGCCGTGGCAGTGCGAATGTGTGGCGATAATCAATTGCCGGGAAAAATTGGGCCGAAAATCAACTAAAAACGCTCTTGGGGAAAGCCAGAATGGAAATGATTGAACTTGGGAGAACCGGCGTCATGATTCCCGAAGTGGGGCTGGGCACCTGGAAATACGCCGGCGGAGAAGCGCCATTACGCCGGGGCATCGAGTTGGGCGCTTTCTTGATCGACACGGCGGAGATGTACCGCAACGAGGATCGGGTGGGCCAGGCCATAAACGGACTGCGCGACCAAGTGTTCTTGGCAACCAAAGTATTGGGCAGCAACCTGCGCCGCGATCAAGTGCTGCGGGCCGCCGAAACAAGCTTACGCTTGCTCAACGTGGACCAGATTGACCTATATCAGATTCATTGGTCGAATCCCAGCGTCCCAATCAAGGAAACCATGGGGGCCATGGCCGAATTGGTGGACAATGGCTCGGTGAAGCACGTCGGCGTGAGTAATTTCTCTAAACGGGAACTCCAAGAGGCCCAGGAAGCAATGCCCAACGTCCCCATCGTATCCAACCAGGTGCTCTATCATCTCAAGCGCCGGGACATTGAGCGGGAGCTCTTGCCCTACTGCCAAGAAAATGGCGTGACGGTCATGGCCTATACGCCCTTGGCCGACAGTTCTTTGACGGCCAATTCCAGGTTGCGGCGGGACGGACGCCTTGAAACCCTGGAGCAGGTGGCCACCGAAACCGGAAAGACCATGGCTCAAGTAGCACTTAATTGGTGCACATCGCACCCCAACGTAATGGTCATTCCCAAGTCCAATAGCGTTGACCGCACGGTGGAAAACTGCGGCGCCTCCGGCTGGCGACTGTCTTCCGAGCAAATCGCGGCGCTGGATAATGTTTACAGCCCGTGACCCTTAGACGTGAAGCAATGCATTATAGGGGTTTCGGAGATAGCAACCGGGCCGGATTCGACGGGAAATTGACAATATTTTCCCAGCACTGTAGCTTAGCAATCGGCTCACCGTGAAAGATACCGGAAAAGCGTCTGAGCAGGGGCCGAGTCGAACTACACGCAGCGCACCGGCCCCAAACCGCCCCATTGATTTAGAACCTAATCAGGCTACAGGCGCACAGGACCCAACCGATTCCGGTCTTTAAGAGGTTCGTATGAGCGCTCACGACAGTAATAGCTCCGCCACCGGTTTCCCCAATCCTGAGCCCGGGGAAAACGGGCAAGAAAGCGTCAATGTTGCCTCTGGAATAGGCGAGAATGCTATGGCGGGCTGGAATGGCGACTGCGCAATATCCATCAAATCCCTGTGGAAGGTTTTCGGCAAGAACTCTGATCGAGTTTTGGCCGGGGACGCCGCTGACTTGGATAAAACTGAGATTCTGGACCGCCTAGGCTGCGTGGTGGCACTGCAAGATGCCAGCTTCGACGTTGGGAAGGGCGAAACCTTTGTGGTAATGGGCTTATCCGGGAGCGGCAAGTCCACCCTGGTGCGTTGCTTGATCCGGCTTATCGAACCGACGGCCGGCAAGATTCTGATTGATAACAAGGACATTCTTCAATATAGCGAGAGCGAGCTAACCGAGTTACGGCGCACAAAAGTGGCCATGGTATTTCAACATTACGGCCTTCAACCCCACCGCAATGTCTTGGACAACGCCGCCTGGGGGTTGGAGGTTCAAGGAGTCAACAAGGCCCTCCGCTATGACCGCACCCACGAGATTCTGGAGTTGGTGGGTCTGAAAGGCTGGGAGAAAGCCTATCCCCACGAGCTGAGCGGGGGCATGCAGCAGCGGGTGGGCTTGGCCCGGGCCCTGGCAGTGGACCCGGAGATATTATTGATGGACGAGCCCTTCAGCGGCTTGGACCCGTTGATTCGCCGCAACATGCAGGAGGAACTGCTTCGCCTCCAGCAGGAGTTGAAAAAGACTATTGTTTTTATCACTCATGACTTGGAAGAGGCGGTGAAGTTGGGTGACCGAATCGCTATTATGCGAGACGGCAAAATCGTCCAGATAGGCTCCTCGCAAGATCTGGTTCTAAACCCCATTGACGACTACGTAGGCGAATTCACCCAGAACGTGCGGCGAGATACCATTTTGACGGCAGACAGCGTCATGGTAGCCCCGGCCACGGTGGCCATGAGCCATCTGGGCTGCCAGGCGGCTCTGAGTGACATACAAGCCAATCCCTCCTCTGCGGCCTTCGTAATAGACGAGTCCCGCAAGTACTTGGGCATATTGACCCTGGACCGGGCGTCGTGGTTGATTCAGTCAGGCGTGGACAGCCTCAACGGGAATCTTGAGGACACCACTCCCTCAGTCCCCTCTACCGCACCCCTCGAAGACCTTATTCCCCTCAGCATGGTCTCCAGTCTGCCGATTCCCGTGGTGGACAGCGATGGCAAGCTTGTGGGTGAGATTCACCGTGACGCCTTGGCCCAAGCCATCAGCCAAAAAGGCGCGGCCTCTTAAATCCCTGCCTTTTAAATCCCTATCTTTTAAACTTCGACTTTGCACCACTTAGGACTTTTGTCTGAGCGCACTCCAACAGCGCAGGAGGTGATGTCCCATGGCTATAACGCTGCCCCCAAAAAATGATGCCGACGCGCCCGACATTGTCGGCGAAAGCCAAGAAGGCAACAGCATGCCTGGGGCAACAGGACATCCCATTCGGATATTAGGCACAGTGCTGCCCCGGATTAGGCTTACTTCCTTTCATAAGCTGGTGCTGGGATTGGGAGGGGTGGGATTGGTAACGTTGGTTTCGGTTTTGGCTTGGGGCTCGAACTTTGACTTTCCCAGTGACGTGGGACGGGATATCGGATCGAAGATCGACGACGCCGTGACCTGGTTGACCAAGGAAGGCGATTGGCTCTTCGACGGAATCAAGCAAATCATCCTCAAGGTGTTGCTAAACCTGCGAGACGCCATGCTCTGGTTTCCTTGGCCTGCGATGATTACCGCCATCAGCCTGCTGGCATGGCGCCTGGCAGGTCCGCGGGTGTTCTTGTTCTCCATCGGCGCCTTGCTCTCCATCGGTTTCGTCGGCCTCTGGAGCAGCGCCATGGAAACCCTGGCCTTGGTGACCACATCAGTTGTATTGGCCGTCGCCATCGGCGTACCTCTCGGAGTGCTGGGTGCCCGCAGCGCACTGGCAGACGCCCTGATGCGCCCGGCCCTAGACACAATGCAGACCATGCCAAGCTTCGTCTATCTGGTGCCCGCCATCATGTTCTTCAGCTTGGGAAACGTGCCAGCGGTGATGGCCACAATAATTTATGCCGTGCCCCCGGCCATCCGCCTTACCAGCCTGGGCATCCGGCAGGTATCACCGGAGACCCTTGAGGCAGCGCGTTCATTCGGCGCCACACCGACCCAACTGCTGATAAGGGTGCAGCTCCCCATGGCTCTGCCCACCATCATGGCAGGCATTAATCAGACCACCATGATGGCCCTGGCAATGGTCGTGGTGGGTGCCTTAGTTGGAGCGGGAGGGTTGGGTGAAGATGTACTAAGGGCTTTAGGCCGGCTGGAGCCTGGAAAAGCGCTGTTGGCTGGAATGGCCATAGTTTTGATGGCCATCATCATAGACCGGCTAACCCAAGCGTTGGCCAAGGGGCAACAACAGGCTTTGGAGTCGAGAAACAACTGACCAACACCAGTGCGTGCTGTCTAGGCAACTAACCGAGATAGGACGGCTTAAGTTGATGAAATACCCAATCTACCGGTATACTAACCCACGCCCATAAAGAGGGGCCTATCTCATCTGATACCTGATCCAAGGAACCTAAAGACAGGCATCCCGGTATGGGAGCCAACCTTTTGGTGCTCAAGCCTGATAATCAGAGAGGAAAACAATGTTCAATTCACTTAAGCCTAAAACTCTGGTAGCAATGTTTGCCATTATAGCCGTACTTCTTATTGCGTCTCTGGCCTGTGGCAGTACCGCCACAGCAGTGCCACAGATTAAAGAAGTCATCAAAGAAGTCGAAGTCATTAAAGAGGTCATCAAGGAAGTCGAAGTAATAAAAGAAGTCGAGGTTATTAAGGTAGTACCTAAAGAGGTCATCAAAGAAGTCGAAGTCATTAAAGAGGTCATAAAAGAAGTCTTGGCCACTCCGGTCCCGGCTGCCAAGGAGACCATTGTCTTCTCCGACCTAAACTGGTCCAGCGCCGAGCTCCAGACTCGCATCGCCCAATACATCGTAGAGCACGGCTACGGCTACCCAGTGGACGCCATCTTCGGGGACACCATATCCTTGCAGGTTGGCCTGGCAAACGGCGATACTCAAGTCACCATGGAGATTTGGCTGCCTAACCAACAGGTGTGGTGGGACAAACAGCTCAAGGTTGGAGCCGTAATCCCCGTGGGGAAAAGCTTGGACGACAACTGGCAAAGCGCCTTCGTGGTCCCAACATACGTAGTGGAGGCGAACCCCGGCTTAGTGTCGGTCTCTGACCTCCCAGAATACATGGACCTTTTCGTCACTCCGGAGAGCAATGGCAAGGCCCTACTGGTAAGCTGCTTAGCCGGTTGGGCGTGCGAAAAACTCAACGAGTCCCAGGTCATCGAATACGGCCTAGCGGACGTGATAGAGTTGCAGACTCCAGGATCTATGGCTGCTCTCGATGCGCACATCACAGGGGCCTACGAGAAAGGTGAGCCTGCCCTTTTCTACTACTGGGGGCCCACTAAGATTGCGGCTGAACTGGACCTGACGGTCTTGGAAGAGCCGGTATGCGCTGCGGGCGCTGGCCCCGAATCCGGCTGCGCCTATCCATTGGCCCGCGTTCTCATTGCGGTCCATCCTAGTCTTATTCAGCGAGCGCCCGACGTGGTAGAGATGCTACGTAAGTGGAACTACACAGCCGCCGCCCAGGTTGCCGCAGAGGGTTGGATGTCCGATAACGAGGCGACATCTGAAGAAGCCGCCATCAATTTCTTGAAGACCCAAGATGTCTGGCAAGAGTGGGTCTCCGATGACGCCGCCGCCTTGCTAGCGACCGCCTTGGCCGCAGAGTAAACCGGGATTACCTAGCTAAAAATACAAACAAACAAATGCGGGGGCGCACCTAGTAAGTGCGCCCCCGCATTTTTATCACTCCCCTTGACGACGCTGCGCCCCCATAGCTAAAGCAGGCAACATAGCCACCAATGCCACAGCGCCGGCCACCCGGAAGAACTTGTTGAATAGCGCCATCCCGGCGTCGCTCAGCCCGGAATTGTACTCGGCAACTCGCGCTTGCACCTCCGCCGCTGCCTCGCCCACCTGCTGTAATGGAAACTCCAGGCCTTGGGTCAGCACCTGGAAGTGCTCAACGCCCCAAGCCGCCAAGGCCGCCAGCCCCAGAGTCATACCCATCATTCGGGCTACCACCACCAGTGATGCGGCCGTGGCCTGGTAATCTTTTCCCGCTGCGTTAAGCGCCCCGGTCATGATTGGTGTGTTGTTTAGACCGAAGCCAAAACCGGCTATGACCAAGTGGATCGTCAGCCACGGCTCCGCTATATCCAGGTCCCAAGCGCTAACCAAAAATAGCCCCAAAGCTGTGAGGCCCAGACCGACAATCGTTACCGGGCGAATCCCAAATACATCCAGCAAGCGGCCACCCAATATTGCGCCCACAGGTATGGCCACAGTCATGCGCAAAAGCCACATGGCACCGATAAACGGGTCCTTACCCATTACCGTGTCGGCCATCAGCGGCACCGAGACCATGGCTATTATCAAGGCTGCTCCTTCCAGCAACTGGGTCAGATTGGCGGACAAGAATGCCCGAGACCGAAATAAAATCGAGCTTATCAACGGCTGAACGGCCCGGCGCTCCACAAATACCAATATGCCAACCAGCGCCAGTGCCGGAATGCCGAGGATAAAGGGCGTGGGCGACGAGAGTGTAAACAGTCCTTCCCTGGAAAACGCCAAGGACAAGATTAGCAGGGCCGCCACCAAGAGGGTTCCGCCCAGGTAATCCACTCTCCCTTCGCGGTTCGGTCGGTTGGGCAGCCAAAATAGGGCCAGGAACAAAAGCGCGCTCTGAGGCACATTGAGCCAGAAGATCCATCGCCAGTCCAAGAACTTGACGATTGCTCCTCCGTAGGCAGGGCCAAGCATGGAGCCAGCCTCGGCAGCGCCAATGACCAGCCCCAAGGCTAATCCTCTATGTTGGGGAGGGAGTGCGCTGCTAGCCAGCGCCAGACCGATGGGCACGGTGGCGCCGCCGCCTATGGCTTGAATAACCCGGGCCCCCACCATCCATTCCAGGTTGGGGGAAACCGCCACCAAACACGTGCCGATGGTAAATACCACCAAGCCGGCTTGGTAGACCCGTGTGTAGCCGTAAACATCTCCAATCCTGCCAATCAATGGCATTGCCACTGTATAACCAAGCAGGTAGGCGGTAACAATCCAGGAAACGCGATCCAGCTCTATGAAGGGGATTTTCAGGTCCAGCATGACAGCGGGAAGGGCTGTCACCACCACGGTCTGGTCCAGCGCCGTCACAAAAGCGCCAATGCCTATCAAGGTCAGCACGAAAGACGCAGGTGGAGTTCGCAGTGGATTCTTCACGGATGTAGCCCTGGTTTTGGCAATAGTTTTAGCTCAATAGCCGGGTAAATGGACCGGCTATTAGGGGCCTTGCATCAATAGTCTCCGTAACCCTGTCACTCTGAGTGAAGCGAAGAATCTTTACGCGTGACCCAAGCGATTCTTCGTCGCTCCTCTCCTCAGAATGACAGTTTAAAGGAAAAGCCGGTATTAGGGGATTATTGGCCCACTTCCGGAGCGGATATTTGAACCGGGAGGTTGATGTCGTCCAAGATTAACCTGCGAACGGTCCCCGGCTCGTCGGTGGCAAGCACTCCGCCAGTGATGAGGACTTGCCGCAAGAGGTTGGTTGATTGTTCCAACCACAGGTCCAGTGTCACTTCCAGCCCTTCCGCTGCTCTTGGCACCAGTCCGCCCAAATCCTGGGAGTGTATCCGTCCTTGAATCCGGTTGGTTTCGCTTTCACCCAGCCGCTCGGTGCCCACTACTGTGGGGGCATCAACCGCTTCGATAATATCAGCCAGGGTCTGGGCAAAGTTAGCGAAAGTGAAGGGCAACACTTCGGGCTCAACCTGTAGCCACTTCCCGCTGATGACGTCCGTCATGTATGCCTCATCGTTGATGGTGACGACGCTGACCGCTACGAAGGATCTGGGCTGTATTGTCTCGGCTTCCACGGTGAGTTCAAACCGGTCCGGAATGTCCACCACTCCTGAAACCTTGAACATCTCCAAGAACCCTGGAACCAGCGCCGTGGACCCGGAGATGTGTTCCAGGGTGAATGCCGCCGACTCCAATGCCATAAGCTCCGTGACAGCGTCCCGCAAGGCGCCCTTCGCATCGAAGGATGGGGCGAGCTCTCTAGTGGGTTCCGAGCCGCAACCAATGGCCATCGCCGCCACGAATATCAGCACAACTACCAAGGGTGACTGCCAGATGCGTACGTTTATCGGTTTTCGCATCGGGATTCGCTCAGTTCCAAGACCAAAAGGCCAACGTTCCCCCGGCGATATCCAAAGGCGGGCTTCCTCCGGTAGCATCCAGGACGAATATCCGGTCTCCGGTGGCTGAATGGCCGTTACTGGGCCTGGCGGCATCGCCGGTTGTTCCCGCCACCACCAAGCGGGTTCCATCGGGCGACCACGGAGAGTTGGAATAGGCGTACTGGTCGAAAAAGCTGAGCATGGTAATCATGTCTCTGGCGGGCTGGAACTTAAACAGCCTCTTTGTCGAGTCTCCGGATTCTCCGCTCTTTTCCCCAACACTCCACTCGAAGGTCCTTCCGGCTGGGTCAAATCCCACCCAGGCAAGACGATTCCCTTGGGGAGACCAAAAGAATGCCAAGAACGATTCTTGGGCGATGGTTCTCGTCTGGGTTCCATCGTTTGCCGACACAACCACAAGGCTTCGGTAACCCGTGGTCCTTGAGTCCTGCTGGTCTGCCACCGCTATTTCCGTGCCGTCGGGAGACCAAGCAAAAGCAGAAAAGGGGCCCACATATAGTAGTTTCGTTCCTTCCTCCGGCGTATCTATTGGGGCAACTATCAAGGATGAGCTAGCATCTTCGACTCTTATATAAATGAACTGTGTGCCATCTGGTGAGATAGCTGGAGCCCGGAATGGAGAGATTGAAGACACCAAATTTCGTGACTCCCTTGTAAATGGCACAGTAGCAAGCTCCAAGTCTCTTCCGATATGCATCATTATGGCCGATTCATCACGACGCCAATGCCAATACAGCGGAGCGCCCATCGCCACAATGACCGCTTCACTGTCGTTTTCTGTGTCCTTGATGAATAGGCTCAGGCCATCGGCGGTGGACGCCAGGAAAGATAAGTATCTGCTGCGTGGCGACCAATATATGTAGTGGGGCGTTCCCTGAGCGACAACTCCACCGGTGTCGTTCTCGTAGGCGGTCCGAGACTGCGCGGTGGAGGTATCAATTATTTCAAGGGATATTTGAGACCCTCCATCCACCGCCCGCACCCGAGACACCGCTATCTTGGAGCCGTCTGGAGCCCAAGTAGGCCAGGTGAAAAATCGTTCCAGGTTCAACAATTGGGCCATCACACCGCCCGTGGAACCGGCGTTGGCTTGCACGCCGGAGGTCAAAGCGCGAATCTCTGTCCCGTCCGGATTGATGGTGAGCAAATCACCGTTTGAGTTTATGTAGGCTATCCGGTCCAAAGTCATATCAGGCTTTTTCCCCAAGGACTCGTCTTCTTCCGGGTCAGCGATTGAGACCTGCTTCACCGGCGTTGGTGTCACTACCTCTTCAGGTTGAATCCCGCTAGCGCCAGCAACAACACCGGTAGGGACAACGGCAGGACTGCTCGTGATACTCTCAGTACCCTGGCACGCTACAAGAGCCAGCAAAGCAAAGACAGAAATGAAGGCCAGTTTCTGCCAGCGCACCCTCATGAGCCTTGGTAAATAGTGTTCATGGAACAGAAGTCATCCACGATTGGGTGTTCATCGCTTGCTGGCAGTGTCTATCGATTTTCAAAGGATATCATTCCCCCGAAGCAGCTAGCAATTCGCATCTATTCCCACGACCAAATCACCATGTTTACCCCACATCTTAGGGGTGTTCACACCCTTGTGGATAACTTGAGTTGAACTAGCTGATAAGTCCGTCTGTTTTGTGTTGTATGGACCCGTATTTTTCAACAAGTGGTATTTGAATCTCTGTGCATAACGATATGGCGCCAATCATACCAACGTCGCAGGACAATCTCTCCACTTAAACGCTTAGCTGCTCCATGTTAGAATATAGATACTCCAGAGGCTGGCTACACACCGCCTCCACCTTGCGTCCCAGGAGTTATTCACATTATCCACCCTATTATTATGGTTACTTATTAAAGACATTATATTTTGATTGATACAGTTAGATTAAATATACGGGCGGGAAGTGGCGGTAATGGGTGTATAAGTTTCCTCCGAGAGAAATATAAGCCCATGGGAGGCCCCAATGGGGGTGATGGCGGTAATGGTGGAAATGCCTACATCTATGGCGATTCATCTTATAACACCCTCCTGCATCTGAAATTCAACAGCACCATGTATGGAGAAGCTGGGGGTCATGGCAAAGGAAAGGACCAAAGGGGGCGCAACGGTCCTGACCTGTATGTCAAGGTTCCTCTGGGAACCCAGATTTACGTCCAAGATGAAGACGGCGAGAGGGAATTCCTAGCGGATATCGTCGATTCGACTCCATTCATGGTCGCTGAAGGCGGAGAAGGTGGCTGGGGAAACACCCGCTATGTGTCGTCGACAAACCAGGAGCCGGTGCTGGCCCAACGGGGTGAGAAGGGCGAGGCTAAGATTCTCTTCCTAGAACTAAAATTGCTTGCCGATGTAGGTTTATTGGCTCGTCCAAATGCCGGCAAGTCTACTCTTATCTCTCGCTGCTCCGGAGCCAAACCAAAGATTGCCGCATATCCTTTCACCACAGTTGAGCCAATATTGGGAGCGGTGTCCACCCACGGAAAGGACTTCGTGATGATGGAGGTTCCTGGGTTGTTGGAGGGCGCCCACAAAGGCGTCGGTCTTGGCCATGAATTCCTGCGTCATGCGGAGCGGGCGCGAATCTACGTCCACGTGATAGACGGCTTGGCGGATGACCCAGTTGCTGACTTGAAAATGCTGAACAACGAGCTTCGTATGTTTAGCCAAGCTTTATCCGACAAGAGACAGATTATCGCGGTCAATAAGATAGACGTAACTGAGGTTCGCGAGAAGATGGGAGAAATAGAGTTCTTCTTGCGAGAGGCTCTGGTTGAAGAGGAAGTAGTTTCGAATACGCCAGGGGCAGAACCGACGGCCGAAGTGCCCATCATGTTTATCTCCGCCGTCACCGGGGAAGGTGTGACCGACATGTTGGGAAAGCTGGTTGAGTATCTATCCGTGGAGGCTGAGGAAGCCAAAGAGGCTCAAGAAACCGAGCCTATCCCGACGCCTGCTCGAAAATCCCTTCGCCCTGCGGCTCAGGAATTGGTCTACCAAGAACAAGACGGATACAGGATTGAGTCCGAACCGCTTGAAAGACTGGCGGCCATGGTAGACTTGCGTGACCAGCGCGTGATCCTACAACTATGGCGGGAGATGACCAAGAGCGGGGTGGCCCGGCGCTTGGCTGAGCTTGGAATCGAAGCTGGCGACACGATTCGTATCGGACGATTTGAGGTTGAATGGTTCTGATATGCGGGTAGGGATATTGGGTGGAACATTCGACCCGGTTCATCTGGGCCACCTGACACTGGCCGAGGAAGCCCGGGTACAGTTGAAACTCGATTATGTCCTGTTCATGCCGGCTGGTCAGCCATGGCTGAAAGAGGCCCAGCAACTGAGTTCCGCCAATGACCGGTTGCAAATGGTGCGGTTAGCGGTGGCGTCCAACCCGGATTTCAGAGTATCTGTGGACGAGATCGAACGGTCCGGTCCCACCTATACCATTGACACCTTGAAGGCCTTGAGCGACAATCTAGGATCGGAAACAGAGTTGTTTTTTATCCTAGGCTTGGATGCCATGGAGCATTTCAGTAGGTGGAAAGAGCCTGAGACACTGCTGGAATTGTGCCAATGGGCGGTGGTGGAAAGGCCGGGCCATCAAGGCTTCGACCTAGCCGGATTCGGCAGTAAATATCCTGGCTCCGCAGGCAAAATCAATCTCCTGTCCATGCCTCTCATGGGAATCAGCGCCAGTGAGATTCGCCGCCGGGCCAAGGCTGGAATGTCCCTGAGATACTACCTCCCGGAGGGGGTGGCCGAGTATATCCAGGAACATAAACTCTATGGCCAAGAAGTAGGAAGTGAAGGGAACGGGGGAGAGGGTGTCGGGCCGGGCAGCCTTGAACGACTGTTGGAAGTAGCATTGGAGCGGGGTGCCCTCAAGTACGGGAAGTTCACCCTGTCGTCGGGGAAAGAGAGCACATACTACTTCGACGGGCGCTTGCTCAGCCTCGACCCCGAGGGGGCCAAACTGATCTCGGAAGCAATGCTGCCCATATTGTTGCAGGCCGGGGCCGAAGCCGTAGGAGGCCTAACGCTGGGCGCCGATCCCATCGTCTCAAGCATCGCTTTGGCCAGCCATCTTCAAGGGGAGCATATCCCCGGATTTATCGTGCGCAAAGAGGCCAAGACCCACGGAACGGGGCAGGGGATAGAGGGGCCGTTGCCGCCGAAGAGCCGGGTGGCAATCATAGACGACGTTTGCACCACCGCCGGTTCTCTGTTCCAAGCCATAGCGGCTGTAGAGGCCGCAGGCTGCACTGTGGTGAAGGTTGCGGCAATCCTAGACCGCAAAGAAGGCGGCTCGGAGGAATTGGCGAGGCGGGGATATGACTTTGTCGCACTGATGTCGGCTAGTCCCGACGGTCGCATCCAAGTGGTTAAACCCAAGTAGCGCATTTAGGCGGCGTTGACGGAAGTCTTAACTCCGTTCGGGACCGAACATCTGGGGAAGGCCGAGAATATCCGCCCCGCCCGAGCCTGTCTCCAAATCCAACCGCGTGCCAACCACTGCTTGTGCCGTCCGCACGTAACCAAGGCCGATGTTCTGGCCGCTTGATGGATCGCTGGCGACCGAGGTCACCTTTCCGACTGGCTTCCCTTCTTGAGTGAGCAGCGCGCCTGGGGCAACGCTAGAACCGTCGACAAAAGCCAACTTCACCAGATATTTCTGAACCTTTTTGTAGGTGTCCAGCCGGGCAATGACTTCCTGGCCGATGTAGCAACCCTTGGTGAAGTCTATGGCGCCAATCAACCCTGCCTCTAAGGGGTTGAAATCTTCACTCATTTCACTGCCATGAGCGGGCATTCCTTGGGCGATTCGTGCCTTTTCGGAGGCCTCGGCGCCCATGGGTGTAATCCCGGCAGCGGCAAGGCCTTGCCACACTGCGGATGCGTCTTCCACGGCGCTAATCAAGTAGTAGCCCGGCAAGCCGGCAAAGGAGTAGGAGATTAGCCGAACCGGACGCCCGCCAACTTCTGTGCCCAGTGAGTGATAAGGCTGTAGGCCGCTCAGGTCCGCATTGGCGGCCTTGGCCAAACGTTCCTGGGATTCAGGCCCCCAAACCGCCAACGCGGCGGTGGCAGAGGACACATCCTCCACCGTCAGGTCTTCCATGATGGTGTATTTGTCCAGAAACTCTATAACCGGCTCCTGCATGCCAGGGCTGGTCAGCAGCAAAACGTGCTCTCCGGCATTTACTACGATGATTACGTCGAGAATCCTGCCCTTGTCCGTGGTTAATATCGTGGGTACGCCCTGCCCCGGCTCAAGGCCAACGACCTCATTGGTGGACAAACGGTTGAGCAGGTCCAAAGCATCAGTTCCGGTGGCTTTGAGGCGGCCCATGTAAGATGCGTCGTAGACTGCCGCATCATTGATGGCCGACCGATATTCCGAAGCTACGTCGGTGAATACCGCAGGCAACTCCCAACCGTTCATCTCTACAAAGTCGGTGGCTGCCGCTGCGCCGGAAGATTGCAAACCAGTGCGTTTTAGAGCCATTGTCTGCTCCCGGAATTCTGGATGCTGGATTTTTGAATGAAAAAAGCGCCGCTCGATTTTTTATGAGACGGCGCTTCTGGTTTTGCGGATAGGATCGCGTGTGGTTGTAATTTAAACGGAGAAGGAAGTGCCGCAACCACAGGTCTTGGTGGCATTAGGGTTCTGGAAGATAAAGCCTTTGCCGTTTAGACCGTCGGAGAATTCCAATTCGGTCCCGACCAGGTAGATGTAGCTCTTTTTATCAACCATGACTTTGACGCCGTGTTGCTCCACAATCTTGTCGCTTTCCAGTTCCTTGTCTGTGATTATTAAATCGTAGGTGAGACCTGAGCAGCCTCCCCCTTTGACCGCGACTCGGATGCCCACGTCGCCAGTGATGCCGTCTTTCAGGGCAAAATACTTTATTTTTTCCGCCGCCTTTTCGCTGATGGCGACAGTCAATTCCACGCCGTCCTGTGTTATAGCCATAAACCCTCCAATCCCTCTCGTTCATCTGATGAGGGAATGCATGTGGGATGAATTATCTTTGGCGCTAAGGCCTTATTCGCTATTCTAGAGGAACCTTTGGCTGCCAGTCAAGAACACTTAGGCCGGTCTCGTCTTGATTCTTCAGCCTAGGGCCAATGAAGCCAGCGCATCCATGTCGGCGTGTTCTTCCAGTAGATGTAGGAAGCGCTGGATTTTTTGCTTGCTGTGAGAGGTGGCGAGATCCAAGAGGCCGCCCAGAGAGTCGGCGGTTTCAATTGTTTTGGTATCGACCAAAATCATTGGCACGCCTTTCTGCAGCGCCTCGGCCTTGACGTACTCGGCTGGCTCCTCACCACCGGTGAGTACCAAGCAGCAGGGATCGCAGGTCAAGCTGGCCATCTGAATGTCGGGACGCGCTCCCCGCGTAATGACCGCTTGATTGGAATAGCGACCGAAGTAGCTGGGCCCGGAGTCCATGATGTTGCCCCCAATCAAGAACCGCTCCACCCGTGCGTCCAGATTCTCCGGATCTTGCACCCAGCGGCCGCCAAGGTAGTCCGCGATTTGTTGTACCGAGACGCCCAACATCGTTCGGTCCTCGGGAACGGCGCCGAGAAAGTTTATGTCTCTACCCGCTAGTTCCGTGCCTAGGATTTGGGTTGCTTGCTGGCTTCTGTAGGCGGTGACACCGTTAATCAGAACCCCGGCCAAACGGTCTCCCAACGGCTCGCAAGCCTGTGCAACAGAGTCCGCCGTCAGCTCTTTGGTGAATCGGAATACCGCCACGATCCGTGAGTCGGTGGCTGTCGCTATCTCAAAGGAGAGAGATGAAGCCAACCCGTCGGAACCGGCCAAATCGGGGCCTTCCAAAAGGACTGCGTCAGCTTGGCCTTTAAGTTGACTTATCTGACTCTGCAACTGGGTGGAGAGAGCCGCGTCCAAGCCAGTTGCGCCCTGGGACGAAGCATCGAGCGATGGGGCCGGTGGCAGAGAATCCTCGGGCATTAAAGCCTGGGAGAAAAATTGAACGTCCAGGTCGTTTTCGCCAAGCTTGGATAGGGGTTTGCAGTATGCTGCACGTTTGTCTACGGAGGCCAAGTGCAGCAGCATAGCTCCAGCCAGGCTGGATTTCCCGGAACCGGGGCGGTCCGCCGTGATTTGCAAGACTGCCAATCAACCCTCACGTGATGTGCTCGTTAAACTGCTTTACTAGCGAGAACCAGAAGTTACATCCGGCGGCCATTTTAACATATGAGGCCGAGAGAAGGCTGCCGTCAAAGGGAAAATTAACCGTCCACATCCTTTAACCGTCCACATCCTTCTGGCCGGTGTCGTTGGGGTCGAATCCCTTGGGGAAAAGGGTAGACTCGTCGTACTTGGCCATGGTCATGTCGGAGCGGTGCAGGCTGGCTTGATGGAAGTTGGCTCCTCGCAAGTCCGCCGCCACGAACATCGAATCTCGAATCATGGCCAGGGTGAAATCCGCGCCGTGCATGAAAGCCCTGCCCAAGTCAGCGCCGTTCATGTTGGAGGAATGAAACTTCGTTCCCTCCAGGTTGGCGTTGCGCAAATCGGCCTCAATCATGTTGGCTTGACTAAAGTCAGCTCCAGCCAGGTTCGCTCCCATAAGCGAAGCTCGGCCCAAGCGGGACAACCGGAGCGTTGCTCCAGACAGGTCGCAGTTGTTTAGGTCGGCCCGGAAAAGATTGACGTTGACAAGGGAGGCACCGGAGCAGTTGGCGCCGGTCAAGGACGCGTGCCCTAGGTCAGCAGCCTCCAAGTCCGCCCCGGCCAGGTTAGCTCCAGCCAAACTGGCGCGACCCAGTAGTGCCCCGGAGAGATTGGCCCCCTGCAGGTTAGCAGCCCGTATCTTGGCCCCTTTCAGGTCCACGCCGGTTAGGTCTGCGCCCGCTAAGTCTAATGCCGTGTCCGGGTTCTGCTCTCGCCACTGGGCGAAGGCATCCGGGCCGGATTTGATTATCTGAACATGCTCCGAGTTGGCCAATATTTCTCCGGCTTATAAAGGTTGTAAGAATAGGACGGTTGGGTCTTGGCCTCCGGCTTTTGCAAATAAAAGATGCAGACCGTTGATTTTCACGGGGCTGCATCTTTTTGTCTGGATTACCGATAATACGAGGACTCTAATCCGGGATTTGGTTTCCCCGGAATTCAGCTTCCGGGATTAGGCTTCGGGGATTAAGCTTCCTCGAGTTCAAATAGTTTCTCGGCTATGGTCATCTTGAGTTCATTGACCTTGCCCAAGTCGGGGAAACTGCCTTCCTCTTTCCGGTCGAATATCTTCGTTCCGTCCAGGAAGACTTCCAATCGCCCTTTGCCGTCGGGCGTCAACTTAAGCGAGATATCTCCGGGTGCGTCCGACCGGTAAAATTCCGACGCCAACCACGTGGCGACAGGGTAGTATCCTCAAGAAACGCAGTATAGGATTTCAACTTCGACTTTTCCATGTTCGCCGCCGGCCATAATTCTCCTCAAAAGCCATGGAAGGATGTTTCGAGTGTAAATAAACCATTTGGAAATTGCAAGATATTACTATTATTCAGCCGGGCTGCAGTTATGGCTCCGTCATACCGGCGAAAGCCGGAATCCAGAGAGGGCCTTGCCTAAATGATTGCGGTCCCGTCGCCGATGGCTGTCCTGTCTCGGTCTTGGTTTTCACAGAACAGTGAAACGGTCACTAGAGTCCCTTTGTCAACCTCCTGCTGATGACTGACATTTCCAGTGACGGTGATGGTGTCGCCGTCTTTCACCGGTCGCAGGAATTTCAGGTTCACCGTGCCCGTATGGTTGAATACTTCGGGGCCGAAGAACTTGCGGAGGCTCTCGGCAGCAAAGGCAACCGACATGCGCCCGGAAGCCAATGGATGAGCGAACCCTAACCTTTGCTTGGCCAACTCCGGGTTGTTGTGGATGTTCTGCCGGTCCAGGATTCCGCAGGACTCAAACTGGTTGATGCTTTCTTGAGTGATTTTCTTCGAAACGCTGGGGATTGGCTGGTTCAACTCGATTTTTAGGTCTGCCATTTCTTTCCAACCTCATCGGGCTTTTTCATCTGGTAGGTGCGCAGTTTTTCCAGCAGCCGACCGTCCTCATCTATAGCCGTGGCCTCAATCACCATGTAGGGCTTGTCCCTGCGGAGGTATTTGTCGGCCACCCGACCGGTGACGCGGATGGTCTTCCCGGGGATGGGTGGGTTGAAGAATTCCACTTCGTTTCCTGCGTTCACGCCTCCGGTGTTGTCTTCATACACCATGGCGAAGGCCGTGGCGTCGTGCTTCACCGCCAAGGTGGGAAAAGAAGCTTCCGGGTCATCCACGGCGGCGCGAAAGTTGTCCAGCATCTCCTGGGTCAACACATACTCGTAGGAACCTAACTCTTCGCCGATTACCAGTTTGTCGTAATCAAACTCTTTTATGTTCTGACCGGCCATGGGCTGCCTCCTCAAACTTGGCAGGGGCGAGGAGCCCCGGTTTGTGACTGAACTATACTATACAACATTACTGATTGAGGCCTGAATCGTGCCTGGAAGGGGTGGGATTATCGCTGGACTGTCAGTTTCAGATAATGGGAATCTCCCGTATGGCCTATGTAATTCGGATACCCTATAATGGACTGACTGGACCTCATTAATTAAAAAGAGCCGGTTCTAGGGCATAGGCATATGAATCTTACATTTGAAAGGGGCGACCCTCAACATCCCAAAGGGCACGCCCTGCTATATTTTCGGGTGAGCACCGAGCCGGAAAAAGTTTATGCTACCTATGTGGTTACTCTCCCCGTTAAATCCGACTTGACCAAGTACGTTCCGCCCTTCCTTGCGTCCCATCTCGGCAGCCTTCCCTTGAGTGATTTTACCGCCTTCGCGATGCCCCCGGTGCCCGAGGCGTTGGACAGCTACGAAGCATTGGAGCAAATGAGTCGGCTGCGGGATGATGATTTGGTTTTCGGCGATAGCATGTTCTCCTACGACCTGCCCAGGATGATGGAGGCTGTAACCGAGGCTGTCCAAGCCTACACTCAGCTGTATACCGAACAAGCTGGCGCCGTTAGTATCGGTTTCGATTCGGCTATCCCGGAGGTTGAGTCCGGTCTGGGAACCTCTGGTAGCATCCCTCTTGGCGGACAGACTGCCGACTCCGGGGGTCAAGCCGAAGATACCTCCTACAATGTCAATGAAGTCCTGTTTGGCTTGATGAGTGAAAAGGATAAGCTGGGGGAACTTTCCAGGCTGCTGGGCAAGTTGCGGTTCGCGGTGGAAGGGAGCGATTCCAACGAGGCGGAAGAGGTGGCGGCGGAAATCAGCACGTTGGGTCGGCACCTGCCGGAAAATTACCTGGTGCCAAGCTTGTTGGCCGTGGCTAAAGAGACTACCCAACAGGCATCCCGCCTAGCCCAACTCTACCTAGACCGTTGTTTCCGGCTGTCCGACGGGGATACAAGCAGCGCTGCGGAGCTGAACCAACAGATACAATCAATAAAAGAAGGCGGTTGACCTCCAGGCAGATTGTGCCGGAGCCTGAACCGTTTAACGGCTTTGGCTGGCCCTGCCTAGAACGATTCGGCAAAAACGGCTCCCCGCTGCCTCCGTGGCGGCCATTCCACTAGCAGCTAATCAACGCCCATCGATTGATTTCCAGGTTACTAAATAATTGATGTCCAGGCTATTAAATAGCTGTTACTAAGTACACGGAAGGACGTAGCGTTTGGCCTACCTCTCCCACCTCAGTCTCACCAACTTCCGTAATCTGGTTGAACTCGAACTCGACCTTCCTGAAGGTGTGGTAGTATTTTTCGGGCCCAACGCACAAGGAAAGACCACCTTGCTGGAGGCGGTCTACCTCCTGGCCATCGCCCGGTCATTCAGGGCGGAAAACGAGCGGGAAGTCTTGAACTTTCAAGCCGCCGCCCAAGGGAATCATGGCCTGGTTGGCGGCACCATCGAAAAGTTGGGTGAGCGGGTACAGGTGATGGTGGGCTACCAGCCGGTGCCGCCCAGGGCCGACGCAGGTGAGTCGGAACGGGACCCCAGGCACGGCGGGATTTCCGTCAGGAAGCAGATTCGGGTTAGCCGGGTCAAGCGCACGGCTACCGAGTTGGTGGGCACGGTCAATGCTGTGTTATTCAGCGCCGAAGATATTGAACTGGTCATGGGACCGCCTTCGGGACGACGCCGGTTCCTGGATGTTTTGATTTCCCAAGCCGATCCGTTATACATAAAGGGTCTGCAACGCTACCAGAAAGTTGTGCAGCAAAGGAACCAATTGCTCAGGATGATTAACGACGGTCGGGCCCAAGCTGAAGAGCTTGCTTTTTGGGACGATGAGCTGGTGCGGGAAGGCTCCTGGATTACCTGGCGGCGGAGAGATGTGATGAAAGTGCTTGCCAGCGTTTGTGCGGAGCATCACGCCCAACTTGCGACACCAGGGGAATTTTTCCAGATTTCCTATCAACCCAATGTGCCCGTGGCCGAAACCATCCAAGACACGGAGGAGCAATTTCGCCAGTCGCTGGCTGCCGCCTCTCGGCGCGAGCGAGCAACCGCAAATACCGTTGTCGGTCCGCACCGAGACGATTTCGACCTGCTGATAAACGAGGTGGACATGGGAACCTTTGCGTCACGAGGACAGGCCCGCACACTGGGTCTGTCTTTGCGATTGGCCGAGGCTTCCTACCTCGCCTCCGTCCGTGGAGAAGGGCCCATTATTTTGCTGGACGACGTGCTATCTGAGATGGATTCGGACCGTAGGCGGAGAGTTCTGGAGAAGGCAACTCAGTACCAGCAATCCCTGATTACTACCACGGACATTGAGCCGATGAAGGACTTTTTTGGAGAGACGGCGACCTATTTTCGAGTAGCCGATGGGGGAGTTCAACCATGGTAGCCGAGGGCGAAATAACCGGCGAAATAACACAAGAAGCGCTGGACGAAATCGCACTGAGCCGGGCTGAATATAACAGAATCGTGGATCTGCTGAACCGGGAGCCCAACCCGGTGGAACTGGGGATGTTTGGCGCTCTTTGGAGTGAGCATTGCGGCTACAAGCACTCCCGTCCCCTACTAAAGTTCTTTCCCAGCCAGTCTTCCAGGGTATTGTCTCAACAGGGGGCCGAGAACGCTGGCGCCGTTGATATCGGCGACGGCTTGGCCGTGGTATTCAAGGTCGAGTCCCACAACCACCCTTCGGCGGTGGAGCCGCATCAAGGGGCCGCAACAGGGGTGGGCGGGATAGTCAGAGATATCTTGGCCATGGGCGCACGGCCCATCGCCCTCTTGAACTCCCTTCGCTTCGGTCCGCTTTCCGACCCCCATAATCAACACCTTTTCCAGGGCGTGGTCGGCGGCATCTCTTGGTATGGGAACTGCTTGGGCGTGCCCGACGTGGCTGGCGAGATTTATTTCGACGAGTCCTATTCCCAAAACCCCTTGGTCAACGCCATGTGTGTTGGGTTGGTTAAAAAAGATGCCATAGCCACCGCATCGGCGGGGCAGGCAGGCAACGTTTTATTGCTGGTGGGCGCTGGCACAGGAAGGGACGGAATCCACGGAGCTTCAGGCCTGGCCTCTCGGACCTTTGAGGCGGAGGAAGAACTTAGACCCACGGTCCAAGTGGGCAACCCGTTTCTGGAGAAGGTACTGATAGAGGCCTGTCTGGAGGCGCTTGAAACGGGTGACGTGCTGGCTATCCAAGACTTGGGTGCTGCCGGACTGACCAGTGCAGCCATAGAGTCGGCCTACCGAGCTGGCCGAGGTGTGTCTTTGGACATCGCTCAGGTGCATCTCCGGGAAAAGGGCATGACCGGCTACGAAGTGATGCTCTCCGAGTCTCAGGAACGGATGATTCTGGTGACCCGTCCCGACAAGACGGAACGGGTTAGGAAAATCTTTGAAAGGTGGGACGTACCCTGCCAGTTGATTGGCGAGGTGATATCCCGGAAGGAAGCGGTGGTGGTGGACGGTCCCCGGCAAATAGCCAGCGTGCCAATCAAGCACTTGGTCGCTGCGCCCAGGTACCGTCTCAAGGGAAAACCGGACAAAGACTACAAGCGAAGACAAAAATTAGCTATCGACCAGATTCCATTACCGCCTGAGGGGCCAAGCGATATTTTAATTAGGCTTCTGGCGTCGCCGAACATCGCTAGCAAAGAAAGCGTGTACCGCCAGTACGACCACCAAGTGCAGACCAACACGGTGTTGGGACCGGGCAGCGACGCCGCCGTATTGCGAATCAAAGGTACCAGAAAGGCAATTGCGCTGAGCATCGACGGCAACAGCCGCTATTGCTATCTGGACCCCTACCGTGGTGGGCAGATAGCCGTGGCCGAGGTTTGCCGGAACCTGTCTTGCGTCGGCGCAGAACCATTGGCCTTGACCGACTGCTTGAACTTCGGCAACCCGGAAAGGCCCGATGTTTACTACCAATTGGAGTGGTGCATCAGGGGCATGGCCATGGCCTGCCGGTACTTAGGCGTTCCGGTGGTTAGCGGGAATGTGAGCCTATACAACGAGTCCAAGGGTCAAGCAATCTACCCCACTCCGGTGCTGGGCGGTTTGGGTCTCTTGGAGGATGCGTCTCGCCATTGCCAATCAGGCTTCCCCAGTGACGGGTTATCAGTGGCCTTGCTGGGTAGGAGTGATTTGCGGCCCCGTAAGATGGACTTGGCTGGCAGCGAATACCTTCAGGTAGTGCAAGGGCTGGTGGCGGGGAGGCCAGTGTTGGACCTTGCCTTGGAAAGCAGTGTACAAGACCTATGCCGCCGACTTATCGGCGACGGCGTGGCGGCCTCGGCTCATGATTGCGCCGAAGGGGGACTGGGAGTGGCGCTGGCAGAGTCTTGCATCCAGGGGGGCGTGGGTTTCACTGGTAGCCCCCCTTCTACCGGTAGCCCGACTCCCACCGGCAGCCCGGCATCTAGTGTCAGATGGGACATGACAATGTTTGGCGAAGGCCAATCCCGCATCGTCATATCCCTTACGCCTGAGCAGTGGCCTCAACTGGAGGAACTGGCGGCCCGAGCCCAAGTTCCGATTCTCAACTTAGGGACTACCGGTGGGAGCAATTTCAAATGGGGTCCTCGGTTGAACCTGTCGGTAACTGAAATCGCCCAGGCTTGGCGAAACGGCCTAAATTTCGCCTGATTCAGCTCTCGCAGGGTTATTTTGTTTCTTGTTTTAGTTCCCGTCTTAATAAACCCAGACTACGCTGCCTTTGCTCGACTCGCCTTGGCGCGGGGTTTGGACGAAGTGGAGTCCGTGCCTGCTTGGGGGTCGCTGGACGAAGGGGATTCCAACGGAGTTGTCACTGCACCGTTATTACCGGAAACGTTAGTGCCGTTGGGATTGTGGCCGACAGATTCTAGAATTTCCTTTATTTCCGCAACCGGCCCATCGTTCGGCTCATCCTTAGCCTCATCCGAGGTCGCTTCTTCGGTAAAGGCGTCATCCAGCGCATCCTCCGAATCCTCCAGCCGTGCTTGCAGTTCGCTCAAGGCTTCGTGGGCGTCGGCCTTCAGCATGGCGGCCTCGGCGTAAATCTTTTGCGCTTCTAATTCCTCTTGTGCAGCGCCCCGCATGGCCTCAGCTTGGGCCAGCAATTGGTATGCTTCTAGAGATGCTTGTTTCTTCAAGCGAGCGCACTCCACCTCGGCGGCGTGGGTGGCAGCTCGCAACAGCTCTTGGGCCTGTTTTTCACCGGAAGCAATCGTATTCTCTTTGTAGGCGTCGGCTTCGTTGCGAATGGATAGCGCCTGCTCCAACTGACGCCTGGACTCCGCATAATTCTCATCGGCCTCGGCCACTTGGGCCTTGAGCTTGGTTATGGCGCGCTTGGAATCGGCGACCACTGCCCGGCAGGCTTCTTTGGTGGCTTTCAACGTTTCACTGCCGATGCGCTGGCGCTCGGTTTCCGCTTGAGTTCGGCTCGCCTTGGCTTTGGATAGCTGATTCTCGACGGTTGAGCTATAGGCCACCATCTCTTCCCAGCGCTCTTTGGCTACCTCGGGCAGAGCGTCCCAAGAGAAATCCTTAATCAATTTCTCCGAGTTCTTTGAGCTTCTAGTTGAAGTCATTTTGTAGCTCCCCCTTCGCCGTGTTAAATGACAGTAGGTTGAACGTATGGGAATAGGGCCTGAATTCCCTCAAGAAAATATTGAGGTATCGGGTCGTCCGAATTCGGATGTGACTCGAATAGATTGAATTGCGGCAGCCACCCGCAAGAGCATGGAAAGTTGATCGCAATTCGCCTGCTTATTTAGCGTAAGACTCACCACCGGGCGGGCTAAGGGTAATAGCACCCTATTTGAGCAGGTCTATCACCCATGGACCTAAGCAGGTCAAGCTTGGTGGAATTTGTCTCGGTCGGTTAAGAATGGGCCGTTGACACACTTTGGGGGTACGGTTAGCATTGCCCTTGCTTTCCAGGCTGGCGAAGCCGGTTCTCGGAGAGTCTTCCGGGAGCCCGAAACCGGAGTAATTGACCGGAGTAGTTCAGTGGAAGACCCGTCCCTCAGGGTATTGTTTTTAACGCCCTATTTTCGCCCTTATCTGGGCGGCATTGAGCGCGCCATAGAGCAGCTTACTTTCCAGCTTCAAAAATCCGGTGATGTGGAGGCCGTGGGGGTCCTTACTACCAAATACTCCTTCCCCAGGGTGGCTCAACCTGATTGGGCGGACCGGGAAACCACCGACGAAAACATAGACATTTTTCGGTTGCCCGGGTTTCCCAGGAGATCGATTCCTCTGTATTCGGTGCCTCTGGTTTGGTTCTCCCCGTTCCGGATTCGCCGCTACCTCAAAGAATTCAACCCCAACGTGATTCATTTTGTCGGCGACGGTTGGTTTTGGGGGCATCTCTGGACCTGGTTTTGGTTCCGGGGCCGGGCCAGGTTTGTATTCACGCCATCCTTCCACACCCTGCCGGTTAGCCGGTGGTGGCTGCGGCCCTTCAACGCATTCTTGTGCAATGTGGTGGACCGCGTGGTTGCGCTAACACGGCTGGAGGAAGGCCGGGTGCGCCGAGCCTACATGGTACCTAAAAAGAAGCAGGCCATAATCGGCTGGGGGGCGTCTCCCCCGGAAGTGGTGGCCGAGCGCAAGCACTCCGGAGACGATGATGCTTTAACCGTCTTGTGTGTGGGACGCCTGGGTGAGCACAAGGGTCAGATGTGGCTCCTCAGGGTTCTTCAGGAAGCCAATTCCCGATTTCGGAGGCCGGTAAGGCTGGTCTTGATTGGCCGGGATGAGGGAGACGAAGCGAATATCGTCCGAGCCGTCAATGACATGGGCATGAATGAGCTAGTAATCCTGACCGGGGAGCTGTCCGATGAGGAGTTGAACCGGTGGTATGCGGAGTCGGACATTTTCGCTCTCTTTTCCCACTACGAAGCCTTCGGGCTGGTCTTCTTCGAAGCCATGGCCCACGGTCTTCCTCTGCTGACCCACGATGTTGGAGCAAACCGGGAGCTTTTGGTGCGAGGCGCGGATGTTGTTCCCACTTTTGACCGGGTGGCGGCGGTGGAGAGCTTGGTGCGGTTGGTGAACGAGGATAAATACCGGGAGGACCTGGGCAAGGATGCCCAGGCCTATGCTCTGGCCGAATTCACCTGGGCGGCCACAGCCGACAAGTACATTCAGGTTTACAGAGCTACGGCATGAATAAGGAATGAATACCCGCTACTGCGGATGAGACGGGTTCAAATCCTTGGTCCATCAAAGGCTACCCGCAGCCATTCCGGCGAAAGCTGGAAACCAGAAATTGAACCTACACTCAAGAGTTCTTGGACGCTGGCCTCTGAGACGGTGGGATCTCTGGAACCGTGAATCGTAACTCTCAATCGCAATTCTTAGTGTTGGAGTAGCAAATGGAACGGAAGGAATTGGAAGATGCGGCACGCAAAATTCTACTGGGCAACTTGCGTCAGGGCGTGGCCGATTGGAATGGCAAGGAGTTCAACTTTGTTTGCCCGTCCCTGACCGGCTATCCATTTCAGTGGTTCTGGGATTCCTGTTTCCACGCCATCGCCTTGCTCCACTTGGACCAGGAACAGGCCAAGGCGGAGATGCGGACCCTAATGAGCGGGGCGCTGCCCGATGGTTTCATTCCCCACATAATCTTCTGGGAAATGGAGAAACAGCCAGACTTTCTCAGCCGTAACATCGTTGGCCGGACTTCCGAATTTTATAGCGCCACGATGCAACCTCCCATCATCGCTTACACAGTGGAGCGCATATACCAAGCCACCGGAGATGAAGAATTCCGGGCGGCCGCCTTGCCGGTGTTGACCGCATTTTACCGGTGGCTTCGATTAAACCGAGACCCGGACAACGACGGTCTGATTGCGGTGATTCAGCCGGAGGAGGCTGGCACCGACTGCTCCCCTAAGTATGACGAGGCATTGGGATTAGAGGAGTTGAGCAACAAGGGCTTTATCACCGCTCTCAGAAAGGTCTATGCTGCCTACGAGCCCATGCGGGGGGACGACCGCCGCATCCTGGCAGCCGACATTTTCCACTTTGAGGACGTGCTGGTCAATTCCATCTACGCCATGGGCCTCCGCTCTTTGTCTCGCCTGCTGGCCGGAACCGGCGAGGATGGCGAGGCTGACGCCGCCGAGTTTGAACGAGAAGCGGACAAGACCAGGGATGCCCTACTATCCAAGTGCTGGGATGAAGAAGCCGGGGCCTTTTTCGACCTGTCGGGCGTGGCGGAAAAACCGGTCAAAATAGTGACCATCAGTTCGCTGATGCCACTGATTCTTGAAGACCTGCCGAGGCCTATCGTGGAGCGGCTGGTGGACCAGTGGGTGACTTCGCCGGACCATTTCTGGACACCCTATCCCTTGCCTTCCGTGCCTGCGTCCGACCCCAAGTTCATGCCGGGGAATCCGGGAGGCTTCATCTGGCGAGGTCCTAGTTGGATCAACACCAACTGGTTTCTATCCCATGCGTTGCGGCGCCACGGCTACTCGGAGTTGGCTGACACCATCGTGGCCAAGAGTCAGGAGTGCATCGAAAAATCAGGCTTTCGCGAGTACTATCATCCATTCACCGCAGAGGGTCTAGGTGCTAGGGACTTCGGCTGGTCTAGCCTGATATTGGACATGTGATGTGGTCATACCAATGGTATGAGCAAACGTATGATAAAATGGTAGCAGATGCAGTATGAAGAATCAAAAAGCAAGTAAGATTACAATCAGTCTTCTCCCGACGCTTCTCGATGTGGTTGACCGTCTTGCCAAAGAGCGCTCGACCACCAGGAGCGGCATAATTGCAGAATTGCTCAAGAAAGAAGACGAGTCCGCGATCGAGGACCTGATGGCGCGCGGATATCGGGAATGGGGAGCTGAAAACCTTCGGGAGGCAGAGGAAGCCTTGGGGCTCACCGGCGAAGTGGTTTTGCGGGATGGTTAAGAGGGGGGAGATTTACTACGTCGATTGGTCTACTGGCCGCGGAGCGGAGCAGGCGGGGACTCGACCTGCTCTGATTATTCAAAACGACGTAGGAAATCAATTTAGCTCTACGACGATTGTCGCAGCGATTTCCACCAGTCGAAGAACCAGTTATCCCTTCCAGGTTGACGTCGGTTCTCGGGAGAGCGGACTGCCAAGAGACAGCGTAGTTAAGTGCGAACAGATTCAGACTATTGATCAGTCCCGCTTGGGCCGTTTGGTTGGTGATCTTCCAGACAAAAAGCTTGCTGAAGTCGATGCTGCCCTGCACCGTAGCCTGGGGCTGGAGTTTTAGGGATTTATAGCTGGCCCACACATCCGCCCGAAGACTCTCGGATTGTGGGGAGATTCCGAAATGGATGGTGAGGCTAGCTGTCCCTAAGACTTGGGATTAAACAACCGGGATAAAAAGTCGGAGTCAGCGGGATCCTCATCAACGCCATCGGTCTCAGTAGAATCGGTCGAATCAAGGACTGCGTGAGCGTCTTCGGCGAAGCCTGAATCCAAATCCGCAGATGTTCCGACATTCCCGTCGCCGGATTCCTCGTCCGAGTTGCTATTGTTCTCGCCTCCGTCACCTAAGGCCCACTGATCTTTCAAGACCTGCACCACGATTGGATGATTGCGGTCAAGGTTAAAGGTGCGCCGTCGGCGGTTGTGGCCGGAGGTTTCGTCTCGCCACGAGTGCCAACCCCTCGTGAACACGCTGCCGGAACTGAGTTCACGGAAGAGCTTGCTAACGTATCCTCGCGAATACACTGAGGACCATCGCTCGGTGATTTCCCCATATTCGGCCTTCAGGCCTTCTTCCAAGGCCTGACATACCTCCCCAACCAAGAAGTTGAAGGCTACGTGGCTGATGCCTTCCCGGTGCTCTAGGGTGTCGGCCATGATGATTAGGTCTGATATGCGCTTGGGGTCTTGCCCATCTCCCGGGCCTTCCGGCAGGTTCAGTTCGGCGATACTATCAGCCAGTATTGATTCCAACTCGGCGGACATGGGTAGCACCGATTCTGATGCCTCAGTATCCGGCTTAGCTTCGGGCGTCTTTTCTGTCGTGAATTCTGGCGAGTTTTCGTCTAAGGTCGATTCTGAAATAGGCTCCGCAGAGGGCTGCCATGCTGATGGTCGTGGTTCCGAAGTTCGACCCGGCGGAGACCAGGCCGGCCTACTAAACGTTGGCTTTGGAGCGGCTGCTTCTGGCCCAGATTCTGGCTCACCATTAGCATCGTCGCCAACTTGAATGGAAGTGTGCTCACTTTGTTGGGTTTCCGCTGGCGTGTCTTCCTGTGTCACCGCAACTGAGTCTGTAACCGAGTCTTTAACTGAGTCAGTAGAAGCTATTTGCAATTGGGAGTCTTGCTCATCGGACGTAGGCTCGGTTGAGCCAGGTTTCGAGTTTTTGGATCGCCTCGGTCCAAATCGGAAGCTAGGGAAACGCCGACGCGGCTTACTCTCCGAAACTTCGGCGGGCTCCTCTGTAGTTGCCTCCGGTTCGGTGGCCGGCACTTGACCATCGGCCGGGACATCTTCGTCGGCCATTGTTGCCCAATCTACGAGCCCGGCGGTGACCAACTTGATGTTCCCTTCTTGGGCGGCTCTGGCCATGAGCTTCTTGAAGCCGGAGAAACCAAGTTGTTTCTCGTCAAAATTGGGAAAACGGCGCATCACCCGCTGTTTGATTGACGTCAGTAAAGGAGTGCCCCCGGCGGCTCTTTCACTGCGGACAATCTCCTCGATTTCTTTTATGACATCGGCGAATTCAGGCCGCCCTAGACGACCGGAGTTTGTTGCTCCCGAATTTGCTGGTACTGGAGCGGGGGAAGGAAGTGACGCTGAGGCTCGTCCATTTCCCGCCGGGGCGGGTTCAGTTGCCGGCTCTGCAGGCAACACCGGGTCAACGTCCACATCGTAGAGAATCAGGCCGTCGGATTGGTCGACCAATCGTCTGGAGGTAGCCCATGACACGCCGATGATTACCACCCGTTTACCCATGGTTCTGAGGGTATTCATCACGTGGATGAAGTCGGAATCTCCCGACACCAACACAAAGGTGCCGATGTTGGGATAGGAGTGTGCGCACTCGATGCAATCGGCCGTCATCTTCACGTCGACACTGTTTTTCACCCTAGTGTGACGGACGATTTCGGGGTTTGCGCCGACCCAAGATAGGCGTGTAGGGACGTAAACGGGTTCGATTCCGGCGGCGTACAGGGCGGGAGGGTCGTTGATGAACTGACTGGCGCCCCTAAGCTCGGGGGCTTTGGTTACCCAGTCAGCGTAAGCTTTGGCCACCACAACGCGGCCAAGGTTGGATACTTCTTCTTTCAGCGCCGAAACATTGGGGTGGCGGCGCCCGGTGGCAAGGCTGATTTTGAAGTTTTCCCAGTCGATAAACAGGGCGACATCTTCGCCCGGAGTCACGGATCCAGTCATGAAAGCCTTTCATCCCATTGGGGTTATTAACGATTTCAGTTTAAGCCGCGCCCATCTTGGAGTCAAGAACATACACAACACGCACTACTGAGTACGGGAATATCCAGCCATTATTTCAGGACATTCTCGAATCTAGAGCCTGGACCGCGCGCCAACCGATTCCGGTTCACCTGGCTCATGTTTTCCAATCACCCTCGGCTGTTGACCTAATTCGCTGGTGGTAAGATGATTTTATGAAGCTCTCTTCATTCCTCCGGGGTCCACGGATTAAACCCCACACTCCCAAATTGACCGCAACGGCGCTCGTTGGTTCCCTCGTTGTTTCCATAGTAGTTCTGGTGGTTATTGGGATGTTGGCAATGGGCACAGCCCGGGCTGATGGGAGTGATGAGCACACTGACTCCCAGGAATCCGGGCCTTACATTGTCGACATCAATCTGTCGCCGGGCCACTCTGTGCTAGGTCAGAACCAAATCAGCGTCATCCTACGCTCATTGGACGACCGCGAGCTGGTGACTACAGCCACTGTCGAAGTGTCCGCTTCCGGCCCTGAAGGGTCAACCGGCTTCCAAGATATCCCAGCCTATGACGACCAAAACTACGGATTGTTTCAGGCTGATATTCCTTTTGACTTGGTTGGAAAATGGGAAGTATTGGTGGCCATTTCTTCCGACCTCGGCGAAACCATGGTTGTGGTCCCCATTGACGTGGCGGAAAGCGGTGACGGCGGCATCAACTTTATTATAGTGGCCGCCGTGGTCGTAATAATTCTGGCAGTGATCGTCTTTATCTGGGGGAAAGTTTCAGGCACCAAGGAGCCCAGTCCAGAGGTAGGGTGAACCAAGTCTGCTTTTTAACCGATGCGCCAATCGCAACCTGACACCCACGGCTGATTTGTAGATGGTAACCTTGCTTACTCAGACTCTTATTTTCTATACGTAGGGGGAGGACCTATGCCTGAACGACGACCCAGGTTGGAAGGGAAAGTAGCTATCGTGACCGGCGCCGGGTCTAGCGGGGCTGGAATCGGCAACGGCAAAGCGACTGCCATATTGTTCGCCCGAGAAGGGGCCAAGGTTCTCTTGGTGGATTTTGCCAAGGACCGGGCTGAGGAAACCCATGCGATGATTCAAGAAGAGAATGGCGTGGCATCTGTGTTTGTGGCCGACGCCACCAGCGCCGAGGATTGCCGCCTGATGGTTGATGCGGCAATCGACCGTTACGGCCGTTTGGATATATTGGACAACAACGTGGGTGTGTCCCAGCGCGGAACGGTGGTGGAGGTCAGCGAGGAAGACTGGGACAAAGTAATGAACATCAACGTCAAGACCATGGTTTTGGCCAGCAAAGCGGCTATACCGAAGATGATGGAAACCGGCGGTGGCTCGATCATAAATATTTCGTCGATAGCGGGACTGCGAGCCCACAGCAGCACGCCCTACAGCACTTCAAAAGCCGCGGTTATCGGCCTGACATTCTCCATGGCTGCCGACCATGCCAAAGACAATATAAGGGTCAACGCCATAGCTCCGGGACTGGTCTACACCCCTATGGTTGCGCCCAGGATGGACGATGACCTTCGGGAGCATCGCCGGTCTTCGGGACCATTGGGCACCGAGGGCACTGGTTGGGACATTGGCTATGCCGCCCTATTCTTGGCCAGCGAAGAAGCCCGGTGGATCACCGGGATCGTCTTGCCGGTGGATGCCGGGCTGTTGGCGGTTACGCCAGCCACCTATACTCCCATGAACCAACAGACCAGGTACTAGAACCCGTATAGAAGATCCTTGATCGGGAGATAAAAACATGAGACTGGAAGGCAAGGTTGCTTTTATCAGCGGCGGCAGCAGGGGCATGGGTGCCGTGGAGGCTATCATGTTCGCTGCCGAGGGAGCTTGTGTGGCCATCGGCGATGTGCGGGAGGAAGAAGCCCAAAAGGTGGTAGAGCAAATCAACGAGACCGGCGGCCGGGCCATCTTCCTGCCATTGGATGTCACCCGCGAAGACCAGTGGAATAGCGCCATCGCTGCCACAGTGAGCGAGTTTGGCAAGCTGGATATCTTGGTCAACAACGCTGGCATAGGCGGCACCAGCATGATTGAAGACACCACCGTCGAACAGTGGGACCGGGTGATGGATATCAATGCCAAAGGGGTGTTCCTGGGCACCAAGGCAGCCATACCCGAGATGCGCCGGGCCGGGGGCGGGTCCATCATCAACATCTCTTCCCAGTTGGGATTGGTGGGAATGGACATCAGCAGTCCCCAGTATCAAGCATCTAAGGGAGCGGTAAGGCTTTTGACCAAGTCCACGGCCATCCAATACGCCAAAGAAGGTATCAGGGCCAACTCGGTGCACCCCGGCCCGGTCAACACGCCACTCACTGAACTCCGCCGAGGCGACCCGGAGATTCAAAGAATCATGCTCTCCCGAATCCCCATGGGCAGATACGGTGAATCGGAGGAGATTGCCTACGGAGTCCTGTTCTTGGCCTCCGACGAATCATCCTTTATGACCGGCAGCGAGTTGGTCATGGACGGAGGCTGGACGGCCCAATAGGGTTACCGACGCTGAGAACATGTCCCCCTTTCGTAAAGGGGGTAGGGGGATTTCCCTCGTGGTCGGAGGCGTTGGCGTATCCTGCTCACGGCATCAGCAAAATCTTCCCCGTAGTCTCCCGGCCTTCCAACTGCCGGTGGGCCTCGGCGGCTTGGGACAAGGGAAGAGTTAGACCGATGTGCAGCTTCAACTCGCCGGATTGGACCCAGTCCAAAACCTCATCGGCCCTCTGCAGCAACTCATCCCTGGTGGACGCGTAGTCGCCCAGGTTTGGCCGAGTCAGGAATAACGACCGGTTCCGGAGAGCGCCCGAATCGATCGGAGGCACCGGGCCGCTGGCCGCTCCGTATAGGGCCATATAACCCCGGCGGCCTAGGCAGTTCAAGCCCTTGGCGAAGGTTGTCAGCCCCACGGCGTCAAAGATTATCCGCAGACCGTCGTCGCCGGTGGCCTTGTTGACCTCATCTTCAAAGTCCTGCTGGGTGTAGTTGATTACCGTGTCAGCGCCAGCGTTCTTGGCCAGTTCAGCCTTGGCATCGGTGGAAACAGTGGTGAACACCCGGGTACCCAACCGGTGCAGCATCTGAATCAGCATCAGCCCCATGCCACCGGCCCCGGCATGGACCAAGACCGCGTCACCGGGATTGAGGCGGGTGATGCCGAAGACCAGGAAGTGGGAGGTCATGCCTTGGAGCATGGTGGCTGCTCCGGTGTCGAAGCTCATCTGCTCGGGCAGGCGCACCAGCAGCCACGACGGAACAGTCTGCCTTTC
This sequence comes from Dehalococcoidia bacterium UBA1141, assembly GCA_002311385.1. Taxonomy (GTDB): domain Bacteria; phylum Chloroflexota; class Dehalococcoidia; order Lucifugimonadales; family UBA3495; genus UBA1141. Next base: position 42,892 of record DCAE01000135.1, on the reverse strand, counting down.
GGCGTAGGTCCCGGTGTGCATGGCGTAAGCGACACGATCACCGACCGTCACTTCACTGACACCGTCTCCCACTGCGGTGACCACTCCAGCGGCCTCCCGGCCTGGGATCCAAGGGAAACTGGCTGGTGGGTTGGTACCCTTCCGGCTGGCGACGTCGGTATAGTTGACGCCGATGGCTTTAATGTCCACCAATGCCTCGCCCGGTCCCGGTGTCGGCTCCTCTGAATCTTCGTATACGAGCACCTCCGGACCGCCCGTTTTATGAGCCTTTATTGATTTCATGGCCGCTCCCTTTAATCGCCTCACGTATTCGCTGCTCGAATTGCCGCAAGGGTACAGCAACTCCTTTGCGCTGGAAAGAAGCGCCAAGCCGGGATCGTACAGCAGCCGCCGACTAAAGAATAAAGATTCGTTTTGCCCGTCACACGGGCGTAGACTGGTGTCCAGGAACTCGCCTGTCTGCGAAAATATCTGGATTCCGGCCTGCGCCGGAATAACGGAGCTGAGATGGCACTCGACTTGCCCTCGGGCACGATGGGCCTAAGTTGGATTGGCTGCCGCATTACAGATTCACCTTGTTGGCTGCAACTCGACTCCGCAATCTCTAAGGTCATTGAGGCGTTCGCGGATGATGCGGATTTGCCGCTGGCCCCGGTTAATCAGGCGCGCAATGTCCTTCACCGTGCGGCCTTCGTCCAAAAAGGTGATGACGTCTTGGTTCTTATGCCACCAACGAAATTCGGAACGGCTGGTGGATGATATAAACGAGTTAACACTGCGTGTCGACCTCCGCCGCTTTGGTGTAATGGCGGCCTTCACATTTGGCTGCTCGTGTTGTTCCGGCATGGGCAGCGGTTCTGTGATTGGAGGCGTGGGGTAGTAGTACCGACCGCACTGCCAACAACGCCAATCATCGCCATCCAACATCAAATCGCCTAAACATTTTCGGCAAGACCTAAACCGCAAAAGCATTATTTTCTCCCCTGAATCCGGCTATTTCTTCGAATTGTTTAGCCTGCTTTTTAGCCGGTCTTCACGAGTTCTAGTTAAGCCCAGCGGCTGAGAGGGAACCATGACCTTCGCCACATGAATGGCGTGATGTTGGTCACATATCGCGGGTTTGATGGGTCTGCCATGTTGCAATTAAGGATGTAAAAGAGGCAAGTGCTACAGTCCTAGGACGAACGGGCCATACCAGAAGCGACAGATTGGCGGCGGAGTTTACTTATTTTCGGGGATGTGTTTTATTATTAACTCCAGTCAGATAGCCTTCTTTACGATATTAATGGCCTATGAAAATCACGTATGTGTCTACCAATGGACCCTGCTGCGACTCAGACAAAGGAGAATATCGACCATGAGTTTTGAAGTAATCAACATTGACCGGCACGAGCGCGTTGCTGTGATTACCCTAAACCGGCCAGAAGTCCTGAACGCCTTGAGCCTTCAGCTAGTAACTGAATTGGATCAAGCGCTTACTGAGATTGAAGAAGACGAAGCGGTAGGCGCGGTGATTATCACCGGCGCCGGAGAACGCGCCTTCTCTGCGGGCGCGGACATTCACGAGAACCGGGAGCTTAGCCCGGAGCAGCAAGAGAAGGGGACCGCCGACCGGGCCAAGTTCACCTGGCATATGGCCTCTTTCTACAAACCCATCATCGGGGCTATAAACGGCCTCTGCTACGGCGGTGGCACGGTCATGGCCACTTCATTGGATTTTCTGATAGGCTGCGAGAAATCCAGCTTCCGCTTTTTGGCGGTCAATTACGGTCAAATGAACGCAACATGGAGCCTGCCAACCATGGTGGGCTGGCCCAAGGCTAAAGAGTTGTTGTACAGCGGCCGGGAGGTCTTCACCGACGAGGCCTATCACATCGGTCTGCTAAACCATGTGGTGCCATCAGGCAAGCTTATAGAAAAGGCCGTGGAAGTGGCGGCGGGAATCGCTAAAAACAAGATTAATTCCGTTGGTAATGTGAAGCAGATGTTGATAGAACACACAGGCCTTCCATTGGAGGAGCAGTTCTTCAACGAGGTGGAAGCCAGGAAAGGCCGGTTCAAGGGATCGACCGTTGAAGAAGGGTTTAAGGATTTCCTTGACCGGAAGGGCCGAAAACTACGGACCTAAACCAGGCCTCTAATTTTGTGACCAGCCAACCCAAGGCACTGTTTTTGAAGCTGGTCCTCCCCTTGGCGGTCTTTGCGGCCGTCCTCTTGATGCCCACGCCCGAAGGGCTGACGGTTGAAGGGCAACGAGCACTGGCGGTCATGGCCTTGGCCGTGGTACTTTGGGCCACCGAGGCATTGCCCATAGCCGTAACCGGGATAGTAGGTGTTGTCCTCTTAGTGCTGGTCAATGCTGTCCCCGATGTGGAAGCGGCCCTGTTCGGCTTCTCCCAGCCCGTCCCCTATTTCCTGATAGGCATTTTGACCCTGGGCCTAGCCGTGCAACGCTCTGGCTTGGCTGAGCGAATGGCTGTATATATGATTCGCCTAGCCGGGGGCAGCTCCCGTGCCCTGTACGGCCAGATGTTGTTCTCTTTCGCTGCGTTAACCTTTGCCCTGCCATCGGCCAGCACCAGGGGAGCCATCCTGGTCCACGTCTACGAACAGGTCATGACCCACTGGCGGGTGCCCCAAGAAGCCCCTCTGCACAAAGCCATAATGATGGCCATGGGTGCGCTCAACCGTTTGGGTTCAACCGCCCTTTTGGCGGGAGGCATCACACCCATCGTGGCTTCATCGCTGATTGGAGAACTCACGGGAGAAGGATTTTCCTGGACCAGATGGTTCGTCTTGATGGCCCTGCCCTTTTATTCCGTGTTGCTGGTCGGAGGGGCAGTCGTCTATGTCGCCTACCGGTCGGGCTTCCGGTTGGAGAACGTGGTAGATGTCAGCAGCATGACCACGGGACCGTTACGCCTGCCCGAGATTAAAGCCGCCCTCATCGCCTTGGGCACCGCCTTGCTGTGGTTCACAGATTTTGCCCACGGTCTGGCGCCCACCGTACCGGCTTTGATAGCGATGGCCATCATTCTGCTCCCCGGAATCGGCTTGCTGACCTGGGAGGATTTGGAACGAGACCTGGGCTGGAGCAACTTCTTTGTCATCGCTACTTCGCTTTCCTTAGCCAACGCAATCATTGCCAGCGGAGCGGCAGCCTGGTTCGCGGACACCATGGTGGGCAGCGTGGAGGGACTGCGGGGGTCGCCCACTCTGGTTCTGTTGGCCATCGCCGGAGCGTCATCTGTGGTCCGCATGCTGATGCCCAACATTTCAGGTTACCTGGCCTTCATTATCCCGGTGGCGATGTCCACAGGAGCGTCATTGGGGCTGAACCCGCTGGTCGTTGGGCTAGCGGTGGTAATCGTCGGAGACTCGGTGGTGTTCTACCCGGCTGGGGGGGCAGCCAGCGTCTTCATCTTTCAGCGGGCCAACCTGCGGTCTCCGGAGATTTTCCGCTTGGGCCTGATAATGACGGTGGTAGCCATTGCCGTGCTATTCGCCATCGTGCTGCCCTACTGGAGGCTGGTGGGGGAGAGCTTGACGGGATAGCCTTTGCAAGCCAAGCAAATCAAGTGGTGATTCCGTTCACCCTGAGCCTGTCGAAGGGCCACCAACACAGAATTTACTTAGGTGGAAACGGTGCCAACTTCCCAAGACTCCATCTACCGAGCATCCTAAGCGTTTCCAAGGATGCAAGGGCGAACGAGACCCACCAAGGAGTGCGACATGAACCAAAACAATCATGCCCCATATCTACCACTGGCACATCGGAATGAAGACCCGGACGCAACAGCCCCCGACGGCTCGGAAATCAGGCTGCTAATCGACGATAGACACTCAGCACGCAGAGCCACCTTGGTGGAAGTGACCCTGGCTGCGGGAGAAGTGTCCAAGCCGGTTTATCACCACACTGTGGAGGAAATCTGGTACATCCTGGAAGGAAACGGCCAAGTGTGGCGTTGGCCGCCCACATCTGCTCCAGACACTGTGCCGCCGGTGCCTGTCGGTCCAGGAGACGCCCTGACCATCCCTACCGGTTGGCGCTTCCAATTCAGCGCTGACTGTGGCGGCAAGTTAAGGTTTCTCTGCCACACCACACCACCGTGGCCGGGCGAAAACGAAGCCCAGCCGGCAGTCGCCGAGGGCTTGGGGGAATGGTCGGTCTGACCTTCGCGCCTCTCTCTGTTAGACCAGATGGGTGAGTTTCTAGGTCAAGATGGCGCCATCGGAGCGCCCCGGAAATCAGAAGGCCATCAGTGCCCGCATACTTCCGGCCATTGCCAAGACGAACATCAGGACAGAGATAGATCGTGTGCTTGGTCTAGAGATAGATATCATGTTTCGTCTCCATCACGTTGAATGACGACTTGTAGTTTGAACCAGAATCTTCCCTGCGTAACCATCCAACAGAGTGACGAACCGGGTGAAAAATGAGTCAACCCGAAATGGCGGTGATTAGGCTCTAGAACTATGTTCTAGGGGATACTCCGAAAATATTCGCGGACGCAGAGCCGCAGCGAAAGGTGGGCTATTGAGTGACTCATATTAGTTTGGCCTGCCGCCAAGCTTCCCCTTCGTTGTTAGACCACACCCCAAACTTGACACCCTTCTTGCGGGAAACATATACTCAAAAATGACAACCAAATAATTAAAGGCTATGAAGGGGAGTAGTAGGCTTTCAATGTGGCAAAGCGAGCCGGGTTCGGTGTGAGCCGGCGCCAGAACGTTGAAAGCTGAATGGACCCCGGAGCCGCAGGCCGATTGCTGGTGTGCTTTCACACTGGGCCTAGGCTGGGACGGTTGGGCACCGTTAAAGGTCCACGGCACGAGGATGACGCAAACTAGTCCTCCACGCCGGGTGAGATTTCGGCAGCGTTCTGTTTATTTCTTTAGCATATGGGCTAGGGAACAAGCCGAGAATGAGGGTGGCAACGCGGTTATGCCCGTCCCTTTTGGGGGTGGGTTTTTTTATTGCCAAAATTTATCTCGTTTTTGCCTACGGGGCGGCCAATAAGTTGAATAGCGCTATCAGCAATCTTGGTGAGATTGACTCGGCGCAAGTAAAATGTAAGAAATAGGAACGAATATGTACCATCCAAGCTTGGAAGAAGTAAAACAAATGGTCGGGAAGGGCAACCTGGTGCCGGTTTACCGGTCCATCAATGGCGACCTTGAAACGCCGGTTTCCGCCTACCTCAAAGTGGCCCGTCCCCCCTATTCTTTCTTGCTTGAAAGCGTTTCCGGCGGGGAACGAATCGGTCGCTATAGCTTCATTGGCACTGAGCCCTACCATGTCGTCAGGACCGGCCCCGGTCAGCCTGGAGGCCAAGTGGACCCCCTGAACTCGGTTCAAGCCGAACTGGACAGGTATCAACTCATACCCGTCGAAGGGCTTCCCAAGTTCCACGGTGGCGCCGTCGGCTACGTGGCCTACGATGCCGTCAGTTACTTTGAGCCCAGGGTGCCGGTGATGACCGCCGACCCCCAAGGCCTGCCCGAGTCGGTGTTCACCTTTGTAGACACGCTGTTGGTGTTCGACCACCTGCGACACGACATCAAGGTCGTCAGCCACGTCCGTTTGAATGGCGATGTTGAACAAGAGTACGCCGATGCCACTCGCAAGATTGATGATTTGGTCCAGCGGCTTTCAGAGCCGCTAGATTTGCCGCCCCAGATGCGAAACTCCGGTCTGGACCGGGACGGTTCCGCCATCGAACCCAGTCAAGTGGAGTCCAACTTCAGCCAGGAGGACTATTACAAGGCCATAGAGAAATGCGTCGAGTACATCTACGCCGGTGATGTGATTCAGGTCGTCAACTCCCAGAGGTTTTCCCGAAAAACGTCTGCCCATCCTTTCCAGGTATACCGAGCGTTGCGTAGCGTGAACCCATCGCCGTATATGTACTACCTGGACCTAGACGGATTTCAAATCGTTGGCGCTGCCATCGAAACGGTTGTGCAGGTCCAAGACGGTATCGCTGCCACCCATCCCATCGCCGGAACTAGGCCCAGGGGCAAGACTCCCGAGGAAGACGACGCCCTAGAATTGGAACTCAAGACCAGCGAGAAGCAGCGGGCTGAGCACATAATGCTGGTGGACTTGGGACGTAACGACATCGGCCGGGTCAGCGTGACGGGCACAGTGAACGTGACTCAACTCATGGACGTTGAGCGGTTCTCCCACGTCATGCACCTGGTTTCCCATGTGGAAGGGAAGCTTAGGCCCGAGCTCACAGTCTACGATGCCCTGCGTTCCTGTTTTCCGGCAGGCACCGTTTCTGGCGCGCCTAAAATCAGGGCCATGGAAATCATTGCCGAGATAGAAGGCGAAAAACGAGGAGCCTATGGTGGGGCCGTGGGCTACTTCAGTTATTCCGGCAATATGGACACCGCATTGGTGCTGCGGACCGGCATCTACAAGGATGGTACGATGTACGTCCAGGCAGGCGGAGGCATCGTTGCGGACAGCCTACCCGAGGACGAGGACCAAGAAACCAGGCACAAAGCCGGGGCGTTGATGCGGGCCATAGACCTGGCAGAGGGCCGGGATTAGTTGATAGCTGCCATTGGGCTGGCCGAGGGCCTGGATAGTAGGAGCGGTGAAGGAGACGAAGCAATTGTTTGACGTTTCTCAACGTGGGGATATTGCCGTGCTCCAAATGTCCTATGGCAAGGCCAATGCCATCGATTTGGAGTTCTGCCGGGGCATCGAAGAGCAATTGGAGGAAATCAGGAAATCGTCCGCCAAGGCCTTGGTGCTCACCGGCGAAGGCAACATTTTCTCCGCTGGCCTCAACCTGGTTCGGGTGTTGGAAGAGGGCAGCGAATACCGTCAAGCCTTGGTACCAGCCCTTTCCACGGCGTTTGAAAAGCTGTTCTTTTTTCCTAAACCGGTGGTTGTGGCGGTTAACGGACATGCCATCGCCGGTGGATGTTTGATGGCATGCACCGGGGACCACCGGATAATGTCTAAGGGTCGCGGGCGAATCGGGATTCCAGAGCTCTTAGTGGGAGTGCCCTTCCCCACCAGTGCCTTGGAAATGATGCGCTTTGTGACCGACTCCCGACGACTCCAAGTGTTGATGTTTGGTGGAGCAACCTACCTCCCCGAAGACGCTGTGGAAATGGGCTTGGTCGATGAGCTTGTAGAAGCCTCGGAATTGATGGACGCCGCCGTCGAGAAGGCTGAGAGGCTGGGTAGCCTAGCCCCCCAGGCTTTTGCGGCTTCAAAGAGGCAAATCAGACAGCCGGTTCTGGACCTAATCAGGGAGGGTCAGTCCAAATTCGAGAAATCTATTTTGGACATTTGGGGGGATTCGGAGACCCTCGACTCTATTCGAAACTACGTATCTCAAACTCTAAACAAGTAATGCAGGGCAAGTAACGCAAGAAAAGTAAATCGAAGTAAATCAAGGAAGCGCAATATGCTGAAATCATTTTTCCACACCGGTTTCGTGGTGAAGGACCTGGAGAAATCGGTTGATTTCTATACCAACGTGTTGGGTTTGCAATTGGCCCTCCGGATGGAACGTCAAGGCGAGTTCATCAACCAAGTACTTGATTTCCCCGACGCCCACATAAAAGGTGCGATGGTGGATAAGGGCGAAGGCCATCAATTGGAACTGATTCAGTACCTCAACCCCGCCAGCGGTCCTGGCGGAATCTCTCGCAACGACTTGGGGGCGAGCCATCTGGCCTTCTTTGTGGACGACCTGGATAAGTTCTACTTGGAGACCAAGGAGAGAGGCCTGCGGTTCAACAACCCTCCGGCGTCACTGTCAGATGACCACGGCCATATGCTACGAAAGGCGATGTATGCCCAGGACCCGGATGGGAACTGGCTGGAGTTCGTGGAGCTTTTCTGATGATATTGCTGATTGATAACTACGATAGTTTCACCTACAACCTGTTCCAGTACTTGTCGGAGTTGGGTGCCGAAGTCGTAACCGTGCGTAACGACAAGATTACCTTGGAGGACATCGAAGCCATGTCACCAGAGGGAATCATCGTGTCGCCGGGGCCATCAACGCCTTTGGAAGCAGGAATCTCCAACGACGTGGTGCGCCACTTTGGGTCGAAGATTCCAACCCTGGGAGTGTGCTTGGGGCACCAGTGTGTCGGCTATGTTTACGGCGCAAAGGTCGATCGGGCTGGGGAGATTCGCCACGGTAAGACGTCCATGATTCACCACGATGGCAAGGGTGTTTTTGATGGACTTCCCAATCCCTTCGAGGCCATACGCTACCACTCATTGGTGGTATACCCGGAAACGCTGCCCGATAGCTTGGAGGTTTCGGCGTGGACCGACAACGGCCTAGTTATGGGTCTGCGCCATAAAGAACACCCAGTGGAGGGCGTTCAGTTCCATCCCGAGTCCATCATGACGCCGGATGGAAAAGCCCTGCTACAGAATTTTCTGGACCAAGTAGCTGTTGCCAAGGCCGCGGCATAGCGACTGGCCATGAGACCAATCTTTGGACTAGGGGTAACCTTGGTTTCGGTGCTGGTATTCGCAGCGTGCGGCAGCGACGCGGCCACAGTAGTCCCTGCTACGGTTGATCCTGCCACGGTTGATCCTACGAGTACCGAAGCATCCACGCCGGACATCCAACAAAGAGAGCAGCCTTCAGAGACAGTTGTTGGGCCAACGCTTGTTCCGGTGGCCGCCACGGTTGGCACACCAACATCTTCACCTGGCGTTTTTGCTGTCTCTCCTCAGGCTACCCAGGTGCCAATCCTGCCCAACTTGCTGAGGCTGAGGCCCAACATGATTACCCCAGGGGATGATATTGAGATTGAAGGTTCGGGCGGTAACATTCAGCTGATGACCGCCGACGGGTCGAGAATAGGGTACATCGAAAAATCAACCAACTTCCCCGTGTTCTTGGCCGGGCAGCCCATCGGGACCATCAATTGTTTCGTCAACACCTGCCTGGGAACGGTCACTATTCCTCAAGACACACCGCCTGGCAACCACCAAGTTTCCGTCGAGGGAGGGTCCAGTCTCACTGTGACTGTTCTTGAAGGACCGCAAGATTCCGGTGAACAAGTCCCGTTCGTTCTGGCGGCCAGCGCGTTTTCTGAGGGAGAATCGATTCCGACACGCTACTCATGTGACGGCGAAGATATTTCTCCTGCCGTTGCTTGGAGCGGCGTTCCTAAAGGCACAGAAACATTGGTGGTTATTATGGATGACCCGGACGCTCCAAGGGGGACGTGGGATCATTGGGTGGTGTTCAACATTCCCGCCGACGTTAGGGAACTGCGGGAAGCCCAACCGGCCACGAATCAGTTGCCCGCTGTAGGAGTTCACGGCAAGAATAGCTGGGGCAATTCCGAGTACGGCGGACCCTGCCCACCCAGCGGCACAGCCCACACTTACCGGTTTTTCCTATATGCTGTGGATATGACCCTAGAACTGGAAGCCGGGCCCTCTAAACAAGACATCTTAGAGGCGATTGACGGGCATATATTGGGAGAGGACTTGCTGACAGCCAGCTTTGGGAGATAGCGAGATTTTTTTACCCCGCAGAAAGTCAGGTTAAAAAGAATCGTACGCATGATTCGTGAAGCGATAGACATTATTGCCTCCGGGCATTCTCTCTCCATGGAAGACGCCTCCACCGTGATGCGTGAAATCATGGAGGGTGAGGCAAGTCACGGCCAGATGGGCGCCCTATTCACTGCTCTGCATGTCAAGGGCGAGTCTGTGGATGAGATTGCTGGTATGGCTACCGTCATGCGCGAAAAAGCCCTGAAAGTCAACGTTTCCGGAAAGGTTGTGGACACGGTAGGCACCGGCGGCGACGGTCAAAATACCTTCAACATCTCCACCGCAGCGGCCTTCGTCGCGGCCGCAGCCGGTCTAAAAGTGGCCAAGCACGGAAACCGGGCAGCTTCAAGTTCCTGCGGCAGCGCCGATGTGCTGGAGGCTCTGGGAGTGAAATTCGACCTCCATCCCGAGGGCGTTGAGCGGTGCATAAACGAGGTGGGGTTCGGCTTCATGTTCGCCCCGGCTTTCCACGCTGCCACCCGCCACGCCGTGCCCGTGCGCCGGGAGATTGGCATCCGCACCGTGTTCAATATCCTGGGACCGTTGACCAACCCCGCTGGAGCCCAATATCTGCTGGTTGGCGTGGCATATCCGGAATTGGGACAGAGAATGGCCGAAGTTTTCCAGACACTTGGGGCGAAACATGCCATCATAGTCCACGGCGACGGTGGATTGGACGAAATCACCCTGTCGGGCGACACCTCCGTATGGGAACTGGCCGACGGGAAGGTGAGTACTTGGACGCTGACCCTGGCCGACACCGGAATGCCCAAAAGGGAGATTGAAGAGATTCGCGGCGGCACCAAAGAGGAGAATGCGGCTACGATGCGTCGGCTCTTTCAAGGCGAGCAAGGACCAGTCCGGGATTACGTAGTCGTAAACAGCGCCGCCACCTTGTTGGCGGCGGAGGCGGTAACCAGCCTGAACGAGGGCATCGCCTTGGCGCAAAAGGTCATCGACAGCGGAGCCGCCATGTCAAAGCTAGAAGCCTTGGCAGAATTGAGCACCCGCTTGGGCCAGGCGTGAATTAAACGTGGAGTGGCCAAAAAGGCTCTAATGCCCAACATCTTGGATGAAATAGTTGCCGCCAAACGAAAAGAGCTGGTTCTGCAGAAAGAGCGGGTGCCTTTGGCTGCGCTTCAAGAACAGATTGCCCGGCAGTCAGCGCCCCTGAGTCTGTCCAAAGCCTTGGCAACCCAAGGCATCGGATTGATTGCCGAAGTGAAAAAGGCCTCGCCGTCTCGTGGTTTGCTGCGTGCAGACTTTGACCCGGCCCAACTAGCAGGAATTTACGCGGCCAACGGCGCTGCAGCCGTGTCCGTGCTCACCGACCAGCATTTTCAGGGTGAGCTGGCCCACCTGGCCCAAATCAAAACCTCCGGCGCATCGGGTGACGCTCCGGTTGTGCGAAAGGACTTCATCTTCGACCCCTATCAGGTCTATGAAGCTCGGTCGGCTGGGGCCGACGCTTTTTTGCTAATCGTGTCCGTGCTGTCTCCCCAATTGCTCAAAGAACTTCTGGACCTTGGACACACATTGGGGATGCAATCATTGGTGGAAATCCATGATGAATATGAACTGGAAACCGTGGTGGATTCCGGTGCGCAGATAATCGGCATCAACAACCGGGACCTGCGTACCTTCACCACCGACTTGGCCATGACCCAGCGGTTGGCTCCGCAGCTCCCTAAAGACAAGATTGTGGTCAGTGAAAGCGGAATCTTCAATCAAGACCACCTAGACCAATTGGGCGGAGGCTTGGTCAACGCCGTACTGGTTGGCGAGGCTCTGGTTACTGCCACCGATGTGGCGGCAAAAGTCCGGGAATTAACCGGATCGCCCGTGCCTTTGGTCGAACCAATAACGTCGCCAGGGCCATCGGCTGGCGGATGATGCCCGGCCTGCTATGAATGTAAAGATTTGCGGCATCATGCGATCAGAAGACGCAATTATAGCCACCGAAGCAGGAGCTGATTTTGTGGGTATGATTTTCGTGCCCGAGCGCCACCGGCTCCTGAACTCTAGTACTGGTCGAGAAATCGTTCAGGCCGTCCGTGGGGCTTCCCCACTAGCGAAAACCCCCAAGATTGTTGGGAATTTTGCCGACCAGTCCCAGGAGGACGTGAACCGCATCGTCATGGAATGCGGACTGGATTTTGTCCAACTATGCGGCAAAGAGACCGTGGAATTCTGTGGGCAGATAGACGCGGTAGTAATCAAAGTGGTCCACGTGGACCCTTCAGCCACGACAGCCGCCGACTTGGACCAGGTCGCTGAGCGCGTACAGACTTATGCCGGGGTTGGTCATCTGGTGACCCTGGACCGCCTGGTTGTGGGGGTTCAGGGTGGCACCGGGCACAGCTTCGATTGGTCCATCGCCGCCCGGCTAAGCGAAATGGGCTTGCCATTCATTTTGGCAGGCGGTCTTTCCCCGGAAAACGTTGCTCAAGCCATAGCCAAGGTTCAACCATGGGGCGTAGACGTCTCCAGCGGCGTCGAAACCGACGGTGTGAAGGATCACGATAAAATCCAGGACTTCATTAAAAACGCGAAAAACGCGCGCCAGCAATTAAGCCGCCCCGGTGACGGAAAAAGCTGAAAGCTAATAGCCAAACAATCGAGGTGCCCAAATGGTAGCTAAGCAAAAAATAATAATGCCCGACGACAAGGGCCGCTTTGGTGATTTCGGGGGGAAATTCGTTCCGGAAACTCTGATGGCTGCGCTAACCGAGCTCGAGGATGCTTACCTCAGCGCCAAAGAGGATGACGAGTTTCAAGACAGGCTGAGTTACCTTCTGCACAATTATGCGGGTCGTCCCACCGCCCTCTACTACGCCGAGAACCTCACCAGGCACTGTGGCGGGGCCAAGATTTACCTGAAACGCGAGGACCTAGCCCACACCGGCGCCCACAAGATTAACAATGCCTTGGGCCAAGCTCTGCTGGCCAAGCACATGGGGAAACAGCGCATCATCGCCGAAACCGGGGCGGGTCAACACGGTGTGGCATCGGCAACCGCCTGCGCCATGTTGGGCTTGGAATGCATCGTGTACATGGGCTCCGAAGATATAAAGAGACAGTCCCTCAACGTCTTCCGGATGAAGCTGCTGGATGCCCAGGTAATCGCTGTGGAGTCCGGCACCAAAACGCTTAAAGACGCTATCAACGAGGCTATCCGAGACTGGGTGACCAACGTTGAAACCACCCACTACCTCATTGGCAGCGTGGTTGGACCCCATCCGTATCCCATGCTGGTGCGGGACTTCCAGACCATCATAGGCCGGGAGGCTAAGAGTCAGATTTTGGAAGCTGAGAGCCGGTTGCCCGACCATGTGATTGCCTGCGTGGGTGGAGGGAGCAACTCCATCGGGACGTTTTTTGAATTCACCGGGGACGCTTCGGTGAAGCTGATTGGTGTGGAAGCCGCCGGAGAAGGAGTGAGCACCGGCAAGCATGCAGCGACACTCACCGCCGGGCGCCCAGGGGTTCTCCACGGTTCAATGTCCTATCTCCTCCAAGACGAGAACGGCCAAGTGACAGAGGCCCACAGCATATCCGCCGGACTGGATTACCCCGGAGTGGGACCGGAACATAGCTACCTGAAAGACTCAGGCCGGGCCCAGTATGTGTCCGTAGACGACGCTCAGGCTTTAGAAGGTTTCCACCTATTGTCCCGCACCGAGGGCATCATCCCGGCTCTGGAAAGCGCCCACGCCATCTACTATGCGGCCCAGATGGCCCGTGACCTGCCGCCCGAAGAAATCGTTTTGGTGTGCCTCAGCGGCAGAGGTGACAAAGATATTCATATTGTCGCTGAAGCGGCCGGATTGGAAATCTAATCTTCCGGTGGTATCGTCAAGATCCTTGGGGTAACCAGATTATCCCGGGCTGAATTCCGTCCTTCAAACCGAGATTTCTCAATGCTCTGGTCTCACTTATTCTGGAAGCGTAGAGGGGCTACGCCGGTCTTTCTTCGTTCATCCCTGCCGAGAATGATTTGTCGCTTTAATTGAACAAGAGGAACGTGAACCAGAAGAACGTGAACAAGGGCCAGTTGTTCGGTGCCCTTCGTCATAGCAATTTTCGCTGGTTTTGGGTAAATGGTGCTGCCCAGGCAATGGCCCAAGGCATGCAATTTATGGCCTTGGGTTTGCTGGTACTGGAAATTACCGGCTCCTCCTACCAACTGGGCCTGGTGATCTTCGCTTACGGCATCCCCAACCTTGTCTTCTCCATGCTGGGCGGCATTATCGCTGATCGCGCTGATCGGCTCAAGCTACTGACTTCCACCGGTCTTGGCGTTGCGGCTTTGATTGTCGCCCTCGGAGTACTCGAAATCGCCGGTTATTTGGAAATGTGGCACGTTTACGTCGTGGCGTCGCTGTTGGGAATGCTTCAAGCCCTGAACATGCCCGCCCGCATGGCTCTGGTGGCAGACCTAGTTGAGCGGACGGAAATGATGAACGCCGTGGCATTGCACACTATGGTGAATCAGACAGGATAAATAGTAGGGCCGGCGTTGGCAGGAGGACTTATCGAGCTCGCTGGGATAGGTTCTACCCTATTGGTTAACGCGGGATTGTACTTGATTGGTATCGTGTTCCTGATATTCATCAAAGGATTGCCCGCTCTGGTGGCCGTCCAGAAGACGGTAATGCTCAGAGACCTTCAGGCAGCCCTGCAATGCATACGTTCAACACCGGTCCTATACACGGTGATTGGATTGGCGCTGGCATTTACCTTTTTTGGAATGTCTTACCGACAGGTTCTGCCGGCCTTCACCGAAGCGGTGTTGGATGTTGGAGCGGGCGGCACCGGGCTGCTCTGGCTGGGCGCTGGCCTCGGATCATTGCTGGGAAGTTTCATCCTGGCCGCATTGGGAGATTTCAAACGCAAGGCCTGGCTCCTAGTGGGATCATTGCTGATGCTGTGCGCTTTCCTGATTGCGTTCGCATGGTCGCCTTGGTACTGGGTGTCCTGGATACTATTCTTTTTCGTGGGTGCCACAAGCACCGGGTTGTTCTGGCCCTTGGCGAACACGCTAGTCCAGCTAAACGTACCATCCGAGTTACGAGGCCGAGTCCTGGCTGCGCTTCAAATCGCCCCGGCCACACACTTTCTCAGCGCTCTTCCTTTGGCTGTGGCTGGCGATGCGATAAGCTGGCCCATTGCCATCACCGGCGCCGGTGCTATGACCCTGTTGGTCGCTTTGTGGCTGGGGTTGTGGCGGCCAATGCTGCGTCGATTCGAAGGATAGCTACTACGCCTGGGCAGAATTACAAAGTTTCAGATGAAATTCAACAAAGTAAGATGCTGTATGTGATTGCGCATCGACGTTAAAATCTGCTGTCATTGATTAGTCGTGGATTTTGACGAATCAGGTAGGGTTGATATAATGTGCCGGTTCCCAATCAATTGCCTTCAGGAGGCCTGAAATGGACATGGGTCTGCAGGATAAAGTTGCAATCATCACCGGCGGCAGCGAAGGAATCGGCAAAGCCGCTGCTTTAAGCATGGCCAAGGAAGGAGCGAGGGTGGTAATCGTTGCCCGCCGCCAAGACGTTTTGGATAGAGCCGCTCAGGAGATCAAGACCGCCACCGAGGGTGAGGTTCTCCCAATCGCAGCGGACGTCACCGACCGGGATGCGGCGAATCGGGTAATCCAAGCTGCTTTGGACAGTTATGGCCGGGTGGATATCCTGGTGAACAATGCCGGTACGTCCATGGCCAAAGACTTTGAAAGCGTTAGCGACGATGATTGGGAAGGAGACTTCGATTTGAAAGTTTGGGGTGCCGTTCGCTTCATCCGCACGGTGCTTCCCCACATGCGTAAAGTAGGCGGCGGCCGCATAATAAACGTTACGAACCTGGGTGGCCGGACGCCAGGGCCTTCATCCATGCCCACCTCCATTTCCAGGGCGGCTGGCATCGCAATCACCAAGGGTCTGTCCAAAGATTTGGCGAAGGACAACATCTTGGTTTCCACCGTGTGTATCGGCCTGGTGAAGAGTGGGCAGCACGAACGGCGCTACGAGTCCCGCAAGGAAAGCGAACCGGGCTTAACCGAGGATGCCTTTTACGACCAGTTGGCCCAAGGACGTAGCGTCCCTCTGGGCAGGGTCGCCGAAGCTGAAGAGGCTGGGGATGTGATAGCGTTTTTGGCCTCGGAAAGGGCTAGTTATCTGACGGGCATCGCTGTCAACATAGATGGCGGCGCTTCGGCAGTTCTCTAAACTCCCTGCACCGTCCTCCTTTCGTAAAGGGAGATACAGGGGTATTTCTACCCCGGCAATGCCTTAACCAGAATCGATCATCATATCCGACCATCAATAGCTGGCCTAAATAATCTTGGAGGGAGCAATTGGCTGAATCGCAAGTCGCCGGAATTAATATGCCTCAACGAGTCTTGCTGGGAGCGGGCCCCAGTTCGGTCCATCCCCGGGTGCTTCAAGCGATGACGCTGCCCGTGGTGGGACACTTGGACCCAGCATTCTTTGAGGTCATGGACGATGTTTGTTCCATGCTACGGGAGGTGTATCACACCTCTAATTTCATGACCGTTCCAATTTCCTCCACAGGGACCGGCGCCATGGAGACGGCCTGCGTTAACATCATCGAACGCGGTGACGTGATGGTGGTCTGCCGCAATGGCTATTTCGGGGTCCGGTTGGCGGATATAGCCGAGCGTTGCGGAGCTGAGGTCCATTATGTGGACTCTCCATGGGGGAAGCCCGTGGACCCGGACGATCTGGCCAAAGAGTTGGCTAAGCATACCAACGTTAAGGCCGTGGGCATCGTTCACGCCGAAACTTCTACGGGTGTGCTAACCCCGCTGGAAGACATAATCGACTTGGTCCATAAACATGACGCAATAGCAATCGTCGATGCGGTCACGTCCTTGGGGGGACATGAAGTCAGGATGGATGACTGGGGCATAGACGTTTGTTACAGTGCCACTCAGAAGTGTCTGGGAGCCCCTCCGGGCTTGGCTCCCATAAGTTTGGGGCCGCGGGCCATGGAAGTCATAAACAACCGAAAAACCAGGGTAGAAAGCTTCTACTTCAGCCTACAGGAACTGGAGAGCTACTGGTCTGAGCGCCGTGCTTATCATCATACTGCGCCCATATCCATGACCTACGCCCTCCGGGAAGCGCTGATAATGATGATGGAAGAGGGGTTGGAGAACCGACTAAACCGTCACGCCAGAGTTGCAGCGGCGTTACGGGCTGGATTAGAGGCGATGGGCCTCGGTCTTTTGGGCGATCCGGAGTATCGATTGAACCCCTTGACCGCCGCTGTCGTGCCCGACGGCATCGACGATGGAGTAGTCCGGGGCAAATTGCTCAACGATTACAGCATAGAGATTAGCGGCGGGTTGGGAGAGTTGCGGGGCAAGGTCTGGCGTATCGGTCTTATGGGAGATTCGGCCAGGGAGACCAACGTGTTCGCCCTATTGTCCGCCTTGGAGATTATCCTTTCAGGCCAAGGCTACGAAGTCGCCTACGGCGCCAGCCTGGCCGCAGCCCAAAAAACGCTCTCCGGCTTCGCTGCCTGAGGACGGGATTCCGGGGTTGCTTATTTAGCTTCCTCGGCTCTGTAGGCGTCGTCCAAGACGTCGACCACGTGTACGACGCTGCTATTTTCCTGGCTTGAACGAAAAGCACGTTCGATTTGCATCATACAACCAGGGTTGGCGGTGACCACCTGCTCAGCGCCGGTTGCCAGGATGTGTCCCATCTTGCGGTCTAGAATGCTAGCTGCAAGGTCTTTTTGCAGCACCGAGTACAGGCCAGCCGCGCCGCAGCACATGGAGGCGTCCTCCATCTCCACCAACTCCAATCCGGGGATGGACTGGAGTATCTGCCGGGGGGCTGCTGTTATCCGCTGAGCGTGGGCCAAGTGGCAAGGGTCTTGGTAGGTCACCCTCCGGTTCAGGGACGCTTTCGGTGGCTCGAATGGAAGCGCGACCAATAGCTCGGTGATGTCCTGGGTCAATTCGCTAAAGCGCACGGCTGGTTCAGCGTATTCCGGGTCGTCGGCCAATAGTTGGTGGTACTCCTTCATAGCCGAGCCGCAGCCCGCCGAGGACACCACGATGCGGTCCACCCCCGATTTCAAGAACACGTCTATGTTGCGGCGGGCCATGATTCTCCCGTATTCTAAATCCCCGCCGTGCACGTTCAACGCACCGCAGCATCCTTGGCCCACGGGCACAACCACATCGCAGCCGTTACGGGTGAGCACCCGCACCGTCGCAGCCATGGTGTTGCCTTGAACCAAGGGCATGACGCACCCCGAGAGTAGCCCCACAGTCAATTTTGGAGGAGCGCCCTGGGGAAGGCCTCGGGCCGGGTATTTTTCTTCACGGGGGCCAAAGAAGGTGCCACGCATATCGGGTAATTGGCCTTCCAGCTCGGTCAGATTGCCTGGGAAAAGGCGCAAGGCTTTGGAGCTTCTCACCAGCCTTTGCAAGCCCGAACGTTGGTACAGGCGGATTGCGTGAGCGCCCAAGCGCAATCGTTTGGGATGGGGCAGTCCGGCCCGTAGGAAAAGGCGGCTTACCGGCTTGCTGGCCGAAGAACCGGATTTTTGGCTCAGCATCTGAAACCGGGTTTTCTCCATGATCCGGCCATAGGGCACCCCGGAAGGACAAACAGCCTCGCAAGCGCGACATTGCAGGCAGGAATCCCAATGGGACACAACCCTGGGGGTGATTTCCAACCGGCCTTCATTCACGGCTTTCATCAGGGCGATGCGGCCCCTGGGTGACTCGGTCTCCAAGCCCGTGTCCACATAAGTGGGGCAGGAACTTAGGCAGAGCCCACAGTGGACGCAACGGTACATGTCCGCCTCGTCCGGGGAGTCAGGGCCCTTAAAACCGCTGAGGACCTGGAGAATATCCGGCTTTTCTGCCGGTTCCCGGTTTTGGAGATTGGTCATTAAATCTTGTCCATTAAATCTTCCCCTAAATCTTCCCCACGAACCGGCCAGGGCTCATGATTCCCAACGGGTCAAATTTCTGTTTGAGCCGGTGCATCACATCCATCCCGCCGGGTTGGTCTCCCCACACGTCAATCTCCTTCTTCAGTGTTAGAGGGCAAAATTCTACCAGCGTATTCCCGCCTGCCTCCCTAACTATTCCGCGAATCTTTAGTATCGCCTGCAGAACCGCCCCATCATCCAGCCAATCGCTCACCGACCCCGCCCACCAGAACAATCGTACCTGACCGAATCCAGGATCGGCCAAAACACCCGGAGGCAGGCCCAGATTAGACTCTTGGAGGCACCGGTCAATCACTGCGGACAATACCGATGGTGGCAGGTTGGCTTTGATGCTCAAGTAAGGCTGGGTGTCAGGGCTCCAACCAAGGTCACAAACACTCTTCGTCAACGAATGCCCTTGGGCCTCGTTTAGAGTGGCCACTTCGATTGAACGGCCGCCCGTTGAACCGCCTTCCGTGAGCAGATTCGTGGTGTCTTCCAATTGCCTCTGAACCGCATTGGGCCTTCCTGAAAAGAAAGCCAAAGCCAATGCCTCGCCGGTTCCGAGCGTTTCCAGCATCCCCTGTTCTATATCCAAGTGCTGGGCAGCCTGACCGTCGATGACCTGTATCCCTTGTGGCCGGAAGAGTTGCCCCAGCAGCTTCGTGCTGGCTGCAATCGCTTGGGAGGTACCGGGAAACCGGGCAACAAGTACTCCGTGGGCGGTGGGAGAAGGCGAAAGCTTGAAAGTGGCCTCCACAATCACACCCAGCGTGCCCATCGACCCGGTGTAGAGTTTGTTTAGATCATAGCCGGTGACGTTCTTGACCACCTTGCCACCGGCTTTGGTTTCTGTGCCGTTGGACCCCACCACCGAGATGCCGATTAGCCAGTCTCGGGGTTGGCGTTGGGAGTATCTCAAGGGCCCGCTGGCGTTGGCCGCCAAGATACCGCCAATGGTGGCCGTGTCGGCCATGGGGGCTTCAATGGGCAGGAACTTCCCGCCTGCAGCTAACTCCCGTTGTAGCTGCCCCAGTGTGATTCCCGCCTCCACGGTGGCAGTCAGGTCGGCGGGCTGGTAATCCAACATTCTCGATTGCTGGCTCAGGTCCAAAACCAGGCCAACTTCTTGGGGCACGTTGCCCAAGGCCAGTTGGGTGCCGCCGCCCCTGGGGAAAACGGTGATTCTCTGGCTCGATGCCCAACCCATAATCTCCGAGGTTGCTTGCCGGTCCTTTGGCTTCAGAGCTCCCTGAGGAGTGATTCCGTCAACGGCGAAATCCGCAAGCCGCTCTTCAGCGACGATTGCCTCGGGTTCGAGCGAGGTGGTCAAATTTTCAGGCAGGGAGAACTGTTTCAATGTGGGCTATTCTCGACACTTTGAAGTTAGGGCTGGATTTGGCTGGTCAATTTTCGTAGAGCGATGGTATTCATGATAAGGCAGCCCATCCAGAGTATAACCATACTAGGCACCAGCCAAGGTAGCAAGAACATGGATACGCTGCACGAAGGATTGCCTATCTGACCGCCCGCTCCGGCAACAGCGGCATAATAGGCTACCGACGCTTGGGGCAAAGCAAATTGCGCGGCGCATAAATCCGGCGATGCCGCCTGCTTGCCTGGCTGGCAGGGACGATGAGAACATCCAGGCTAGAGGAATAAGGCTCACAACACCGGGCAGGAAAGCCGGACGCACATGCATTGCTTTCCACCACTTTTCGTCGCTTCCGCATTGGGGTATTTCCGCCAGGACGCCAAAGCTGGCCAGCGCCGCAATCACTGACCAGCCCCGCAGTCACTGGCCAGCCCCGTAGTTAAAGGGAGAAGGAAGACGAGCAAGAAGGGCCAAATTGGGTTGTCTAGCTTCGGCTTTGCCTCAAAAATCTCCGTAGGACTGTCATTCTGAGCGAAGCGAAGAATCTTTACGCCTGAACCAAGAGATTCTTCGTCGCTTCACTCCTCAGAATGACAGTTTTGGGGCAAGGCTTCTAGCTTCACATCAAACTGCGTTAGCGGAGACTGAACGATTGGTGGCAATCAGACTAGTAGATTCTAAACCGTCATGCCTTTGGGGGCATGGTGGGCGGCGGGTTTGTGGTCCGGGCCGCCGGGGAAAATCTTACCAGGATTCAACCGGTTGGCGGGCGCGAAGGCGTCTCTGACCTGAATCATGGCCGCCATGTCGTCGTCGGTAAACACCAAGGGCATCTGGTTCTTTTTCTCCAGACCCACCCCGTGCTCGCCGGTAAGGCTGCCGCCGGCGTCAACGCAGATTTTCAAGACCTCTGCCCCTGCTGCGATGATGGTGTCCAAAGCGCCGGGCTGACGCTCATCGAAAAGCAAGCAGGGGTGTAGGTTGCCATCGCCAGCGTGAAAGACGTTGGCAATCTGAATCCCGTACTTCTCGCTGAGACCGGCGACTTGGCGCAGTACTTGGGCGAGCTGAGTGCGGGGCACCACACCGTCAATCAGGTAATAGTTGGGCGCCAAGCTACCCAAAGCGCCCAGAGCTCCTTTTCGCCCAGCCCAGAGCGCCATTCGCTCGCTTTCCTCCTCGGCAACCTTGACCTGGGTTGCTTGGGTTTCCCAAAGAGCCGCTTCCACCTCGGCCCCAATCTCTTCAACCTCTTCTTTTAGTCCTTCCAGTTCTATCAGCAACACCGCCCCGGCGTCTTCCGGGTAACCCAGGTCGGTCATATTCTGCACGGCCTTGATGCTCAGGGCATCAATCATCTCTAAGGCTGCTGGCACGATTCCATGGCCAATGACTGCTGAAACTGCGGTGCAGGCCGTGTCCACATCGGGGAACACGCCCAAGTAGGTCTTTACAGTCTCGGGCAAAGGCAATAATCGGAGGGCCACTTTGGTTACGATGCCAAAGGTGCCTTCCGAGCCTATAAATACGCCGCGCAGGTCGTAGCCTGGGACATCGTTCACCGGTCGGTTTTCAGAACTTCCCATGCTCCCGAAAGTCACTGCCGTGCCGTCCTCCAGCACTACCTCCATGCCCAAAACGTGGTTGGTGGTAGTACCGTAGGCCAGGCAGTGGGGACCGCCAGCGTTTTCCGCTACATTGCCGCCGATGCTGCATGCTCTCTGACTGGAAGGGTCGGGAGCGTAGCGCAGGCCGAATTTCCGGGCGTAGTTGTCCAGGTCCAAGTTAATTACGCCTGGCTCGACGATGACGGTTCGGTTTTCCTCGTCCAACTCCAAGATGGACTTCATGCGAGTGAAAGCAACCTGAATCCCACCAGGCGGTGAGATTGCTCCGCCGCTGAGGCCCGTGCCGGAGCCCCGGCCAACCACGGACACGCCTATCATGTAGGCCAAGCTGATTATCTTTTGGACTTCCTCGGCGGAGCGAGGAAAGACCACGACTTCGGGCATTCCACGGTCGATGGAACCGTCGTACTCGAACACCAGCAGGTCATCCGGGTGGTGCAGCACGTTGGCCCCGCCGACCATACCCTTTAGTTGCTGGATGAACTCGTCGATGTCAATCTTGGGGACTTGAGTTTCCACTTTAGAAACGCCGCCTCTTAGTCGCATATACCTGGGGTGGAGTCGCCGGAAGCTAGCTGGATGATAGACCAACGGCTGGGAAATTGGCAAGAAAACCGCAGCCTGGCTGGTGAGTATCAATCCTCATCCGCTATATCGGACCACTCCGTCGTTCCGGCTCCCATCGGTCATTTCCGCTCCCATCCGTCCCGGCTCCCATCCGTCATTCCGGCGAAGGCTGGAATCCAGAGAATGTCTGAACTTCGGGGATTCCTGGACACCGGCCTCCGCCGTTGAGACGAAAATGCTGGGAGTTAATCATGGCTAAAAAGCTGGATAAAACCTACTAGCAGAAAATTGCAACAGCGCCCATCTAGCCCGGTGGTTGACACCGTGATTGATCGCTTGATTAACGGCTTGTTTGATGGAATGCGGGCATGTATGTATACTGTTTCATCGGCGAAGCAGCTATATCGTTTCGGGCGACACGGCCGGTTTCTCGCAGGGCCTTCGGAGCTTCGTTTCACTGGGAATTAACATTACCAATATCGGTTAGCTCAGGAGCATGTGCGTGGATTTTAAGATTGCGGTCTTACCCGGCGACGGCATTGGCCCGGAGGTCACCACCGAAGGCGTCAAAGTCTTGGAAGCGGTGGGCCGGGCGTTTGGGCACAACTTCACCTTAGAGCACGGCGACGTTGGCGGAATTTCCATCGACAAACATGGCGTCGCCCTGTTGCCTGAAGTCAGAGATTTAACCCAGGCCGTCGATGGTGTGCTGTTTGGCGCCGTGGGTGGACCCAAGTGGGACGACCCCGATGCCACCGTCCGCCCTGAAGATGCCATACTTCAACTGCGCTCCCATATGGGGGTGTTCGCCAATATCAGACCGGTCAAGGTGAACTCTTGGCTGGCCGATTCCAGCAGCCTGAAACCCGAAGTGCTGGAGGGCGTCGACATGGTGGTGGTTCGGGAACTGACGGGAGGGCTATATTACGCCGAGCCCAAGGCCCGCCACGAGACCCCCCAAGGCTGGACCGCCGTGGACACCATGCGCTACAGCGAAGCCGAGATTGAGCGAATCTTGCGGGTGGGCTTTGAATTGGCCCGAAGCCGCCAGGGTAGACTCGCTTCGGTGGACAAGGCAAACGTACTGGAGTGCTCCAGGTTGTGGCGTCAGGTGGCCACCCAACTGGGCGAAGAGTATTCCGATGTGGAATTGAGCCACGTGTTAGTGGATTCCTGCGCCATGCAGTTGATTCAGCGACCAGCCCAATTCGACGTGATAGTTTCTGAAAATACCTTCGGAGATATCCTCACCGACGAAGCGTCCATGTTGGCGGCATCCATGGGTGTGCTTCCCTCCGCCAGCCTGTCCGAAGTGCCGGTGACAGGGAAAAGGACCCTGGGGCTTTACGAACCTATTCACGGCACCGCCCCGGACATCGCCGGTCAAGGGATAGCAAACCCAATAGGCAGCATATTGAGTGTGGCCATGATGGCCCGTTATTCTTTGGGCCTTACCAAAGAGGCTGCCAGCGTGGAGCGTGCAGTGGACCAAGTGTTGGCCAACGGTTCCCGTACAGCTGACATTGCGGTTGCAGGCACGAAAACGGTTAGCACGACAGAGATGGGCGACCTAATCACTGCGGCAATCTCCGGTTAATCTAGACAGGTTCATTACACGGGATCATTCCTGTCCAAAGACGCAGCAATAAAGACGCTGCAATAAAATACTAAGCAACGCACAAATATGTGCCAAAAGGTAATAAATTATGGGCGGTGACCTGGCAGTTGCGTTAGCTGTTTTTGCGGGCAGCGCGGGGTTGGTCATTTTCTGCGGCGCCAAACTGGCGGTCTACGGCGATGCCCTAGCGACCCTCACCGGTTGGGGCCGGTTGTTTGTGGGCAGCCTGCTGGTGGCCTTGGCAACATCTCTGCCGGAGCTTGCCACCAACATCACTGCGGTGCGCCTCGACCCGCCTAATCCGGAACTGGCGGTGGGCAACGTCCTCGGCGCCAACATGCTCAACATGTTCACCCTATCCATGGTGGCGCTGGCCTTTGGGGGCAAGCGTTTCATCGAGAAGGTGGCCCCGGAGCAGGGTTACTTGATACTTGTCGCAGCCGTCATGACCTCCGCTGCGGTGATATTTGGCGCTTTCAAGATGGACTTTGAACTTTGGCAGGTGGGCTTATCCTCGGTGGTCCTGCTGGCTATCTTTGTGGTCGGCATGAAAGTGGTTTACGAGACCCGCCCAGCGGGCAGCGAAGATGACGAAGAAGTAGACCCAGGCATGACCTTGAAAAAAGCCTGGTTCCTGTTCGGGTTGGTATCGGCAGGAGTAGTGGTGGCGGGAGTTTTCCTGGCTTGGAGCACCGATGAAATCGCCGATATCACCGGCGTGGCATCAAGTACGCTGGGCATTCTTGCTGTGTCCTTCGTTACTACCATGCCGGAGGCGGCATCAACCATAGCCGCAGCGCGCATAGGAGCCTTCGATTTAGGTGTCGCTGGCCTCTATGGGAGTTGCGCCTTCAACGTGACAATTCTGTTCTATGCCGATATTTTCTACCGTGGCGGTATCTTGGGGAACCAAACGGAACCGGCCCACTTCGCAGCTGGTGGCGTGGCTATAGCTCTCATCCTGGCCGGTGGGGTTCTCATCTTAGCCCGCAACCGAATCAAGAAAACTATCATAGCCGCCGTTTTGGCGCTGATGGCGTCAACCTACATAGCTGGAGCTGCGGCTGTCATCGCCCTCGGGACCTCCGAGGATGATGAGGATGGCCAAGCAAAAGCCACAACTCCGGCTAGTCTCCAGCTGCCGCTGAAATAATCCTGGTTAGGTCGTCATGGACGGTGGATACGGATATGGTGGCCGCCGCTGCATCCAGGGTGGCCCGAAATTCCACCAGAAAATCCTCTGCTACTTGACCCGAAGATGCCCGTTGCCGGTACAAGCTAAAGGCCTCGCTCAGCCGCTCCGTTAAAACATCTTCGCCTAGTTGGTCGGCCAAGTCCGCCAGGTACTTGCCATCCTGTTCCAATGAGATGGGTAGGCTGGGCACACGCTCCTGACGGGCTTTGTCATAGGCCAGATAGGCGATCGATTCCACGACCAAATCCATCTCCTCAATATCGTTCAATGCGCCTACCAGTCGAGCGGCAAACTTCGCATCCTCTTGAACCATGCGGTAAACGTTCCTAGCTGGTGGGGAAACCACAGGGTCGCTCTGCCTCAGAAGTTCCACGGCGGCATCAATATCGCTGTTTAGCAACGTGGCAGCGGCCAAGGGTTGATTGAGGATAAATCCTTCCAAAGGGAATAGCGTGTCCCGCAGGACCGTCAGTGTTTCCGAGGGGTTATCGCCACTACGAACGGCGATAACCTGGTACATGGCGGTCAAGAAGGGCTCGTCAATTATGAAGTTGCCCGACGGCTCCTCCAGTAGCAAAGAAAGGCCACGCTTTATATCTGAAACCCTGGATTCTCCAGTGATGTCCAGCTTTTCCAACAGGTCATCCGCGCTCAGAGTGAACCGTAGTTGTGCTGGCACAGGCTTCATCAAGCGCCTCATGGTTTCTTTGCGCAGCTCCTGAACCACATGGCGGGCTGTATCGGGATCCTCCCCGCGAAAGAGGTCGAAGAACAGGCGGAGGTCTTGAACTAGCTCAAAATCGGTATCTTCCAGGAAACGGTTCAGCTCGTCAGCGCCCTGCTGGGGGTTGGCCCGTCCAGCATCCATCACCTCCGCAACCAAGCCACCGAAAAGCTCCAAGCGGTCAACGAAACTAGCTGTGGCTTGAAGAGTCTCTCCTTGTGGCAAGCTGGTTTCGCTGGCGAAAATCAACAAGAGGGCCCGGTTTTCCAGAACCGGCAGGAAATTCACCAAAAAGGGCTCATCTGCCAAGCGGACGATTACCTTCTCCGCTTGCTGCTCAGGCTGCAGCCCCTTGAGGCTAATGAGAAAATCCAGGGCCAAAGCCAGGCTGGAGGCTCTGGGCAAATCCAACGAGGATAGGTAGCTTGGGTGAAGCTCGTGCAACTCCACCTTGTCCCTCAGATAACCCCGCCAGAACTGGAATTGCTCTTCCTGCTGGGAGTCTCCTAGGAGCAAATCGAATTGGTCGGCAAGGTCGAACAGTCTTTGCCTTTCCTCGGTTATCAGGACTTCTGCCGGGACCGATATTCCGCTGACATCGTCTTGCCGCGTGGTCAGCGAATCGTAATCGCGCAGGTCCAAGTGCTCAAACCCCAGGAAATTGTTGGCCCTGAAACGATTGTTTATGGAGCCTTTGTCATCACTGAGACTGCTGAACCAAGACACAGCTTGATACCAGGAATCAAACTGCCCGTCATTGAGGAACCGGTCCCAGTATTTCCGCAGGATGGGCGGCACCAAAGACAGGCTTCCACCGGTGCTATAGACCATGCCTGCTTCAAGATTGTGGAACAGTGGCTCTGTGTTGTTCTGGGACAACTCGGGCAGATTGCGTAGCCTTTGGCGAAATAGCTCGAAACGGTCTGGAGGCTGGGCCATGAACGTCAATATGTCGGCGTGGTAACTCTCCATGGCTGGAGACCGTTCCTCCCCGGGAGGGGTATCCCAAGTTAAGTCTGGAATCCCGGTAATTGGGAAAGCTCCCCAATAGGAATGACCTATTTCGTGCATCACTCCTTGAGGTTTGGCCTCACCCACCCCAGCCCAGCTCTTGAAGCCGAAGCTGCCGAAGAACCCCGGCTCTCCTCGCATCTGACGCAGATCCAGGCTTTCCAGCAGTGCGATTCCCTCGTCGGTCAGTCCGTAGATTTGCGCTATGGCGCTTAATCTTTCGCGGACCCAGGGGGAGTTGGACGGGTTGGGAGTTGGTGTTGGCGGGAAGAATGCGCCAGGCAAAACACCGGTCAATGTTGCCGAGGCCGTTGCTACGGATGAAGTCGGTGAGGCTTGGCTAGAGGAGGTCGGAGGATTGCTGGACTGACTGGAGGCTTCCTCTAAGTTTGTAGCGCGAACTTTGTCTTGGTCCAAGGCTGGGTCGGGCGCAGCGGTGGCGTTGCCCCCACATGCCGCAATCACTGTAGTCAAAAAAACGACAGCCAGAAAAGCGGCGACTCTCCCAGCCGGTGATGCTCTCAGATTTCCGCTCCTTGAAACTTTGCTATTTCAATGAAACCGCTTTCGTTGTCGGACCAAGCGAATAGGGCGGCTTCCACCACCCGTTCATCAGTGATGCCCACCACCAATTGCTGGACAGGGTAAGCCGGTCCATCTCCCCACGGGCTGGTGGCTACCTCCCGGTCAGTGGGTGAGAAGTAGGCCCCACCGTTTGGGTGGGAATGATAGATAATCAAGGCAGGCGTGTCACTGTCCAGGCTACGGTTCAACTCAAGTAGATCGTTACCGTCAATCACGTAGGCTCTTTCGGCAGTACGGCCCTCAATCGCTCCAACTCCCCCTGCTTCCTGGGCATTGTCGCACCGTCTCAAGGTTGTCGCTGAGGTGCCTTCGGCGGGACCGGAAAGCCAGCCGCAACATTCGGCCGGGAATGACAGCCGCGCTTCACCGTATATCTGCGCCAGGATGTCGCCTGGAATCTCCAGCGGAGTGATTATCTCAGCCAAGTTTAATCTCCGGAGCCCGTTTTTAAGGTATCAGTGGGCAGGGTTCAGCCTGGCAGCCCCATTGCTAGAATATATCAGACGAACCATAGCCTGAGAAGGCGCATCAAAACTTACGCATCCGAATTCAGCAAAATAACCGTAAGAGAGATTAGTTAGCAATCGCGTCAGCGATGGGAAAATAAGGAAAGATTATGTTGTATCTACTCAAAGGTTGTACGAAGTGCAAAGGGGACCTGTGCCCTCAAGAAGACATGCATGGGTCTTATCTAAAGTGCCTGCAATGCGGGCGCATTACCCAGGAGGCCGTTAGGGGTCTGGGCGTTTCCAAGACTGCCGAAGAACCCTCTCGAAAACGGGTTGCTTATAGTGGCACAGTCCAAGTCCTGAGTTTATTCGGCTCGGGATTTGGACTGTCCAAGACTCTACCCAACAGCAGTTTTCTGGCTAATCTTCAGGTTAATCCTCTGGTTTCTCCCTGGCCCCCTGCCGTTGCTCCTTCTCCCTCGGCTTTAGTCGATCCTGGTATTGATAGACAGCGTCCTCTTGCTCCCTGGTTTGAATAGACTGGGGCCGCAATTCGCGGACTAGGCGCACAGCTCGCTCAGCAGTATAACCGGTGTAAACCAGGTAGGCCGCCAACACCGTTCCGGTGCGTCCCAGCCCGGCAAAGCAGGTAACAACCACAGGTCTTTCCCAGGTCTCTATCTGGTCGGAGATGAATGACACCATTCGGTCCAGCTGATCAGGGTTCGGTGGCGTGAAATCAGTCACCGCCTCGTACATATCCACCAGTTCCAGACCGGCTCCCGAAATGGTGTTTTCCTCCATGCGCACGATTGACCCGATGGTCTGGAGTTTCAAAAACATCAGGTCCCGGTTGCTTGTTGGCCCTTGAGCTCCAGCCAGGGAACCGTGTATCACCCAGCCGAAGTTTAAATATTCCACGTTCCAGACTCCGCTAAGTTACTTGCGTGGTGAACAGCGAAACGGCGGTTACGGTTTGCTCAATTAATCGTGAAACGCCTTAAACGCCCGTTCCACATCGTCTGGGGTGATCAAACTTACCTGCACCGTTTTCTCTCGTGATCCGTGGCCCCGAATAATCCGCAGTCTGGTCTTTGGAACCCCCAGAGTTTCTGCTAACAGGGAAATGACCGCCAGGTTGGCTTTACCATCCTGGGGTGGAGCTGTCACCCTTAATCGCAGCTTGTCTCCGGAAATACCATCAACCTGGTTTCGTGAGGCTTGCGGTTGTACCCGCACTTTGAACGTCACACCGGATTCGCTTTGCTGGACTAAGGTTGGTTTAGGCTGTTGCGGCATAAAAACAATACCAACTCACGTCTGTTGGCGCTGGGATGTTGGCGCTGGGATGCTGGCTGCGAGACCCTAGGGAATAATAATGAATCTCAGAGTCACAATTTTGGGCATTCGTGGGGTCTGGTATATTATCCCCAAAGACTAAGCGCATTCAGGCTCAGTCGTGCTCGTATCAAATAGGAGGCTCATTATGGAGTATACCAATATCAAACTCGAAAAAGAAAATATGGTGGCCACCATCCGAATGAACCGTCCGGATGCGATGAACGCCCTGAGCCCAGGCCTTATGGAGGAATTTTCGGCCGCAGTAACCGAGGTAGGCAAGGATGATGGAATCAAGGCCTTGGTAGTGCGAGGAGAGGGCCGCGCCTTTTGCGCCGGTGCCGACCTGCCTTACTTTGAGACCGCCTTCGCCGACGCGCCCACGCTGGACCTTGTTCTGGAGCGAATGAACACTCTTCTTTTCAAGCTGGAGGCCCTGCCCGTCCCGGTGATTGCGGTGGTCCACGGTTTTGCTTTAGCTGGCGGCTTGGAGTTGATGATGGCATGCGACATGGTAATCGCCGCCGAAGACGCCCGCATAGGGGATCAGCATGTCAATTTCGGACTCATGCCAGGCGGCGGGTCAACCCAGCGATTGCCCAGACGGGTGGGAATGCAAAGGGCGATGGAACTTTTGACCACCGGCCGCTGGTTGAGCGGCAAGGAAGCGGTAGAGTGGGGGTTGGCGCTACGGGCTGTACCCACCGAAGATTTGGACGATGAGTTGGAGAAATTGCTGGCTCCGCTACGAACTAAGAGTCGGCCTGGCTTGGGCTGGATCAAGTCGGTCACCATGCGGGGTCAGGAACTGGCCCTCAGGGACGGAATCGCTTTGGAGAGCCTGGCATTCGCCCAGTACGTATTCACCTCGTCTCATCCATCCGAGGGAATCCAAGCCTTCAAGGAAAAGCGCCAACCGGAGTTTTAGATTGCATAAAACGCATCGGCGCTGGCGATGCTGATATGATGGATACAGGGTCCGCGGTCGCATAGACAAGGTTCGGCAAAAATCTCGGCGACCTCAGACGGTACAACCTTGGGTAAATAAATCTAAAACCTGGGGCCTACACAGGCCTTCAACAATCTAGGCTTTTGTATTGAGAATCAAGTGAGAATCAAGGAAATTTTAGACTCGAAACGGACTATTTCTTGCGAGTTTTTCCCCCCGAAAACGGCTGATGGCATGGACGTCGTTTTTCGGGCAGTTGACCGCCTGCAACCCTTTAATCCAGACTTCGTGTCGGTTACCTACGGGGCCGGAGGCTCGACGCGGGGTTTCACCGAAGAGATTGTCACAAAGATCAAGAGTGAAGCACAATTGGAAGTTATGGCCCACCAGACGTGCGTCGGGCAGACCCAAGAAGAAGTCCATGATTCGCTGGCCCGGTTGGAAGCCGCAGGCATTGAAAACGTTATTGCTCTGCGGGGCGATCTACCCCAAGGGGACAATGTCGGAGCTCCTGCCAAAAGCGGTTTTAGCCACGCTTCGGACTTGATTGGGCATATCAGAGGCAACTTTGATTTCGGTGTCGCCGCTGCTTGTTACCCGGAAGGCCATACCGAATCTGCGGACCTGGATGCGGACATGGAACACACCAAATTGAGAGTGAGTCAGGGCGCCGATTTTCTGATTACCCAGTTGTTTTACAATAATAATCACTATTTCGATTTCGTGGAACGGGCGCAGAAATCCGGAATTAACGTTCCCATTCTTCCGGGGGTCTTACCCATACTGACCACCAGCCAAGTGCGACGGTTCACTACTCTGTGCGGCGCGAAGATACCGCCAGAACTGGACAAGCAACTGGATAAATTTGGCGAGGACGACGACGCTGTGCGAGAACTAGGCGTTGAACATGCTACCCGCCAGGTGCGGGAGCTGTGGGATGCTGGTGTGCCTGGTGTTCACTTCTACGTTCTCAATAGGAGTTACTCGGTGTCCAAGATTCTGGCAAACCTGGGCCTGAAAGGGCACACCGCACTGGCTGGGGAGTAACGCCAGGGTTTAGTTGTTCCGGTCCGGACGTTAGCCGTTTAGTGGAGGCCACTTGTGCTTGCGGAGGTAGGTTCTTGGGCCACGATGAAGATAATATGGAGCAGCCTCGCCCCACTTCTGGCTTAGGTAAGACGCTCGGCACAGGCGTGGACATCATCGAAATCTCCAGACTGGCCGGAGTGTTTGAGCGCTACGGTCAACGTTTCTTGGACCGCATCTACACCCCTGACGAGATTGCCTATTGCCGTGGTCGTGCGCCCAACCTGGCCGGCCGGTTTGCCGCAAAAGAAGCGGTCATGAAGGCCCTTGGTACCGGCGTTCGCGGTGTGGGCTGGAAGGACATCGAGGTCGCCCGCCACAAGAGCGGTGCACCCTCGATATTGCTGCACGGAAGGGCCAAAGACCGTGCCCAAAGGTTGGGAGTTCACGAGATATCCGTGAGCATGTCCCACTCGAGGGACTACGCTGTGGCATTCGTTGTGATTCAATGCGAGCCTCTCTCGTGATTTTAGCCAATGGCGCCACCAACTCCAACCCAAAGATTGTTACAGTTGCCCAGATGGTTGCCATAGAGCAAGCGTCCGAACGCAATGGCGTAAGCGTGGACACCCTCATGGAAAATGCTGGCTTGGCGGTAGCTATGGCCGGCAGAAGGTTAATCGGTGGGGTGGTTGCCGATGTTTCGGTCTTGGTGCTGGTTGGGCCGGGAAACAATGGCGCCGACGGCTTGGTGGCAGCTCGCCACCTGCTGCGGTGGGGCGCGCGAGTAACAGCGTATCTGGTCAGAAACAGGCCCTCACCTGATCCCAAGATGGCTCTCGCAGCCGAATACCAAATTCAAGTGGCCACCTGTGCCGACGACCCTGAATTGTCACAGCTAGAGGTGTTGTTGGGCCGGTCCCGCTTGGTGATCGACGGGGTATTGGGCACGGGTAATTCGAGGCCACTGGAGGGCGTGGTCAAGGAAGTGATGTTGAGGCTCTGCCACCGTCGGAATCGACCTGCGCCGCCCAAGCTATTGGCTCTGGATTTGCCCAGCGGCCTCAACGCCGACACTGGGGCTGTTGATGAGGCATGCCCGGTGGTTGACCTTACGGTTGCTTTGGGGAGACCGAAAATAGGTCTGCTGACATTCCCCGGTGCGGCAAATGTGGGCGATTTGGAGATTGTCGACATTGGGATTCCTCCAGACCTGAAAGAAGATAAGCAAATTAACCTGGAACTCATTACACCCGGTTGGGTGGCTCACCGTTTGCCTTCCCGGCCTCTGGACTCCCACAAAGGCACATTTGGTCATGCGTTGGTGGTGGCCGGTTCCAGGAATTATGCTGGTGCCGCTTTCCTGGCGTCTCAGGCAGCCGTCAGGGTTGGCGCAGGGCTGGTAACGCTGGCCAGCCCCAGCGGAGTTTACCCAATTGCCGCTAGCAAGCTCACGGAGGTGATTCACCTGCCTTTGCCCGAGGACAGCGATGGCCGCGTGACTGCCGCCGGGGCCGGGCTGATAGCAAGCTTAGTAGAAGAAGGTCCACGCCGATACAACGCAATGCTGGTGGGTTGCGGACTGGGCTGGTCTGAGGGCACCACCGATTTTATGGAACGGCTGTTGCTGAACCCTCCGGTGCTGAATCCGCCGGATTCGGAGCCGTCAACCAACACGCCGGTCATAATAGATGCGGACGGCTTAAATAACCTGTCAAAACTGCCTGATTGGTGGAGCCGGTTGAATCGGCCCACCGCTGTTACGCCCCACCCTGGGGAAATGTCCACATTGACCGGTATTGCTACGGCCGAGTTGCAAAAAGACAGGGCCGCATCCGTACGCCATTGGTCGTCACTTTGGGGTGCCACAGTCGCTCTGAAAGGCGCTTTCACGGCTGTGGCCGAACCCGCGGGCCTCGTCCGAGTATCACCCTTCTCCAATCCCGGTTTGGCATCGGGGGGCACCGGTGATGTGCTAAGCGGAATCATCGCCGGTTTGATGGCCCAAGGCCTCTCGCCCAACGACGCCACCTGCTGTGGGGTATTCATCCACGGAGACGCAGCCGAGAGGGTTCGAAGGCGAATCGGCGAATCGGGCATGGTAGCATCGGATTTGCTTGAGGCTTTGCCGAAAACGCTGTCCAGTCTTCGGCAACTAAGAGTCGGTTAAAACTTGGTTGCGGATATATAGACATGAAACAGGCGGCAACCGGCAAAACCGCGATGGCCGTAAACTCGTATTACAAGCATAGACAAAAGGTTTCCAATAGCTGCCCCTATGCTATAATTTTAGGCAGAAATCAGCTTCGATTTCTCCTGAACATGGCCAAGCAACACGGATTTCGGCTCACCTCCGCAAGCCAGTGAGCAAACACCAAAAAGACGAGCGCAGGCCTGTGATGATTCAAGAAATTAACAGTCAGATGCTTCGCCGAATCCCCCTCACTTCTCTTGTTGCTACCCCACGATTTTCTGTTCCCTGCGTTTGGGCTCGGAGTTAGGGCGCAATGCCGCTGGAAGAATTCCTGGAAGCCTTGGCCGACCCGGCAACGGATACTCCCGTGGGCGAATTTGTAGAGCTTTCCGACCTGGACCCCGCAGAACTTGGCGTTTTTGCCCGGACTTGGTTCGGCATCGACGTGGAACACCAGCGTTGGATTATATCCACCATGTTGGAATTGGCCGAGCAGAACCCCGAGTTCGACTTCAGCGTCATATTCAAGATGTGTATGAAGGACCCTGACGAGGCGGTGCTGGAAAAGGCGATGGAAGGTCTATGGGAGAGTGAGGACCGGTCCATAATTCCAGGACTTATCCAGGTTCTTCAGTCGGACAAGAGCGCACATCTGCGTTCCTTAGCTGCCGTCGCCTTGGGAAAGTTCAGTGATTTGGTCCAAGATGGGAAACTATTGCTCAAGGACGGAGAAGCCATCCACGACTGCTTGATGGCAATCTTGGTCAACGAGGAAGAGCACATTGAAGTCAGGCGCCGGAGCCTGGAGGCAATCGCGCCATTTAACACCGAGGAGATCCAGAGGCTGGTTACCTTGGCCTATGAAGATGAAGACCTTTTGCTCAAATCCAGTTCAATATTTGCCATGGGACGAACCGGAGAGGTGAGTTGGCTGCCGGTCCTGATTAAAGAGCTTGAAAATCCTGAGCCATCCATCAGGTACGAAACCGCCAATGCCTGTGCCGAGCTGGCGGAAGAGGAAGTTGTTCCTCATCTGATAGCGCTACTGGAAGATGATGACGATCAGGTTCAATTGGCGGGTATCAGCGCCTTGGGAAAGATAGGCGGGCCACTGGCGAAGAAGGTGCTGGTTCACTGCGTGGAAGAGGGGGATGCGGTCCTGGAAGATGCCGCGAGGGCCGAACTGGAGAACATCGAGTTTCTTGAAGACCCTTTGTCTTTCACCTCGGACATCTAGACCCCGGCGCGCCCCGTGATCTAAGCCGGTAAGCCATGGTCGCAACGACTCAAATACTCTGACCCCTGCGTCCCCTGTTCCGAAGGCCCAAGCATGATTATTTTTTTGATTGCCTATGGTGAGTGCTGTGCCTGACGAATTACTGGAAGACCTAAATGAGGACCAAATCCGCTGGTTGAGAATCGCTCCGGTCGCACATTTGGCCACAGCCGACGCCTCCGGCGCCCCCAACGTCATACCCGTTTGTTACGCATTCGACGGTCGGCATATCTATTCCGTGCTGGACCGAAAGCCCAAGAGCGTGGCCTTAACCCGTTTGCGCCGCGTCAGAAACATCCAAGAAAACCCTCGCGTTTCCTTCGTGGTGGACCACTATGAGGACGACTGGCAGCGCTTGGGCTACTTGCAGGTCACCGGTAGCGCTGAGCTATTGGTGGAAGGCGATGACCGAGTTGAGGCGGTGCGGCTGCTCCGGGAGAAATACCCTCAATACCGAATGATGGACGTGGATGATAACCCGGTTATCCGGATTACCCCGGACCGAATAAATTGCTGGGGCTCTGTGCCCGGAAATTAGCTAATGCAGGTTCTCGTCGGCCAGCCGGGTAGCGTTCGCGTCTCATCAAAGCGCCCACCAAAATGTGCTGGGTATCCGTTGAACTAACGGATTAACTGGGAAATTTACGGAGCCTGATGCCCCAATCTCTTAAAGGTTGGGGCATTTTTTGTGGACCTTGATTCACGGCGTTTGAACAATGCTGGTCAACATTCACCGGGTTTTCAACTCTTTATCCGCCGTTTCCCCGGACATTCTCATACGCAAATAGATATGTATAGTGAAGTAATAGTAACTAAATAATATTGACTCGGTGGACAAGGACGTAGAGAATAAATACTTCTGCCGGGTCAAATTTCTCCAAATTGCAGACGCAGGCAATGTTTCCAACTAATTAGGTTTTCCACATTATGGTTCGGAAAAAGACATTTCGTCCGACTGAACTTTCCTGTCGGCGAATCGATGTCGATCATTCTGAATCAACAATCTGAATTCCAGATCCCCAGATGCAATGTAAATGTAATTGACGGAGGAACCATGTATAAGTTAGATACGGCAGCAGGGTTAAAGATATTTACCCTGGGATTGATTGCTGTGGCCCTAGCGGTCTTGGGATTGTTTGCCGCTGGCAGCGCCAGTGCCCATGGCCCTGGGGTCAGCGTTACAGAGCACTTCAGCACTCTTACGACAGACACAGCCGAAACGCTCTTGAAATATCCCGCCTGGTCGCGGACTGGGACGAGCGAATTAGTCGTCAGCAGGGAATTCATCACCCCTCGCACGGACAACCGGCTCAACATGAGTCCCACCGGCGACGGAGAAACGGTGTTTGACGTGGCGGGAGTTCCGGGTGATCTGTTCATCACTGGTGAGATTGGGACGAACGCAGTAAGCCCCGGGGGCTGGAATGCCGGCCTATCGATCGGGGATAATCGGATCGTATTTCATCCGGGCTTGGCTGGTGGGCAATTACGCGTCGAGGGACCTGGCGGTTTTGGCAATCAGGATATGGGATTCACCCTAGCCTTTAACACGATGCACATCTTCAAGGTGTCAATCACGGCGGCATCAAAGGTCGTCAAGATCGAGGTGCTTGACGCCAGAAGACCAATTCCGAACAAGTACACGGCATCTTTCATCGCCACGAGCTACGATCCAGGGGTCATCAGGATAGGCTTCCGCGTCGAGGGCCCTAGCATAGCTGGCGCTGTTGCTTCCTTCGACAGGTTCACCATTCGACCCCATACGACTATGGTTCTAGACGCAACCGATTCCCACGGTGACTGTGCTGAGGTGGGAACGTGGGACGTGAACAATCTCACGTGCACATTGACCCAGGATGTGTCAAATGCATTCGTCATCGAAGACGACGGCATAACCCTGGACGGCGCCGGCCACACAACCACCGGCGGCAGACTCCCCGACGGCGCCTTTTACGGGGTTTACGTCTCGTATAACGACGATATCACCATCAAGAACCTGGACATCACAGGTGTCAACTACGGTATTGTCACCAGATATTCCGACGACATCAAAATATTGAACAACACTATCAAGGCTAGGAACCTAGGCATTTCCAGTACAGGACACCCCAGTTGCCATTACGGCGTCAACGAACTAAATCTGAACTCCTGCTCCAACCGCCACGTTATCAAGGACAACCTGGTCGGACTTCCCATGTCTCCTGGTGGAAACGCGCTTTTGACCCAATACACTAGAGGCTATCTGTTGGATGGGAACACGTTCTACGGTGGCATCCAACAGGAAATATTTGAAACAGACGGTGCCACCATTACCAATAACACTTTCAGCGCGTTCTACTATATCTTCGGAGTGAACTACAGCAACGACAACACCTTTTCCGGCAATACCTTCACGAAAGGCAACTACTCCGGCGTGACAATATCCAACCCAAACGCCAGTCCATATACCCTGGAATATAACATAGCGAGGGCGCATCCGGATGACCTCGTAACGGGCCATAAGAACGGCAGCCACAACACTTTTACAGGGAACACCTTCTCGCATACTGGTGGCGCGTTAAACGTGGTCACCGGAATGAACGACATGGTCGTCACGGGCAACAACTTTAAGAACCTCTTCTCGTCGAATCCTATCTCTAACGGAAGTAACACTGGTAATACTTTCGACGGCAACTGGTTTGACACGTTCGACGAACCGGCCGAAGGCTGTGACGACGGCGGGAACGGCGTCTGCGTCCAGGATTTCATCATTAATAGTCTCACCGTCGACGCAAACCCGCTCACCGCTGAGATCGGCGGAGTCCAGGTGCCAGCCAACGCCCTCAGCAGTTGCAGCGCAATCCTCGAAGCCGACGGTTCGACCCCTGATGGCATGTACTGGATCGATCCGAGCCAGAGCGGTGACCTTGTTAACGTCTACTGTGACATGACCACGGATGGTGGTGGATGGACACTCGCCGGCTATGGCGAGGAAGCCAATCTGAACACCCATACTTTTGATTATGGCAGGCTTGGTGTAAAAGACCTAACCAAAGCCACTGCCGGCTACAATCCTCTAGAGCGATGGGTGAGGGCCCACATTAATGCTGTCGACCTAGCTCAGGGAAGCACTGAAGTCGCTCTATCCCGGTCCGAACGCGGCCTGCCCGCAGGCAATATAACGTCCTATGGCGATGCCGTAAGCTTCCCGATTCCCGATCCCGCAAATGTGACTTTGGCCCCAACTGCCCTCTTTAGAAGTAACTGCGGCGATGGAAACTGGACATTGGTAGACGTTACCCGGCTCGTCCGATCTGGCGACCCAGATGATGAATTACGCGATCTGCCGGAAAAAATGTACACGAGGACCGATAGCCTGACAGCCGGCACTGGGCACAATCATGCACCACATATGGCCTACGGACTGGTCAGCCCCCCAGCACCGTTGCCAACCCTG
The DNA here is from genome assembly GCA_002311385.1 of Dehalococcoidia bacterium UBA1141. GTDB lineage: Bacteria > Chloroflexota > Dehalococcoidia > Lucifugimonadales > UBA3495 > UBA1141. The sequence continues at coordinate 4,980 of DCAE01000135.1, read as the reverse complement.
ACATCGTCTTTTGCGACTGGGCTATCGGCTCTACTAATAAACTAGGAGGCTTTAAGCTCAACTCAGCGCCGGGTGAAGATCCCTTCACACGTGAGAATGTGGGCTCAAAATACAAGGCCATCTATCTTGGAATCAATGCCCCAACCTGGGTAAGAGGAATCGTGTACGAACCCGGCGGCCTTGCGTTCGGCTGTAGTAATAATCGAGGTTCTTGCCAGAACTGGGTACTTCCCAGCACGATGGGCATCTGGTTCAGGGGGACGGCAGTAGCCCCAGATATTACTGCGCCTAGCATTACCGCTCCGGACGACGTCACGGTAGAGGGCAATCTCACCGGTGGAGCTGACGGAGTGGTCTTGGGGGCACCCACGGTTTCCGACGACGTTGACCCCAGTCCAGTCGTTACCAACGATGCTCCTGCTACGTATCCTTTGGGTGACACCAACGTGACCTGGACGGCAGAGGATGCCAGTCTCAACTTAGCCACGGCTGTCCAAGTGGTGTCCGTGGTTGATACTACGGATGCGGTGCTCACCATACCGGCCGATGTAACGGAAGAAGCCACCGGCGCGGAAACAGCCGTTGCCATCGGTAGCGCAACGGCCACCGACATAGTTGATGCCAATCCTGTTATAACCAATGACGCGCCAGCCACCTTCCCGGTTGGGAGCACCGACGTGATCTGGACGGCCGAAGACGCCACCGAGAACTCGGCTTCAGCTACTCAGGTAGTTACGGTGGAAGACACAACACCGCCTAACATCGCGGCGCTTGACGACATAGTCGTTGTGGCTAACGGATTGTCGGGAATTGTGGTGAACTTCTCCGCCGACGCTGAGGACATCGTAGATGGCACGTTCGCTGCCTCGTGTTTGCCTATTTCGGGCTCTACCTTCCCACTCGGCGAAACTACGGTCACTTGTAGTGCTGTAGACAACGCCGGGAACGCTGCTGAAGACGCTTTATTCACCATAACGGTGGAACTAGTGTTGGGCGTGGAAATTCAGTCCGTCAAGCTGAACCTGGGCAAGAATGGCGTGCTGCCCGTGGTAGTCCCCGGTTCGTCTGATGTCGATGTGACCAGAATTGACGTCTCCAGCCTGGAACTAAACGGCGCCGGGGCGGCCCACGACGGCCACATCGACGACGTTGACGGCGACCGGATTGACGACCTGATGGTCCACTTCCCGGTGCCCGAGTTGGCAATCGCCCCACCGCCTGCGGACGGAGACGTGGTGACCCTCACCCTCACCGGTGAGTTAAACGACGGCGCTCCCTTCGAAGGCGCGGACGATGTAATGGTCAAGGTACAGAAGAACAATGCCAACGCTGATTCCAACAAGAAGGGTGGAAAGGGCAAATAACCTAATCCGTAAAGCTACTCAAAAGAGACCCGGAGAATTCTCCGGGCCTCTTGATTTTTAGTATATTTCTAAGCTGGCGCAGCCCCGAGACTGTGCGTCGGAAGCAAGTAGTTAATCAGGCAGGTTACATCAAAGCTGTCCGCCCCGTTTTACTGATCCGATTAAGCTCGATTGACACTCCCCAGCCACGGCACCTAAACTTGCTACGCACCCCAACCTCGTGTTAGTAATCATTTGACGAGTTATATGCTTCGACAACCGGTGTACGATTGGGACTTGGCCGAAAGCGGCGATGCTTCACCGCCTCACGTAGTCCTCGTCACTCCCGAGTTTATAGCCGAGTTCTGCCGTGTTGCCCGCTACGAAAACCCGGTCTACACCAGCCAAGCAGCAGCAAGGGAATCCGGACTTCCTGCTGGCGTCGCTCCACCTGCCATGGTGTTAGCTTTGGCCCCGGTTAACCTCAGCGCAGTCGCGGCGGCCAAGGGTTGCGTGCTTCCGGCATCCACGAGCCCGTCCGCAACAGGAACCGCCACCACCGGGATTGGCGATTCGGTTATTGCGACATCAAAACTATCGATAAATTTTCACGGAGCAATGATTTCACCCGAAGATGAAGTCACCAGCGTGACCACCACACAAGGCAAATCGCAAGACCAACGTGGCTACTACATCACATTTCAAGTGAGTGGCCACAATCAGAGGGGCGAAACCGTGGTGGACTACACCCAAACCTTCTCTTGGCCGCAGCCTTAAAGATGTGATTAGCCCTGCGGCTAACGTGTTGGCAGAAAATGAATGAGAGGTAACGAATGAACGGAGTGACCGCCATCGCAAACATCCTGAAAATGGAAGGGGTGGAGTTCGTCGCTTGCGTTCCCTATCAACCGTTGTTGGAGGCTGTGGCCATCGCCGGAATCAGGCCGATAATCTTCAGGCAGGAAGGCACCGGCGTTCATATGATCGACGGATATGCCAGGGTGACCAACGGTAAGCGCACCGGCGTTTTCTTAATGCAAAACGGACCGGGCGCAGAAAACGCCTTCGGCGGCGTGGCTCAAGCATATGCCGATTCCGTGCCCATACTCCTGTTGCCCGCTGGCATGGGCCGGGAAAAGAAAGGAGTCCACCCCAACTTCTTCCCCGCCCGCAGCTACGAAACCATTACCAAGTGGTCGGAAGAGATAAACTTGGTGGAGAGGGTGCCGGAGCTCATGCGGCGCGCCTTTACCAAGCTTCGCAGTGGCCGGCCTGGGCCGGTGTTGCTGGAGATTCCCACCGATGTGGCGGGCGAAGAATTAGACGAGGCTCTCTTCGACTACGAGCCGCCAATCCCCGTGCGTTCCGCTGGAGACCCGGAAGGCATTCGCCGGGCCGCTGAGGCGCTGCTAGCTGCGGAGCACCCGATAATCCACGCCGGTCAAGGGGTTCTTTACGCTGAAGCCACCGGAGAATTGGTGCGGGTGGCTGAGTTCTTACAAGCGCCGGTGATGACCACCCTGGCGGGCAAGAGCGGTTTTCCGGAGAATCATCCGTTGTCATTGGGCGCAGGCGGCACCAGCATTCCGGCCACGGTATACCATTTCCTGAACCAAGCCGACTTGGTCTTTGGCATCGGTTGTAGTTTCACCAAGAGCAACTTTGCCACGCCTATACCAGAAGGCAAGACCATCGTCCATGCCACCGTGGACCCAGACGACCTGAACAAGGACATCAAATGCGCCTATCCCGTGGCTGGCGACGCAAAGTTAATCTTGGTACAACTGCTGGATGAACTGAAACGGCAGAGCGGGTCGGATGGCCGTCCCGCCAACAAGGCCCTAACGGAGGAGATAAAGTCCATCCGCGATAAGTGGTTGGAACAGTGGATGCCCAAGCTCACCTCGGAAGAAACGCCCATAAACCCCTACCGGGTTGTTTGGGACCTGATGCATGCGGTGGACCTGAACAACACTATAATTACCCACGAATCGGGCAGCTCTAGGGAACACGTGGTCCCGTTCTGGGAGGCCAGGGACCCCCGCAGCTTTGTCGGTTGGGGCAAGTCTACCCAGTTGGGCTACAGCCTGGGCTTGGCCATGGGAGCCAAGATGGCCGCTCCCGGCAAGCAGGTGATTAACGTGATGGGCGATGCTGCATTCGGAACTGTTGGATTGGACATCGAAACGGCCGTCCGTGCGGAAATACCCATTTTGACCATTATCCTCAACAACTCCACCATGGCAATCTATTCGGACAGCCGTTTCCCATACAGCGTGGAAAAGTACAATGTTAAAGGTCTTTCCGGCCAGTTTTCCGAAGTGGCTCAGGCATTGGGAGCGTTTGCCGAAAAGGTCTCTGATCCAAATGACATCACCCCTGCAATCCGGCGCGGACTGGAAGTCACGCAAAACGGGCGACCGGCGGTCTTGGAGTTCATTACCAGGGAAGAGGGAGAGTATTCCAAGTTCTAAACTCGCCAACTGGAAGTCAGGGTTGGTTTTGGCGATCTGGCCTTTTGCCGGTATCCGCTCTTGGGAATACGTCAGAGCTAAGCGGCGAAACTGGATCGGCTCTTCGGCTCAGACGTTGGCTCAGACTTTTCGGCGGCCCAAATTATTATTCGGTCTTGCGTCTGTGCTTTTATCCACGGCCTGTATCATTGGGTCGATAAGCACCCCCACGCCAATCCCTCAGCCGACCCCCACGCTGGCGCCCTTTGCCACCACTGTTGGCACGCCTAAACCGGAAGCTAGATTGCTACTCACCGTAGATGTGGCGGCCACACGGGTGGCCGCAATCCGGGCCTCAATCAGAGGCACTCCCACGCCAGCAGCAACCCCAAATGTGACGCCGATTTTTGCCGCCACTCCAACTTTGCGTGAGAGGACTGAAGCTAATGTGGCAGTCCCTACTCCCACGTCCAGGTCTCCTCTGACGCAACGGATTCCCCGGAAACTCTCTGTTTCCTACGCCGGCGGAAATGACCTGGTTCTAGGCCCATTCGACTTGACCGAGGGAGTAGTGGCGATTAAGGCCACCCACAAGGGAGAGGAAGGATTTAGAGTTTCTATCTTTGGCGAATTGGTTGGAGAAGCTCAGCTAATTGACACCGAGGGCTCATACGCTGGCTTGCGGGGCGTATCAGTCAGTCTCCGCAACAGGACTGGATTGGTTCCCGGTCCGCACCGAATACTGGTCCAAGCCAAGGGCCCATGGACTATCAACGTGGGCCAGGTTTTTCCCGCTGATGGCAACGTAGGCACTGCTCCTTAGCTCACCCTGTTCCAGCGGAGTGGTGATGACATGGAGCGGTGGATCAGGTTGCCCCGGGGCGAATATCTGATTCGGTCCAGCCATTTGGGTAACCGCGCTTTCTCTGTGGTGTTGATTAACGCCGACGGGGGCGACGAGGTATTGGCGGTGGATAATACCGGGGTTTTTGAAGGCCAAAGGTTGCTGAGAGTCGGCCATGAGTCATCCCCAACTTCTTCAGAGATAGACCTGAGGGCAGGGATTTATGCGCTAGTGGTGCGGGCCGATGGTGATTGGGAGATTGAAATCCAGAAATAAAATGCCGAGCCTTATGTTTGTCGAAAGGCTCGGCATTTGGTTGCGCATATACGGTTTTAATCCC
>DCAE01000063.1:4202-4422 GCA_002311385.1 Dehalococcoidia bacterium UBA1141 | reverse complement strand
GTCGGGGACTCATGAAAAGCGACCTAGTCAAGCAGTTGGTCAGCGAGCGGTATGGCCGCTTTGCTGTGGCAGTGCTGGCACATGGGGCGACACCTTGATGCCTTCAGACACAGCCCGGTTCGGGCTACGCACCTGATCAGGGACTTTACTCCGAGGAGGAGTTGGCCTCTATCCCGCCCCTTGCCCTTGCTCTCTCCAGGGGCTGCGGGAACCCGACCTC
>DCAE01000063.1:3735-4042 GCA_002311385.1 Dehalococcoidia bacterium UBA1141 | reverse complement strand
AGGGGGAAACGGTTGCCGACCTGGGCTGCGGGGGTGGAATAGACCTCATCCTCGCTGGCCGGTGGGTCGGCCCGGGCGGCAGGGTGCTGGGCGTAGACTTCGCGCCGGAGATGCTTGTGCGCGCCGGGCTGTGTGTTGAAGAGTCCGGCCTGGAGAACGTGGAGTTAGCCCTGGGGAACGTCGATTCACTGCCTTTACCCAACGGTGGCGCGGACGCCGTTATCTCCAATTGTGTCATCAACCTGGTTCCCGACAAGGAAGCCGTCTACCGGGAGATGTTCCGGGTGCTCAGGCCGGGTGGGCGGAT
>DCAE01000063.1:0-3499 GCA_002311385.1 Dehalococcoidia bacterium UBA1141 | reverse complement strand
GACCGGGATACTGGAACGGATCAGGCAGCTTCGGTTGGCACCTGGCTAGCCCACCTGGGGAGATCCCTTGGGAATGGGAAACCATGGCAGGAGACCTGAGGTTGTGGCCGGTTCGGTCGCGGGGTTGAGCAAAGACACCAATTTGAGTATACAGGTTGGTATGGCTGATCCATCTGGCGCACTTAAGACATGATTACTCCGGTCAACCCAATTCGGCTCGTGTCACGCCACGCATGCAGATTCAACTTTGGCTTTAATTTAGTCCGCGTCACCCGCAGCCGCTAACTGATAGGATTGCCTCTGGGCTTCCGGAATCCGGCCCCGCAGGGAGTGGAGCTCGGTACTGTTTAAGCACACGAGCACGGCCACGCCAAGGATGACCACTGCACCAGCCGCTACGGCCACTGATGCTCCAAAATACTGGGCAATAAAGCCAGCTTGCGTCATGCCCAAGGGCGCCAGGCTCCAGGTCATGGCATACATACCCATCACCCTTCCTCTCAGACGGTCGGGTACAAGTTGCTGCATCTGGAGGGCGTTCGTGCTGATTCGCCGCAACTGAGCGTATGTTAATTTCCTGATGTCTCCTCGCAACAGGCCCTGCTCCGAGAGGATAAATCGCCCGACCGAGTGATACGTACGGACATCGATGCCACTCAAACCTATCTGCGCTAATCGCTCGCTCAAATCGACCTGCGTTGCCGAATTAAAGGTGGTGCAGAGTATCCGCGCTTTCGGCACCCCTCTCGAAACAAGTTCTCGCACTCGATCGACTAGCACACGTGATTTGCCGCTTCCTGCGGGTGCGATCACCTGCACTACCCCTTCATGCGCCTTTACCGCAGATCTTTGATCCGAATCTAATCTTTCATAATTATCATCATTCCTGGGCGTGGCGATTTCTTTTTCTTTCTCAATTGGAAGAGTGCAATCGGCCCGTTGAACCCCAAACAGGCCTCGACAGAAGTCCAGCAAGCGTTGCCATATGCTGATTTTGACATCTGTTTGCTCCAGGACAGAGTATTCGGGCACCTCCGGAAGACGCCGATATAGTTTAGATATCTCTTCAGCGCAGGCGGAAGATTCACGCCATATCCGAGAGCCTGAGAATCGGACAGTCTGCCAACCTTGAGCAGCAAGGCGTTGGTCACGGATTTGGTCCCTTTCAGCATCATGCCAACCCCTCCCATCTGCCTCCACTGCCAGCAAACGCTCAGGGAATGCGAAGTCAACGCGGTAAGGTCCAATACCGTATTGGGCTCGCGGTTGGAGTCCCAATGAGATCATCGCCTTATGAAGCATGAACTCAATGGGGGTCATTGGTGGAATAGAAGCGTCAAGCGACCGTGTTCGGTAACGGAGCGCAAGATGATTTAGTCTTTGGAGTGTCCAAGCATACCCATAATGCGACTCCACGAAATTATCTGGACTTAAATCCTCTAGGTCTTGGCTAGCGTGCACTATCAGAGCGCAGTCGTTCCTGTAAGCGGGCTCAACGACGAATCCGTACAATCTCTGGAGGTCTCCAATAGTTGCAATCGGAACGTTTAACAAGGCAACAGCCGGGTTCTGCTGGAAGAAATTCAAAGTGGATGCTGCTGCGGTTTCGACAGTCAGCCTGTTTAGCCCGACATTGTGGGCAGGCTGGATGTGCTCTTGACTGAACCATGCGAATTCGAAAATCGTATAGCCAGCTCTGGTCAAAACGCGCCGGTTCGGCGCATCGGTTATCCATTGCATTCCGCGTTGGGAACGAATTGTTTTTGCCAAAAACCCTCTGCCATTCAATGCGAGTAGCGGAGAAGTTATTATATAGTTCCTGGCACGGCTTTAACGGCGGCGGGGATCGACCAGCGCTGGGACACTATGAAACAATAGTGTCACCCTTAGCTTAACCTGAGAAGGCTTTTTCGTTCTGGGGCGGTAGGCACGTCCCAAAATCGTCCTCGCATCGCTGACCCAGTAAATGGCAATCTAGCCCCTAACCCGCTACCAGCATTTCATCGGTGTTGATCAGTGGGGAGAGTAGGCGCGGCTCTTGGTCGGTGATGAGGACCATGTCTTGTAAGTGCCAGTAGCCGATGTGGGGTTCAAGCGCTATGACCATCCCCGCTTCCAGTACATGCTGGCCTGACGGGACCATATAGGGCTCTTGTTGGTGCCACCACGCACCGACACCGTGCCCGGCGAGCGAAACGTTACCTCGGAACCCGGCTTCATGGAACCGGTCGTTGGCGAAATGGTATATGTCCGAAGCCTTGGCGCCGGGCCGGCACTGGTCAATGGTGGCTCGGTAGATGTCCTTGGTTAAACGATAGGTCTTCTTTTGCTCTTCGGTTGGCTGTCCCACCACTACCGTGCGCGACTGGTGGCCGGGGTAACCATTAAGATAAGAAACGTAGTCGTTCCGTATAATGTCACCGGACTCGAAAGCTATGTCACCTTCGCCGCCGTAGGCCACCGTGTTACGGCTGGAGTTCAGGATACCGTGAGCCCAGTTTGCGCCGCGACGGATGCAGGCCTCGACGATGCGGCTATGCACCTCCCGCTCCGTATCGCCGGGCCGAACCGTCGGCAAGATCTCCAGGTAAGCCTCGTCCAGTACGATAGCACCGGCTTCGATGGCTTCCACCTCTGCTGGGGTCTTGATCCAACGGACCCGGTCCATGAGGTCGGTACAGTCGACTATTCTGGCGGCCGGTAGCAGGCCCGCGACCTCTTCCCATCGGTTGGCGCTGACGTAGCTCTTTTCGAAGCCGATGGTTTCTCGGTCAAGACCCATCGCCTTTAGGGCGTCCGCCGCCCTAGAGTAGGGCGATTCGGCGTAGTCGTCGTAGACTTCGATCTTCTCGAGCCAGGAGTCGCGGCGAGCCAGTGGAGCAGTATAGTTGTTGAGGACCATCACCGGTTCGCCGGCTCGGGGCCAGATCAGCAAGACTTCCCTCGGCGAGTCCGGGAAGTCCAAGTGCCGACCCAGCGTGCCGGGAAATGCAAACCCTGCCAGATAGGTGAAGTTTTTTCCAGACCTGGCTACGATTGCCGACACCTCTCGGGCGTCCATCAGTTGGTGAAGCCTGTCGATATTGGCGATTATTCTTCCGTGTGCATTTGGCATGTTGCACCTCGAGGACTGGAATCCAGTTGGTTCGACGTCGAGAAGCAGTCTATCCGATCGAATCCACCGGAACAAGGCTCGAATTTTGACTAAACTGTCCGCAAGCCTAGAAGCGCTGTCAATAGTGAGCAACCTCCGGGTTCATGGGGAATTTAGCGACCTTTATTTGACAAAACAGTATTCGCGCATAGTGTCACCTGTCATGCCACAATCAAAAAGATTAACCTGGCTGGGGTTTAATGTTGGCAGTGAGTTAGCCGAAAGGCCACAGAGTGCTACGCCACTGAGGAACAGGGAACACAAACGGAGTACCAATTTAGCTTCGAAGCGGTACTGACCAAGGCCCGCTGATTGGTGGAGACGGAGTAGAGTTGAACTACACCG